>VOPR01000026.1 GCA_009594995.1 Nitrospira sp. | reverse complement strand
CACGATATCGGTCTTTGGTCCGACCAGACGCTCGACTACATTCCGCCTTCAGTCGCCCACGCAGCCCGATACCTGTCCGAGACGGGGCGGCAGGCGTGGGTTGAAGAAATTGCCCTCATGATCGACAGGCATCACAAGGTGCGTGCTTATACAGATGCCCGCTATCCTCTCGTCGAGTTGTTCCGAAAAGGCGACTTGGTTGATTTCTCGCTCGGCCTGTTCAGTTTTGGCATTCCCCGAGACCATATCAGCCGTGTGAAGGCCCTCATTCCCAACCATGGCTTTCACACATTTCTCATAAAAACGGGCGGATCGTGGTTTCTCAAACATCCCTTCAACCCGGTACCCTTCATGCGGTGGTAACGCCGTCTGCGTGGCTCAGGCGACCATCAGGCACAACTCACTTGACGATTCTCGCTGGCTATGAAAACTGATCAGATCATATGACCGTTCCTTCTCGGTCAGTTTTGCTGCAACCAAACACACTTCTCCTCTTGAAAATCTGACAGCCGCTCCGTTACAGTGCGCCGTTTGCCTTGACCCACACCCTTAGCTGGCGGTGCACTGTGGCGAAGAGTTGCGCACAGGTTCCGAAGGAGTACGATGGCCGACTCGACCACACAATCCGTCTGCTGGGGCACCGTGGCCCTGTTCTCTGCACTCACGCTGCTGACCTTTGTCGGCGTCCCGCTTTTCGCCTACTTCTATGACTACACCGTACTCGATTGGGTCCTGCTGGCCGTCCTCTATATCGTGACCGGCATGGGAATCACGGTGGGGTATCACCGCATGATCACCCATCGCAGCTTCGAGAGCCATCCCTGGGTCAAAGCCTGCCTGCTGGTGATGGGAGGATGGGCCGTGCAAAACTCGGCTCTACTCTGGTGCGCCGATCACATCCGTCACCATGCGCACACGGACGAAGAAGCCGATCCTTACAATGCCTCAAAGGGATTCTGGCACAGCCACGTCGGCTGGTTGTTTTTCGATACCCCGTATCGTGAAGACCGGTTCGCCGCGAAATTACGCACCGATCCGATGATCATGTGGCAACACCGGTATTACTGGGTCATCGTCGCATCGGGATTATTGCTGCCGTTTGCGCTCGGGTACCTGAACGGCGGCTTCACCAGCGGGCTGGGATGCTTCCTGCTTGCCGGGGTGCTCCGCACCGTGCTGGTGTTGAACTCCACGTTTACAATCAACTCTCTCTGCCATATGGTCGGCACCCAACCGCACGGCACGCAGGACAGCAGCCGCGACAGCTGGTTGATCTCGTTCATCAGCTTCGGCGAGGGCTACCACAACTACCACCATACCTACTCACACGATTACCGGAATGGATCAAAGTGGTACAACTTCGACCCGTCCAAATGGTTGATCTATTCGCTCTCGCTGTTGGGGTTGACCTATAACCTCCATCGCGAACGCACGTAAAAAGATGGTGAAACAGCCCATTGGCCTTGTTCTCGCATCGCCATCCTGCTCCCCGCACCACTGCGGGTACACCTCGTTTCCTGCCTCGCTACGGCCTCAATGAACGGAATTTGTGACCGTTCACGCCTCTGTGTACCGTCATCACGCTGACCTCTTCTGCCCAGCCGCACGCTGCGTCTACTGGCCCATTTCTTTTCGCCGCGGCGATAGCTTAATATGCAATGAAACCCGCGCATTCCACTCGGACTGCGGGGCGGAGGAGGCATACTATGGCAGACGAACATGGCGGCGCACCCCACCAGGAAGAGGCAGCCGCTCGACCCAATATCATTCCCGGAGTCAAACACGTCGTCGCAATCAGCAGCGGCAAAGGCGGCGTTGGTAAATCCACTGTCTCGGTGAATCTGGCAGTGGCCCTCGCCCTCACCGGCGCCAAAGTGGGGTTGCTGGATGCCGACATTTATGGTCCCAACATCCCCATGATGATGGGAGTCGAGAAAACCCCCGAACAAAAGGACGGCAAGATCGCCCCGGCGGAAAGCCACGGCGTCAAGCTGATCTCGATGGGGTTTTTCGTGCCGGAAGACACCGCCGTCGTGTGGCGTGGTCCGATGGTCCACACGGCGATTCAGCAACTCTTCCGTGATGTGTTGTGGGGCGAGTTGGATTATCTGTTGATCGACTTGCCGCCCGGAACGGGCGACGCGCAGCTCACCCTGACGCAGCTGGTCGCCCTGTCAGGCGCCGTCACTGTGACGACACCGCAGGAAGTCGCCTTGCACGATGTGCGCAAAGGCATGATGATGTTCCAGAAGGTGAACGTGCCCCTGCTCGGCATCGTGGAGAACATGAGCTTTTTCGTCTGCGGCCATTGCGGAGAACGCACCGAGATTTTCTCGCACGGCGGCGGAGAGCGGGCCGCGGAAAAACTCGGGATTCCTTTCCTCGGACGGGTTCCTATTGATCCCGTCATTCGCGCCGGGGGAGATACTGGAAACCCGATCGTGGTCGCCAAACCCGACTCGCCGCAGGCCCAGGCCTTTCGCGAGATCGCGGCAAAACTGGCAGCAGCATTGCAAACAGGCGGAGCAGCGGCGACCAAGAGCCGGATCGAAAGTCTATTGGATAAAATCAAACGGCCGGCCGCCGATCGGAAGCCGGACTAAGGAAGACTGACGCACTCAGGGAGGATGTATGGGCGAGTTGATTAGAATCGCGGGAACCGCCGACGTGAAGCCGGGCGCCGGCATGGTCGCGGAAGTGAACGGCAAGGCCATCGCCGTGTTTAACGTGGACGGTGCCTTTTATGCCATCGATAACACCTGTGTCCATCGCGGCGGGCCGCTGGGCGAAGGGGATGTGGTCGGCGATGTCGTGTCCTGTCCCTGGCATAACTGGGAGTTCAACGTGAAGACCGGCACCTGCATCAATAATCCCTCGGCAAAAGTGACCGCCTACGAAGTCACGGTCGAAGGCACCGATATCAAAGTGCGGCTGTGACGCAGGGCCGGCCGCACGCGCCGCAACCACGAAACGATCATTCCGACACCCAGTGAATGGAGGCTCCAATGGCGGACAACCAGCTGACCCCGAAACACATTGAGATCGCCGAAACCTTCGTGCGGCTCTATGTCTTTCTGACCCAATATATCGACCGCTGCGAGGATGAAGCCGCGCGCAAGGACTACCCGGAAGCCGAACTCCAGAAACACCTGGCCGAGACCCGCGCCAAGATGATGGATATCCTCAAAGTGAATCCCGTCGTGAAGGGTAAGGTCGAAAAGGAATGTGAACGGGTCCTCGCGCTGGGCAGCAAATGCCTCATGGGCGGAACGGAGAAGGTCGCGGCGTTGGATGTGCTGGGAGCCGAGCGGGTCATTCTCAAGAACAAGACCATCGCGCTCAGTGACCTACTGGCCGTGTATCGCGCCCTGTAGTCGTGCGATGTCCACCCCGGCTGGAGAGAAATACCAACTCGCCGGTTTCGATGCCAGGGAGCGAGGCTTCAATCGCCCCGTGGAATTCCTGCACACCGCGGGCGGCTACCAGGCGGTGTTGCGATACGAATCCACGCACCTCGTCACCCAGGAAGCGCCCAGCACGACCGACGCGCTGCAGCAGCTGATCCGGTTGCTGCAGGAACAGGGGTATACGCAATTGCAAAGCCAGCAGAGCTACCGCGATGGCCTGTACCTGGGATCGCAGGAGCTGTGGGTGGAATATCCGGACCGTCAGCCTGAGCCGGAGGTCGGGCTCCTGGGCCTGTTCAAGAAATGGCTGGGGCGACCACCCGGCTGACGTTCCACCGCGTGACGTTCCCGGCTGATTGACAGTCCACCGCCCCGGGCCTATAGTCGAGCAGGCTCACGGGGAGCAGCTTCGTGAGCGCCCCGTCATCTCCTCATTGGTCCCACGCCGGGAAATTGACGATGATCTGGGTTCACTTCCTCGCATGCGCCCTCATCGTATTGCTTCTGCCGAACCAGGCACAGGCCAAAATTTACAGTTGCACAGGCCCTGATGGCCGCACCGTTCTGACGGACCAGCCAAAAGGAAAACAGGGCTGCACGCTCGTCGAGACTCCCTCGCCCTCACCACCGGGTGGATTTACGCCTCCGGTTGAAGCGGCACCGGCACCTGCGCCGGACTTGCCGCCGAACGTATTTGCCCCGTCTCTTCCCGCCTCGCCGATGAGTCCACGCCAACCGGGCCTCGGAGAACCGCCCTTGCCGCACACCGGCTCGCAGGCGGCAGGCGAGAAGGCGGCACCGGAAGCACAGCGCTGCTCGCCGCGCGTCAATCCGCTCAATCCATTCGCCGGAATGAATTGTCCGCCGGCGTCCGGCAACACACCCGAGGACAATAAAAAACCCTGACCGCAGACACCGCATCTCGCGCCGAGCATCGATTGACTCTCCCTCAGCCCCTTCATATAATGCCGAACGAAGCGTTTAAGCTGATCTGACAAGCACTTATGTCTGTCTTCTCATCCGCATTTTTGTCCCGTCGCACTCGCGATCTTCGAGCCGGTCTCCGGCATGCGTTTGCCGTACGTCCTGCGCAGCAGCACTTTACGGTGGACGACCACGCCCTCCTGGAGCGCGTGGCCGATGCCATCGTAGCGCGCGGCATGGCGGCACCGGCCACGTTGTTCCTCGAATCGATGGGGCCCATGAACTTTCTCGGGAGTCAGGCGCTGCATTTTCTGGCTCCCATCGTCGAATGCGTGCTGTCGCAGACTGAACTCGCACAGATCGCCCGCCTGCTCGAGCAGCGCGATTCCCTGCACCGCCTCGCCGCGCTCATCGAAGCCAAAGCCGCCACCGTCCAGGGAGCGCCGGGTCGATGACGGCAGAGCAGCAGTCGCCCGCCATCATGAAGCCCGCGCATCCGTTGAACGTCATCGTCGCGACCGACTGCGGCAGTACGACCACCAAAGCCATTTTGATCGAGAAGGTCGGGAACGAGTATCGTCAGACCTACCGTGGCGAGGCCCCGACGACCGTTGAGGCGCCCTTCGAAGACGTCACCCGCGGCGTGCTCAACGCCATTGCCGAAATCGAAGAACTGTCCGGCCGGACCATCCTCGACGGCGACCGCATCATCACGCCCAACCAGGCGGCGCAAGGCGACCCGAAACGGGGTGTCGATATTTACGTGTCCACCAGCAGCGCCGGCGGCGGATTACAGATGATGGTCACGGGCGTGGTGCAGAACATGACGGGAGAAAGCGCCCAGCGTGCGGCCCTCGGAGCCGGCGCCATCGTCATCGACGTACTGGCCTCGAACGACGGGCGGTTGCCCTACGAAAAAATCGAACGGATTCGCACCATGCGGCCCGACATGATTCTGATGTCAGGCGGCACCGACGGCGGCGCCGTGACCCACGTGGTGGAGATGGCTGAATATATCGCTGCCGCCGAACCACGTCCGCGCTTCGGCAGCACCTACCGATTGCCGCTGGTGTATGCGGGCAACAAGGACGCGCAGCCGCAGGTCAAAACTATTCTGGGTGAAAAAACCGCGCTCGAATTCGCCGACAATATCCGCCCTGTCCTCGAGCGGGAGAACCTCGCCCCGGCCCGCAACAAGATCCATGACCTGTTCCTCGAACACGTCATGCAGCAAGCGCCGGGCTATAAGAAACTCATCGAAATGGCCGGTGCGCCCATCATGCCGACTCCTGCCGCAGTCGGCGTCATCATGGAAACCATCGCTAAGCGTGAGGGGATCAATCTGATCGGCGTCGATATCGGCGGCGCGACGACCGACGTGTTCTCAGTGTTCAACGGCCTGTTCAACCGCACGGTCAGCGCCAACCTCGGGATGTCGTACAGCATCTCGAACGTGTTGGCCGAAGCGGGCCTGGACAACATCATGCGATGGGTGCCGTTCACCATCGATGAACAAACGCTGCGCAATCGCATCAAGAACAAGATGGTGCGCCCCACGACGATTCCGCAGTCGCTCGATGAGCTACAGATCGAACATGCCATCGCACGCGAGGCCTTGCGGCTGGCGTTGATCCATCATAAGTCGCTCGCGACGGGACTCAAAGGCATTCAGCAGGAACGCACCATTTCCGATGTGTTTGAACAACGCACCTCCGGCAAGACCCTGATCGATTTATTGAAGCTGGATTTGATTGTCGGCAGCGGCGGCATCCTGTCCCATGCGCCGCGCCGCATCCAGTCCATGTTGATGATGGTCGATGCCTACGAACCACTCGGTGTCACGACCCTTTCGGTCGACAGCATTTTCATGATGCCCCATCTTGGCGTGCTCTCCACCGTCAACGAACAGGCCGCGACCGACGTGTTCGTGCGCGATTGCATGGTGTACCTCGGCACCTGTATCGCCCCGATCGGACAGGGCAAGGACGGGGAGCGTTGCGCAGACTACGAAGTCGCACTGCCGGATGGACGCATCGATAAGGGTACACTGGCATTTGGTGATTTGAAACTATTCGCCCTGACCCGCGACCAGCAGGCCACGGTCACGCTACAACCGGCCAAACATGTGGATCTTGGAGAAGGACCAGGACAATCCTTCACGCGAACCGTGAAAGGGGGCGTCGTCGGCTTGATGCTCGACGGGCGCGGCCGCCCCTTGCAGTTGCCCACGGAGCAGGCAGCTTGCGTCGCTATGCTGACACGGTGGTATCACGCGGTTGGATTATACCCGGCGATGTAAGTTGGAGTTGCCGGCATGTGTACGGCGAGGAGCATGAGCAACTGAGAACGACGCTGCAAGGCGTTTTCAGCAACCGATTATGGCACATTCGTATACACCAGGCCTGACCGTCACCGAACGAACCACCGTTCGCCGCAGGCGTATTCTGCCGTTGCCTGGAACCGTTCTGGTCAAGGTCGGCGATGTCGTGCATGCCGATACGGCGGTGGCGCGCGCCGAATTGCCCGGCAAAGTCGTGCCGCTCAACCTCGCCAACCAGCTCGGCATCGCGCCGGATGAGATCAACGACTACCTGGTGAAAAAGGAAAAGGATTCCGTCCAGAAAGACGATGTGCTGGCGGAGAATAAACCCTTCATCAAATGGTTTAAGACGGAAATCCGCTCGCCGATCACGGGCAAGGTTGAATCCGTGTCCACCATCACGGGACAGATCCTGTTGCGTGAACCGCCGCGAGTGCTGGAGTTGCGCGGCTATATCGATGGCGCGATTGCCGAGGTACATCCGGACCAGGGTGTGACGGTGGAGAGCACCTGTAGTCTGGTACAAGGCATCTTCGGCATCGGCGGAGAAACCAGCGGGGAGTTGGTCATCGGCGTGAAGGCGCCGGATCAACCGCTGCTGCCGGAACAGTTGAACGCCTCCATGAAGGGCAAGATCGTCGTCGGAGGCGCGTTCCTCTCTGCCGCCACCATGGCTCGTGCAAAAGAACTCGGCATCGTCGGGTTGGTCGTCGGCGGCATTCACGATAAGGATTTGCGCGCACTGCTCGGCTACGACCTGGGCGTCGCGATCACCGGCACTGAGCAAGTCGGCTTCACATTGATTCTGACCGAAGGATTCGGCACGATCCCGATGGCGCCCAAGACGTTCGCGTTGTTGTCAGCCCATGCGGGACAGAAAGCCTCAATTTCAGGAGCCACCCAGATTCGTGCGGGAGTGATCCGTCCGGAAATTATCATTCCCCACAGCGGCGCGTCCGCCGCAGCCAAGGTCACCAGGGTCGAACGTGAGGGCATTCAGCTGGGCGATCCGGTGCGGGTCATCCGCGATCCGCTGTTCGGAAAGATCGGCGCGGTCTCGGGACTGCCTTCCGAACTCCGGGCCATTCCAACGGAGAGCGAAGTCCGCGTCTTGGAAGTGCGGTTTCCCGATGGCACGACCACCGTGGTGCCGCGCGCCAACATCGAAGTGATCGAAGGAGCTTGAGCCGCGTGCTGCACCGTCTTCTCATTCTCGCGCTCGTGACCTGCCTGCCGACGCTAGGGCCGCAACCAGCCACGGCGCAAACGATGCCGCAACAACTCCGCGTGATCGACACGCCCAGCGACGGGGGAGGCAGTCTCACGGTGCTCTGGGCTCCCTCGCCCAACGACAGTGCGACCGCCAAGTATCAAATCCTGCTGCACGAGGGTGGGCTGCCCCAGGATCCGGCAGCCTGGAAGGTCATCGCAGAATTTCCGTCGAATACCCGCTATGTCCGCGGGGGCAAGTCGGCCTGGTGGACAAGATCCGGTGATCCCGGCGATCACATTTTTCTGATCAAGAATGGGAAAGGTATCGAGCTGAAAAGCAGTCAGCCTTACGCCGTCACGGTGGCCTCTCTCAACGGCCAGGAACGGCTGATCGCGCCGCCGGTCGTCGCCTCGGCAGAGCCGAACTGGATGAACTGGAACCAGCTGAATAACCTCGTGCTGGCGTTGATGTTCGGCGCCATCGTCTTTTACGCCATCGGCCTGGCGAAACGGAAAGAAATCTTTCTGCGGCGCATCCCTGGGCTCGACGCGGTGGATGAAGCCATCGGGCGGGCCACGGAGTTAGGCAAGCCGGTGCTCTACATGACCGGCGCACATGACATGAACGACCCTGCGACGATCGCCGCCGCGATTATTTTAGGACGCGTGGCGAAGAAAGCCGCCTCGTACGAAACGGAATTGCTGGTTCCGCACCGCGAGCCGATCACCATGGCCGTCTGTCAGGAAATCACCAAGCAGGCCTACATGGAAGCGGGTAAGCCGGATCTCTTCAAAGAGGACGCGAACTTTTTTATCACCAGCGACCAGTTTAGTTATACCGCGGCAGTGGACGGCATCATGCTCCGCCGCAAACCGGCCGCCAACTTCTTCATGGGCTCGTACTTTGCGGAATCACTGTTGCTGACGGAAACTGGCGCCAGCACGGGCGCCATTCAAATCGCCGGAACCGATTCGGATCACCAGCTGCCGTTCTTCGTGACCACCTGCGACTACACCCTGATCGGCGAAGAGCTCTATGCCGCCAGCGCCTACCTGTCGAAGGAACCGATCCAGATCGGTACGCTGCGCGGGCAGGACCTCGGTAAGGCCTTCATCCTGAGCGTGATCGGGATCGGCACGCTGCTGGCCACGATCGCCGTCATTACCGGCAACAGCTGGGCGCAACCGCTCCTCGATCTGTTTAAGGATCTCAAATGATTTTTCTTCGCCGACAACTGCCGCTGCTCATCACGATGATCACCGGGCTAGTCATGGCCGCTCAGTATTACGTGCCGCACCCGGCCTCCGAACAGCTGCTCACAACGGTGACCAAGTGGCTGCAGATCATCGGCGGCTTCGCCCTCGTGCTCGGGATCACCAGCCTGTTCCACGTCCATGCGGCGAAGATCCGCAGGAAAGAAGCCGGCTGGGCCTACAGCCTCGTACTCTATGTGGGCATGCTCGGGACGATCGCCGTGGGGTTGTGGAATAACGGGAAGGAAAGCATCGACGGCGCGCTGACGTCGTTCGGCTGGGTCTATTCCTATACGCTGGTGCCGCTCCAGGGCACCATGTTTGCAATCCTGGCCTTCTTCATCGCTTCCGCCGCGTACCGGTCGTTTCGTGCGCGCAGCCGTGAAGCCGCGGTGCTGCTGGTCGCGGCCGTCATCGTCATGATGGGGCGGGTTCCGCTCGGCGAGTACATTCTGCCGCTCAGCGGTGACCTGTCGAGCTGGATATTGAACGTGCTGAACGCCTCGGTACGGCGGGCCATCCTGATCGGTGTCAGCCTCGGCGCGGTCGCCCTCTCGTTCAAGATCATCTTCGGCGTGGAACGCTCCTATCTCGGCGGAGGCAAGGAATGAGTCTCGCCGACCGCATGTTGCGTATCGACCGGCGGATCATCTTTCTGGTGATCGGCCTCTGCACACTGCTGCCGCTGCTGTTCCCGGTGGGCCTGCCGATCAAGATTTCTTCAGAAGTGCGCGGCGTCTACGATTACATCGAGGGCCTGCCCGAAGGATCGGTGTTTCTCTTGTCGCTGGATTTTGATCCCGCCTCCAAACCGGAGCTCTATCCGCAGGCCATCGCCATTCTGCGCCACGCCTTCAAAAAGAATCTGCGGGTCGTGGGCATGACGCTCTGGGTGTCCGGCACCGGCCTGGCCGATCAAATCCTCTCGCAAACAGCTAAGGAAGCGGGCAAGGAAAACGGGAAGGACTACGTGTTCCTCGGCTGGAGCCCGGGCGGCAGTGCTGTCATCCTGAACATGGGGCAGGATCTCTACAACGCCTTCCCGGCGGACTACGGCGGCAAGGCGACCAAAGGCCTGCCGGTTCTGGCCGGCGTGCAGAACCTGCGCGACGTGACCTATGCCGTCAGCCTGGGCGCGGGCAACCCCGGCGTCGAGGCCTGGTACGTCTTCGGCAAAGACAAATACAAGTTCGAACTCGGCGGCGGCTGCACAGGCGTGATCGCGCCAGGCCTCTATCCGCTATTGCGCAGCGGCCAGATCAACGGCTTGATCGGCGGCCTGCGCGGGGCGGCAGAATATGAGACCCTGATCGGCCAAAAAGGAAAAGCGGTCGCCGGCATGGATGCCCAATCGGCCACCCACCTGGCCATCATCGTGCTCGTCGCCATCTGTAACATCTTTTACTTCTCCCTGCGGCGGCAGCAGCGCCGGCAGGACGGGTTAGGATCGTAGCCACGATGGATCTCTCATTTACCGTCATACTCGGCGCCTGGATTGCCACGGGGTTGACCCTCTTCATCCTGTCATTCCTCTACGAGGACAACCCGCTGTTCAAACTCGCCGAACATCTCTACGTCGGCGTGTCGCTCGGGTATACCATTGTCAAAACCTATGACACGGTGGTGATGACACTCATCGTGCGCCCCATCCTCGAGAAGGGGGAATGGTCGCTGCTGATTCCCGTGGGCATCGGCATGCTCATGCTGACGCGCTATGTGCCGAAAGCCGCCTGGCTGTCGCGGTATGCCTTTGCATTCATCGTCGGCGTCGGGGCGGGGCTGGCCATTCCGCGCACCATTTCGTCATTTATCCTGAAACAGATGGAAGACACGGTTCGGCCGCTCCTGGGCGTCGCTCCCGGCGGCGGAGTTACGTTCGACTATTCGCTGCTGAATCCTGCCAGCCATCTGAACGGCATCATCATCCTGATCGGCGTGGTCTCGGTCTTGTTTTATTTCTTCTTCTCGGTGGAACATTCCGGGCCGGGCAAGGCCGTCGCGCGCGCCGGCATCTTGTTCCTGATGATCTCCTTCGGCGCCGCCTTCGGTTATACCGTCATGGCTCGTATGTCGCTCCTGATCGGGCGATTGACCGACCTGATCGAATTCTCCGACGCCTCCTACGGTCGCCCCACGCTCTGGCTCTTCCTGCTCACCGTCGCCACACTGATTGCCCTGAGCCGTCGCGGCAGCACGCACCCGCCGAACCAATAACTCGACACTCTCTACTGGCACGGACATCTTCTGTCGCAGAGTTTTCGGGATCTTCAAAAAGCCCGTCCGGCAAGGCCACAGCGAATGGGCGCTGAAGCGAACCCTCCGCGGTAGGTTGCGGTATTGAATGACGCCAATACACGGCCGGCAGTCTTTTTCCGCGACCTGTTAAGGCTGTTGCGCCCGAGAAGTTTGCTCCGTTAGAATGCGCCTCATTATGGAATCAACACCGACCATGACCGCCAAAGATCCCAAGCAATATCCGCTGCTCCGCAACCTCCAGTTCTCGCCGATCAAGGAAGGGGAGGAGCAGTTCATCGTGCTCTGGGATCCCACGGGCCTGAGCAAGGAACGGTTGGTTCTGCCGCTGAATTATTTCTTCATCGTGCAGCACCTCGACGGGGAACATAGCGTCCAGGACATCGGCGCCATCTACCTGAAGCGCTTCGGCGAGTTCCTCATGCCGAACAAGGTCGAGCAATTGCTGGCGGATCTGGACACGAAATTGTTCCTGGAAGGGGAGCGCACCGAGCAGGCCAAGCAACAGGCGTTGACCGCGTACCGGCAGGCGCCTTCCCGGCTGTCGCAGTTTGCCGGCCGCAGCTATGAAGCCGACCCCGCCAAACTTCGCGCACAGATCAATGGCTTCTTCGTCTCGAAGGAAGGGCCGGAGGTCAAGGCCTCCGAACACAAGGGCAAACTCATCAAGGGACTCGTCGCGCCCACCTACGAACTGAAACATGCCGGACCGATTTATGCCTGGGCCTATAAGGAACTCCAGGAGGCTCAGAAGCCGGACCTGTACGTACTCATCGGCACGGCCTACTCAGGGTTAGAACAACCGATAGCCGTGACGGACAAAGATTTCGAAACACCATTGGGGCTCGTCAAGGTCGAACGCAGCGTCACCGATCGCCTGCGCGAGCAGATTCCTTCCGCCTTCACCGACGAATTGGCACATCACAATGAACATGCATTGGAATTTCAGCTGCCGTTCCTGCAGGAGAGTCTCGGCCAGGACCGGGCGTATACGATTGTTCCGATCCTCACGTCGTTTTCGGCGGACAGTGTGCGCGATCCGCAGATCCGGCAGCAGGTCGAGACGTTTCTTCAGGCCTTGAAGGACGCTCTCCTCGCCACCGGAAAGACCTACTGCGTGGTGGTAGGCGCCGAACTGGCCCACATAGGCATGCGCTACGGCGACTCGGCGCCGCCGACGGATTTCTCGTTCCACCGCTGCATGCAGACCGATCTCGAGATGCTCAAGCATGTCGAGAACCGCGACCCGGAAGAATTCGCCAAGTTCATTCAGAAGGAAAACGATCAGCGCCGTATTTCCGGCTTCTCGCCGATCTACTCGCTGCTGCGTTTGATTCAGGCGGAAACGGGGCAGGTGTTGCGGTACGACCGTGGGATTACGGATCAGTATAATTCGACGGTGACCTATGCCAGCATGGCCTTCTTCTAGGGCAGGCTGCTGAAAAAGCCCGCCACCTGCGTTCTCAGCTCGACAAAATCCTCAACGTAGCCAGAGGCTACGCCTCCGGTTTTCTCTCCGCCTGCGGCCTCGGCAGACGGCTTTTTGAGCAACCTGCCTCGCACCACCACAAAGACCTTGGATTCAGAAGGCCATGCTAAACTTAAGGCATGGTTGATCGAATCACAGGCGAAACCCCATATTTCCTTTCCCGATGACGCTTGAGGAAAAAGACAAACGAGCCACTCGTGGATTCCTAAGATCTATCGCGATCTTCATTGCCCTGTTCATCCTTTTCACCGCCATACCGTGGATAGTCTTCTATCTTCGTCCACCCCTACTTTTCTCGAACATTTTATTTCTAGGATTGGCTTGGCAGTCCAGCGCCTTACTTCTATTAGGTTTACCTTTCACGACTGCATGCTTCTGGTGCAGCATTGCCTTTGTGTTTGGCTACTACACCAAAGGACTTCATTGGCTATTCGTCTCTGCACTCGTTCTACCCACTGTTTTAGCTCTCGAATTCCTCATAGTCCTCACCCGCGACCTGCTAGGGATCCCCTTCTATCTGGATCTCCCATAAAAATACTTCCGCATGAGTGGGAACGGATTTTTGCGTACCTCCTAGAAGCAGAACAGAGTATTCAGGCGTGAAAACTCGGGGAATACGCTTTACAGAAGAGACTACAGGCTGTTCAGAAAGGTCGTCCAGCAAGGCCGCAGGGAGCACGGCGACTGAGGAGGTACAAACCAAACTTCGTTTGACCCGTTCGCTGCGTGAAATATTCCTGGCGAACGGATAAACCCCACCAGTAGACCCATTTTCATACTTGTACGTCGCAGGGAGCACGGCGACTGAGAACGCCGCTGGGCGGACTTTGTGAGAGCAGCTTGCTAGTAGACGGGGGCTCCGCCGGCCGGATCAGTATATCTAGTCGGTGTCGTATAGCGATCCCAGGTGGTAACGGCGCCCTGTTCGAAATACACGCGAAAAGCGCTGGTGACACAGGCATTGCGTCCGATCGGCGGGTAGAGCCAGACCGTCACCACACGCCCCTCATCCGTCACGTCCTTCTTACACACGGGGGAACCCATCGCGAGGTACACTTGATCCTCCGTCATGCCGCGAAGGATGTTGCCTTTATCGATCGCCCAACGCACCCCCTCCGGATAAGAAGGATATTGCTCTGTCATGAGGCGTTGCCGATGACCGTCGCAGGCCGACATGACGCTGGCGAGCAGAAGCAGGCCGAGACAAAAGCTGTGTACTAGCAACCGACCGGGCAAAGGGAGGGGTAACGTCACAATGGATCAAACCCGTTTGGAGATTTGTTGACGCGGGGTTTCACTCGCGGGCCCACGAACGGCTATTCCTTGACCGTCACCTTCATGCGGATCGGTTCCAGCGGATTGTCGCGTTCGTCGCGGGGCATCTTTGCGATCATGTCGATGACTTCGATGCCGCGGATAATCTCGCCGAAGATCGAATAGCGTCGATCCAGCCCGCCGTTGTCCTGCAGCGAGATAAAAAATTGCGAGCCGTTGTCGTTGAAGTCGCGGGTGCTGTTGCCGTCGCGCGGCATCTTCGCCATGGAGATGGCGCCGCGTTTATGGGGCCGGTCGTTCGTTTCGGGATTGAGGAAATAGCCGGGACCACCCGTGCCGTGCGACATGCGATCGGGCGTTTTGCTCAGCGGGTCGCCGCCTTGAATGATAAAGCCCGGTACCACACGATGAAAGGTGGTGTCGTCGTAAAAGCCCATCTTCGCCAGGTTGATGAAATTCTCCACATGGCGCGGCGCATCGTCCGGGTAGAAGCGAATCCGGATTTCGCCGAACGGAGTGGAGATCGTGGCACGCGGATCTTTTTTCTGAAATTGCATGGTCATGGCACAAATGTAACAGGCCGGCGATTCCATCGGCAAGAGGGCGGCGCGCGTGATTTCTTTAGAAGAACGGCGTATTCTGTGCCGGAATCGGTGGACCACGGACGACTGAGCTCGTCGGATTGTGACGATTAAGGGAATAGACGGCCGTCCAGCCCTGAAAGGGAAATGCGATGACTGATCAAGCCGTGCTCAATGTCGATCTGGCGGATGTCTGGGAAGAGCGGGGCCGGAAGAAATTTATCCGGACCATCGCCTGGGGCGACGAAGTTACCATCCTAAAACAACTCAGCACCCACCTCGAAGTCGGCATCACCGTCTTTCGACAGAAACCAGACGGCAGCATCCTCCCGGAATCCATCACCGGATATATCGAACCAACCAAATCCTCCGGTATCAAAGTCGCCGATCTGGTCAGACCCCTCGCGGACAATCGGGTCTTGAAGGTCAACTTCGTCGACGTGCAGCAAGGCGACGGCTCGGTGATCGAGACGCCGGATGGAAAAGTCATCCTGATCGACGGGGGCGACAACCAGATGTTCGCGCGGTATCTGGCCGGGCGGTTTCGCGACACCAGCGCCCAGAACCCCAAAGACATCGAGTGCATCGTCGTCACGCACGGGGATGCAGATCATTTCGCCGGCCTCAGCGACATTCTCAAATCGGAAACCAACCAGGTCAAACGCAAGCGGCTCTTCATGCGGCCCAAACGCGTCTATCACAACGGCATCGTGAAACGTCCGACCAGCATGAACAACAAGGACGTGCCCGAGATCAAGCAACTGGGGGCCACCAAAACCGTCAACGGACAACTCTTCATTACCGGGCTGGAAGAGGATCTGCTCACCGTCGCGGACAGCGAAATGAACGAGCCGTTTCAGGAGTGGAAACAAACGCTCACCACCTACAACAGCCGGAACGCCCTGACCTTCCGGCGCCTGCAATTGGGTGACGACCAGGCCTTTGGGTTTTTCAACACCGGCGACTTGCGCATGGACGTGCTCGGTCCCATGACCACAGACGTAGGTGGAAAACCCGCGCTACGGTTCCTGGGTGAGCCGCCCAAGGGACCACGCATCGGACATGACTCGTTGAACGACAGCGACGAAGGCTTCACCGGCCATTCCGCCTCCCACACCATCAACGGCCACTCGATCGTCCTTCGACTGAGCTACGGCGGATTCAGCTTTCTGTTCTCCGGCGATCTCAACGACGAAGCCAGCCGCTTCCTCGCGCGCGAACACAACAAGGGTACTCTCAACCTGCGATCGGAAGTGTTCAAGGTCCCGCATCACGGATCGGCCGATTTCTCCGGCGCATTCATTCAGACCGTGTCGCCGATCGTGAGCGTGGTGTCGAGCGGGGACGAAAATGCGCGCAAAGAGTATATCCATCCGCGCGCCACCCTCATGGGCGCGCTCGGTAAATGGTCGCGCGTGCCGGAGCCGCTCATCTTCGTTACCGAACTCGTGGCCTTTTTCCAAACCGAAGGCCCCTCCCGCCTGCAAGACGACAAAGCCGCCAAGAAGCGGGGGCCGTTCTTCGGCTTCAGTCGCACCGCCTATGGCCTCGTGAAAACCCGCACCGACGGCCACCGTCTCTTCGTGTACACCGACAGCGGCAACGTGCAGATGAAGGAGGCCTACGCCTACCAACTGGATTCGTCCGGCGTCCCCCAGCCAGCCGAGGTCAACCGCGCCTGACCGCTTCTCAAAAAACCTCTGCTGTGTGCCCCCGGATGTCACAGTCAGCGGCTACAGTAGGCGGTGACCGACTGAAGGGGAGGGAATGGCGATGCGAGCCTCAAGGCTTCCGACGATATTGATACTTCTGGCGTCGGCCTCAGCAGCCTGGGCAGAACAGGGGTTCGACGAGAAGTATCCACGCGACTTCAAAATTTTCAATCCCATCAACCAGTATCAACCTGCCAACCCGTTGAATCCCGCCAATGCCTACAGTCCGGACAATCCGTTCAATCCTGTGAACCAGTAGGACCCCAACAACCCCGCCAATCCCATCAGCCGATTCAACCCGATCAATAGATACAATCCCAATACGCCCTTTGCGCCGTTGGATAGAAGATAGGATGTAGGCGGTGAAGTTCCTTAGGCACTGACCAGCCGTTCTAGCCGGTAAAAACGCGGGTGATTATAAGACGGGAAACGGGTATTCTGCGGCGGCGATCGGGTACATATTAAATTCCAACAGGAGAAGAAATAGTGAAACCGGAATAATCCTTCTCAAGCACATTTCGGTCGTACTTGAAAACTGCCGGCTTTTCTCAAAGCCGCTCGCGAGTGAACTCTGCTATGAGGCTCTCGCACCAAACCGAATACTTCCCCCAAAACCTCAAGGGGACATTGTCTATGTCCGGGGATTACACAAAACTCGCGCGACACCGTAACGCCGGTATCCTACTGGCTTTCACGATGTGGATGCTGGGCGGAATCGGGCTTCTGTCGGAAGCATACGGCCGTACGGATACAGTCACTGCCATGCCGGAACATTCCGCGTCGGTGTTTCACGAATTGGCACGACGCGACATTGCGGATGGAGCGTTGATGAACGCTTTCGACGAACAGCTTGATGTCGCCAAGCTCGGCCAGATGCTTCAAACAAAAGTGGGCCTCGCGAATACGTTGACCGCGTTCGAGTTCGAAAGCATCAAGCGATCCATGCTGCAGGCGTTGAAACATATGCTAATCGATCTGGCGCCGCCAGGATTCTTGGAGACCCGCTTGGCCGAACACTATGAAGCTTGCTTCAGTAAGAGTGAAGCGCAGCAGATCATCGACAGCCAAGATGAGGCAAAGGATCCACCAGAAAGAGCGAGATGGCACGCCGCTCGTTTGACATTCTGGGAGGATGCGGGTCAAGACCTCACAACCGAGGCCCGATCTTGGTCGCAAAGCTTTCAAATCCCAAGCGGAGCCATGCTCCCCACTCTGGTGCCGGGCGATCATATCCTTGTCAACAAGCGGGCTTACTGGGATACCACGCCGCAACGTGGTGACGTTGTCGTGTTCAGATTTCCTGAGAACGAAGCAAAACTTTTCGTGAAACGAATCATCGGAATTCCTGGTGATGTCGTGGAAGTGCGTGATCAATCGATTTATTTGAATGGTGCACCTTTTCCCGAGACGTGCATTCAGCATACCGACAAAAACATACTGGCGGACAACCCGCGAGACAATGTGCGAGCCACGACCGTTCCGCCCAACTCATACTTTGTGCTCGGTGACAATCGTGAAAGCAGTCTGGATAGCAGATTCTGGGGCTATGTCGCTAAAGACAAGATCCTCGGTAAAGCCGAATCCATATACTTCTCTATAGATCGACCATCACTGACCATCCGTTGGCAGCGATTGGGTTTGCCGGTCCGATAAAGCCCACGCTTCGCATTCGTCAACAAAGAACCAATTGTGCCCTCTTTCTTCTTCATCAGTCGGTTTCAACCCCTCACTCCCTCCGCGTTTCCTCCGGATCAACCTTCATCCACATGAGCCCACCAAAGAGCGCGATGCCGGCGGCGAACAGGAGCGACGCAGTCCAACCCCAGTGCTCGGCGAGCCAGGGCGTGAGGCTCGGCGAGATCACGCCGCCGATGTTCGCGCCGGTGTTCATCACGCCCGACAAGGTGCCCGCATGGGTCTTGGAGAGATCGGTCGTCACGCTCCAATAGGCGCAAATGGCAATCGCAACTGTTCTGGAGTCTATTCTGAAACTAACCGAGATCCATCACTTCTTTGATGGCCTGAGTTATGGCTCTGAGCTGGATCGCGGTGAGGCGGGTTAACGGTCCGTCGATCAATCGTTGGTTGTCGATCGCGCGAAGTTGATCCAACAACAAATCGGAATCCTTCCGAAGTTTGCCCTGGGCAGTAATTCTGAGACGGAGGGGTTCCGCGTCGTCGATGAGCTGGGTGGTGAGAGGAATGACCAGGGTGGAGGGATGTCCGGCATCAAGTAACGCTTGGGCCTGAATAATAAGCACCGGCCTGGTCTTTCCCGGCTCCGTCCCACGGCGAGGATTCAGGTCGGCGAGCCAAATCTCACCGCGCTTACGCATGAACATCTGTCTCAATGGCATCAAACTCCGCGTTGATGCGCATACTTTCTCCTCGCACCTTGTGTGAGGCCTGAGTGAGTCGATCGGCACGAAGCTGTCGCTCGGTTTCGCGGTTCATGCGTTCCAATGACTGTCGTATATACGCCGCCCTCGATACATGGAGTGATTCGGCGTAACGCGTACAGCGTTTAAGTAATTCGTCCGGCAATGTCACGGTAATGGTACTCATTGATACCTTTCTTTACTATTATATTATGATATCGATTTATACTATACCAGAGGATTAACGACGAGGCAAACCGAAGCGTATCTGCACACTACTCATGGCTCAGAGTGCTCCTACTCACAGTCCCTCAGCGTTTCCTCCGGATCCACCTTCATCCACATGAGCCCGCCAAAGAGCGCGATGCCGGCGGCGAACAGGAGCGAGGCAGTCCAGCCCCAGTGGTCGGCGAGCCAGGGCGTGAGGCTCGGCGAAATCACGCCGCCGATGTTCGCGCCGGTGTTCATCACGCCCGACAGGGTGCCCGCGTGGGTCTTGGAGAGATCGGTGGTCACGCTCCAATAGGCGCCGACAGTGAAATAGAGCCAGCCGGCACCGAGCGAGAGACACACGATCGCTAAAGTCTGCGACTCGACCCAAGCACCAACGGCAATAAGTCCACCGGCCAGCCCCATGCCAATCATGCCGATCGAGAGCCGCGCTGTTTTCAAGCCGAGCGTCGGCACCAGCCGATCCGTGATCCAGCCTCCCAACGGACAGAACACTAGAATCGCCAGGAACGGTCCGGCTGCCAACCAACCTCCACGCAGCAGGTCGATTCCACGCACGTTTACGAGGTAGAGGTAAAACCAGGACATATAAATGTAGGCCACGTATCCGAGGCAGGCATAACTCGCGACCAACCACCAGAGCGACCTAGAATGGAGGATCTGCCCCCACGGGATCGGCGGCGAGATTATTTCTGCTTTAGTCCCCCCGCCGCTCCGCCGATTGTGCGAGCACAGGAGCCACAACAACGCCACAACAAGACCCACCAGCGCCGAGAGATAAAATACCGATTGCCAGTGATAGTTCACCATGACCCAGGAGGCGAGGGGAGGGGTGATCGCCGCGCCGACACCGATGCCGCCGATGGCAATGCCGATGCCGAGGCCTCGTTGGCCAGGCGGCATCCAATCGGCCACGGCTCGATTGAAATTCGGTAGCGCGACCGCTTCACCCACGCCGAGAAAAAACCGCACGATCACCAGCGCACCCACAACGCCGACCAGGGTGGCCAGCGGTAAGGTCGCGACGAGCGCGGTCAGAGCCGTAAACAGCGACCACCAGACCAGGGCACAGGCCAACACGAGACGCGCGCCCCAGCGATCACCGAGCCTGCCGCCGGGAATCTGGCAGAGTGCATAGCCGAACACGAACGCGGAAAAGATGTAGCCCATGTCCTGATCGGTCAGGCCGTAGGCCGGCATCATCTGCCGCGCCGTGACGGAGATGTTGACGCGGTCCATGTATGTGACTGCGCTAATCGCGAACAGCAGGGCGAGAATACCCCAGCGCGGTTGTGTCGTTGATGTGTCAGGCTCCACTCGTGATTCTCCCAGTGTCCCGCCAACCGGCGGGCGGCGCATTATAGACTGAAATCATCGCAACAACGACGTCTCGAGTCGCTCGTGAACCGCATTTCCGTCTCCCCGCGGATTCGCATGAGCCGTCACGAAATGCGCATGCGAAACAACGCAGTGTATGGATTTCCCTCGCATGCATCCAGTACACTGCGTTGTTGCTCTACTTAGAGGAGGATCAGTGAGGGTTCGTCCCCGCACCGTGGTGTTGTCACTGCTCGGCCTCGTGGTCGTGGGTGTGCTGCTTCTCCTCTATTCGCGCGAGTTGTTCGGCGTCGATATCCTCAAGAATTTCTTTCTCCAGCAACTCGAAACCAGCCTGCGCCGCAAGATCGAAGTCGATCGCATCAAACTCGTCGTGTTGCCCAGCATTCGCCTGGAACTCACCAACGTCGGCATTTACGGCCACGACGACCCGACTCACGTCGTCTTCTCCGCCAAAGAAATCGACATTGTCCTGCGGCTCCTGCCTCTGCTGAGGAAGCAGGTGGTGGCCAAACGCATCTTCCTCGACGAACCGACCGTCACGCTGATTCGCAACCGCTCAGGCCATTGGAATGTGCTGGCCGGATTGCCCTCGGCGGCCAAGGACGAATCGGCCTATCAGATGTTCAGCCGCCTCCTGCAGATCCGTGAAGCCACCATCCAGAAGGGACACATCACCGTCACGGACGAGGCCCGGCCAGACGGTGTGCGCACCACCAAACTGGAATCGGTCGAGATGGCGCTGAAGGTCTATCCGGGGAAGGCCCAGGGCGACTTGCATATCTCCGCCGCACTACCGGCCGAAGGAGCGCCCTCGTCGTTTTCTCTGACCGGCACCATCGGCTTGAGCGAATCCTCGTCGTCGCTGGCGGCGGAAGAACCGTACTCCGTCCATCCGGCCTTTCAATTTGACGGGGAGATCGACACCACCAACCTGCGCCTGCGTGAAGCCGCCGACTTTTTCGGGCCCCGGCCGGTTCCCCCGCAACTGCAAGGCGGCGCCAGTCTGGAGAGCCGCATCCGCGTCGCGCCCGGCGTGGCCGGGTATGATGTGGTGCTCACCGAAATCGCAGCGCATATCGATGATCTCGCCGTCACGGGCAAGGCCAACCTGGCGGGACTGCTGACCTCGCAACCGACCTTCTCCATCACCTTTGCGGCGCCTTCGATCGACCTCCGCCAACTCTTCACACGGATTCCCGCGCAGTGGATTCACGCCCAATTGCCGGGCATCGTCGAAAAGCGCCAATTGGGCGGGACGGTCGAAATCCTCTCCGCCACCCTGACCGGCGCCACGGCGCCCAGCCCGCAGCTGTCCCTGACGGGAGATTTCCGGATTGAGAAAGGCATGGCGCTGATCGGAAACGATCTGGTACCCACGCAAGACCTAGCCGCCACCGTGTCCGTGGAGCCGGGGCGCATCCGGGTCGGGAAAGTGACCGGCGCCTACGGCACGCTGCAAATCACCGACGGCAAGGCCGTGGTCTCGTTCCTCGACGACGGTCCCTGGATGGAGCTGGACATCAGCGGCAACATGACCGCCGCAGACCTCGTAAAGTTTTTGACTAAGACTATCCGCGCCGACAAGCTGACCTCGCTGCTCGCACAGTCGCGCGAGATCGAGGGGCAGACCCATCCGACGTTCCGTCTAGTCGGTCCACTAGATAAACCGGAAGGCATCACCTTCGCCGGCGGGGAGGTGCTGGCCGAGCAGGTCAGCCTTATGAATCCCTCGCTGCCGCAACGGCTCACGGCAATGCGCGGGCGTATCGTCTTCTCGCAAACCGGCGGCGCGCAATTCGATCAGGTCACGGCTAACGTCGGGGAAGCGCAGCTGCAGTTCAACGGAATGATCAGCGGCGGCACGCCGAGCGTCTTCCAGGATTTCGTCATCCGCGCGAAGGGCAGCGCCTCCCAGCTCCGGCAGATGGTCTCGGCGGGAACCTTCCCCGATGACCTGCTCTACGGCATGGTCAACGCCAGGGTGCAGTTGTCTGGTCCCTCCGGCGCGCCGCATCTGCGCGGAGAGATCGGCCTGAACGAAGCCAAACTCGTGCTCCCGACCCTGGGCGAAAAACCGCTGGGCTCTCCAGCATCCCTGGAACTCGATGCCGACGTGACGCGCGGGGTAGGCCTGGTGATTTCGCGCCTCGAACTCGTGGTGCCGCCGTTACGCCTGCCGCTGAAAGGACGAGTCATCCTCGGCGACCAGTTCTCGATCGACGCCTCCCTCGCCACAGGTACGGTGTCGGTCTCCAGCCTGCCGGATTGGGTGTACCGCAGCGGGTTCGAAGCGGGCAATCTCGAAGTCTCCATGGACGTGAAGGGCACGGATGCCGAGTGGAAAAACTGGCGCACCGGCGGGTGGCTGGCCCTCACCAACGGCCTGATGACGCTCAAGGGCGTGGATGGCGCGGTGGAAGACATCTACCTTCGCTTGAAGTTTTCCAAAAACATCGCCGACATCAAGCAGCTCTCCTTCCGCATCAAGGACAGTGATGTGAGTCTGTCAGGAGCCTTGAAGAATTGGACGACCAAGCCGGTCATCGCGGTCAAGATCGAGTCGGCGCAGATGGACCTGGACCTGCTCATCCCGAAAGGCCACCGATCACCGATTCGGGAATTTCTCGAAACCCTGGCCTCGACCAGTCAGGTCAGCGCCACGGCCACGATCGAAAAAGGCCTCTACAAACATCTGCGTTTCGGCGGGTTGTCCGGGCGATTGACCATTCAAGACGGCATGCTGGATCTCGACCGGGTTGTCGCGCAATCGGGAACAGGCCATGCGGCGGGGAGAATGGTGGTGCGGCTTCCGAAGGGGGAGCCGGCCGAAACGGAAAGCTCGGTCCGCATGACCGGCATTCCCGTCGAGGCCCTGTTGCCGTTACTGGGTGCGCAGGATCAACCGGTGACGGGTGATATGAAACTCACCGGGGCGCTACGGGGGCACGGACGCAATCCCCATGGCCTGCTGCCAACGTTGAACGGCAAAGTGGAAATGGTTCTGCAGGACGGACGCATTCTCAAAACGGAGAAACGCGCCATTTGGAAAATCCTCTCCATCTTGAACCTGCCGGCAGTGCTGCAAGGCAAGGTGGATCTGGAAAAGGAAGGGTTGCAGTACAACCGCGCGAGCGCCACTCTGACGGTGCAGAACGGGCTCGTGAAAACGCAGAACATCATTCTGGATAGTCCGGTGTTGAAGATTTCGGCCGTGGGCACCTATGACATGCCCACCGATCAACTCGACATGATTTGGGCCGTCAGCCCCTTCGGGTCCTACTCGCAGTTCTTGAAATCCATTCCGCTTTTCGGCCGGCTGGTGGCGGGCGATCGCAAAGGGCTGGCTACGGCGCTATTCCAGGTCAAGGGCCCGATCGACGATCCGCAGGTCACCTACATGCCGATGAAGTCCTTCACCACCGGATTGACCGGCGTCGCGCAACTCGCTTTTGATCTACTCAAGAACACCGTTATGTTGCCGATCGACATTCTTTCCCCGCAGGAGGAGAAGGAACCGCTGTTCGATCCGTCGCTGGAAATCCAGACGCCACCGTCCGCGCCGCCGCCTGTTGAGATGCCGGCTGCGCCGGCGCCGGCCACGCCTTGACCACCTCAGGACCGCGTGATAGCATCCGAATCATCTGATTGCATCGACCTCATGAGCCATTCCACCGAGCACCACAGCAGTCCCGACCGCAGCGCGACGCTCTTCATCGCCGCCAGCGAAACCGACTCGAATCTCTACTATGCCACGCGGTTCATCGCGCCCGATCCCTTCATCTATCTCGAAGTGAAGGGCGAGCGGCTCATGGTCATGAGCGACCTGGAAGTCGACCGGGCGCGTCACCAGGCCACCATCGATCGCGTCTTGTCCTATTCGGAATTAGAGCGGCGCGCGAAATCGCAGGGCGTGAAAGATCCCGGCACGATCGATATCATCCATCTGGTGTTGCAGGATGCCGGGCTCAACGAGATCCTGGTGCCCTCGACCTTTCCCTTTCTCCACGCCCAACGGCTACAGGAATTGGGATACCGGCTGCGCACCAAGCGCGAACCGTTTTATGAACGCCGCGTGGTGAAGTCGGACGAAGAAGTCCGGGCTATCGAGGCCGCCCAGCGCGCAACCGAAAAGGCCGTGGCAGCCGCGCACCAGAGCCTCCGCCGCGCCGAGATTCGCGACAACGTGTTGTGGCTCGACGGGGAGATTCTCACTTCGGAGCGCGTGAAGAAGCTGATCAACGTGGCCCTGATGGAATGTGATTGCGTGGCGCAACACACCATCGTGGCGGGCGGGGAGCAGGCCTGTGATCCCCACGATGAAGGCAGTGGTCCGCTCCCGGCGCATCGCAGCATCATTTTCGACGTCTTCCCGCGCTCGGCCGACTCCCGCTACTTTGCCGACATGTCCCGCACGGTGGTGCGCGGCCGGCCCTCGCCGGAGCTCAAAAAACTTTATCAGACGGTCAAAGATGCGCAGGAAGAAGCCATCACCAAGATTCGCGACGGCGCCGACGGGGCGGTGATTCATCAAGGCATTTGCGATCGATTCGAAAAAGCCGGCTACAAGACCGGTCCGGTCAACGGCCGCATGCAGGGATACTTTCACGGCACGGGGCATGGCGTGGGGCTGGATATTCATGAAGCGCCTCGCATCAGCCGGACTGGCTCGTTGCTGCAGGAAGGGCATGTCGTCACCGTCGAACCGGGGTTGTACTATCCGGGCCTCGGCGCGGTGCGCATCGAAGACATGGTGCTCGTGACCGAGGACGGGTGTCGCAATCTCACGAACTATCCCAAAGTGTTCGAGCTCGATACCTGACCGCAACTTCTGGATTTCAATGTTGAGTGATGAGTGTCTGGATGTCGAATGACCTCGAGTTTTCTTACGCAGCACTCAGGCCTCAACAGTAACGCTTCGTTTGTGTCACGCCTCTCGAATCTATGCGCCTGACCTTCACTATCCAGCGCTTCAATCCCGAAACCGACCAGCACCCGCACCAGGAAGAGTACCGCCTCGACATCGGACGGGGCATGACCGTGCTCGAAGCCTTGATCCGCATCAAGAACGAACTCGACGGCCGTCTGGCGCTACGCTACTCCTGCCGCTCGGCCATTTGCGGATCCTGCGCCATGCATATCAACGGCACGGAAAAGCTGGCTTGCCGCACCTCCATCCGCAAGGAACTGGAACGCCACGGCAAAATTACCATCGAACCCTTGCCGAACCTTCCGGTCATCAAGGATCTGGTCGTCGATATGTCTCCGTTCTGGGAGAAGATCCGATCCGTCACTCCCTGGCTGACTCCCATTACACATCCGACCAAACGGTACGGATCGTCCGGACAACTGCGGCTGCTGCCGGAGACCTATAACTTTCACAATGTGGATGCCTGCATCATGTGCGGGGCCTGTGTGGCCGCCTGCACGTCGCATGAAGTCTCACGGGGGTTTCTCGGCCCGGCGGCGCTGGCGAAGGCCGCTCGATTCGTCGCGGATCCGCGCGAACCGGCCGACGCCAAACAGGTGCGCCTGACCGCACTCCAGGAAGCCGACGGTATTTGGGATTGCACCCGCTGCAACATGTGCGTGCAGGTCTGCCCGAAAGATGTTCAGCCGATGGAGGCCATCATTCGATTGCGCCGCTCTTCGCTGCGGCACGGCCTGACCACGGCTGAAGGTGCGCGGCATATTACCGCCTTTGTCGACCTCGTCCGGCAGGAGGGACGCTTGAACGAGGCGCTCATGCCGCTGAAAGTGCTGGGCTTCAATGTGCAGCGCGTGCTCGATGTCATGCCCTTGGGTCTGCGCATGTTCTTCAAGGGCAAGGTTCCGTTGCCGTTCGGCCACACGATTCCCGGGATCGAGCAGGTGCGGGCGATCTTTGCCGCCGCGCGTCGCCGGGCTCCACGCGTCTGACGCCCATGTCGGGCACCTTTCGATTCCTCGACGACATCGCGATGGCCGACATGGCCTTCGAGGCCGAAGGGGATTCTCTTCCAGCGCTCTTCGACGCCGCGACAGAAGCTCTCATCCACAGCCTGGCCGATCCTGACTCCGTCGCCCAAAGCTGGCACCAGACGGTGGACTTGCAGGAACCGGACGTCGAGACGCTGCTCTTCGAGTGGTTGAATCGGCTCGTCTACCTCAAGGACGCGCAGGCCGTGGTCTTTCATCACGCGACCCTGGCGCTGACGGCGACACCCGATCACTCGACATGGCGTCTCCATGCCGAGCTGGTTGGAGCGCCCGTGGACCAGGCGACGCAGGATCTCCGATCCGATGTGAAAGGCGTCACCAAACATCTCTATGCGGTGACTCACGAAGGAAAGACCTGGCGAGCCAGGGTGGTCTTGGACATATGAAACTACAAACAGACATGCAGGTCGTCAAGATCAACGACTACCTCTGGGAAATTCCTGCCTCTGAGAAACCCGGCATGCTGGTACCCGCGAGAATCTATGCCAGCGCGGCGATTCTGGGAGCGATGGATCGCGGGGTCTTCGACCAGGTGACCAACGTAGCCTGCCTGCCCGGCATCCATCGTTACGCGCTCTGCATGCCGGACGGCCATTGGGGCTATGGCTTTCCCATCGGCGGCGTCGCGGCATTCAATCCTGAAGATGGTGTCATCTCTCCCGGCGGCGTGGGTTACGACATCAACTGCGGCATGCGGCTAATCCGCACCGACCTGTCGCTCGCCGAGGTGAAGCCGAAACTCGAAATGCTGATGACGGAGCTGTTTCGCCGCGTCCCGGCAGGCGTGGGATCCCGCGGGTTCGTGAATGTGAACCGCCGGGACTTCCGGGACGTCATGCGAAAAGGCGCGGGCTGGTGCATTGCCAACGGCTATGGGTGGGAAGAAGACTTGGAACGGATTGAAGAACGGGGTTGTCTCGCCGGAGCCGATACGGCATATGTCACCGACTATGCCATCGAACGCGGCATCAACCAGCTTGGCACCCTCGGATCGGGCAACCACTATCTGGAAGTGCAGGTCCTCTCCGACAAGGGCATCTTCGACCGTGACACCGCCGCCGCCATGGGACTCACCGGCCGCGACCAGGTGGTGGTCATGGTGCATTGCGGCTCGCGTGGATTCGGACATCAGGTCGCCAGCGACTATCTCAAAGTCTTCGAAAAGGCCATGCGCCGCTACGGCATTTCTGTCAAAGACCAGCAACTCGCTTGCGCGCCGTTTCGCTCGCCGGAAGGGCAGGAGTATTTTGGCGCCATGAATTGCGCCGCCAATACCGCATTTGCTAATCGCCAGGTCATCACCCATCAAATCCGCGAAGCCTTTGCCGCCGTCTTCGACACGACCCCCCACGCGCTCGGCATGCACGTGATTTACGATGTGGCCCACAACATCGCCAAGGTGGAACGGTACGGAGACGGGGAGTGGCTCGTCCATCGCAAAGGCGCCACGCGCGCCTTCGGACCGGGTAGTGCGGAACTGCCGGACTGCTATCGCGCCATCGGCCAGCCGGTGATTTGCGGCGGTTCGATGGAGACCGGCTCCTATCTGTTGGTCGGCACCGATCGGGCAATGCACGACACCTTCGGCTCGACGATGCACGGGTCCGGCCGCACCATGTCGCGCGCGCAAGCCAAACGCACGGTGCGCGGCGAGCAATTGGTGCGCGACATGAAACAACATGGCATTCTGGTGAAAGCCGTCTCCATGTCGGGGCTGGCTGAAGAAGCCGGATTTGCGTACAAGAACATTTCCGATGTGGTCAATACCGTGGACCAGGCGGGAATCACAAAAAAAGTGGCGGAACTCAAACCAATCGGCAATATAAAGGGCTAGCCGCGCATGCGATCAGTTATGCATGCCCAGACTTTCGGCAATGTTGAACGGAAGGCCGTTGACGCCGCGCAACCGGCACTGCCCCATGACGGACCAACGCAAACACCAACGTTTTGCTGTGCGATTCCAGAGCTCCTTCAGCTCGGTCAACCGGGTCGAGGGAGAGGGCAAGGTGGTCGATCTTTCACTACGCGGCTGCGGCGTCGTCAGCCAGACGGCCGTGCATCCCGGCACCACGCTCACCCTTCGCATCCAGGCACAGGATAACGAGACCGCACTGACCATCACGCAGGCCGTCGTGCGCTGGTGCCGCGACGGGCGCATCGGTATCGAGTTTCTCTCCCTGCAGCCGGACGAATGGACTCGTCTCCAAAGCATCGTCAAAGACCTTTCTCGCCAACCCTACGAACGACGTCACGACAACCAGGAAGATTCCGGCACCTGAACACCTTCCTGTTGAGGAGGATACCGCATGGCTGACGCGCGCGTTTCCGCATCGCGATTGCCTCGCACCTGGCTCCCGGCGCTGCTCATTAGTGTGATCGTCTCGGCGTTTTGCGCCTGCGCGCTGTACTACTTGCTGGCGCAACATGACCGCTCGCTGGTCACGCAACGCAATGCCTCGGCCGTCATGGCGGTGGAGTTCAGCGCGCGAGCTACCGCGCGAACCCTGGCCTGGTTCAGCGAGTCGCTCGGCACAGAAAATCTCGCCTCCGTCCAACAGACGCTGGAACAGCATGCCCAACAGGCGAATCTGCTCGCGGCCGCCGTCATTACCGAGGAGAACGTCATCGTGGCGGCAAGCAATCCCGCCGCCATCGGCACACAACTCCAGGACCCGGCGTGGCTGGCTGCGCGTCGGATGCAGGCCAGCGTCATTACTCCCGGGGTGGAAAATGGGAAGCCGGCCATGATTGTGGTCGAACCGTTCCGCCGAGACAATCGTATCGCCGGATGGATCCGACTCGCCGTTGCCACACCACCGATTGCAGCGACCCCGCGATCTGAAGATGATTTAGGCCTGGACGTCGCCCTGGTGATCGTACCACTGCTGCTGGTGATGGCCACGCTCATGATGGTCACCATGCGCGGCTTGATGAGCCGGGTTCGGGCGCTCCTTGCGAGCATTCTGATGGAAGCCCGGGAGCAGGCCGCACACCCGATCGCGGGGGCGGTGGAGACTACCGAAAGGGGCGGTCTTGCGTGAGCATTCGACCCAGAGGAATGAGGCTAAATCCGCATACCTTGACGTAGGAATTCCCCTAAGATCAGCACAGCCTCAACAAGTGCTATTTATCTGGCAGTTCTCCCAAAGTTTGATAGGCTGGTTTGAACAGACAACCGTGAGGCCGTCACAAGCCCACACCCTGCGGTCGGCAAGACAGTTACGTTCCCCTTCTATGCCAGTGAACCATCTTCCTGTGACACCAACACTATGAGTCAAGCGAATCCGAAGATTCTCATCGGCGACGACGACCCGCTGGCGCGGCTTTTCGTCAAAAACGCCTTGGAACCGGCCGGCATGGTTGTCATTGAGGCCACCGGCGGGAAGGACGTGCTGGCGAAGTTCGAGGGGATTGGGCCGGACCTCGTCATTCTCGATATCATGATGCCGGATATGGACGGGTATCTGACCTGTTCGCGCCTCCGTTCGCTTCCACGCGGGAAACGCGTTCCCATCCTGGTCCTCACGGGATTGGATGATGCGAATTCCATCGCCCAGGCCTACCAGCACGGTGCGACGGATTTCATCACCAAACCCGTCAACGCCACAATTCTCTGCCACCACGTCCGGTACATGCTCCGCACCAACAACGTGCTCCATGCGTTGATCCGGAGCGAATCCCGGTTGGAACTGGCCCAACGCATCGCGCGGATCGGCAACTGGGACTGGAATCCCAAGACGAACCGCTTCGCCATGTCGAACGAATTGTGCCGTCTGGTCGGCGTGCGTCCGCAGGATTTCGCCGGCACCTTCGAGGCGTTCCTCAATCTCGTGCACGCGGACGACCGGCCGATCGTCACCGGTGCGCTACAGAAACTCGTGGGTCAACATACTCCCTGCGATATCGACCACCGCATCGTCCTGCCGAACGGCACCGATTTCATCATTCATTTGCAGGCCGAGGGCGTGCGCGAAGAAGAGACGGACGAGATTACGGTCATCGGCACCGCCCAGGACATCACCGAGCGCAAACAGGCGGAACGGGCCATCCATCAACTGGCCTACTACGACAGTCTGACCGGTCTGGCCAATCGCGTCCTGTTCAAGGATCGATTGTCGAATGCCATTTCGTTTGCCGCACGCCACCAGCAACACCTGGCCACGCTGTTCATCGACTTGGATCGTTTTAAGATCATCAACGATACGCTGGGACACACGGTGGGTGATTTGTTGCTCACCCATGTCGCGGAACGTCTCAGCGATTCGGTTCGGCAGAGCGACTCGGTCAGCCGGCATGCCGACCATGAACCGATGCATGCCCTCGCCAGGCTCGGGGGCGACGAGTTCACGATTTTGCTGACGTCGCTGCCGCACCCGGAAGACGCGGGCAGGGTGGCCCGCCGGATTCTGGAGTCGCTGGCCCATCCGTTCAGCATCGACGGGCATGAAATATTCATTTCGGCCAGCATCGGCATTTCGATTTTTCCCTCGGATGGTTCTACCGTTGAAGCGCTCCTGAAGAACGCCGACACCGCGATGTACCATGCGAAGGAACAGGGCCGGAACAATTGCCAGTTTTATTCATCCGGACTGAACGCCGCCGCGGCCGAACGCCTGGACCTGGAGAACGAACTCCGCCGCGCACTGGAGCGGGAAGAGTTCGTGGTTTTTTACCAACCGAAGCTGAACATTCACTCGCGGAAAATTCTGGGCGCCGAGGCGTTGGTCCGCTGGAAACATCCGAAACGCGGTCTGGTGCCGCCGGGCGTTTTTCTGAACGCCGCGATCGACACCGGCCTGATTCGCTCCATGGACGAATGGGTGCTGCGTGAGGCCTGCCGCCAGGTGAAGGCTTGGGAAATGGCCGGCCTGCCTGCCATCACCATCTCCGCCAACGTCTCCAATTCTCTGTTCCACGGGCGTACGCTGCCTTCTACGGTGGCCGATGCGCTGCGGGACTCCGGACTGAATCCGTCGCAGCTCGAGCTGGAACTGACCGAGTCCATCGCGATGCGGGACGTCGAGGCGTCGGTCACCATGCTCGAAGGTCTGCGAACGATGGGTGTTCGCCTCTCGATCGACGACTTCGGAACCGGCTATTCCTCGCTGAGTTACCTGCAGCGGTTTCCGCTGAGCCGGTTAAAGATCGATCAATCCTTCGTGCGGGATCTGTTGACGAACGAAAACAACGTGAAGATCACCCGAGCGATCATCGCCATGGCCCACAGTCTGAACCTGTCGGTATTGGCGGAAGGCGTGGAAACGGAAGGGCAGCTCGCGCGGCTACGGGAAGAGGGCTGCGATGAAGTGCAGGGCTACCTGTTCAGCCGACCTGTCTGTGCCGAAGATTTTGAAAAGCTGCTCAGGGGCGATGCCGGTGCCCGTACAGCAGCGTAATGTTGATCCGCCGGTTGGTCAGGCCTTCCTTGAACGCAATGTCATCGGTTTCGTGAAACAGATCTGAGTTGAAGACGACGGCCCGATTCGCCCGGTAGGGAATCTTGATTTCCCGGGCCCCCTGGGATGTGAGCCATTCATAAATCCTGCCCCTGGCCTTGTCGCTATTGTAGGTTTTGAAGTCCCACTCCTTCGGCGCTTCCTTATCCCGTACCACCAGACCTCCGCTCTCAGGATTGAGATTCGCCTCGTCCGGTGTGATCCAGAAATTGACGTTCACGGCCGCGGCATCCGCATGAATATTCAAGCCGCGCCGGGCACTATCGTGTTTGAACGCCCAGGCCTGCGTGAGGCGATGCGTCCCAAAGATGCGCGGTAGCCGCCGGCGCAGCTCCTCGGCAATTTGCAGCAGCAGGGGAGAGGCAAATCCGTCGCCGAGAAACGCCCCGATGTACCCATTCTCATAGTCCTTCTTCCAGATCGTCGAGGTCCAGCAGAACTCCCGCAGGCGCCGCAGCGCCTCCTCCGATAGCAGCCCGTCGATATACGTCACCTCAGGCTGGGTCGCCAGATACCGGGTCTCGATTGCCGTGGTATCCAGATCGGCGGCGAGCGCTCCCTCTGCGATCGCTTCGCAAGGCGCGATATACAGCAATCGGTTGAATGAAGGCGCGATGGGCTGCAAGTCGGCAGGGGATAAGGCCACGCGGTTCGGCGAACTCGTGCCCGGCGCCGGTTCAAGTGTGGTGCTCAAACGCACCAGCGCCGCATGGTAGGCCCGCCATTCTTCTCCCAGCAACCCGCGATCAAATAGATCGCCGACCTGCTCGGCATCGTGTTTGAGGCGTGACCGGAAGACCGCGGTCTCGGTGACCGGGCGACCATGGGCATATTTCATCCGGGCCGTTTCTGAAAAGCACTGCAAGGCCTTGGGAATGTCCTCGCGCCAAATCCAGGCAATACCCAGGTTGTACAGGGCAGTGCCATAGCCCGGCACCAGTTGGAGCGCGCGCTCAAAACAGGAAATGGCCTCATCCAACCGTCCCTGTTCCAACAGCACCAAGCCTAAATTATTCTGTGCCTCGGCATGCGTCGGTTTCAACGCGATGGCTCGCCCGTACGCCTCGGCGGCCGCATCGAGCCGGCCCTGTTCTTTTAATACGACGCCAAGATTATTGTGCGCTTCGGCATGATCGGGATTGAGCGCCAGGACCTGTTCATAAATGGCTTGTGCCTCCGCAAGGCGGCCCAATTCTTTGTAGGCATTGCCGAGGTTCGTCCGTGGCTCGATGTAGCGAGGATTGAGTTCGATGGCCCGACTGTAGGCGTCCACCGCCTCGGCCAGGAGCCCGGCACGTTGAAGGACGACACCGTGATTGAAACAATAGACCGGATTGCGCGCATCGGCAGCCCGCGCCTGTGCAAGCCGCGTGAGCGCGTCTTTGAGATTGCCGCGCCGGTAGAGGAGGAGACCCAAACCGTGGAGGGCATCTGGCTGTGCGGGTAGGCGGGCTAACAGCTGGTGATAGCCGCGCTCGGCATCGTCCAGCCGGCCGGCCTGATGGTGTAACTGGGCCTCGCGCAGGAACGCCGCGGCAGCCGCCGCGCCTCCCGCATTTTTTCCGTGTAGTTTTTCGTCGCGGCGACGCTCCTCACGATTCATGTGCACCCCTCCAGCGATCGGAAGACCGGCCGATCGGGAGAGTATCGCACATCAGGTGTGAGGGTCAAAGAGCGCAGTGATGAGCGGGCGGAGGGTCAGGCAGCCTTGGCGCTGTCCTGCCGTTTGCGGCGTTGCCCCAGAATGTCCAGGGCTGCCACGCGATAGGCTTCGGCAAACGTGGGAAAGCTGAAGATGGTATCGATGAACCGGTCGATGGCCGCGCCATCCTGCAAGGCCATCTGCCCGAGGTGAATGAGTTCGGTCGCGTTTTCACCGACGATCTGCACGCCCAGCAGACGCTCGCCCGATGGATCCGCCACGAGTTTCAAGAGTCCGTCGCAGGCGCCTGTGATCTGCCCCTTGGCAATTTCCGTGAACGGAGCGCGGCCGACGATCGGACCGCGATAGCGAGCCCCGGCCTGTTCCTCGTCCAACCCGATGGAGGCGATTTCTGGAATGGTATAGATGCCGATGGGAACCTGGTTGGCCGATTCTCCGACCGGGAGCCCCAGCGCATGGCTCACCGCACGGCGGCCGTCTTCCATCGCCTGTGATGCCAACGCGGGAGGTCGCCCTAACATATCTCCAGCCGCAAAAATGTGTGGCACGGCAGTTTGCCCATGGTCATTGACGGGGAGATGCCCGTTTTCATCGAGCGACAATCCCGCCGCCTCGAGATTCAACTCCTCGACGTTCGGCTGCCGGCCCAGAGCGACGAGCATTTTTTCGCTCTTGACCGCCATCCCGTTCGCCAACCTGGCCACGACCGAGGACACGCCGTCCCAGGCCACCTCTGTGACCGTGTGGCCGGAGTAAAACCGGCCGCCCTGGCGCTCGATGCTGCGTTGAAACACGTCGACGATTTCCGCATCCATGAATGCCAGCGGGCGCTTGGCGCGATCGATGATGGTGACCTCTACTCCCAGCAATGCAAAGGTCGCCGCGTATTCGCAAGCAATGACGCCGCCGCCGAGGATCGTCAGAGAGCGGGGCAGGTAGATCATCGACAAAATCGAATCGCTATCCAACACATGTTCATGGTCGATGGGAATTTCGGGAACCGAACAGGGTCGCGATCCCGTCGCCAACACGATGGTCTCAGTCAGCAGGGTCTGGCAGGCGCCGTCGACGGTTTCCAGTTGTACTTCGTGGGGCGACAGCAGCCGCGCACGGCCGTGACGGTAGGTGACACCATTGCGCGAGAGTTGATCGGCCATATAACACTCGTGCGCTTTGATCACTTCGTCGAGACGATGGAGCAGGACGGACATGGGCACATCCAAACGCATCTTGCCCTCGAACACTTCACTGGAGCGTTTCAAATGCTCAAATTGCAGCGCCGTCTCACGCAACGTTTTGCTGGGGATGGTGCCCCGGTACACACAATTTCCGCCGATGCCTTGCTCCTGCTCGATCAGCACGACCTTCTTACCGGCCTTGGCTCCCTGAATGGCCGCCTTCTGGCCAGCCGGTCCGCTGCCGACCACGACAATGTCATAGGCATTGGCAGGCATCACAATGGCATCGCCTCCACAACGGCCTGCACCTTGTCCTTATGGGCCAGGAGGGCGTCGATATCTTTGGGGTAGAGGTTCAAGTCGGCAAACACGGAATGGTCTCGCACCGTGTCCTCATCGAACCCTTCGGGATCGAGAAAATGTTTGGCCAGCCGACCGGCTAGACAGGTCGTCATGCACTCCTGCTTGGCCGTTTTGGCATAGTGATAGTCCGCATGAAACCCGATCGATTCCACCACCGGCGGGGGAAGGCCCCATTCGTCGGCCACCAGCAGACCCACCTGGATGTAATACCCGTCGAGAAGTTGATGGAGGAGTTCCTTGCTGAGCGTCGTGCCCTGTTCCTTAGCCAGCGCGACCAGCGTTTGCAACACAACCGGCCGGCCGATGCCATGCAGGAGACCGCACAAGTAGGCACTCTCGACATTGAACCGGCGCATGCGCGCAATTTCTTTGGCGTAGGCTCCGCTGGCAAGCGAATAGTGCCACAGGCTCTTGACTTCACCATCCCATCCCGGCACTTTGAAGGCACTGCCTTTGATGGAGGCGGAAAAGGCCAGCTCGGACATCAGGTTCATTCCCAGCATGGAGACGGCGTGCTGGAGAGAAACGACGGGGTTGCGCGTCATATACGCAGGAGAATTGGCAATACGAATGACATGGGCGGCCAGGGCCTGATCCTGATGGATGAGCGCGGCCAGTTTGGCTGCCTCCGCATCCGGATCGTAGACCATGGCAAGAATGCGGGATGCCACCTGTGGCAAGAGCGGAAGCTCGATAGCACCCTTCCGGATTCGTTCGATCAGGAGCTGTTCCAGCGGGTCGCTTGAAGCCGGGTCGGGCATTTGTGGAAGTTCTGCAGCACTCATAGGGCTCACACCACAGCGAGGGGTTACGGATTTGTGTTCGTTGTAGATCCTTTTCGGTTCATATTGCCGAAAACCTTAACGGGCTCCGGAATGGCGACTGGGCACAGAACGTGCCAAATGTATCGACATTTCGGGGTCTTCCGGAATCCCGTGTCATTTAGCCCGCTGAACCAGAGAGGAGTACCCGCATGATCGTAGGGAAAATCCTGTTGTTTCTCTGTCTAACGAGCGCCCTGCTCGCCAGTAATCCCTGGACGGTCGCGGCCGGAGACCAATCACAACCGTCTACAACCGAGAAAGTCATACGGGATACCAAGGAAGCGGTCGAGTCCACGAAGCAGTACACGCTCCAGCAGAAGGACACCTTTCAAAAAACGATTCAAGCCGAGTTGGCCGAGATGCAGGTCAAGATCACCGAACTCCAGAAAAAAACCAGCGCCGCGTCGGTAGAAGCTAGAACGGAGATGCAAAAGGCCCTTCAGGATCTCGAACGGAAGAAAGAAGAGGCTCGAAAGCAGCTCGACGAAGTCAGCCACAGCACCAGTTCGGCCTGGAGCAAGCTGAAAGACAACATGAACGCCGCTGTTGAAGACCTCAAGAAAAGCTATAAGGAGACCGTTTCAAAACTTCCATAAACCGGACATCGCTCCTCCTTCACTCTCACTCCTGCCGCACAGAGTAATACTGGAGTAATGAATGGCGCTGTGAGCTGTTCATGGAGGGGGCAAATACGCTATGTTGACAGGGACAGGACGGACAACCAGACGACGAGACCTATGCCGCTAAAATTTGCCCTCTATCCCGGTTGCGCCGCCAAAGGCGCCACGCCCGAACTCTACCAATCCACCATGGCCATCGTCGGTCGACTGGGTATCGAGGTCGTCGAACTCGCCGCCTCGTCTTGTTGCGGAGCCGGCGTCATCGGGGAAGCAGACCCGGACCTGGCCCTCGCTTTAAACGCCCGCACCTTCGCTCAGGCCGAGCGGATGGGGCTGGACGTGATGACCATCTGCGGCACCTGTCAGGGCGTGATGAGCGCGGCCAATCGACGCCTGAAAAGCGAACCGGGAACACTTGAGCGGGTGAATAAGATTCTCGCGCAAGACGGCATCACTTATGGCGGCGGCGTGCAAGTGAAACATCTCCTCTGGATCGCCGTCCGGGATCTCGGGCTGACCCGCGTCGCGGAAACAGTCCAGTCACCGTTTCGTAACTTTCGCATCGCCCCGTTCTACGGCTGCTACATGCTGCGCCCATCCTGGGAGCTGGGGTTCGATGATCCGGAAAATCCCAGTTCGTTGGAAAAAATCATCCGTGCCGTCGGCGGGGAGCCAGTCGCCTATGCCGGACGGACGAAGTGTTGCGGCTTCCCCATCATCCTGGAGAAGGAGGCCATTGCCGTGGCTATGGCCGGCACCAACATGAAAGATGCGCGGGATCACGGCGCGGATTTTATGGTGACACCCTGTCCACTCTGTCACATGAGTCTCGATATCTACCAGGAACGGGCGGGGAGGGCGGTCAAGACCGAATTGAATCTCCCCATCCTCCATCTCCCGCAACTGCTCGGCCTGGCGATGGGGATTCCAGCGCAAGATCTGGGACTGTCACGCCATCTGATTTCAGTCGACCGAATCGTCACTCGTTTACAAGCAACAGACACAGCACATTTATCCTCACCCGCGGAGCCCATGACATGAAGGTGATTGCCCTCTCGGATTTCCAGCAGTTCAGCCAAGAGAAAATGAAGAAGAACAACCTGTTCGAAACCACCCGTTTCTTTTGCGACATCTATTGTTTCGAGCCGGGGCAGGAACAGAAGGGGCACATTCACGGCGACCAGGACAAGGTCTACATCGTGCTGGAAGGAGAGGGCACCTTTCAGGTCGGAGCAGAAAAACGCGTGCTGGGATCGGGGCAGGGAACCATGGCGCCGGCCGGTGAGGAACATGGAGTGAAGAATCACACCGCGCAGCGTTTGAAAGTGCTCGTGTTCGTGGCGCCCAACCCGTAAGTTTATCGATTGCCCAGTGGCGCAGTCACCGTAATGGCCCCGGCAAGATCACCTTCCTTGTGTCCTTCCTTGGGATAGCCGGAGATGTCGAGATCACCTTTCGGCCCGCCATGGCAGACCAGACAATCCTTGGCATAATAGATCGGCATGACCACGCGTAACGTGCGCCCCTCTTCGGTCAACTCGCTGACATAGGCCTCGGCGCGCGGCCTGGCAGCAAGCCAGTTCAGCACCGACGCTTCATACTCATCCGGCTCATTTTTCGGGTTGCGCGGTTGAATCGCGGTCTGTTTCAACCGGACATGTGCAGCCTTGGAGAAGCGAGCGGAGGCCTGACTCCCATAGGTGGCGGGAATAAAATTCTTATAGCCGATGCCGCGCTGGTTGATGACGACCTGCGCTTCGCGGACGACCTCCCGGCTGGCTTGAACCAATGCAGGCAGGAGTTCCTTAGCCAATGGCGGAATCAGGATGGACACGGGCGCCGTCGGCAACGCCGTCAGATCAATTCCTGTCCTGCTCTGAAAATCCCGTATCAATTGCTGCTCGAACAATTCCGGCGTAAATCCCTTCTCACCCTTGTGGGGATCATCGATCAAGGATTGATTGCGCTCGATCACCGCACGCCCGGACTCCAGCAGTTTTGCCAGGAGGCGCGCCGTTTCCTCCGCTTCAGCCCGTTCGACCGCCAGGACCGTCAACGGCTGCACGATGAGGAGCACCAGCGCCACTGCCGCGATGAACCATACCGACCTTCTCATCATCCGTCTCCTCTCCATGCCGTCAGCGTTCGGGCCTGAGTCGACAAGTGCCCTGGACATAATGAGCCGCCATTTTCTCCACATCGAATGGTAATCCTTCCAGAGAGGCACGCCGGGGAAAGGCATATTCCTCATCTAACCAGCGTGTTCGCATGTCGCGCAGGCGACCTGATTCGTCCAACTTCAACAACAGATCGTTGACCAACCACCGCAGGCGATAACTCTCCTCGGCCACAACGACTCCGTAGTCCGCTTTAGTCAGAAACAAGGGGAGTCCGTCTGCACGCGCCAACAGCGACCAGTCTTTGCGGACCCGTGTCACCATATACTGCAACACCGGTTGTGCGCCGAGAATGACGTCGATGCGCGGCTCAGTGCCGGCATCGGCATATTCAAATGCGGCAGGCAGCGAATCGCAGACCATGACCCGGTTCGCGCTCAAATTCGCATCAGCATAGTAGTACGCGCTGGTTTCATCCTGGACCGCAATCGTCAACCCGTCCAGCGCATGGCTCGTCGCCGCCAGCCGGTCGGCTGCCGGATGCCTCGTCTGCTCCCGCACATTCGCCTGCACCCGCTCTAGCACCGTTGCACTCGTCGTGATGCCGCTGATGCCGCCGCCGTAAAAATAGGGCAGGGAGTAGGCCACCCCGGCCCTGGTGGGCGCGGGGGTGTTGGTTGCCACCGCTGAGACAAACCAATCCAGATGTCCTTCGTTGAGCAGTCTGAAAAGATCTCTGAAGCGCACGAGATGCAGGACCGGAATCACCGGGCGGCCGCACCGACGGGATAATTCGTCAGTCATCGCCCTGGTCAGTTCGACATCGAGTCCCGTCACGCGAGCGCCCTCGTCGGTCCAGATGGTCGGAAAGACGAACGGCCGGAACGGCTCCATCGCTAGACCGACCTGCACCCGCTCACGCTCACAGATGATATCAACCTTGTTGCCCGTCACCGGCCAGACATGTTCGACCGCATCGATCAGCAGACCGCATCCCGGCAACAGGAGCCAGAGCAGGACCAGCCACATAGAGCTCCGCCAGGACCGCCTGATCAAAATCGAACCCCCGTGAGAAAGACCCATTGCTGCGCCTGTCCCGCTTCACCTCGAAAATCTACACCGTACTGACTGTACTGTACGCTGATATCGACTGACAGACTCTGCGCGACGGGAAACCGTACGCCGACCTGCCCCCCGATCAAGTGTCCGGGTGCACGGTTTCCAGGACCGGGCAAGACCCCCCCGGCCAGCGCCCCGACGTACGGCACCGCTCGGTCCTCCAACGGTCCAAAGAGCACGTGGCGAATGATGCGGCTGATGGGTTTGTGTTTCGGAAAATCGAGGATGTCGATGAAGTTATTCCAGCGCGGATTTACAAACAGCGAATGCTGGTCGGTGCTGAACTCCCGGGTATGGATGCTGAAGAATTGGTAGATCGTGCGAACCTCCACATTGCCGTACCGCAACGCCGTGATCCCCAGTTGCACGCCGATTTCACGATCATCCGGCGCGAACGTCTGCTGTCGCAACATGACATCGACGTTAAAAGGCCGGATCGGAAATTCGAGCATCGCCTCCTGCGCGATCACCGACGTCACAGGCAGCAACCAGGCCCCGGCCACCACAGCCAGGCAGCATGCCAAGACTCTCCATCTGTGCCCCGTGGCGTCCATCGTCCGCATGGCAGATCTTGGGGTAAGGGTGGTCCAGTCTCGCTGATCAGCCAAATCGTTGTGCGCCGGGTCTATCGATGGGTCGGAGAGGGCCCCGCAGAGATGCATGACTTCATGATCTCCGCCTGACAACGAGCGCCGTTGAGCATAGCACGGCGCGCGGCCGCCAGGAGATTCTCCGGAGTCACGCCGCCGCTCACGACATCGACCAATGCATGGTCAGGAACGCTCTCCAAGTCCACGCGAGTGACGCCTGCGACTTGCGCCAGCTCCGCAGCGATATTCCGGCGGGAAGAGGGACAGTCTTGGCCGGATAAGAAGAGCGCCACTCGCTCGCGCGAGGTGTCGGCACTGACTGGACTCACGAGGCACCCGGCGGACAGGAGTAAGCAGCTCAGCGTCATCCCAGGACATCGCATCGGCATCTCCCAGAAACCACGATCCATGAATAAATGGTGTCGTCATTGTTACTCTCTCGCGTTGTCCGGCCGGCCCCTTCGGGCCGGCCGAAGATTCCATCACAAAACGGTTTACTTCGCCGGCAATTCCCACGGCACCATCGGCATCAACGGCGCCGGTTTGGCGTCCGGCCCGGCCAGCAAGACCGCAATCGCGCCGCGTAGCGCACCGGTCAGAGAATGGGTGACCAGCGGATAGGCGCCAGGGGACTCCACCACCACATCGAACGTGGCCGCACTGCCAGGCCCCACGACGTAGGTTTGCACGCCTTTCAGATTGTTGGCGGGATTGCCGCTCTCATACACGTTGTCCCAGATTTCGCCGATCGGGTGGAACGAGGAAAACTCGTTCGGTCCGGCGTTGACGAAATAAATACGGACACGCTCCCCGGGCTTGGCATCAAGTTTTCCCCCGCCGGTCACGAACGGGTGATACTTGAAAATGCCGCCGTTGAACATCATGCCGTCGTACTTACGATCGAACATGGCTTGGACATCATTCGGATTCTTAAAAAACTCCGACTGCACCAACACATATTCCCGATCCGCTTTCGGCCACACCTTGGCATTCTTTGGATCGACGATGATCGCGCCGAACATGCCGCGCGCGACGTGTTGAATCATAGGCGGCGCTCCGCAATGGTAGAAGAACACTCCCGGCTTCTTCGCCGTGAACGAGAAACTGTGCGTCTCGCCGGTGTTGACGGCCCGGTAGTTCTTCAAGAAATCGACTTCCGCGGCATGGAAATCCATCGCATGGGGATTCTTATTGCTGGCGGGATTGGTCAAGGTGAAATTAATCGTATCCCCTTCGGTCACCCGCACGACCGGACCCGGGAACTGCCCGTTGAACGTCCAGGCCGCATATTTTTCACCCCCGCCGTCGATGACGATGTCCGTTTCCACCGCGGTCATCTTGACCTCGTGGGTCTTTGCGTGGACCGACAGGGCCATACCAGCCACCATGCCAAGTGCCGTCCCGACAATCACCATCGCCTTGTACCGACCGCCGCCTCGATGGAAAAACCCTTTATGTGTGTTCATCTCTTCTCCCGTCATCCGTACAGTTCACTCGGCGACCGGGAGCGCATCGCCCCCGGATCAGCATTCGTCGCGATCGAATGCTGCGCCTCTGCCTGCACCATACGGGAGGGCCTCGTCACTAAAACATGACTATTGTCATGTTTTTGAAAATACCTGCGTTGTCGAGGAAGAAATTACGTGGAAGCGAGGATTCTCAGCTTGGGAAGATCACGAATGATGAGGCGGGCAGCGGTGCCGGTGACCAGCCGATCCTTCTTGAAGCGCGCCATGATCCGGATGGCGGTTTCAGTGGTCACGCCCACCATGTTGGCCATATCCTGACGCGTCAAACGAACGGTCACCCGAATCCCGTTCGGGTCCTTGATACCGCTGCGTTCGGCCAGATTCACCAGCAAAGAGGCTAGTCGTTGATCGGCACGGTCGAGGGCCAGCACCTTGGCCTTTTCCTGGGCTTCGTTGAGCCGGTTGCCCAGGTAGCGGATGACTTCCATCGCGGCATCCGGATTCGCCCGCAGCATCTTAAAGTAGGCTTCTTTTTTCATCCGGAGCACGCTGACATCGCCCATAGGCTGGGCCGTGCCGGGGTGAGAGGCGCCGTCGAAGGCCGAGGCGTCACAGCAGAAAAGATCCCCCGGCATGAGGACTTTCAGCGTGCACTCCTTCCCGTCGAGCGACGACTTGACGCACTTGACCGACCCTTCCTTCACGATGTGGAAGTATTCCGTCGGATCGCCCTCGCGAAAGATGTACTCGCCCTTGCCGTAACGGGTTTCAGTCATTTCGCCCAGGACCTTTTGACGATCCTGGGCGCTGAGAATCTGGAGCAGGGGAATCTGATTCAGCCCGGCAGGAGCCTGGGGGCTGGATCGTTCAGCGGGTGGCTGTTTTGACGATGTCTTTGGCCGCTTCGACAATCGAACGTACTCCAATTCCGAAATGATCGACGAGTTCGTCCGGCTTCCCGCTGCGCGGAATTTCCCGGACAGCCAACTTGCGAACCCGCACGCCCTCGGAAGCCAGCGCACTCAACACGGCATCGCCGATGCCGCCATGGGCATAGTGATCTTCGACGGTCAGGAATCGTCCGCCGGTCGCCCGCGCACACTCGATCAAGGTCGCCTGATCCACGGGCACGATGCTGTACAAATCCACGACGCGCGTCGCGATGCCGGCCGCTTTCAATTGGTCATGCGCTTTCAAGGCCTCGAAAAGGGTCACGCCGGCCGCCACGATCGTCAGCTGATCGGCCGCGCTTTGCCGAAGCACTTTCGAGCCGCCGATCCGGAAGGTTTCGTCCGGCCCATAGATCACTGGAGTCTTTGGGCGACCGGCGCGCAGATAAACCATGCCCTTGTGGGCCGTGGCCGACTCCATCAGTTTGTACATTGAAAGACCATCAGACGGGTACAGCACGGTGACGCCCGGCTGGGTCGACATCATGGCCAGATCTTCGAGTCCCATCTGGGACGGGCCGTCTTCGCCGATGCTGACGCCGACGTGTGTTCCCACCAGCTTGATATTCGACTGACTGATCGCCGCCATGCG
>VOPR01000038.1 GCA_009594995.1 Nitrospira sp. | reverse complement strand
CACCGCCCGGTTGTGAGAGTATGGTCTGCGGGCTGCCTTCTGCTGCATGCGCTGCTCGCAGGTCGGTGAGTGCGATCGCAAGGACTGCGAACAGGCTCAGAGTAGCGAACAGCGTGATATTGGGTTGAGTGACCGAAGTCCGTTGCCTGATCATAGAATCTCCTCTGATGATACGTGGCTGTGACTAGTGTCAGTGTAGGGCGAACGTCGAATCATCCAAAGTAATTTGCTCATTCTCGCTGGATGTGACGGGGCGGCTACGTAGGGAAAGATTTGCCTAGCATTGCGCGGGGGCGTCGCAGGAAGTACTGATGGAGAGAAGGACACACCAGACCGGTCTGGTCGTCATCGCGGTGTTTAAGCTGGTAAAGGGCATCCTGTTGCTGATGCTGGGGCTGGGTCTTCTCAAGCTTGTGCATGCAGAGATTGCAACGCTCTTCTCGTTGTTGATTGAAACCCTTCATCTGAACGCGGATTCCCGTTTCCTGCACGCCTTGGTGTTGAAGGTGGACGCCCTTCAGCCCCATAGCGTCCTGGTTGCTGCGGTCGTGAGTCTGGGCTATGCGGGAATGTTGTTGGTCGAAGGGATCGGGCTGTGGCTGGAATATTCCTGGGCCGCCTACCTCACCGTGATCTCAACGGCTCTCCTGTTGCCGTTGGAGTTCTATGAGCTTGCCGAACAGGTCTCGCTGCTTCGAATCGCACTGTTGCTGCTGAATATCGTCATCCTCGTGTATCTCATCAGTCAATTGAAACGGCATCAGCTCCGCGCACGAACGCATCAACAACCAGCTGACGGGGCATCGTGACGCACCTATGCTTCAATTGCCGCTGGCGAAGATGGCGAAGATGGGGCTACTGCGGCAGAGTAGGTGACTACAGAACTCTGGACTATTTTGCCGGTGGAACTGCGATCACCGGGCCGGTTCGACTCTCATCGTTGAGAGAACTTTCCGGCGTCAGCCGGCGGCCCGACTCGGTTCGCCCATTCAAGTCGGAATCCTTCGGTTGAACAGGGTGGTGAGGAAGCTGGCAGCGCGTACTCGCCGGGTTGCAGTGGCCGCGCTTGGTTGTGGCGGCGAGGGGTGTATCGCTCTGAATGGCCTTCCCGGTCTTGGGGGCGAGGGCCGAGTCCTCCGGATTCTGTGCCGAGCCAGGTGCGCTCAATAATACTCCAAGCAGCAGGCAGGCTGAGCCAAGGGGCAACGTTCTAAACCTCATCCATGATTGATAGCAGATCATTTCGTGGAGTCAACCGCTTCTTCTGTTTGTTATGTATCGCCGGATGTCGCATCGGTCCGGCCGCGACTGGCCTCCCTCCTGCTGACGAAAGAATAGGAATAGTTTTGGGGAAACGAAGGCGCCCGGTAGACTGATTCTGCACAGACAGCTGTCCGTCCCGATCACGCAGAGGTGGTTATTCGTTTATGCTGGCATTCGCTCGTCGTGCTCCTCGCCTCACCTTGTTCCTCGCCGGCGTTGTCCTGTCCGCTACCTGTTTCTGGTTCCTTTCGCAATGGTTCACGATCTTCAACGGCTGGTTTGGACTGGCTGTCACGTATGACACCAGGCCCCCCTGGCTGGTAATGCTGATGGCGGCCGTGACCGCGCTCCCCTGGGTATCATTGGGGACGCTGGTGCTGCTCCGGCGCTGGCGAGGTCCTGCGTATCGACCGGTGGCGTTTGCTGCCGGTCTCTCGCTGCCCTATCTGTTCACGCTGAGCTTCCTTTTCCTTGGTCCGTCCCTCGAAGACCATTGGCATCGGCGCCCCTTTGACTCCCAGTTGTGGAAAGCCAACCACGCAGCGGACCCGCGCTGGCCCGATCGTCTGTGTATGGTCGATGACCTGCTTGGGACGATGCCGCTTGCTGGATTGTCGCGTGATCGCATCCATGAATTGTTGGGGGCCGGTGATGGCGGGCATTCGTGGAAAAATTGGGACGAGGCCTATCTGCTGGGTCCAGAGCGTGGGATGTTCCGGCTTGATTCGGAGACGCTGGTCCTCCGGTTTGGTCCGGATGGCCGGGTCAGCGAGTACCGAATCCTGACTGATTAGCCCATAGGCATCCTTCTCCCGTCGGTCTACTCCACCTTCTCTCCATAGTCCTGCCCGCTACACGGCCTGCCCCACTTTTGAGCAGGTAATTGAATATCCTGGAACGTGAGCGGTTTCTTCACGGCTGGCCGGCCATTTCTGTAGTTGAATTCCATTGCAGTGTCCTACGTTGCTCTACAAATCTCGATCAATCTGCTTATCGCGGCTGTTTGTCGACAGGATTTCTTGACCTGGTCCTGGTCTCCGTGTATTTTGCCGACCTGATTTTTTGTCTACGTATTCATGCGTTGTCATGAAAACAGGTGGCGCCGGTACCGGCGAGTGGTGAGAGTCTGGTGCCTGCCTGCATATCAGTGCGTGAGTGTGAACAGTGTTCGGTTTCGATGGGGAGGGAAAAATGCGCCGGTTGAGTGTGCTGCTATGCGTGCTGTTGGTACTGTGGAGCGGTTCGTGGGCGGGGAGTGCGGCGGCAGAGTCATCGTCAGGGGGCAAGGAAGAGCCGATGCGGATTATGCATTTTGTCCTGACGGGGACTGTGCCGCTGGAACGCGCGCGAGGATTTGTGAATGAAGCTCAGGCGGCCGGGTTTACGGCTGTTCAGGTGTTGCTCACGGACGGAGTGATGTTCGAACATGCGCCCTGGAAACCGAATGCGAGTGCCTGGACCAAAGCGGAGTTTCAGTCCTGGGTGGGCTATGCCCGCGCGCATGGATTGGAAGTGATTCCGGAGGTCAAGCTGCTCACGCACCAGGAAAAATTTTTTCAGAGGCAATATCCGAACTTGATGTTCAATGCGGTCTCTTATGATCCGCGGCACGACGCCACCTATGCCGTGGTGTTTCCGTTCCTCGATGAGGTCATCGACGCAGTGCACCCCCGGGCAATCCATATCGGCCATGACGAGGCATTCGGCTGGACCGTCGGGCAAGTGTCGAAATGGTTGAAGCTGGGTGAGGTGATGATTCCGGCCAATCTGTTTGTCAGCGATGTCTTGCGAATCCACGACCACCTGAAAGCAAAAGGCGTGGAGACCTGGATGTGGGCCGACATGGCGTTGAGTCCCGCTGAATTTCCCGGCGCGATGACCAGGCATCTCCATGGCATTGCCGCGGGGTATGGAAAGGCGTTACGCGACCGGCTGCCGAAAGATATCGTGATGTGCGAGTGGCACTACGGCGACGAGCACGGTAATTTTCCGTCGATGGCCGTCATGCAAGGGGAGGGGTTTCGTGTGATCGGCGCGACCTGGAAGCGTGAGGCCACCATGCGGAATTTTAGCCGGTACGCCTTGTCCCGGCATGCCTATGGCCTGATGGCCACCACCGGCGCACATGTGCAGCAGAACGATACCGATCTAGTGAATTGGATCATCCAGGCGTCCGGGGCGCTGTTTCGCAACCCTGATGCGGCGGTACCGCCCATGCCCGCTCCGGTTGGTTCCTCGGAGGGGAGAGGATAGCGAATTAGCGCTCGATCTGTTTCGGTTGGCCTCCCTTGGCCAACTGCAGGTTTACACTCACGACGCCTTCGTTGAGATTCCGGTATGGGTACGTAGGTGTGATCAGGGGCAGGGCGTCGGCTTGCTCCTGCGTGGTGACGAGAGTGAGTGCCGGCACATAACGGCCGGCCGCAACCTTGACGCCGATGAGTTTGGCGCCCGGCTCGACCACCACGTGGTCGCCGAGTTCTGTGCGGAAGACGAGTGCCTGCATGCCGACAAAGGTATCATCCCCGATCCTGGCCGGGCCATGCACCTGGGATTGGTGGGCGAGCGAGACTCGTTTCCCGATGTAGACAGAATAGGTTTTCGCTCCGACTCGTACTTCATTCTCCGGTAATTCATGGTCGCCCTCGAAGGTTTCCAGCCCGTGGATGACCACGCCATCCTGCACGTTACTGTGATCCCCGATATAAATGTTTTGTCCCTCGTCGCCTCGGACTGAAGCGCCCGGCGCGACAAAAATCAACTCGCCGATAGTCACGGAGCCGATCACCGCCGCCAGCGGATGAATACGCGCGGATGCGGCAATGGTCGGCACGGTGACGTGGGGATTGAAGGTGGCGGGGACGTTGGGAGCCACCCAGCCGACCAGCAGGGCCCCGACGCAGAGCACATTCAGGCTCAAGCTGGCGGAGAGGGCGATGGAACGGGTCATCAGGGATTCTCCGAGTGGATGAGGATCGCCCATTGCAGAAATCCAGGCCTGGGTTCTTCTCATCTACCTGTCGGCGGGTGGGGACTCAAACTGAAGGTCGATGCCTACGCCGGTCTCTTCGACATGAGAAGTGGGGAGTGGACCGGACCGGCCTTGAACACGTAGAATGCGCCTCCGTTGTTTCTGCCTTCTGAAAGCACTGAGGGCGCGGGGAGCGACGGGATTGAACCAATAGTGTCATGATCAGGAAGGGATCGTCATGAGTGTGAAATGTGGAATCGTCGGGCTGCCGAACGTCGGTAAGTCCACTCTCTTTAATGCGCTGACAAAGTCGGGAATCGCGGCGGAGAATTATCCATTCTGCACGATCGAGCCGAATATCGGGATCGTCGAAGTGCCGGATGCACGGATGCAGGCGCTGGCCGACATTGTCACGCCGCAGCGGATGCAATATGCCACGACCGAGTTCGTCGATATCGCCGGACTGGTGGCGGGGGCGTCAAAGGGTGAAGGATTGGGCAATCAATTCCTCGCCAACATTCGCGAGACCGACGGGATCGTGAATGTGGTGCGCTGTTTTGAAGACGACAATGTGGTGCATGTGGCGGGCAAGGTCGATCCGATTTCCGATATCGCCACCATCGTGACGGAGTTGGCATTGGCCGACTTGACCACCGTGGAGAAGGCGCAAGAACGGAACGTGAAGCTCATTCGCTCGGGCGACAAAGATGCGGCAAAGTTGGGCGATCTGCTCGTGCAAGTGGCGGCCTGTCTGAACGAGGGCAAGCCGGCGCGAACGATGAAGCTGGATCCGGCGCAACGGGCTCTGCTGAAACCCCTCTGCTTACTGACGATGAAACCGGTGATGTACGTGGCGAACGTGGCCGAAAAGGGATTTTCCAACAATCCGCTGCTGACCCGCGTGGAAGAGTATGCCGCTAAGGAAGGCGCGCCGGTGGTGGCCATTTGCGCGGCCCTGGAGTCGGAAATTGCCGTGCTCTCCGATGAGGAGAAACAGGAATTCCTCGCCGATATCGGGATGAAGGAGCCGGGGCTGAATCGCCTCATTCGCGCCGCCTATCAGCTTCTCGGCCTGCAAACGTACTTTACGGCCGGCGTGAAAGAAGTGCGCGCCTGGACGATTCATATCGGCGACACCGCGCCGCAGGCCGCCGGGGTGATCCACGGTGATTTTGAAAAGGGGTTCATTCGCGCGGAAGTGATCGGCTACGACGATTACATCGCCTGCAAGGGCGAGGCGGGCGCGAAGGAAAAAGGCAAGATGCGATTGGAAGGGAAAGAGTACGTCGTGCGGGACGGCGACGTGATGCACTTCCGTTTCAACGTCTAGTCAACCGCGTGAAACTTAGGATGCGGCAAGGGTGCTGCGTGATCGGAGATGTGAGATGAACGAACAAGAGACAGAACGGGCCGTCGGGATCCTGAACCGGATCATGGAGCTGGAGCTGGCGGGTGTTGTGCGGTACACGCACTATGCGCTCATGATCTACGGGTACAATCGTATTCCGATCGTGTCGTGGTTGAAGGGCAACGCGGATGAGAGCTTGGCCCATGCTCACAAGGCCGGCGAACTGGTGACCCTGCTGGGTGGCCATCCGTCGCTGAAAATCGGGACCCTGCTTGAAACGGAAAAGCACGATGTCGGAGACATTCTGCGGGAAAGCCTGGAGCACGAGAAAGCGGCCGTCGCCTCCTATTACGACCTGCTGAAACTGGCGGAGGGCAAGTCCGTCTTGTTGGAAGAGTATGCTCGAGAGATGATCGTGGGCGAAGAACTGCATCTCGATGAAGTGAATAAGATGCTGCGCAAATCCGGCGATGTGCAGGCCTTTCGCTCCTGATTGACCGACGGGTTGAGGGGGAGCCGTATCCGGATGACCGGCCGGCTGCCCCATCCGCTCGCTGCTGACGATCACACCTCAATCGGTTCCCCTGTCATCATGTTTGACGTCATCTTGTATCAACCGGAAATTCCACCGAACACCGGCAACATCATCCGTCTCTGTGCCAATACCGGGGCCCGTCTCCATTTGGTGAAACCGCTGGGCTTTACGCTGGAGGACAAACAACTCCTGCGCGCGGGGCTCGACTACCACGAATTCGCCACGCTCCTGGTCTATGAGACTTGGGAGGCGTGTCTGGAAGGCTTGAAAGATCGGCGGCTGTTTGCCGTTTCGACGAAGGGCACGCAGCGATACGATCTTGTTCGATACGCGGAGGGCGATGCGTTTGTGTTCGGCCCGGAAAGCCGCGGGTTGCCGCCGGAGATTCTCGGCAGCTTCTCCGATCAACAACGCATCCGGGTGCCGATGGTGCCCGGCAGCCGCAGCCTCAATCTGTCCAATTCGGTGGCGGTGGTGTTGTATGAAGCCTGGCGGCAGGTCGAATTTGGAAAGTGCCTGTAACGAAGCGAAGAGCACAGGCTCCAGAACCTATCCCATGTGCAGTCGCCGAGCGATAGTTGGCGGGTATATTCAGCTTGCATCGACGCCGGCCTTCTGACGCAGAATTTTCAAAACCTCTCGGTCTTTGGGCGAGAGGTGCAGACCCCGTTTGTCGATCTCCGAGAGCACATCAAAGGCTTGCTTCCAATAGGCACGCGATTCGCCGGTTTTCTTGCGCAGTTCAGTCAGACTAGCCAGCTTCGCGTAGGAGACGCTGAGGTCGCGCTGCCACTGGGTATTGCTGGGGTCGCTCGCCGCCAGGGATTTCGCAATCGCCAGGCTGTCGCGGTAGGCCTTCGCGGCCTCGTCCAGCTTCCCTTGCGCGACGGCCACATCGCCGAGCCGCTCATAGGAGACGGAGAGGTCGCGCTGCCGGCCGGTATTGCCGGGGTCGCTGGCTGCCAGTTGCTTCCGAATCGCCAGGCTGTCGCGGTAGGCCTTCGCGGCCTCGTCCAGCTTCCCTTGCGCGACCGCCACGTTGCCGAGCTTGCTGTAGGAGACGCTGAGGTCGCGCTGCCAGTCGGTATTGCCGGGGTCGCTCGCCGCCAGGGATTTCGCAATCGCCAGGCTGTCGCGGTAGGCCTTCGCGGCCTCGTCCAGCTTCCCTTGCGCGACGGCCACATCGCCGAGTTGGTTTAACGGGATAGTTATGCCCCGCTGCCAATCAGCGTTCGTCGGGTCTTTTTTCTGCAGGTCTTGCCAATTCAGACGACTTTTCTGGAACCACTCGGTAGCCTCGTCCAGGTTCCCTTGCGTCACGGCCACATCGCCGAGCCGCTCATAGGAGACGGAGAGGTCGCGCTGCCAGCCGGTATTGCCGGGGTCGCTGGCTGCCAGTTGCTTCCGAATCGCCAGGCTGTCGCGGTAGGCCTTCGCGGCCTCGTCCAGCTTCCCTTGCGCGACGGCCACATCGCCGAGCTTCTCATAGGACACGGAGAGGTCGCGCTGCCAGTCGGTATTGCCGGGGTCGCTCGTGGTTAGGCGCTGAGCCATCCGGTGGGCTTCTTCATACTCGCGTTTGGTTTCGACCAGGGTGGTGTGGACACGTGCGAGGTCTCCCTGATCGGTCAGAAACCAGAAGAAGGCGTGGAGAGCGTCTGGCCAATCCGGCTCAACGGCGAAGATGTCTGTGTACAGATTACGAGCCTCGGTAGCTTCGCCTTTGGCCTGCTGCAGGGCAGCGGCCCGGAGCAGAGGTTGAAGGTCGGCGCGGTTGTGTTCGCGAGCAACTGTCGCGCGGGTGCGAACTGTTTGGAGGATCGAGGGCCGCTGTGCCCCCACATACGAGATGGCCTCGTCCACGCCTTGTTCGCTGAGGATGCGAGTCATCTCCTGAAAAATGCCCGTGCTTGTGCCACGTCCCTCAATTTCGGCAAACGAGGCAGCCAATTCCTCGATGCGGGATAGGCGTATGCTGTGTGCATGGTTGGCGGCATCCCGAAGTTCCTGACGTCTTTTCCAGTCGGTCGCTGCCTCGGCCTCCGTCAGCTCTCGCCGATGGGTTTCTTCCGTGGTCTGCAGAAGGTGGGCGCGAATCTTCTCGGTATTCACTAGGCTGACTTGTTGCACTCCACGCTGCAGCTGGTGATAGCCCCACCAGCCGCCGCCACCTAGAATCACAAGCCCTAAAAGGATGGAGATGACCGCCTTGGTGAGTCGGCGTTCTCTGCGTTCGCCCCCTCGTCGCAGTTCGCCCAAGTCATCGCGCAGGCGGAGAATGATGTTCTGTAATTCGGTGCCATTATTCGCGGTATGGCGCAGGTGATTGTCTTGGTTCAGTCTGCTGAGATAATTCTGTTGGAGCGATCGTCGCTCAATTTGGTAACCGAACGGGTCCGAATGGTCGTGGGTACGTGGCAAGTCCTGTTCGGCAATCGGCTTGTCGAGCTCAAAGTCCTTCCCTATGACAATGACCCATGTTTTCTTATTGCGCTTCCGTGCGTAGAGGAATTCGAACTGGGTATAGGAGACGCGGCCATATTCCGGATCTACGTTGGACGGCTCGGCTCCATAGGCCTGACCAACGAGTTGGATGAGGCCTTCGCAGGAGTTGACCTGTTCACGCAGCCACTCACGCAGTTCGCCATAGCCGGTTGGGAAATCGTCTTGAGAGACAGGATCGAATCCGAGTGTGCGGACTGTGGCAGCCACCGACTGGCGGACGGTGCGGAGTTCCTCACTGACGGCGGAGAGAAAGAGACGTGGGCGAATCATAGGGTGTCGGTTTCGAGCCTCGAGTGGGACATTTCCCGATTTCTTCTGTCCATCATGATCTTCCTGCAGGACTTAGCCTCATCCTAGCGCACTCGTCACAAGCCCAAGTAACTCGTCCGGCATCACCGCTTCACCGAATGCGCCTTCACGAATCGCCACTTCCCGACGAGCGATACGCTCCTGCCCGACGCTACCGTGATAGAAAATTACAGGCATGGTCTGGTGACGGGCTCGCAGTTCCCGTAGAAGATGAATACCCGCACTCAACAGATCAATGTGTAGCTCTGGCCGCTGCCAATCCGACAGCACCAAGTCGAACGGCTCGGAATCTGATGCCAGCCGGTCTAATGCAGCCTTCGTGCTGGTTACGGCTACCACTTCAATCTGAAGCTTGGCCAGTGCCGCAGTTTCAAGCCGGTTGTTATCGGGGCGATCATCGACCCACAGAATTCGCTTCTGATTTGGCGCATCAATCAGTGTCCGCGCGTATTGCTCGGCCTGAGCGGAATCCACGGACGAAACCCCACGAGCCTTGGCAGCTTCCGTCACTTTCGCGGAAAATTCTTTGACAATACGGTTCAGGAGGGGATCAGTGGTCAGTGCTTCTGTAATTCTTTGGCTGGCTGTTTCCGTAACTATGGAAGAGTCGCCAGGTATGCCTGCCGGGGCTGGAAGACTCCAATGTAGTATTTTGCTGAGAATGTCGCTGTTTTTAGGGAGCGCTTCGGGTGGTGATAGCGTTTGTGGAGGTGTCGGAGTCATCCGACTCCACTTGATTTGGATCTGTTCCACGGCACGCCTAATACCCTTGGCGACATCGGTCCAGGCTTCATCGCGATTCGGCCAAGAGGTCACGGGACGAAGGTCGGTTGGGAGCCCTTGCAACGCTGCAAATGGTGCGTCCGTGATATCTACTGAGCGAAGCATGACCGGCACCACGCTTGCCTTGCCGTCGCGGTGGCGATTCAAGGCTACCTCAAGCTCATGGCCCCAAATGTAGTCGGAACTAATGAAGTCCGCACTGATCAGCAGTAATACGAGATCTGCGGCCTCTAACTGCGTATCAATCTCCTTATCCCACTGCTGTCCGGGGACAATACGTCGATCGTGCCATGAACGGATGACGTTTCGCCGCTCCATAATCTTCAAATGCCCGGCCAGCTCATCTCGTAGCCCCTCGTCCTCGTGTGCATAACTGTAAAAGAGATCCACTGGTTCCATACGCTAGTTCGCCTCTCAGGGGCCAGATCCTTCCGTCTAGAATGGGTGCAGATGCTGTAGGCTCACATATTTCTGTGCGTAGGCCAGGCCGATCCGTTGGATATCCCGAATGTGTTCCACGGAATCCATGACCTGCACGTTCTCGGGTTGGATGCCTTCGAGTCCTAGGGCATTCAATCCGGCTTGGTTCACATCTGGGTCATAGCGAACATACGTGAATTGTTTAGAGCCGGTCCAGTTTGAAACCGGGGCATCGACCGCAAGAACCATGTCTCCCAATTCGCGATCAAGCTGAGAACCAAAGCGACAATCACCCAATATGCGGCAGGCCATGTCCCAGCCTGTGCAGGCCCCATTCATCAAGGCACGCGGGACATTCTTGACGTGATCTCCTAACCAGAGGTCATCTGCTTGCAGACTGGGGCGCGCGAACGCGGCGCAGCCGGTTCCCACTGAGACGAGTAACAGTTTGTCGCGCCCGGTTTGCCAATTCAGTTTGTAGGGCGCAGCGGTCGCCATCTGAAAGGCGAGGAAGGCCGGATTGTTGTACGTAGTCACGCCGCCGTCCACAAAAACGAACTGATATTCGTTCGGGGTGCCAGGAGCGAAAGTCACCACCTCGGGGGGGAAGAAGGTCGGCGCAGCGGTGCTGGCGCGTATCAGCTGCCAGAGGGGCAAGTTGAGATTGCAGTCTTTCCGGTTTGGCTGGTTATACTTGGCCTCTGGATTGTTCCACACCGGCCAGGGTGAATCGGTGCTGTGGTTGCGCAGTACCATCATCAATAAGGTGCGCAGGCCGGTATCGCCGAGTGTGGCAGGGGGCGCACCGTCGGAATAGCCCAGTGCGTGGTTGAGTTCGGCGCGTAGTTTCGCAGCGAGCGGCTCATCGTTGTAGCTATAACGCAGCCGCTTAAAGACGGAGGTTTTGTCGAACATCTGTTCGCCGCTTTCGACGTAAAACGCACGGATCCTGTCCATGGACATGCCGGCGGAAATGCAGGCAGCGATGATGGCTCCCGTGCTGGTCCCGCAGACGAAGTCAAACCAATCTCCAAGGATCAGGTCAGGCGTGCCGAGCCGCGCGTGGAGATCGGCTTCCAATTTCGCCAGAATCTCCACCGCCGTCGCAGGCAAGAATTTTCTTGGGGGCGGAGGATTCAATGAGTGCTTGTACCTGCGCACGCATAGTATTTACTCAGGATGCTATCTAGGATTTTGAATTAAGTCCTCAGCTTAGGGTGTTTCGATCGCTCTCGCATCGCCAGGCGTCTGTTTTGGCGCAAGAGGCCATGGCAGGCCACGGCATTGCCTTTCTGGAGGTATTGTTTTTGACACCCATTCTTGCCACTGATCGTCGCTCATATTCCTATCCAACTTGGAGCAGATGATGTCCGCCCATTGATCAGGTCCAGGCCAGATGAGAATGGTTGATGCATCAGCAGTCACGAAGAACGTTCCATCGAGCGCCAGCGCTACTGCCTGAATGTCGTTGGTCTGATGGCCGGAGAAATGTGTGGAGATTTGTACGTGTTCGTCTCCATCCCACAGTTCGAGACGCCCTCTGCGCCCCCCGGCCAAGATCAGCTTCCCATCTCCGCTCGTGTCAATCGATGTGAGCGGTGTAGAGTCACGAACGCCCAGTCGAGACATGAATTCATCATGCTTCCGTAGGCCCTCGACGGCTGGTTGATCAAGGATTTTTGGATCCCACTCCAAGATACGGCCATCTGCTCCCGCAGAAAGTAGCCATCTTTTGTTTCCCCGAGCGAGTGCGTGGATTGAGTCCATGTGTCCTTGGAGTATGCGTTTATTCTCCGGCTTGGCGAGATCAAGTATACGCACGCCTGGGTAACTGTCTCCTATAGCCAGGTACTTGCCGTCGGCGGTGAAACTGAGGGTATGGAGTTCATAACCCTCCTGCCCATTGAGGGGCTTCTCATACCGTCGAATGTTCCTCCCCGTCGCTATATCCCAAAGACGGATTGTTCCATCCCTGCTCCCTGCAGCTACCAATTGATTATTGGGCGATACGGCAATTGATTGAATAGGCTTGGCCTGATCTTCCATGTCCGGGCCAGTGCTTTGGCCAGCGGCTGCGTCCCATCGCTTAAGCAGGCCATCGTCGCCTCCGGAGAAAATAACCGTATGGTTGCCAATGTGTAAGAGCGCCAGGCTACGAATGGCCTGGTCATGCGCGTGCCATTGCTGATCTGGGGATAAGGAGATAGGCTCAAAATCAGGCTGATGAAATGACCTCCAGAGATATATGGTTCCGTTTTCATCTCCAGCGACAACGGATTGGCCATTCGGGCTAATCGCGACGGCGCTCACATTCCCTGGTGCTGGAACAGCTTGTTGCGCATCGGAGGACAGCTGCAACTGTGCTAGGGAGAATCCGGGAGTTTTTTGCCCCCAAATGCGAATTGAACTATCTTGCCCTGTTGATGCCAGACGAGTTCCTTCCGGGTTAAAGGCTATTCCCATAGCGATCCCGCCGTGCCCGACAAGCTCGCCATCTTGAATCTGCGGGAATTCTGGGCTGCTGGGAGCTGTGGCCGCCTTTCTTTTAATGGCCGTGTTGCTGCAAGGCGGCGCATTTTCTAAGAGACGAAACACCCGGACATACCCATCGGCGCTTGCGGCTGCGATTAGCCCATCCCGACTCAACGCAAAATTGTAAATCCTGACTAGTTGTTGCTTGCTCTGCTGTGTGCGACAACGTTCCTTGATATTCCAGGCGATGATGAGTCCGTCATCCCCGGCTGAAATTAGGAGATTTGGGTCCGTCGGTGAAAATACCACTTGCTGCACCGTGGCCCCATGCCCCGTCAATTCAACGGGCTTCATCTTTGGCTTGTCACGGTTCCATATTCTGATGATGCCCTCATCACCACCGGAAACCACCAAACGATTGTCAGGGCTGACTGTCACTGAACTCACCTGAGCTTCGTGAGGAAATTCACTCATAGTTCCGCTGTTGAGATCCCACTGTCGCACCATCTTGTCGCTTCCTCCAGAGACGATGAACTCTCCCTCTGGTGGTCCGCTATAGGCCACGCTATAGACATCGCCCGCTCCCTTCTTTTCGAACCGATGTATCTGTTTACGCTGCTGCACATTAAACACACAGATCAACCCGGTCCCCGCGGCTTGGTCGGTATTGGTGGAATACCCTGCTACTAAGCGCGTGCCCCCCCTGTTATAGGCCAGGGCCCATACGGATTCAGCCGTCGATAGTTCACACACCAGCTTGCCTATTTCACGGTAGGTTATAGTCTCGAGGAGTCGGATAGTACCGTCCTCCCCGCCGACGGCGAGTGTTTTGCCATCGGGACTATATGCGAGTGCAGGAGTCGGCACCAACCCCTGAATTGTGACGGCCTTACGTAGATGTGGGGTGCTTTCCATGACCGAATGAAGCGCGGTCAGACTTGCGGCTCGAGCCTGCGACAATTTGCGATCACCCTGAGTCAAGCGGTAGGCAGCAAGCCCCCGATACATCATTTGCTCCAACGGCTCCAGACCTGGTCCTAGTGCCAGCCTTCCTTCCGCGAGGCGAGATGTGACAAGGGCCACTGCTGTATTGGCCTCAATTTCTGCCCGTTTTTGTGCCTCGGTTGTTGTCTTCACCTGTTGTTTTATGCCCCACCCGGCTAAGATCACGGTTATGATGACGGCTGCGGCGGCGATGTTGCGCATGAGGTTGGCCACCTTGAGGCTACGGCGAGCCGTGTCCCGTTCGGCTTGCAATTCCTCGCTCCTGGCTCGTTCCCTATCACGCTCTGCCTGGGCCAGCTTAGCCAACCACTCCTGTTCCTCCTGGTGCTGCTTGATTTTTCGCTCTTCTCTGGCCTTTCGTACCACGGGCACGAGGCGATCATGGATCAACTCCACGCGCGCGGTGTCAGTATGAGGTACGATCCGCAGCAGGCGATGCTTGTCGGTCAGTGCCGCCAATTGCTTCTGGGTGAGTAGATTCTTGTTGAGCGCGTCCTCCTTTGGGTAATTCCCGCGAAAGTGATCGCCTTGGATCAGGTTGTCCTCGATGAACTGTGCCGCATCAGGTGGGCCCTTCAGCGTATCGTCATCGAGTGCTTCCTGATAGAAATCGTCCAAAATATCCTGTCCGATTTCCTTCACCAGTGCCTGGTCGATCTTCGCACCGTTCCGTCGAGCGTTGAGCCTAGAGCAACAGAGGCTTAATAGTACCGGTTCAATGACCATCTCGGACATTTGGGCTGCATTGGATGCAACCTCCCGCTTGCCGACCAGATCAAGGATGGATGATGCAACATTCTCGTCGAGTACATCCTTTCCGGCTCGCAGGATCACATCAATGGCTCGCTGCCGCGACATGGGATTAAGTCGCAAGTAGTTTTTGAGTAATGAGGGGATCTTCTGTTCCCACGCTTGCACCTCGGGAAGGAAATCCTCACGAAACGACAAGACAATGCGATAGCGCTGGGATAACAGGTCCAAAGATGCTCGCACGGTCCCCGGGCTTTCATTGGTGATCTCTGGCGGGAAGCGGTTCTCTATGAGGTCGGCAAAGCTAGACATCACATTCGTGATTAGCTCGACATCGTTTTGTCTAAGTGTAAACAGTTCTTCAAACTGGTCGAATACCAGGACGGGAGTGAGTGGAAAGTTGTCGCGACTCCAAATCTGTAGATCCTTGCGATGCAGATATTCCCATAAGGTGGTCGCATTGCGAGGCTCGGGATACTCCGCCCGCTCTTTGTCCAATTCTTCCATAAATCGTCGCATAACTTGTCGGAAGGGCGGGTCCTTCACAACATCGGAATATTCCAGACGTATATGAATCGGCAAATAGTGTTGCGCGCGCAGCTTCGGGTAGAGCCCAGCCTGCAGGAGGGATGTTTTGCCCAATCCAGACTTTCCGTATACGACTGTCAGGGGAGCCGACCGAATGAATCGAAACAGTTCATCTGCTTCTTCCTGCCGGCCGAAGAAGAATGTGGCCGAAGCCTCATCGTACGCCGCCAACCCAGGCCATGGATTGTTGGCATTCAGGGTGGTTGAATTTTCGGAGAATACAGTCACGATGGCCTACTCCCAACTCGAAACTCGCGTAGCAGTTTTTTTAGCGTCGCCATAAGACGCTTGTCTGGTACGCCTTGTGGTGCGTGGGCGAAGTCGATAGTTCTTTTGTCTCTCCATCTCGGAATAAGTGGTGCGGTATAAAGCTTCGGGTCAAAATCGTTATCAACGATAATTGGGAAGAGAAATTCGCGATTCATTGGAAGGCGATCATCCGCCTGTTCCCACTCTTTGAACACAAAGGCTTCCTTCCGGCTATCGCAAGATTTCGAAAGCAGCGGCAAGAAATATTGGCATCTGTCTATGCCCTCGAATATCCTGCGTCGAAAGTCTTGCCCCGGTTCGATGCTGCGGCGGTCGAACCATACCTCGTTTTCAGTGACGCCAAGGTCCCGTAGTGATTGATACAGTGTTTCGGCTTGAGGCCGGTCTGTGTGGCGAGAATAGCTAATGAAAAACAACGTTCCACGTGGAATTGACTCCTCTGTTGGGCGATCATGCTCCTGATCGCCCGCTCCATGCTCGTCCATCCAACGTTTGTGTAATTCGGCGACGAATTCAACTGGTGAGAGATCGGAGAGAACCTCGGTTCCTCCCCCGTAGCTGTTGAGAAAGCATGTGAAGCTTTCTTCCGGCTGCAACTGTTCGATCAACCATGAGCGCCTATATTTGTCGGCAAGCCGTTTGTCGTTGGTGGCCCGGAGGAAGAAGCGACTTAACCACTCTGGGAAACTACACCCGATCAGCAGTAGACTGCGACTTCGAAGCTCCCTAAGGAAGATTCTCAGCGTCTTGTCACCATCTGTGATCATTTTATGAGCATATTCCAGAACGTCCTCATCGTGAATCGCAAACGACTTAGCATGTGCTTTCCCAAACAGGTACAGTATGTTCACCTCCCCAGTTCTCTTTTCCCAGTCACCGGGAAGGTCACTCGTATCCTGCTGGAGCGCATGAATGCTCTCGTTTACGATGCAACGTTGAGCCAGGCTACGGGCGAGCAGATCGTCCGGAGTTAATGTTACGAAAAGGCGAAAATCAGCGATCGCTGCCAACTGCTTGATGGGTTCTGGCATCGTAAAGTCTCTGGCATTGACCACCTCACGAATAGCCCTACGTATATCATCGCAAAGGTCTAATAGATCGACCTTCCCCTTTAACTGCGAGACTACTTCGTGTATTTCTCGGAATGGCGGCAAAGCGATCTCTTCTATTGCCCCGCCGTGGTCTTTCATCAGTTGCGCGGCAACTTGTGCCTGTAGTGATGTTTTCGCGTCGGCTCCGACCAATAGCCGCGTTCCAACGATAGGGACGACATTGTTTTCCCGGATCTTGTCCATCAATCTCTTCCATCCTGCCTCGTTCATTTGTCCCTCGGTTCGATCCTCTTACAATATCGTCGTGTTGATCCACGTCACCTGTCCCGTCCTGCGTTTGACTTCCTCGTACATGTGGGCGGTGCCGCCCGGTTCGTCGTCGCCGCCGTCCCAGAGGCAGAGAAATCGCACCTGGTTGATGCCGTAGGACAGAGCGGTGTAGAGCAACCACAGATTGCAGCGTTCGAATGGATTCGCGCCTTTCGGTAGGGGACCGAGTTCGTCAGGCATGATGCGCGGGGAACCTTCGAGACCAGTCTTGAGGCGATAGAACCGCTCGCGGCACTGGTCACCATTGGCAGAGAGAGGAATCGAGCAATCGATGAACTCCGGCTCCGGCAGCGGCAGTAGGAGTTGCAGGTGCACGTTGCGCTGACGGCAGGCTTCAAGAAATACTAAATTCCCGCCGCTGGGGCCTTGTACCATGGCGAGATTTTCCGGTCCCGCGCCAAATTGATCCAATGCTTCGGCAATCTTCTTCCCCGCGACCTCCTTTTTCTCCGCTGGAAAACGCTTGGTCTGACGATCTGGCTCGTCAATCCTGTGCCCGCTGAAGAAGAATACCTGGCGTGGCTGCCAATGGTCCTTAGGCCGTCTAAGCGTTTGTAATGCGCGGTCGAAGGTGGCGATGGCGACCGCGACGTGATCTGGTCGAAAGCTGAGATCCTTCGGTAGCTGCAGTTGAGCAATGCTGGAATTGAATGCGAACCAATCCTTGTCATTTTTTGCGATGGCTTCCCTGTAGGTAGACTTGATCGTGTCCGGCGTGCCGATCAACACTTCCAGGTCTCCGAGCGTCAGTTTAGACCAGAAAATCTGCTGTTCCTCGCGCTCACATTCGGCTGCAAAGCGCACGGCACCGGCCATGATGGCCATGTCGTGATCGTAGCGTGGGTCGTCGATGAGATGACGATGGAGATGCATCAAGGTGAGAGCATTGATGCCGGAATAATAATGAGCGGGATTGCGGCGGTGGGCGGTAGCGTAGCCGTCGATCGCCGCGCGCAGTAATGCGCCTTCCTCCGCGGCCTCCTCGCGCAATTCGTCCGTTGTCTTGCCGAGCCGACGCCAGGCAGCGATCCAGGCATCCTTATCCACACGGCCTAGCAATGCCCGGGTTTCCGGGTCCTGGGGGTAGACTTCCAGGACCTTTCGGTAATGAGCGCGTGCTCGGTCCAGCGAATGCCTTGGCTGACCAGCTAAAGCCAACCGTTGTAAGCACACGCCTTTCTCGCGCAGGCCCTTGAGATTGTGCGGGTCGATCGCCAGCCCATGTTCGAGCTGTTCCAGCGCAAATCTAAACCGCTCGGCTTTGCGTAATGCTTCGCCGGCCTTTATCCAGGCTTCGGCACGAAACGCCGTAACAGGCGCCTCATTGGCCAGCACCAGGACGTCACCAATGCGGCCTGCTTTTCGTGCCAATTGAATGCGACTATCCCACGTGTCGTGCTGTTCCAAAAATTCGCGCACGTCACCGATGTGGAGCGACTTCCAGTCCGGTTCCTGAAGGTTTGGCATCAGCTGATAGACCGGGCTCACTTTACGGTCATGCCAGGATTCCATCGTTGTTTGGACCATCTCGGCTAGGGTCCTCTTATCCCGCTCCAGGGTGAACGGATCCGGGCCACTGTGTGCGATGCTGTAGCGGAGCTTGCGATCTGTATAGAGGTCGAAGGCGGTCGGCACTCGGCCCCCAGAGATCAGGACGACGCCGCGGGCGCGCAGCGCATGGCGGACGCCTAATTCGTACCACACATTGGGATTGTCCAGCGTAAGGTCTGCTAACACCAAATCGGCTAGAAGGAGTGTCTGAAACATGTCGGTGCGAATGTCACCGCCACGTAGTTCTTGGTCCGCTCGAAATACCTCCAAACCGGTCGTTTCGAGAGCGGGCTTGATTAGCTCGTCATAGACACGATTAAAATCGATCTCGTGGCCTTGGTTGTCTCGCTTCATGCCGAACGGCATGGCGACAAAGGCATGAGGTTTCATGGCATCTCCGAAGGTCAGCCCAACTCTTGACTGGCCCGAGAGCCAGTAAATAAGGCTTGCCTAATACGGAGGTAATAAGGGCGCATCACACTCTTTTGGAACTGTCTACACATTAAGGTGACAAAGCGCAATCCTGGTGTCCTCATTAGGCGAGGAAGCAAATGTGATGCCGGAAAAATTTGTGGGAGGCTTCGCTTATTTTGCTATAAGATACGAATACACGTATTTCCACGCACGAAAGTTACGATTCAGATGTGTATTGTAAAAGTGTATGAGTGTTATCAAAAAAGATACACAGACCTTTTCGACTAAACAAATGGAGGAGAGAGCGAGTCGATGTGTGCCAGTCGTAAGAACTGGCAGAGGCCTTCCTCTGACTCTCAAATCTCCAGCACCAGTCCGATTTCCACCACCTGCTCTGACGGCAGATGGAAATAAGAACTGGCGCGCTGCGTATTTCTCGATAGCACCACAAACAGTTTTTCCCGCCAGATGGCCATGCCCGGTTTGGGGGTCGCTAAAAACGTAATCCTGCTCAGAAAGAAGGTAGTGTCCTGCATCGGCAGCACATGGCCATGCGCGGCAAGCTGCGTCAGGACGCGCGGAATATCCGGGGTTTCCATGAAACCGCAACGGGCGATCACTTGAAAGAGATTTTCCCGGACGAGGGTGATCTCCAAGGGAGCACTGGCGGGAATAAACGGCACGTGTTCCGTGCGAACGGTCAGCAGATAGACGTGTTCGTGAAGTGATTTGTTATGACGGACATTTTGCAGCAGGGCCGGCGGTGTGATGTCCGGATGTTGTGACAAGAATACGGCATGCCCTGCTGTCCGGCATTGCACGGTCGGTAACACCTCATGCACGAACTGATGCAGCGGGGGAAATTGCACTCGTAGGTGGTCGGCCACGATCGCTCGCCCTCGCGCCCAGGTGCTCATCACGGTAAAAATCGCCGCGCCCAGGAGCAGCGGGAACCATCCGCCATGCGGAATCTTCTGCGCATTTGCCAGAAAAAAGGCGAGATCGATGAACAGAAATACTCCCACTGCCATGACCGCCGGCGGCGCACTCCATTGCCAATGGCTGCGTGCAACCCGGTACATGAGGAGCGTTGTGATGATCATGGAGCCGGAGACGGCGATGCCATAGGCAGCGGCCAAGTTGGTTGACGAGCCAAACGAGAGAATCAGCCCGACGGTGCCGATAAACATCAGCCAGTTCAGGAGGGCGAAATAGATTTGACCATGCTGCTCCGCGGAGGTGTGCGTGATTCGCAGCGGCGGAAGATAGCCCAGTTGCACGGCCTGCAAGGTGAGGGAAAACGCACCGGACAACATGGCTTGGGACGCAATGATGGTGGCCACGGTCGCCAGCGCGATCAGCGGATAGAGCATCCAATTCGGGGCTAGATGATAAAAGGGGTTGGCGAGTGCCGCCGGGTTTCGTATGAGCAGCGCACCTTGGCCGAAGTATTGAAGCAGCAACGCCGGCAGCGCCACGGCGAACCAGCCAAGCTGTATCGGCCGCCGCCCGAAATGCCCCATGTCTGCATACAGGGCCTCGGCGCCCGTGAGAACCAAAAACACACTGCCCAATACGAGGAAACCGATGCCCGCATGGTGAATGAGAAACCCGACGGCATACCATGGATTGGCGGCGAGCAGCACGGCGGGAGTTGGGATCAAGCTATGGAGGCCCAGCAGCGCCAGTGTGGCGAACCAGACCAGCATGATGGGCCCGAAGATACTGCCGATGGTTCCGGAACCGCGGCGCTGAATGGTAAAGAGGACGGCGACCAGCGCAACGGTAATCGGCAGGACATACGGAGTGAATACATCCGTGGCCAGCGTGAGCCCCTCGACGGCGCTGAGTACGGAAATCGCCGGCGTGATAATGCCATCGCTGTAGAGAAACGCGACGCCGATCAATCCCAGTGAAACAACCAGGCTCAGCCCTTTGCGTAAATTGACAGGATGGGACCGCTGGCTGAGCGCCATCAGCGCCAGCATGCCTCCTTCCCCGTCGTTGTCCGCTTTCATCACGAACAGCAGATATTTCACGGTCACGACCAGCACGAGCGACCAGACGATCATGGATAAGATGCCCAGCACGTTGTCGGGTGTGACCGGGAGTCCGTGCGATTCGTGAAAACACTCGCGCAGGGCATAGAGTGGGCTGGTGCCGATGTCGCCATACACGACACCCATTGCGGCGACGGCCAACGGGAGGGGAGCCTGCGGATGATCCAAAGCTTTCGGCATGCATGAGCCTTCGGGCGTGAGTGGTCGCGCTGGTGAGCCGGCAGTCCGTTGGCGAACCGGACTATAACATGTCCCGAAGGCGATGTCGGCGCTCACCGCGGAATCGCAGCAATCGTGGGCTTTCGAAGTAAGGAGTCAATGTCCTGTATCCGGCCTGGAACTTCCGCGATTCTTCTGCTAGATTCCCGGTCAGCCATCGCAACGGGGTATCGAGACCGCGCCGCCCGAGTTGATTGACTTCACCTGACAAGAAAGCCTCTGAGACCGGTTGCATCACAATCGGTCACGCCTTGCTTTCGGAAAGCTTGATAGCCACCCATGACTGCATTGACGACGCCGGCCATTTCAGCTGCAGCACAACAACGTATTGTCGATCTCCTCGCCAAGGAATTGAGCGTGACGTCTCCGCAAGTGGCGGCGGCAGTGACCCTGTTGGACGGCGGGGCGACGGTGCCCTTCATCGCGCGCTATCGCAAAGAGGCCACCAACAATTTGGACGACACGCATCTGCGCACGTTGGAAGAGCGGCTCCTGTATCTGCGTGAATTGGAAGAACGGCGGCAGACGATCCTGGCGTCGATCGAAGAGCAGGGAAAACTGACCGATGAGCTGCGTCGCGCAATCGAACAGGCAGCGACGAAACAAGTGGTGGAAGACATCTATCTGCCGTTCAAGCCCAAACGCCGCACCAAGGCGCAAATCGCGCGTGAGGCAGGGTTGGAGCCGCTGGCCAATGCGCTGCTCGCCGATCCCACGCTGGATCCCGAGCAGGAAGCCGTGAAATACGTGAAGGTGGTAGCGGCCGCCGAGGGTGTCGAGGCCATCAACGTGCCCGATGCGAAGAGCGCATTGGAAGGGGCCCGCGATATTCTGGTGGAACGATTTGCCGAAACGGCCGACTTGCTCGCGACGCTGCGCGCGAAGTTGTGGAACGAAGGTATCGTCACCTCCACGGTCATGCCCGGCAAAGAAACGGCGGAAGAAGAGAAGTTTCGCGACTACTACGCCTATTCGGAAACCATCCGCACGATTCCTTCCCATCGCGCCCTGGCCATGTTCCGAGGCCGTACATTGGGCGTGCTCAAACTGGATCTCGGTCTCGGAGAAGCGCTCGATGCCCAGGTGCCGCATCCCTGTGCGGCCCTGATCGCCGGTCATTTCGGCATCGAAAACCGCGGCCGGCGCGCCGACAAATGGTTGAATGATGTCTGCTACTGGGCCTGGCGGGTCAAGGTGCATCTGCATCTCAGCACGGAGTTGCTCCTCCAGGTGCGCGAGGCGGCGGAGGCGGAAGCGATCAAGATTTTCGGACGCAATCTCCACGAGCTCTTGCTGGCGGCGCCGGCCGGTCCGAAAGCCGTGCTCGGCCTCGATCCCGGTATCCGCACCGGTTGCAAGGTGGCGGTCGTGGACGCGACCGGAAAATTGCTGGAGACGACCACGATTTATCCGCATCAACCTCGCAATGATTGGCAGGGAGCGCTCGCAACCATCGTGGAGCTGGTGATCCGGCATGGCGTCGAATTGATTTCGATCGGCAACGGCACGGCCAGCCGTGAGACGGACAAACTTGCCGTCGAGGTCATCAAGCTGGTGTCGGAACGGAAGCCGGAGCAGAAGGTGGTGAAGATTGTAGTGAGCGAAGCGGGGGCCTCCGTCTATTCCGCGTCGGCCTTTGCCGCCGCGGAGTTTCCAACGCTCGATGTGAGCCTGCGCGGGGCGGTGTCGATCGCCCGGCGTCTGCAGGACCCCCTGGCGGAGTTGGTCAAAATCGATCCCAAATCTATCGGAGTGGGGCAGTATCAGCACGATGTGAATCAGCGGGCCCTGGCCCGATCACTGGATGCGACCGTCGAAGATTGCGTGAACGCGGTGGGAGTGGATGTGAACACGGCCTCGGCACCATTGCTGGCCCGCGTCTCCGGTTTGAATCGGGTGCTGGCTCAAAATATTGTCGAGTATCGGGATGCGCATGGTCCGTTTCCGAATCGCGTGATGATTCGCAAGGTGCCGCGTCTGGGCGAGAAGACGTTCGAACAGGCGGCGGGATTTTTGCGGATCAACAATGGGGACAATCCGTTGGACCGTTCGGCTGTGCACCCGGAAGCCTACCCGGTTGTCGAGCGGATGCTGGCGCGGCTGAACAAGGGCATCGCCGAGGTCATGGGAAAGCCCGCCGTCCTGAAGGACCTCTCCCCGGCGGAGTTCACCAACGAGACCTTCGGTCTTCCGACGGTGCGGGATATCCTCTCGGAATTGGAAAAGCCGGGCCGTGACCCGCGTCCTGAATTCAAGACGGCAACGTTTCGCGATGGCGTGGAGTCACTCGCCGATTTGCAGCCCGGGATGGTGCTAGAAGGCGTGGTGACCAATGTCGCGGCATTCGGAGCGTTCGTCGATATCGGTGTGCATCAGGACGGTCTCGTCCACGTGTCCGCCCTGGCCAATAAGTTCGTCAAGGATCCGCATGAGGTGGTGAAACCGGGCCAGATCGTGAAGGTGAAGGTGCTGTCCGTCGATGTGCCACGACAGCGGATTTCACTGACCATGCGTATGGAGGATGCGGCGGCGCCGGCCTCACAGCCTGACTCTCGTGCAGGAGCCCCGCGTGAGGCTAGAGACCGCCGCCCGGCCGAAGGCGCGCGGCCTGCGTCCCGTGAGTCCCAGCCCATCAGCGCGTTTGCGTTGGCCATGGCCCGGGCGCAGCAGAAAAAATGACGGGTAGCTGTGCCTGAATCCGAGGCGGCGTCGCGGCAGAACGCCTAGGGTTTGACCTTGAAGAAGTTCCCGCCTTTGAGCCGTTCATCATCGGTGCCCCAAGCAATCTGCTTGTCGAGTCGCTGTAGCAGCGGCACGTGTTTAGAGCAATGGATGTAGGCTTCTTCCACGCTGATGACAATCCAGGCCTTCGGCTGGCGACCACCCATGCTGTGGGCGCTTTCGGTCATGGCGTGAGAACGATTCGGGAGGGCGGCTGCCTCCTCCTGGTCGAGCACGTGAGCCCGCCCGTTCACGTGGAGTCCCACGGTCGTCTGGTAGTAGTCGAGAAAGATCATGCCGATGTGCGGATTCTCCAACAGATTGCCCACACTGGCCAGCACCCCATTGCCACGATATTCCGGATAGGCCAGCGTCTTCTCATCCAGCACCTGTACAAATCCCGGCAGGCCGGCGCGGAATGAACAGTCGCAATTCCCTTTGGCGTCGGACGTGGCGATGTATACCATCTCCATGCGTGCGATGAACTGCTGCATGGGCTGATTCAGGGACGCCAACATCTGATGCTCATAGAACGCCGCCGCGCGCGCTGCTGTCCCGAATCGTGCCTGTGCCTGCTGTTCGCCCGATGATCCAGGCTCTGTCATACTCGTCGCTCCTTCCAGACCGGGTTCGAGTGTCGAGAGTGCATGCGGGGCCTATTGTCCGTTACTTCGGGGTGCGCTGTCGATGTGGGGAAAATGGCAGTTGCAGATGGTATCGCGATCAATGGCCCGCTTCATATTTCTTCAGCTTGGTCAGCAGAGTCTTGTAGTCGATCTGAAGGGTCTGAGCGGCCTTGGTTTTGTTGCCACCGCTGGCCTGGAGCACGCGCTCGATGTGCAGGCGTTCGATTTCCTCGAGTGGCAGCTGTGTCTGGTCTTGCGGTCCGGCGGCCGGGGATGCCTGTGGGAGGACATGTAGAATCTCTTCGCGGGTGATGGGGCCGGTTTTCGGACTCATGAGCACGATGCGCTCGATCACGTTGCGCAGCTCCCGTACGTTGCCCGGCCAGCGGTAGGATGTCAGGTGCGCCAGGCCCTCCGGAGTGGGTGTTCGCGTCGTCGTGCCGGGGATGCGTAGCGTCTGCAGAATGTGACCGACCAGTCCGGGGATATCCTCCGACCGTTCCCGCAGCGGCGGGACTCGTAACGTGACGGTATTGATGCGATAGAGCAGGTCATCGCGAAACCGACCCTGGAAGACCAGTTCCTGAAGGTCGCGATTCGTCGCGCAGATGATCCGGACATCAGCCCGAAGCGTGCGGGTGCTGCCGACGGGACGGTATTCGTTCCGGTCGAGAAAGCGCAGCAGACTCACCTGCATGGGCCCCGGCATTTCGCCAACTTCATCCAGAAACAACGACCCGCCTTCGGCTGCGGCGATGAGGCCTGGCTTGGCCGTGGTGGCTCCGGTGAAGGCGCCTTTCTCGTAGCCGAATAGTTCGCTCTCCAATAATTCCCGGCTGACTGCTCCGCAATTGATCGCAATACAAGGGCCGCTGGCCCGACGGCTCTGCGCGTGCAGCAGGCGCGCGACCACTTCCTTTCCGGAACCGGTTTCGCCTTGAATCAACACCGGGGCTTGCGAGGGCGCCACCTGAGCGATCTGCGTCTCCAGCGTCTGCCAGGCCTGGCTGATTCCCTTGACCACGGCCTCCTGGCGATAGCCCCCATGCCGCGCCGCCAGATTTTCACGGCGGAGTTCCCGCACGGTGCGCAGTTTGGCCAGGGCCGCCTTCACGGCTGCGCCGTCAAAGGGTGTGTCTTTGATCAGGAAATCCCAGGCCCCGTCCTTGATGGCCGCCACGGCGTCCTTGACGTCACCGTGGCCGGTCAACACGATCACATCGACGTCCGGTTGATGGTCCTTGACCCAGCGCAGCACGGCACGACCGTCGACGCCGGGCATTCGCAGATCGGTGATGACACAGTCGAAGTCGCCGGTGCGCAGTAGATCGAGGCCGTTCTGCCCGCCACTGGCCGTCCGGGTGTCGCATCCTTCCTCGCGGAGGGCCTGCTCTACGACCAATCGGACAAATTCTTCGTCATCGATGATCAGGGTGCGGATGCGTTCTGTGTTCATGATGTCAGGCCGATGGCAGGGGAGAGGATGGTGCTGTCCGATCCACGATAATTTCGGCTCGTTCTGGAAACGCGAGGGAGAACTTGCTGCCCGCGCCTGGCGTGGATTCGGCCCACACACGTCCATCATGTTTGTCCATCACGAGCTTGACGATCGCCAGCCCGACTCCCGTGCCTTCATAGTCTTGCGGACTGTGCAACCGCTCAAAGAGGCCGAAGATCTTGTCGCTTTGCGCCGCATCAAAACCGATGCCGTTGTCCTGCACCCACAGGATGCGTTCGGTATTGGTCCTGGTGCCGCCGATGGTGATGGCGGGGGCCGCAGTGTGTCGGGAGAACTTCGCCGCATTGTCGAGCAGGTTGGCGATGGCCTGACGGATACTCACCGGCTCGCCGTACAGATCCGCGAACGGCAGGGCGACCTGAATTTTCGGTTTCGGACCCTGCAGGCCGCTGAACCGGTCGGTGATGAGGGTCGTGATCATCTCCAGGACGTTGAAGCGCTGACGAGGTAGGTCCTGTTGCTCCAAGCGCGAGTACTTCAGCAGCGCATCGATCATGTGGGTGAGGCGCAGCGAAGACCGGCGGATGACATCGATGTGGTGGCGGGTTTCGGCATCACCGCCTTCGAGAAACCGTTTTTCGAGCAACGAGGAGAACCCTTCGATCTCCCGCAGGGGGCCTTTGAGGTCGTGCGCCACGGAATAGGTAAAGGCCTCCAGTTCCTTCGTCTTCCTGGCGGTGGCGGCCGTTTGTTCGCGCAGGCTCGTAACCATGGAGGAGAGCGATGCGGCCAATGTGCCGACTTCATCACGGCCTGGCCACGACTCAAATTGCGCGGTCAGATCATGATGGGCCACGCGGTCTGCCGTCACCGATAGTCGCTGGAGCGGTTTGGCGATCTGGCGATTCACGGAGAGGTAGATCACCGCGATCACCAGGCCGAGGACGGCGACCAGTCCCAGCGCAACCAGGCGCGCCTGCTGCAGAAGAAGGTCTCCCTCTACTTTCATTTCTACATCGATGTCGCGGTGGGCGGCGACCAGTTGATCGAGGTTGTGGGTGAGTGTCGCAATGAGGGCATCGGCTTTGGTGGTCGGAGAGTGAGGCGTTCCGGGGGCCTGCGGTTGCGCGAGGGCCGCGCTCCACAAGCCGTTCAATTCTTGTAACGCGTGATCGATCTCGGCAACGGCCTGGTCTTCCTGGTCGGCCAGATCCAGACGCTGGTGTTGATTCAGCATACCCAACAGAATCGGATGGGTGCGTGCCGCATGGGTGGAGCGATAGAGCTGCAGCGACTGACGGATCTCATCAGTGTGCCTGGTCAAACGCGCGAGGGTGTCGTCCGCACCGGTCTTCGTTACCTGTTCGAGGAAGATGTGCAGGCTGAGATTCATCTCATAGGCCGACCGTTGCATGGTGGCTGCGGTGACGATGGCCGGGACGGTGATGCGTTTGTGGCGATCGACGTAGCTGTTGATGCGGCTCAGATAGACGAGGAGCGCCGTGAGACTCAACGCCAGGAGGCTGAGGATGACTCCGAAGGAGAGGAAAAACTTCTGTCCGATCGAACGGTCGTGGAGCCAGCGCATGCAGGCCTCGTGGTGAACGGTCACCGTACCATACCGGGACCGCTTCTGTCAGTCGAGAGACACAGTCTCTCAGGATCAATGGTCTACGACGACAGGCTCGCGCCGGTGTAATCCGGTCAGGACGCGCGGCCTGATGTCAGGGACTGCTGTTCCGCCAACACTCTTCCAGCAGAGGCTGCTGCGTCACCCGCAGATTTCATCCAGCGCGTATCGAAAGGGCCCGCCATTCGAACGGCATGCTTTCTGCAAAGTTCAGGGCCATCGTCGAGCGGAGTACTTATACATCACCGGGAACGCCGAGAGGTGATCTCCCACTGAACACAAGGAGGCAGTATGTCCATTCAAGCCGTCAACTCACGCAATCAGTTCAAAGGCACCATCAAGGAGATCGTGCCTGGTCCTGTGGTGTCCGAGGTAGATGTGGAAACTCCGGCCGGGATCGTGACGTCTGTCATTACGAGCCGCTCCATCTCGGATCTCAAGTTGAGGATTGGTTCGGAAGTGCTGGCCTTGGTCAAATCGACGGAAGTCTCGCTCGCAAAGGTGTAGGAGCGGGGTGCCGGAGAAACGCGGCATCCGGTTTCTCCGGCCCGTTCCGCTCGCACAGGTGTTTGCAGCATCTTCACCTCCACGCAGTCACGAGGTTGATATGAACAGCCAAGTCCTCGCAGGCATCGACAGATCGTTAGATCATGCATCGATCGATGAATGGATCGTCGAAACTCTGTGTCGGCGTGGGACGCTGACGCTGGATTTCCTCAACAGTCTCTTCCCGAAATGTGAAGAGGCGCGATTGTTGTTTGCCGTGGACCGCTTGAGTCGTGCCGGACGGATTGTCATCTCTCCACCACAGGGAGGTGACTATCTGATCTCCGTGCAAACAGTGGATGACGGATCGGTGATTCGTGCCGAAGAGACATCGGTCAGGCCACCGCGGGAACCGGCGTTCGCTCGTGCCGTATGACCGCACGTCAGGGATGAAGACGTGATCCTGCCGGACAACGATCGCCGAGGAGGTGTCACCTGTCATGAAGCCCAATGTAGAACGTGAAGAGAAAACGCAGGCTCCACAGGCTCAGACCTGGAATTGCGCCGATCTTCCGGATGGCACCGGCCGACTGGAATGTTCCGTCTCAGGGGAACTGCTCAGCGTGAATCGCGATGCGGCCAGGTGGTTGCAACTGTGCGGCCAGGCGGGCCAGGAAGATCGGGAGAATGGTCGGGTGTGGCAACGGCTGCCCGGCGTGCTGGTCGACCTCTTCGAAGACCTCGTGTGCATCATCCGGGCGAGGACCGACGCGGAAGACTGGCGACGTATCCAGATCATCAGCCTGGTGTCCTGGTCGTCCCGACGCCTTGTGCTGCAAGGCATCGGTATTCCAAGCCGGCAAGGTGTGTCCGCGGCGCGAATCATGATGACACTCGAGGAGGCTCGGTTCGGCCGGGAGCCGAAGACGGCTGCTGTGTGAGGTTCTCAAACGGTTCTGGATGGAGGTACCTATGAAGCGCATCGGCGAGCCGGCATTCACGTTTCGTCTTCCCGCTATTGTCGACGGCGGGTTGGGCTCGATTGATCCGTCGCACCTGCATGGCCAATGGGTGGCGCTGAGTTTCGTTCCACACCTGGGGCGATTTGAAATCGATCTATTCGACCGCCAGGGGCAGCTGATGGAAGAACTCGGCGCCTCGCTCCTTGTCGTCTCGCTGGAGACGCAGGCGCTGCAGCGAGAGGAATGCGTCCGCATCGGCTCCGTGCATTTTACGGTGCTGGGTGATCCGCTCGGGCGACTCCGGCGATTGTATGGCGGAGTGACCACCCAGTCCTGGGGGCGGGCGCAAACATTCCTCATCGATCCCGAAGGACGTTTGCGGTTTCCCCTGGTGCATAGCCTCAGTGAGCGGGGAATGGGTGTGTTGACGGAATTGCTGCAAGCCCATCAGGACCAGGAGGTTGCCGCCCTCTTGTAACGAAGGCCGGAGCAGGATGGCGAAGAAGGGCCGCAGCAGGTGAGCTTTGCGGAAACCAGGGGGCGGTGCAAGAGAGGGAGCGGCTGCTGAGATGGGGCGATCTGTTCGTTTTTGAAATGATGCGACGAAAGGACGGTGAACGATGCAGTGCGATGAGCCTCCGGTCTTGAGGGGGGCCGATTACGGACGAGACTGTGAGGATGTCGATCTTGCGGATCTGCGAAGTTGTCTGACCTTGTTAGCTGAGCTCAACGCGCAGCACTACGGTGCGAACTTGTATCGGTCCCGTGTGTGACGGTGATGCGCGAAGTCCCTCAGTGTCGCTCCATATCCGGTAGAGCCCATATCTCGATGAACCTGCATCAGTGTCCGCGTTGCGGTCAAGAACGTCTCGTACAGACCGGCGTTTACTGGTCCTGTGCCGCCTGCGACTATGCCATCACCCACGCCGCCCTTCTTTTCGACCGCGCAGAGTCACTCGTGGGCAACCGGTCACATGCGGATGGTCCGGGATTGTAGGCTGTCTCCCAACTAGTATGAACAGGCTGTGACTGTTGCTGTAGCAGCACCGCTCAAGCACACACTGCTGCTCCAGCAGCAGCCATCTCGGGGCGTCTGAGGAAAACCGGCGCCACTCAGGCGGAGCGGGCTTGGCATCGTTTCTGCTTCTGTCCGGGGAAAGACCGTAACACCTGTGAGTAACATGCAGCACATTTAAGGGTTGAAGTGATTCGATGACGATCGCACAGATTGAACCGACGACGGTGCTTGGTGACCTCAAGGCTGCCAAACCGGATCGCGTCACGATCGTGCTCCTCAGCGGCGATCTCGACAAGGCCATGGCCGCCTTCATTATCGCCACCGGCGCGGCGGCGATGGGGATGCAGGTGACGGTGTTCTTCACGTTTTGGGGGCTCAATACGATTCGCAAGAAGGGCGCGAGGAGCTCTGCCTCTGACTGGCTGCGCCGGATGTTCGGGCTCCTCAACAAGGGTGGCGCCGATACGTTGCCCCTCTCCCGCTTTCATTTCTGGGGGGTGGGTACCAGGATGATGCAGGTGGTGATGAAGCAGCATCGTATGCCGGGCGTGCCGGAGCTGATGGAGACAGCCCTGGAGTTGGGGGTCCGGTTTATCGCCTGCACGACGACGATTGGGCTGATGGGGATCACGAAAGACACGTTGATCGACGGCATCGACCAATTTGCCGGCGTGACCACGTATTTAGCAGAAGCCAAGCAGGGCAGCGTCAATCTGTTCATTTAGCGGGAACGCTGGGGGAGGCGCATGATTCAGGCCGATGTGACACTCGATACGCTGGGGTACTTCTGTCCGATGCCCATTATTTTGACTTCCAAAAAGATCAAGGAGCTCACGCCAGGCCAGGTGCTCGCCATCGTGTCGGACGACGAAGGAATCAAGAAGGATATGCCGGCCTGGTGTGAAACGACCGGTCACCACCTAGTGGGCATGGAGGAAGAGATCCTCCGCAACAAGCAGGCCTACAAAGTGTTCGTGAAGAAGGCGACATGAATTCCGCTATGCCGATAGCTGCCGTCATTTCCCCCTCATCTGCCACCCCGCATATGGCGCGCGGGATCGCTGCGCAACGACCAGCTCCCGCGCTCTGCCCGTCTTTGTCCGGTCTGTTCCATCCTTGCTGTTGACCTGTTTGACGATTCTGTGCCGATCGGGGTGCGAGGAGATCGGTGGTCCGGGTCACGATCGGGAAGGGACCGATCCTGCCGCAATTCAAACAAGACAAGTTCGGAGAATGAGAAAGGGGAACAAGTGATACAGACGTCGGGAGGCGCCATTCGGCAAGCCATACAGAGTGTCAGTCAGATCGGCTATCACATGCTGGTGATTGTGTTGAGTGCCGGAATCGCGTTGTCGTTGCCGGCGCTTGCGAGGGGGTTTTTGTCCTATTGGTCTCGCGTGGAGCACGACAAGGTGATGCTTGTCGTGCTGGAGGCCGGCGTCGCCGTGATTCTCATGGTGCTCCTCAATGGAGTTCGTCAACGCATGCTGGATCGGCAATTGGCGGGTATGGCCATCGCCGCGGGCCTCGTCTCGTTTTTCCCGACACGCGAGCGGCATGCGCAAGACCGCGTGGCGCAGTTGAAGGCCAAGCAGGGGACAGGCCGGACGGTGATGGTGATCGGATCGAGCGGCTACGGAACCCTGTTCGATCATGTGGGTGATCTGGCGGCGGTGTTGGACCGTTGCGCGGGAGCGAGGATTCTGCTTTTGAATCCATACAGTCAGGAAGCGCAACAACGGATCCGTGCGATTGCGCATCCCGGTTATACGATCGACCATTTTCGAGACGAGGTACGCCAGAGCATTGAGTTGCTGAAGCGTTTGAAGGCAGTGGGGAAACCTGTCCGTCTGAAGTTTTACTCGGATCCGCCGCTCGTCAAACTCGTGGTCTTCGGCGATTACCTCTGGCTGCAACACTATCACTCCGATGTCGATGTGCGGTCGATGCCGGAATATCTGTTGCAACACAATTTGAAGGATCACGGACTCTATACGCTCTGGCATCAGTATTTTCTTCAGCGCTGGGGAAGTCGGGAGAGCCCTGAATACGATCTTGATTCGGATGAATTGGTGTATCGAAGCGCTCAGGGGGGCGAGGTGAGCCGTGTTCCGTTTGAACAGTCGTCGGCGCCTGAGTTGGCTGTGGGACGATCCGAAGCACTGGCCCGGGTACCCACTGGCGATCGAGGGAGGGAACGAACAGCTTACGAATCGACGTTGCTCCCGAGAATGAGCGCATAGCTGGCGCCAGACCGGAATGATGGACTGCCGCGACGAATTGGCCAGGGAGGACATACGATGAAGCGAATGATGGTCTGGGTGTATGGCGCGATGCTGTTGATGACAGCGGCCGTTTCTATCGGCCGGTTGGACGCTCTCGCGGATCAGGACTTGATCCCGAAACTCCAGGACGGAGGGTATGTGCTCTTTGTCCGGCATTTCCAGACGAATCCCGATGAGGCGGATACGGATCCGCTCAACCTGGAAAACGTCAAGGCGCAACGGAAGCTGTCGGACGAGGGACGCAAGCAGGCTGCCGCATTGGGGGATGTGTTGCGCACCCTCAAAATTCCCGTGGATCGGGTGCTCACGAGCAAGTTCTTTCGGGCGTACGAGACGGGGCAACTCCTTCGCGTAGGGGACGTGATCCCGTCGATCGACGTGTCCGAGGGAGGGTTGGTCGTATCGCCGCGTGAGAATCAACGCCGGGCGAGGGGGTTGCGACGATTGCTTGCCGAGGTTCCACCGCCGGGGAAAAACCGGGTGATCGTGAGTCACCGCCCCAATATTCAGGACGCCGCAGGCAAAGAGTTCGGAGACACAGGAGAGGGAGAAGTTCTGGTGTTCAAGCCGCAGCCCGATGGCACCTTCGAACTGGTGGCGCGGGTCGCGCCGCCCGAGAAATGGAACAGCTTCGTGAAATAGCGGCTGCTTGGGGCGATGTGCCGGGCAGCCCAGCCAAGGATGTGAGGAGGAACGAGATGCCGTTGTTTCTTATCGAAAGCAGGTTGAATCGTCCCGAGCAGGCGCACATCGCCCAGGCGCTGGATGGGATTGCGCGTGCCGCAGCGTCTGGAGGAGGCGACATCATCGAAGCCCAGGTGAGCGAAGACCTCGCGCGATTGATTGTCGTGTTGAACATCAGCGACGCCGCTGCGGTGCGACAGGCGGTTGAAAGTGTGGGCGTGCCGGTGCAATCCCTGAAGGCGGTCAGACTCGTCGGGCAGGACCTGGATACCATCAAGCAGCGAAAAGGTACGGCCAACTATCTGGTGGAATGGAACCTTCCGGCCGGGCTGAGCATGGAGGCCTACTTGCGGCGGAAGGCAGAAAAGACTCCGCTGTATGCAGAGGTGCCAGAGGTCAGTTTCGAACGCACCTATGTCTGTGAAGACATGAGCAGGTGTCTGTGTCTGTACGCGAGTCCCGATCAGGAGGCCGTCGTTCGTGCGAGGAACGCGGTGAGCGCGCCCATCGACGGGCTCAATAAGATCAGAAATGTCCGTTAGCGGAGGCGGTTCGATGCTCGACATATCCGAGAAACTGCGCATTTTTCTCGCCAGGCGGGCCGACGACATGAATGACGGCGTCATTCCGGGAGATGAGGTGATTCGCGCCATCGGGGAAGAAGGATGGTTCAGGCTGGGCGTGCCTTCGCATCTGGGCGGCTCCGGCGGATCACTGACCGACGCCATCGAGGCGATCGCCGAGGTGTCGGAATTCTGCGTGACCAGCGGATTTCTGTTCTGGTGTCATCGCATGGTCATTGAATATCTGGTGCACAGCGACAATGTCTGGCTGCAAGGGCATCTGTTGTCCCGGCTGTTGAGCGGCGATCTCCACGGTGCGACCGGGTTGTCCAACGCGGTGAAACATCTGGCCGGCATCGAGCCGTTGCGACTGCAGGCGGAGCGGCAGGCTGGGGCGGTGACTCTGCAGGGTGCGCTGGCCTGGGTGTCGAATCTGTCGTCGGACGGGTTTGTCGTTGCGGTCGCCGCAAGCACCGGAGGGAACTCATGGTCCATCCTTGCCGTGCCCTCTTCCGCGGACGGGGTGGAGGCAGGAAAAGAATTGTCGCTGTTGGGGTTGGGCTCTTCATTGACGGCGCCGATCCGTTTCGACCGGGTATCTCTGCCGGCGGAGTGGGTCATCCATGAGCAGGGCGACGTGTTCCTGCGCCGGGTGCGGAGCCGCTTCATCCTGCTGCAGGTCGGCATGTCGTTGGGATTGGCCCGGCGCGCGCTGAAAGAAGCCGGCTCGGCGGGACTTACCCTGACCAGAGGGCTGGCCATACGCGTGGGGGAAGCTGTTGCCCGGTTGCGTGATTTGGAGACGACCGTCCACGAATACGGTTTTGCGGAATCGGTGGACCCGGATCACGTGCCGCATCTCTTCGAGTTGCGGATTGCATTGGCCGACGTGGCGTTGCAGGCGGTGTGGTTGGAACTCCAGGCCAAGGGCGGGCGGGCCTACCTCAAGAGCTGCGGGACGGGCCGCCGGCTCAGAGAGGCGGCGTTCCTGCCAGTGGTGTCGCCCACCTGTGTCCAGCTCGAACGCGAGCTGGAACTCCATCGCGTGAGTGCGCGCGCATGAGCGGGGTGACACCGGCTGTGGTCGACCGCGCTGCGTCGACCCGCCATGCAGGCAGAAACACGATCCATGCGGGAGTGGTGCAGCACCCGCGTCAGCCTGCGTTGGAAGCGCGTGCCCTGACGAAACGCTATGCGACGGGTCGGGGAGACTGCGTGGCCTACAGCGGGGTCGACCTCACGGTCCATCGAGGCGAATTGTTGTGTCTCCTGGGCGCCAGCGGCTGCGGGAAATCGTCGTTGTTGCTGACTCTTGCCGGACTCTATCCGGCGACGGCGGGAGAAGTTCGTCTGGACGGACGACGTGTGGAGGGTCCCGATCCTCGCATGAGTCTCATCTTTCAGGATGCCTGTCTCTTGCCGTGGCTCGATGCGCGGCACAATGTGGCCTTCGGGCTGAAGTTCGATCAGCCGTCGCACGGTGCGAGACGGGATCTCATGGAGCGATCGGATGAAGCGCTCTCACGAGTCGGCCTGAAAGGATTCGAAGCGCGGTACCCCTACCAGCTCTCCGGAGGCATGGCCCAGCGGGTGGCGTTGGCTCGCGCCTTGGTGCGCCGGCCGGAAATTCTGTGCATGGACGAACCGTTCGGCGCGTTGGATGCCATTACCAGGCTGGAGATGCAGCAGTTGCTCCGCGTGCTGATACTCGAACAATCCTACACCGCGCTGTTGGTGACGCATGATCTCGATGAAGCCGTGTTGCTGGCGGACCGTGTGGTACTGATGGGCGGCACGCCGAGCGGCATTTTCAAGGAATGGACCATCGACATTCCGCACCCGCGTGAGGAATATCCCAAACTGGTGGGTGAGATCCGGCTGGAGATTTTAAGGGAGCTGGCGCAGGTTTGTGCCGACCGGCGCATCAGGAGCACCGGCGGCGATGCACTCTCACAAGGGAAGAAGCGAGTGACGGAGGGAGCAAGATGAGAAAATTGACCAGGCGGGACCTGCTCAAGACCGGGGCCCTGCTCGCCGCCACGTCAGCCGGCACGCTGTGGAGGCCGGGCCGTCTGTTCGCGGCAGGCGACAAGCTCGACGACGGACCGGTCCGGATCGGGTATCTGCCCATTACGGATGCGACGCCTCTCCTGGTGGCCCACGCGAGGAAGCTCTATGAAGCGGAAGGGTTGACGGTGGAGAAGCCTCGCCTGTTCCGGTCATGGGCGCAGATCGTGGAAGCCTCCGTGTCCCGGCAAGTGAACGTCATTCACCTCCTCTCACCCACGACGATCTGGGTACGTTACGGCACGAAATTTCCTGGGAAGGTTGTGGCGTGGAACCACCTGAACGGATCTGCCCTGGTGGGTGGGTCTGGCGTACAGAGTCCGGCCGAGTTCGCGGGACGAACGGTCGCGGTGCCGTTCTGGTACTCGATCCACAATGTCATTCTCCAGCAGGTGTTGCGCGAACAGGGGCTCACGCCCGTGATTTGTCCCCAGTCCGAGAAGCCGGGGAAGCGTGAGGTCAACCTGGTTGTGATGGCGCCGCAGGACATGGTGCCCGCGCTCGCCAACAATAGTATTGCGGGGTACATCGTAGCGGAACCCTTTAACGCCCTGGCCGAACAACTGAAGGTCGGCACGATCACCAGATTCACCGGCGATGTCTGGAAGGAGCATGCCTGTTGTGTAGTCTTTATGCATGAAGCAGATCTCGAGCAGCGCAGGGAATGGTCGCAACGGGTAGTCAATGCGCTGGTGAAGGCGCAGCTGTGGATCCGCGGGAATCGGGAGGCCACCTCCCGGTTGTTGTCGAAGGAGGGAGAGGAAAAGTACACGCCCCATGCGCTGCCGATCCTTCAGCGGGTGCTTGAGCCGGGAGACGACGAGGGCTACATCCGGCAGGGTGCGATTCGCCATCGGGAATGGAATGCCGCGCGCATCGATTTTCAGCCCTACCCGTTCCCGTCCTATACCGAACAGTTGGTGCGCCTGTTGAAAGAGACCAGGGTCGAGGGCGACGCCGGATTTTTGCAGGGGCTGACGCCCGAGTTCGTGGCAAGGGATCTGGTGGACGACAGGTTCGTCAAAAGCGCCCTCCTGCAGGCGGGTGGACTGGGAGCGTTCGGGCTGTCCGAGCACTTTTCTCGTCACGAAACGCTCAAGGGGTGAGGCCATGGAGCGGAGTCTTCGAGCAGCCGGTTCCCTCGTCGGTCCGGACAGCATCGCGGCGGCTCTCCGCCGCGTTGCGTCCTTGGCATTTTCCCTGCTCGGAGTCGCAGCGGTCGGGCTCTTCTGGTGGGGGGCAGCTGCGCTGTTCTGGCGACGCGATCCGATCCTCAGTGCCTTTGCTCCCGAGGCCACGCTGAACGCACTCGGCGGCATTCTTTCCGGGGGGACCATCCTGTCCCATGTGCTGGCCAGCCTCAAGCGCGTCCTCGTCAGTCTGGGATTTGCCGTCACCGTCGGGGTGCCGCTCGGTCTCCTCGTCGGTGTCTCCCGCCATGCGGATCGAGCCACGTCTGTGGTGTTTCAGTTCGTCCGGATGATTTCACCGTTGTCGTGGATGCCTATCGCCATCATGCTGTTCGGGATCGGGGATGCGCCCGTCTATTTTCTGCTCACAGTGGCGGCTGTCTGGCCGATTCTGCTTAATACGTCCGCCGGCGTGGCCTCCGTCGATGCCCGCTGGTTGTTGCTGGCGCGGAGCCTCTGCGCCACGACGTGGGGAACCCTGCTTCATGTCGTCGCCCCGGCGATCGTGACCCACGTGCTGACCGGTGTCCGGTTGGCCATTGGAATGATTTGGATCGTGCTGGTGCCGGCGGAGATGCTCGGGGTGAGCAACGGATTGGGCTACTACATTCTCGACACGCGGGATCGGTTGGCCTACTCGGAATTAATGGCCGTCATTCTTATCATCGGCGCACTTGGATTTCTGCTCGACGTCCTCGCCCGTCTTGCCCTCCGGTTATGGATTCATCGCCCCGTCGATCAGCAGGCCTAGCACTCACCGGCCCTCTCTGGAAGCATGCGTCCGGTCAGGGTAGGCATTTAGACTCTGATGGACTCGCGGTATCCGTCCACAGTCTGTCGGCAAAGCGTTGAGCCAACTTCGTCCCCTGTGCCCGTTCAAGCGCTCGCCGGCGGTGAATCGGGTGCACTCTCAGCCGCCATCGAACGGTGTCCTCCGGTCTGTTCATGCGAGGAGTGGGGTACAGTCTGCGATCAGGACCTTCGTCTGGAAACAGATTATTCCGTCTCATGAAACTCCTTCGTTAGGACACCGTCGAACGTGAACGTCGATCTTCCTGGACCTCGCTGTCCACATCCTGGGGTGTGAATGAGCGGGCGGGGGGCTTCAAGAGGACGAGAAGGCCCCCGCCCTGGGAGGGGGGAGGGCAGGCCCCCGCTCCAATATTGGTGAATGGATGGGCGCCCATGACCGGTAGCCCGTGATCCGATGGGCGACATCCTCACTCCTCACGACTGCCTAAAAGCGATATTCGATGCCCGTCTCAAATTTCACCGCGTTATCTGCGGAAGGCGCATAGAGCCGTCCCGGCAGGAAGGTGCCGAAATAGGCGAACAGTCTCACGGCCGGACTGTAGAAGTAGTCCGTGAGGATATCGAACTCCTGGCCGATGTCCTTGGTCGGCCCTCCGACGGCGGTGCTGCTGTAGGAAAGCGCCGGAGTCAGGAACGGAGATGGCCCGAGGACTCCGGTCCCGGCGGCCTGCGCTTCCGTGGCCCGCAGGTACGTCCAGGCGAATTTCGTTTGAAGTTTCTCGATCGGTCTGACGATGACGTAGGGCTGGAAGAAGGTGGTATTGGAAAATCCGCTCCCGCGCCGCGTGTCAAAGGGTCGGCCGTTGTATCCATGGATGTCGTCGGCGAACACAAAGTTGTACCGGAAGGCTGTTTCATCGAGGAACAAGCCGTCAAAGTGTTTGCTGCCGATCCCGAAGGTGGCGCCCACCGTCAGCAGATCCTTCCGCTCAGCATGGAGCAGGTCGGATGAAATGGTGTACTTGAGATCAAGATAGCCCAGGTAGTCCCGATATTCCTGCCGGGTGCCGGGGATGCCGCCCGCCAGTGCCGTGGTCGTCACGGGTGAGGTGCCCCAGAGGTAGACGCCTTCGAAGGAATAGTCGACGCTTCCTAACTTGCCGGACCCGTTGAGATCGAAGTAGCGGTTCTGTTTGTTTGCCCCCGCCGCTGTCGTATCGAACAGGGCCCAGGCGAAGAACTGGAGGCGGTTCAACGGCAGCGGTTGGTAGTTGAAGACCAGTCCGAACCCGTCGAGATCTTCTTCCTTCCCCGTGACATCGTTCACGGTAGTCTGTGTGCTCTGGTTGAGCCCCGTGATGTTGGTGCCCTGTGGCGCGAACACCGGCCCCGCCTGATTGGGCACGGAGCGCCCGGCAGAGCCGAGCACCCAGACGAAGGTGGTGTTGAACTGCTCGGTCCAGTTGCGTCCGAGGGTAACCATGTCGCGGGGACTATGCGCCACAATGCCGTTGCCGAGATGCGCGTACTGGCGTCCCGCTCTGATTCTCACCCAGTCGTCATACTCGATATACAGGAGCTGCGGGCTCACGACGAACTGACGTTGTCCCGCTGCGCCAAGCGGACCGGCGTCGTTGCCGAGCAGGACGCCGTCGTTGAACTGATCGCCCGCATAGTCGAGCGAGGCCACCACGCTGAAGGGCCCGTTCTTGATGGCGCCGGTCACATAGCCGCGCCAGTTGAAAAAGCGCATCCGCTGATCTTCCTTACAAGAGGTATTGAAGGAGCAGGACGAATTATTCACGAAGGTGCGATTCCCGGCGGTACTGCCCGGAGCGTTTCGCGTGTCGGAAAAATTGTCGTACAGGTTGAATCGAAAGCGGTTGTAGGCCTGGAGCTCGATTTCCCACCCGGGCTCTTTCGCCCGCTTCGGCGCATCGAGTTGCAGCTGAGGCTCGGCGGTGCAACCCATGAACCCCACGCAAGTGACGGGGTTGTAGGGGCGAAGCTGTTCCGGTTTGCGGATAGTGAAATGGAACGACCTCCAGGACGAATCGGCGGCCGAAGGCGGTGGCGCCACGGCGGGCTGCGACGCCGCGACCTGTTCAAGTCGTTCGATACGGCGCTGCAATTCTTCGCGTTGGGTCTGCTGTTGCTCCAGCCGTTGTTTTAACTCGCTCAGCTCATCGGAGGATTGAGCGTGACCGATCGATGCGAAGAGCAGACTGTGGAGGAGACAGGCGGAGGCGGAGAGCAGGGTGAGAGCAATGGGTGTGGGCCTGCGCCTGAAGAGCGACGCGCGCCAGAGCCTTTGGGTCCATCTCGATACGATCATCTGTGTTCGCCTCCGTGGTGACTCACGCATTCGTGCGCATGAGATGCAGAGCGTTTCTGCATCCACCGTGCCATGCAGATTTGCGGGAAAGATGAGGCGTGCGGCGTGTCGATTGTGGCTGGATCAGCAGGTGCTGTTGATCGCGTGCATGAAGATCAGCAGCCTGAAACAGAGAGAACTATGCCGCCTATCGATTTCAAAAACTGAATGTCGCGGCAGGAGAGGAACTGGCGGAAGCCAAGCGATGCAGTGCGTTCAACGGCCAGTGGTCAACGCGTGCCGGCCTCGCCCTGCCAGAGCATGTCATACCCCAGCTCTTTGGTGTCGGAGCAAAGGGAGGCGACTTTGGCGAAGGTGTTTCGGAAGAGGTGATTGGCGTGCGACCGTTCGTGCTCCTCGAACGATCGCCAGTAGGTCACGATCACGTAATGTTCGTCGGAGGTCCTTGATGCAGTGAGAGATCCCTCGTCCGACACGAAGCCGGAGAATTTGAACACCTGTCCGGCAATGAATCCACCCTTGTCGCCGCCGTAGGCGTCCTTCACGACGCTACAAAGTTCCCCGAAGGCCAACTCGACATCGTCGAACGTGACTTCGGGCTTCAGCGTGACTGTATTGAATAGCATTTTTGCGCCGAACGGAACGGTAATGGGTCCGAACATGGAAACCTCCGGCAAGCAAATGGTCATTCAGCAGGGCGGTCGCGCCGCGCCATTTGAACGTGCGCCCTAAATCCTCGGCTGATACACCGCTTCGATCAAATGCTTGGGCTCGACGGTCGTATTGCGCATTTGCGCCTGCAGCACATTGCTGCCGGCCGGCACGCTGTGAGTCAGCCAGACATTGCCGCCGATGATGGACCCTTTGCCGATGGTAATGCGGCCCAAAATCGTGGCCCCCGCATAGATCACCACGTCATCTTCGACGATGGGATGGCGCGGGGCGCCTTTGACCAGGATGCCGTTTTCTCCCTCCTGGAACCGTTTCGCGCCGAGGGTGACGGCTTGATAGAGACGCACGCGCTCGCCGATGACGGCGGTTTCTCCGATCACGACGCCGGTGCCATGATCGATGAAAAAATAGCCTCCGATGGTGGCCGCCGGATGGATATCGATTCCGGTGGTGGAATGCGCGATATCCGAGATAAGACGCGCCGGCAGGCGCGCGCCCAACTCGTAGAGCGCGTGCGCGACGCGGTAATAGATGACCGCGGTCATGCCGGGATAACAGAGCAGGATTTCGGAAGCGCTCGTAGCTGCGGGATCTCCCTGATAGGCCGCCTGTAAATCAGTGAAGAACCGCGCACGAATCGCGGGTAACTGAGCCGCAAAGGTGGTCGTGATTTCGTACGCGGACTGATTGGCGTCGGCGTCCTCCCGCTCTGCTCCCTCCGACACAAACAGGAGTCCACGACGCACTTGATCCTGCAACACGCTCAGCGTCTGGTGCAGCTGATTGCCGACAAAATAGTCGATGTTGGCCTCGTTTAAGTCCGACCGGCCGTAGTGGGTCGGAAACAGGACGGCGCACAACCCATCCAGGACTTCCAATAAGGCTTTCCGGGACGGCAATTCCCGGATGCGTCCCTGATGTCGCACATTGTGCTCGACTTCACGCGAGTGCCGGAGCGCCGCCACGACCTGGTCGATATTCCAGGTCGACGGCGTCGCCTCCAACGATTTGGTCAGATCTCTCTCCATACACATCCGCCTTTTCAATCTCACCCTGCGATGTCTATTCGGTTTTGAGTTGATGCAAGGCGCGCACGAGCGCGTCGATTTCGTCATGTGTGTTGTAAAACGCCAGCGACGGGCGGACGGTGCCGTTGAACCCGAAGCGGCGCACGGTCGGTTGCGCGCAATGGTGTCCGGAGCGCACGGCAATGCCGTGTCGATCCAGATGCCGGCCGACCTCTTCATTCTCGAAGCCATCCAGCACAAACGACAAGACACTCGCCTTGTGGGACGCGGTTCCGATCGGCCGAAGCCCGCCGACCGATGCCAGCGCCTGTGTGGCATATTCCAGCAATTCGTGCTCGTAGGCGGCAATCGCGGGCATGCCCAGTTTCGTCAGATAATCGATCGCCGCACTGAGGCCGACCACACCGGCGATATCCTGCGTGCCCGCTTCGAACTTTTGAGGAATGCCCTGATAGGTCGTTTTGGTAAACGTGACGTCTTGGATCATATTTCCGCCGCCTTGCCAGGGAGGCATATCTTCCAGGAGCGCCGCCTTTCCGTAGAGCACACCGATACCGGTCGGGCCGAAAATCTTGTGACCCGAGAACACGAAGAAATCGCAATCCATCGCTTGCACATCGATGGGCATGTGCGGCGTCGATTGCGCGCCGTCCACGAGGACCGGGACGCCGTAGCTGTGCGCCAGCGCAATCAGCTGCTCCACCGGATTGACCGTGCCCAGCGCATTGGAGACATGGGTGACCGCCACCAGCTTGGTGCGATGATTCAGCAGCGCTGCAAACCCGTCGAGGATCAGCTCGCCGGCTTCATTGATCGGTGCCACCTTGATTGTCGCCCCCACCTGTTGCGCCAGCATCTGCCAGGGCACGATGTTGGCGTGATGCTCCATCGTGGTCAGCAGGATTTCGTCGCCCCGGCCGATACGTGCCCGGCCATAGGTGTTGGCCACCAGGTTGATCGCCTCGGTCGTCCCTCGCACAAAGACGATTTCCTTGGCATCGGCGGCGTGAATGAAGCCTCGCACCTTTTCACGGCCTGTTTCGTAATGTTCGGTCGAACGGGCAGCCAGGGTGTGGGCGGCGCGATGGATGTTGGAGTTGTCGCGACTGTAAAAGCGCGACGTGGCGTCGATGACGCTCTGCGGCTTCTGGGTGGTGGCCGCGTTGTCGAGCCAGATGAGCGGGTGACCGTTCACCTGCTGGTGCAGGGTGGGAAAGTCCCGGCGAATGGCCTCCACGTTCAAGCTTGAGAAGGTGAGGCGCCGCGAGGGAGTGGCGGAGGCCGGTGAGGCCGGAAGGCCGGCCTCAGGGTTGTGGAGAAAATAATAGTCCGGCGGTGAGACTGTGTCGTAACCGGGGAAGGGCGTGGCGACGGACGGCCGATTGTTGGTGAAGGATCGGTTTGCCGCCTGATTCGATGCCATGCGCCAGTCGAATCCGTTGCCGTGGTAGTGCGGCCCGCCGAAGGCGTAGGCGTCCTCGAAGTCCGGGGTGAGCGGTCCAACCTCGGAGGGGTCGTTCGTCAACGGCTGGTTTGCGGAAGGGGCCGTGTGATGGTGGCGCCTGACCGCGTTCCCGTTGCAACGCGGTTCACCGAAGGGGTAGGCCTCATCGGAACCGGGAGTATGTTCACCCGACGGTGTGCCGGCTCCTGTGGGCTGCGTCGAGAGTTCTTGCAAGCCCGGATGGACCGGCGGATGCGCATCGGGTGTAGCGGAGGGATACCCGCCGGCCAATCCGGGAGCACCGGGGGCGCTCGCCGGAAAGGTCTGCAAGGCGGCCGGCCAACCGGGTATCGCGATGACGGGAACCGTTCCCGTGGCATCGCTGCCCGTGGACGGGAGGGTAGGGGCAACCGGCAGGAGACCCGGCACCGCGGCCGGCAACGTATTGTTGCCGGCCTGCTCCGAAAAGAACTCCTGGGTTAATCTGGTGATCAGGGCCGTATCGAACGGGTCCTGTGTGGGTGTCGTTCCGTTGTTGATTGTCGTGGTCATCGTCTTACGCCTTTGGATAGACATACTCGTGATAGAACTTGGTCGAGACGTTGTCGAGACGCGCAATGGCATCTTCGGTCAAGACCGCCGCTGAGAAATAGCGTGTCACCAGATGGGAGGCGATGCCATGTTCGTTCGTCCCCATGTAGCGGACGGAGAGACCGGTTTCGAGTTCGCCGGTGACGCCCGCCTTTTGCAACCCGACGACACCCTGCTGGGCCTCGCCGACGCGCAACAGCAAGATACTCGTTTTCCCTGCCTTATCGATCTCCAGCTTGTTGCTCGGGATCAACGGAATGCCGCGCCAGGTGATGAAGGGCGATCCGAAGAGATGCACCGTTGGAGGCGGCACTCCGCGCCTGGTCGCTTCGCGTCCGAATGCGGCGATGGCTTTGGGGTGAGCGAGGAAGAAGGCGGGCTTTTTCCAGACCAGGCTCAAGAGTTCGTCCAGATCGTCCGGCGTCACCGTCCCTTTGCGTGTATTGATGCGCTGTGACGGCGCGACTTCTTTCAACAGGCCGAACTGCGCATGATTGATGATTTCCCATTCTTCCCGCTCCTTGACCGCTTCCACCGTCAGACGCACCTGCTGGCGCAATTGATCGATGCGGTTGCTGTACAGATCGGTGACACGCGTATGCGTGCGCACGACCGTCTGGATCGTGCTCAGGTGATACTCGCGCGGGTTGAGCTCGTAATCCACGAAGGTCGTCGGCAGTTCCGGCTCGCCGCCGTCCACCGTGAGGAGATCGACCTTGGCTTCGCCGAATTCATTAGCCTCTTGTCCCTTGACGGCCTTCGCGACCCGATTGAGACGGTAGACGCCGCCGTCCACGTCCACCCAGGGGAGCAGTTTGTGCAGCCATCGCGGGGTGATGTCCGTCATTTGCGGGACGGTGACCGTGGCAGTCGCTAGATTCCGCGCGGCTTTGGCGCTCAGGCTTTGTTGTTCGGAAACAGTCGCTCGTTCACTCATCGTGTTGTCCTTTCAATGGTGTTGAATACATGCCCTGCACTCGTGACACTGGTTCTCTTTCTTGGCTCACGTCCTCATGTGGTGCCCTCCAAGAATCCGGCATGGGTCTGGGGCGGCTCGGTCGCCCGGTTATGGCTCATTTCCGTGAGCGGCAGCCACAGAGGGCCGCAGCTCGCAGGTGGCCTGTTCGTGATCGATCAGTTCGGTGACGGTCGGATGCGCTCCGCAGAGGGGGCATCGGGGATTCCGTTTAACGGGGATCTCGCGAAACCGCATATTGCGCGCGTCGAAATCCAGCATGCGATCAGTCAGGGGGCGCCCGATGCCCAGGATCAATTTCAACGCTTCCGTCGCCTGAATCGTGCCGATGACTCCTGCCAACACCCCGAGGACGCCGGCTTCCTGGCAACTGGCGACCAAGCCAGGCGGGGGCGGCCCATTGAAGACGCAGCGATAACAGGCTGATTGCTTCGGAATGATCGTGGAGACCCGTCCGTCGAAACGCAGGATCCCGCCGTGGACGAAAGGCTTTTCGGCAAAGTAGCAGGCGTCGTTGATGAGAAATTTCGCCGGGAAATTGTCCACCCCGTCGATCACGACCGAATAGTCGCGAACCAGATTCAGGGCGTTGGCGGCCATGAACCGTTCCTCGTGCAACACCACGTTGACGTCCGGGTTCAGCGCTTGAATTTTCTCCTTCGCCGAAACGACTTTGGGCCGACCCACGTCGGGCGTGTGGTGAATGACCTGACGCTGCAGGTTCGAGAGGTCGACGACGTCGTTGTCGATCAAGCCAAGGGTGCCGACGCCGGCTGCCGCCAAATAGAGGGCTGCCGGTGAGCCGAGGCCACCCGCCCCGACGATCAGAATGCGGGCCTGCGCGATCTTCTTCTGTCCCTTGCCGCCGACCTCAGGAAGCAGGATGTGGCGGCTGTACCTGGTGATTTGTTCATCGGTGAAATTCATGTGCGACTTTCATCTGGATGCCATCAGGCCGGCACTGCCCGTCGACGGCATGTCTACTTAGATGTTGAAATATTTCTCCATGCTGATGTACCGCTCGCCTGTGTCGCAGAGGATCGTCACCACGCGTGTGCCCGGGCCGAGTTCCCGGGCCACCTTCTGGGCGGCGGCCACGTTGGCTCCGGCCGAGATTCCCACGAGCAGGCCTTCCTTCTTTGCCAGGAGCTTGGCGGTCTGGTAGGCCTCGTTGTCGGTGACGCTGATGACGCGATCGAGAATCTTCTGATTCAACACCTGCGGGATGAAGCCTGCGCCGATGCCTTGAATCTTGTGTGGACCAGGGGGGCCGCCTGAGAGGATCGGGGATCCGCTCGGTTCGACCGCTACGATGTGAATGTGGGGATTGCGCTCCTTGAAGACTTCTCCGCATCCGGTGATGGTGCCGCCGGTTCCGACTCCTGCGACAAAGGCGTCGAACTGTCCGTCCAGGGACTCCCAGATCTCCACGGCTGTGGTCTGCCGGTGCGCCGCCGGATTCGCCGGGTTGGAAAACTGGTCGGGCATGAAGCAGGACGGATGCTGAGCCACGATCTGTGCGGCTTCCCGAATGGAGCCTTTCATGCCCTCGGCGGCGGGCGTCAGCACCAACTGCGCACCATATGATGCGAGAAGGCTGGCCCGTTCCGAGCTCATGCTCTCCGGCATGACGAGAATCATCGGATAGCCG
>VOPR01000044.1 GCA_009594995.1 Nitrospira sp. | reverse complement strand
CCACGCTTCGCCCCTCCATCACCAACGAGGCATTCAGGAAATGCAGATTGTGCGCATAGTATCCTGATGCGTAGTTGCCCTCAAGGGGGTGGTGAAGCAAATACTCACGATCCACCGTCGCGGCGGTCGCGTTGCGTTCCGAGGCTTCTCGGTAGAGTCCCACCCGCATATAGATGTGGGCCGGCATATGCACGAGATGTCCCGCGCCCGGCATCAACGCCGGCAAGCGCTTTGCGCAATCAAGCCCGCGTTTCGGATCCGGTGACGCCTCCACGGCGTGGATGTAGTAGTGACAAGCGCCCGGGTGATCCGGATGCTGCCGCAGCGCCGACTCCAACGTAGCCACGATCTCCTCCGTCCCCGGCTGCGGCCGGCCATCGGCCCGCCAATAATCCCAGGGATGCAGCACCATCATGGCTTCGGCGGAGAGAGTCGCCGCGTCCACGTCGTCGGGATAGTCATGTGCGAGGCGGCGCACCGCTTTCGCATAGGCTTCATCCTTGGCCTTCCTGGACAAAGACTTCTTGATCGAATACCGAACGGCAAGCGCCTCTACGTACGCTCGCTCCCTGGGGGTTGCCCGCTCGAGGCGCGCGCTGGCTTTCTGAATGGCCTCAACCGCCCGGGATTCCGCCTTGGTATCCATGGCCGCGTTGATGTTCGGCCCCAGGCTCAATGCCACGCCCCAGTAGGGCATGGGGGCATCGGGATCGAGTCGGGACGCCTCGGTGAAGGCGGTGATGGCTTCCTCATGATTGAATGCATAACTCAGCCTGAGACCCTGGTCGAAAAATTTTTGTGCGCGCTCGGAGGTCGTCGTAATCTCGTGGTGCAGGGTGCCGAGATTGTCGAACAAGGTGACTTCCGCATGCGCCGACCCCGTCACGTCAGCCAGCACCAACCCCGCGACCATCACTCCCTGAATCACCACCCGTGTGTACCGTCCATTCACCATCGGCTGCGCTCCTGATCCTTCCAGCAGTTACACAACGGACGAGGCCTGCCGCGCGAAACGGCGCAACGTAGCCGTCCCTCCGGGAAGTCGCCATTCCGCACGGCCCGCATGACCTGTCGAAATAAACGCGGGACGCCGGTGGACAGAACGCCGAGCAGAGCTCGACGACCCATGAACCGCCAAGAAGTGGAACCGTAATCTAGGCGTTGAGGTAGGGAATCTGGGACGCTTCGGCAGAGACATCCCGTCGATCTCTCGAAGGCTTCTTGTCCCGGTCACGATAGGGGAGCGAGCGCGGAGGCACGAGAGAAAGCTCCAGTTCAGCAGGCGGCGCCATTTCCATGTCCTTGCCCATGTACATCAAAACCTGCTGTTGAGAGGTCACCAAAGCGCGCAAATCTTGAAGTTGCGCGGTCAGATCCTCCATCTGCGCCTGCTGAGTCGAAACCTGCTCGCGCAATTCATGGAGTTCCGCCTGGGTGGATTGGGTATGTTGAATGACCCAGTCCTTGAGCTCGCGCGCCTGCGCCGTCAAGGCACGCTGCACAAACCCGGCCCGGTCGCGCAACCGGAAAATGAGATCACCGACGGCGCCATCCCACCGGCGGGCGGGAACCAATCCGTGTTCTGCCTCGACCTGATGTTCGATATGACGCGCGACAGGAGCTCCCAGCCATTGCGAGACCCGTTGGCCCAATGGCTGTTCCGTCCGGTCCTCAGAGCTGCCGTACTGGCACCAATCCTCGAACCGCTCGGTCATGTCTTCCAGCTTGACGAAGACCTTTCCGATCGCCGCGCGCAAGGGCGAGGGCGCAAACGGATTCACCGCCCCTTTCTCACCCTTGTCAGGCGCAAGTGTCAGGAGATGAACAGGTTTTTCCGCCAAACGCTGCTGTTTCCGCGTCATAGCCCTATCGAAGCCTTCGGAGTCTTATCGGTGAACTTCCTCCAATTCATTACTCTTTCCCATAGTCTGAGTCAATGGCGGGTGCGTGTTTTTTTCTGCCCCCGGCCTCTCAAAAGGCCACCGGCTCAGGGAGAGGGTCTGAGCGATCAACCAGCCTAAAACTTGGTCACGCTTGAGAAGTTGAAATCATGAATCCGCATGGCAGGCACCAGGGCCTTCCCCGTTTCCGACGTCACTGCCTCCGTCGGGGCGGTATAGCCCTCTACTTGATTGAACGCGCGCAACGGGCTTTCGTGAAATCGGAAGTTCCTGACAGCCGACGTGATCTCCCCGTTTTCTATGAGAAATGTTCCATCCCGCGTCATTCCGGTGAGCGTCAGATCGGACGGATTGACGGGGCGGATGTACCAGAAATTCGTCACCAGGATGCCTCGTTGCGTCGTGCGAATAAGATCGTCGACCCGAGTGCCGATGGGGCGCTCCCCTGAAAAATGGGGCGACTCCAACGTCGGAAAGGGATCGATCTGATGTTCACGGGCGGTAAACCGGTCGTGCAAGAGCTGGGTGAGCACTCCCGATTCGATCCAGCCGGATTCGATCACGGGCAGTCCCTCATGCGTAAAGCCATTGCCCAGGAGGTCCGCATGGGCCGGTTGATTCGAGAGAGAAAGCCGCCGATCGATGATCCGTGATCCCAACTTGCCGCTGAATGGGCTCGTTCCCTTATAAAAAGACTTCGCATCCAACATCCAGATCATCCAACTGAGTAGCCCGGCCACGGCAGCCGGCTCCAGAATCACCGTATAACGACCGGGCGGCAATTCCTGCGGCTCATCCGCCCCCCGCTTGGCTTTGATGATGGCGGCGAGCGTCCGCTCCTGCACATGGAGGCGATCGATAGATCGATGAGCAGCGGCCGACCAGCCGGTGGCTTCGCCCGCCTGCACCGTTAGGCTGAACCGTGCCTCGGTGCGTTCTTCATAGGCCCGCAGTCCGGTTTCAGCGGCCAGCCCCACGGTCGCCGCACTGGACGACACCGTGCCGGCGGCATTCAGATTTTCCATCTTGCACTGGCCGATCGCTTCGCGCGCATAGTCCAGTCGCCGGGCGGGACCGGCCGCACTGGTTTCGGGACGGGCTGACGGCAGCGACAAGTACGTCTGCACGCCGACCGGCGGAAGATATTCCGGATCGTCGGGCGACAGCTTGGCGATAGATTCGGCCTGCTTGAGGGTTTCCCGCACCGCCCCGGCGGTAAAATCAGTCGTGCTGGCGGTGCCATGTTGCCGCCCGAAGGCCACGGTGATCGACAGACTGCCCCGACGCAAATTCACGTTTTGAATGACCTGGTTGTTGGCAAACCGGGTCGTGCCGCCATGGACATCCCGCAACGAGAAGAACGTGTGATCGCCGGTCGAGTGCTTCATGACCAGATCGGCCAGGAATTCGAACTCCTGCCGACTTGTCAGCTTCGGCCATTGTGAATTGATCGAAGAGGTCATTCGCCGGCCTTAGTCTGTCCGCTGATCACATCCACCCGCCGGAAGCGGGCATGTGACGCGGCGTGGGTCATCCAGCCTGATTGGCCCGGCTGGCCCTTGCCGCAGGTGATGAATCCATACCGACGGCGATGGGAACGGTCGGCGACACCGTCGCACCGGCCCCAGAACTCCGGGGTGATGCCGTGGTAGATCACGTCTCGAACCATATGGGTCCGTCGACCGTTTTCCACCAGCCAGAACGCATCGCCGCCGAACTGAAAATTGTACCGCCGCTGGTCGATACTGTAGGACCCGTGGCCTTCGATATAGATGCCCCGTTTCACGTCGGCCAGAAGCCCATCAAGTGTGGCCGCTCCCGGTTCAAGGCCGATGTTGGCAATGCGGACCATCGGCACGCTCCCCCAACTGTCCGCCCGGTTCGATCCGCGCGACCGTTCCTCGTTGATTTTCGTCGCCACCTCGCGATTCGTACAGTAGCCGACAAAAATCCCCTCTCGCACGATATCCCACTTCTGGCAACTGACCCCGTCATCGTCGTAACCCGTTGCCGCCAGAGTGTCCGGCTCGGTATTGTCGGCCACCAGATTCACGTGGGACGAGCCGTACCGATAGGTGCCGCATTTGTCCGGTGTCAGAAAACTGGTTCCGGCATAGTTGGCCTCATATCCCAGCGCGCGATCCAATTCGCTGGGATGCCCGCAGGACTCATGCATCGTCAACGAGAGATGTTCCGGATCAAGCACCAGGTCATAGCGCCCCGCGTCGATGGCCGGAGCCCGTACCTTCTCCACCGCCTGTTCGGCGATCCGGGCCCCTTCTCGCGCGAAGTCGGCGTCGCGGACCAGTTCGTAGCCCATGCGCAGATGCGGCGTGTTGAAGGAACGGCTGGCAAACCGGCCGTCGTGGACTGCCGTCGCCGTGCAGTCGCCCTGCATCGCCAGTAATGTGAAATCCAGGTGAGAACCTTCGGTGGAGACGAACAGTTTGCGATCGCGTTGCGCCCACAGGCTGGCGTGACTCCTCACGACGCCCGGCTGTCGCTGGATCACCTCCATCGTGTTCAACAGCAGCGCCGTCTGTTCTTCCAGCGAAACCGCAAAGGGATCCAGGCGGCAGGGGGTGACGATACGGTCGCGATGCACCGGCTCTGGCGCCAGGTGCACCTTGCTGATTGCGAGCGACGCTGATCCCTTCGCGATTTCTACGGCAAGATCGGCGACACGAGGGATTTCTTCGAGGGAAATAATGGAACTGGCGGCAAAACCCCAGGCGCCACGATGGAGGACTCGAATACCGAACCCGCGATCGGTACCCTCGCGGATGTGCGCGATGCGCCGGTCTTCCCCGCTGATCGTCCGCGTCGTCGTGTCGAGCAGCCGGATATCCGCATACTCAACTCCGGCCGCGCGTACTCGAGACAACGCCAGTTCGGCCAACTCGTCCCACAGCGGTCCAGTCATAGCAGCGTCTTTCCCTGCGCGTGATGCACAGGCAGTTTCGCGTAGTATATCAAGATCGCGGTCGCTCATGCCTGCCTTTTCATCGACAGACGGTTCACCTATGATATGAGCCGCATGTCGTCACCTGACCAGACACCCCGGCGACGGATGATCGCGCTGCTGACCGGCACCCTGCTGTCCTCTCACCAGTTGGCCCAGCTCCTTGGCATGCCGGAGCGACAGGTGGAGGATCATCTCACGCACATTGTAAAAACGCTCGCCCACGATTCCTCGCGAACCTTTCTGCTGGAACCCTCGGAATGTCAGGATTGCACGTACGCCTTCCGCGACCGAACCAGGCTCACACGCCCAAGCCGTTGTCCTCGCTGCCGGAGTGAAGCCATTACCTCTCCACGATTCGGCATCCGGGAAGACGTCACGGCTTAAAAGCGGACTCGCTTGTTCCTGCCCCCTTGCAACGCACACTCCTCTGGCACACACTGGAGTAAGACCATCGCGCCGACCTGCGCTGCGCGACCAATCAGTCGAAAGGACCGCCGCATGAACAACCTGCCTGCCTGGACTATTGTGGCCCTCTTCCTCACTCTATCGGCCTGCGGCCCCGACCAGGCGGCACAAATGCTCGAAACCGCTCAGTTCGAAGAACGACAAACCAACAAAGCCCATGCAAGAGAACTGTACGAAGACATCATTCGCCACTATCCCGAGAGTCCCGCCGCCAAAACGGCGCGCACACGGCTGGCGGAGTTGAAAGACAACCCCTAAGCCGATGAGTCATTCCTTACGGTCGACGGGGAAACCAGGGAATGAACGCGTTGGTCGTGCGGCGATAGGCCGCATACTCCGCAGCCCGGCTCGTCATGGTCTGGGTCTCGGTCCAGGGAATCCCGGTGACTTTCAGGAGCGCCCAGCCCATCGTGAGCGGACCGATCAGGGTCACACCCCAATTGCCCAACGGGCTCGCCAGCGCCATCACGACATAACTCCACCAGTGCAGCCACTCAAAAAAATAGTTGGGATGGCGGGAGTAATACCAGAGCCCATCACGGCACACACGGTCCTTGTTCCAAGGCTGACGGCGGAAGGCCGCCAACTGCCAATCGGCGACCGCTTCCCCTGTCACCGCCACGCCCCAGAGCAGGAAGCCAAGCAAGTCCCAGAGATGAAACGGCGGATAGGGATTCTGCATGACCACCAGCGGCGGCAGGGAAAACCAGGCGATGGCGGCTGCCTGCAGTTGAAAGTACCAGAATCGATTTGTTGAGCCCTGCTCGCCCCAACGCACACGTAGCGCCCGATACCGCCCGTCTTCCGGTTTGTGCCACAGCCGATCAAACAGAATATGCGTGCCAAGACGTATGGCGTACAGAAAGACCATCAGCGCGACCAGCCAGCGCCTGGATGGTTCCCCCGGTGCGGCACTCGCGTACCACCACACCACCAACGCCAGTCCATAGCACCAGCCCACATCGGCGATGGACAGATTCTGCAGGCGGCGTTCAATCAGGCAGAGCACAGCCATCAGAACCGCCGAAGCAGCCCAGCCGGTTATGAGGAGAGACAGTGGATCTGTCGCCGTCATGCGATCGGTGATCGAAGGTGAACCGCGAAGGCACAAGAGTCACATACGTAGTCGAATGATTGTACTACGGCGGCCACTGCAACACACTCATGGCAATCGCAATGGCATCGGCTTCAGAGCGAGCGTATGATCGAACGCGCCAGGTGCAGGTGAGACGATTCCATCAGACTGGAGGAAGCACAATGAACAGGAGTGTTGTCAGAATGTCCGTGATGGTGATGGCGCTTGCCGGTGTACTCCCTCACTTGAACGCAAGCGGCGCGGCCGGGCAAACGGTCGATCCTCTCGCAAAGGGCAAAACGCTCTTCGTCAAATACTGCGCCGGATGCCACGGACCTCAAGGCCAAGGGGATGGCTACAAGCTACTCGGCCCGGACCCAGCCAATCTCACGGCGCCGGCGACGAAAAATAAATCGGAACGAGCCCTGCTTGCGACCATTCATGAGGGCAAGCCGAATATGCCGTCGTGGAAAGGACGCCTCTCTGAACGCGACATTCACAATGTGCTCGCCTATATTCGAACATTGCCGCAATAATTTATTGGGCACGAGCGGAGGCATAGTCCCAGGGATCCGAGTCATTCGGGATCCCGGAGGCAAGCCACTGACGGAAGCCAGGCAAACGAAACGACAGGAGCGCCTGCATTTTGTCGCTGCACATAGACAAATCCGGGGGGCGCGGCGGGCCGTGATAGTCCGCGAGCGACCCGGGCTGAATCCACGGTCGCAGTTCCGGATACCGCCCTGCTACCGCTTCACCGATCTCCCAGCGCGACAACCGTTCGTCTCCACCCAGGTGATAACACCCGGCCCGCGGTTGCGCGGCAAACTCCCAGAGCGCACGGACCAACGCTCCCGCCGGCATGGGACAACGAAACTCGTCCATGAACAGCGTCAGCTTCGTGCCCTTCGCCGTAGCGCGCAGCATATCCTCGACGAAACTCCGGTCATGCGTCGGTGACGTCCCGGCCGTCAACGCGATCCGAACCACTGAGTGGGCCGGGTTCTCGAGCACCACCCGCTCCGCTTCGGCCTTCGTCTGCGCGTAGACATTCAGCGGCCGCACCTCATCCGCTTCAACATAATGCCCCTTCGAACCGTCAAAGACCTGATCGGTGGAGAGGAACACGAAGGGAACATCCCGGGCCATGTCGGCAAGGGAGCGGGTCGCCTCGACATTGATGCGCCTGGCTCGCGCGGGATCCTGTTCACAGGCGCCGGTCCGGCTCAATGCCGCGCAGTGAATGACGAGGCTGGGACTGTATCGCCGCCAGACTGCTTTCACCTGGTCCCGATCGGTGAGGTCTGCCTCGGCTCTGCTGAGTCCGCACACCTCCCATTGGGGCGCCCAACGAGCGGCGCTTCTGACGAGATACCCACCGATCAGCCCGGCTGCGCCTGTAATCAACACCGTCGGTTTCATTGGTTGCTCCGGCCAAGGCGCCTGATTTCCGGCACATCGACTACCCGTCGGCTCGTGGGCCGATGTTCAATAGCCCACACCATCGCCCCAAGCATCTCCCGAATCGTGACCAAGCCCAAGCGAGTCGCCGCCTCCTGTGTTCCCGGGATTCGTTCCAGCAGACGATAGACCGGCTGCAATGCCAACGGCCACCAATGACCGGGCCCGAGAATATACCAAGGTCTCAGGATGGTCGCGACAAGTACGGCCTGCGCAATGGCCGCCTCACACTCACGGCGCACGGCAAGGTAGTCTCGCATGATGGGGGCTGGCTGGGCGACACTGACATAGACAAAGTGCGGCACACTCGCGGCCGCGGCGGCTCGGATCGCAGCCATCGCGGAAGGCCCGTCGATCGCGCGAAACTGCGGACCTTTCCAGGGCGCCGGTTTCGGTACCCCGACCAACTGCACCAGCGTATCGCTCCCACGCACAGCATCCGTGAATGTCTCCGCATCCAGGGGATTGCCTGTCACGACCTGACATCCGGCGGGAACCTTTTTGAGAGAGGCTTCGCGAGCCAGAGCCGTGACATGATGGCCCCGTTCGAGCAGCAAGGGAATGAGTCTCGCGCCAAGGTATCCGGTTGCACCGGTGACGAAGATGCGGCGCCTGTCCGTCGAGTCGCTCATGGATGGGAACGCAACACCGGCTCCGTGCTGATGAAACCAGCCCAACCGGCGGTCCGATTCATCTCCTCGCGACCCTTCGCCACGAGACGGGCCGCGGCCGCAATTAACGCGGCCTGATCGTCCGCAGATAATCCCAGATTCGTTTTGATATGCGTGACCCGATCGCCAAGCGGATCGCTGTCCGGCAATTGACGCAACGCCACATGCCAGAAGCGGCAGGTCCCTCCGGTTCCATCCTGTCCGACCCGGAATGTGCCCAACATCGCCATGTCTTGCCGGGCCGCTGGAATCCCGGCGAGCTCCAACACATTTCGGCGATGGCCCCTGAGCAAGGCGGCGGCAGCGGAGAGCGGTTTGCGCGCCTCGTTCTTTTGACGGCCCGTCGCGTCGATCGAGATGACCAGACAGCCCTGCGGAAAGCGGTCCGCCATCGGCCGTTCCGACAAGGCCTCCTCCACCACTTGCACGAGAGTTCGAATGCCGAGATTGTCAGCCGCGCCCCCGTCATAGGCCAGTACCGGCGGAGAAGCGGCTCCGTTGTGACCAGACTCACCACTGGAAATGGCGAGCGGCTCCAACACGCCCGGATAGGCGGCGGACATATAGACGGCTCGCGCAATACTGAACGGAGCCAGCGGCACCCCCAGCTGAGCAAATTGTTCATCGGAAATGATAAGGGGATCGCCCGTCAGGGCATCTGTCGAGTTCAACAGGAGAATCGGTTTTGCCGGATTGAGATCGGCGAAGGTCGCACCGCGAAACAATCGCTCATCCAGCGCCTGAATGACTTGTTCGGATGGAATGCGGTCCGTCAATGCGTACCGGAGCAGGTTGTGAGGAGCCAAATACCAGGGCCCCGCCACTGCGCCTTGAATATCACGGCCGATCTGCTCGACGAACCCGTTTTGAAAACTAAAGTCGCGGTACCCCTCCAGCGCGTAAGACGCCGCAGGCAGTGCTCCTCCGGATACCGCAGACAACACATCGACCTGCTGGAGCACACCCAGCCGGTCCAGTTCTTTCATGACCGCCGCGCCGAACACGGCCGCGCGGCTCCCCCCGCCGGAGAACGCCAGCCCGACGAACCGGCCGTCGGCCAATTCCTTTTGCCCCAACTGCAGCGTGGCCCTGGTCGTCACAGGACGAGGATCAGGGGAAAGGTCCTGAGGAGGAGCAACGGTCGCACAGGAGGCGGAGGAGATCAGCAACACCGCGAGCCAGGAGCTGAGGGAACGTCCCGATAACATGCTCATGAGTGACTCTACGGTTGAATCGGAAAAACGGATGTTTCTCCGGGAAGAGTCGTGACAAATTTAGAACCGTCGCAGGCTGTTCAAAAGGGTCGTCCAGCAAGGCCGCAGGAAGCACGCTAGACCGAGGCGTAACATCCGGGTACGTCGCAGGGAGGCGTGCGACCGACAACGCTGCTGGAGGCTCCTTTCAACAGCCGGCTAGTTCCTGGTCAGTTTGCGATAGCGAATGCGATGCGGCTGATCGGCTTCTTTCCCGAGCCGCCGCTTCCGATCGGCTTCGTATTCGCTGTAGTTGCCTTCGTACCAGACGACTTTGCTGTCGCCTTCGAAAGCCATGATGTGGGTCGCAATGCGGTCCAAAAACCAGCGGTCGTGACTGCTGATGACGGCGCAGCCGGCAAACCCTTCCAACCCCTCTTCCAACGCGCGCAACGTATTCACATCCAGGTCGTTCGTGGGCTCGTCGAGGATGATCAGGTTGGCGCCTTCTTTCAACATGCGCGCGAGGTGCACGCGGTTCCGCTCGCCGCCTGAGAGATCCTTGACCTTTTTCTGCTGATCGGTGCCGGCGAAGTTGAAGCGGGCGCAGTAGCCACGGGCATTCACTTCGGCCTTGCCCAGCATGATCGTGTCTTGTCCCTCGGAAATGACTTCGTACACCGTCTTGTTGGGATCGAGCGTACGATCCTGATCGACATAACCGAGCTTGACCGTCTCGCCGATGCGAATGCTGCCCGTATCCGGCTTCTCCTTGCCGATGATCATGCGGAACATGGTGGTCTTGCCCGCACCGTTGGGACCGACGACCCCGACGATGCCGCCCTTCGGCAGGCTGAACTCCACATTTTCATAGAGCACGTTGTCGCCGAACGCTTTGCTGATGCCCTTGGCCTCGACTACCAGGTCGCCGAGCCGGGGTCCCGGCGGAATATAGATTTCCAGATCGGCGGCCAGCTGGTCCTGCTTTTGATTGACCAATTCCTCATACCGGTTGAGACGCGCCTTGCCCTTCGACTGCCGGGCCTTCGGCGACATGCGAATCCATTCCAACTCGTGCTCGAGTGTTTTCTTCCGCTTGGATTCGGCCTTCTCTTCTTTCTCCAACCGATCCTGCTTCTGTTCGAGCCACGCGGTGTAATTGCCCTGGAAGGGAATACCGGAGCCGCGATCGAGTTCCAGAATCCAGCCCGCCACGTTGTCCAGAAAGTACCGGTCGTGGGTCACGGCGATGACGGTCCCTTTGTACTGTTGGAGGTGCTGCTCCAGCCATTGCACGGATTCGGCATCGAGGTGATTGGTCGGCTCGTCGAGCAGCAGGATATCCGGCTCCTGGATCATGAGGCGGCAGAGGGCTACCCGACGCTTCTCGCCTCCTGAGAGCACGCTGATTTTCTGATCGGCAGGGGGGCAACGCAGTGCATCCATGGCGATTTCAAGTTCGCTCTCCAGTTCCCAGCCGTTCGCGGCTTCGATCTTTTCCTGCAGCTGGGCCTGCTTGTCGATGAGCTTTTCCATCTCATCGGGGCCGGCTTCGCCCATGCTGTTGCTGACCGCCTCGTACTCGTGCAGCAAGGCGACCAGTTCCTTCTTGCCTTCCTCCACGACCTCTTTCACGGTCTTGTTGGGGTCGAGTTGCGGTTCCTGCTCGAGCAGTCCGACGCTGTAGCCCTTCGAGCGGGTGATCTCGCCGACGTAGTTGGGATCGGTCCCGGCAATGATTTTGAGCAGCGAGCTTTTACCGGATCCGTTCAACCCGAGGACGCCGATCTTGGCGCCGTAGTAGAAGCCCAGATAAATATCGCGCAACACCTGTTTCTTCGGCGGATAGACCTTGCCGACACCGACCAGTGAAAAAATGACTTGTTTATCGTTTGTCGCCATAGCCATCCTCGGTTGAATTTAAACTAGCCGATCACCATAACAAAGAGCGCGCAGCAGGTACAACCGGTACGAGACCGTCGAGTTGCCGCCAAGGCGCAGTCCTGATTGAATACAGACAGCATGTCTGGAGGAGGGATCCGTATGAGCGATCACAGGCCGTCGAACAGACCGGGCTCGCGATACCATATCGCGGTGCTGTTGATGAGCCTGGTGCTGGCTATCGCCCCAGCCGCCGGGGCGGCAGACGACCGCGAGCAGCGGGACCTGGTGGATCAGTCACGTATGACACTCACCAATTTCCTGGCCGATTCAAACATGTCCTGGTTTCGCGAGCATATCAAGGATGCGAAGGGCCTTTTCATCGTGCCGCAATTCTTGAAAGCGGCGCTGTTCTATGGCGGCGCAGGCGGCAGCGGGGTGTTTGTCGCCCGGGACGAAAAAACAGGGGTATGGAGCGAACCGGCCTTTTTTACCATGGGGGCTGCCAGTTTCGGATTTCAGTTCGGCGCCCAGGTGTCGGAAGTCGTGCTGCTCGTGCTGACGCAGCGTGGAGTGGATTCGCTCCTGTTAGGCAACTTCAAGCTGGGGGCGGATGGCTCCGTCGCTGTGGGACCGGTCGGAGCCGGGGTTTCCGGCGCAACCACGCCGAATTTGAGTGCGGACCTGTTGTCGTTTGTCAGGGCCAAAGGCCTCTTCGCCGGCATTTCCCTGGAAGGGGCCGCGTTGATTTCCAGGGATGAGTGGAGCAGGGACTACTACGGCAAGGCCGTGACACCGACCGACATTGTCATCCGGCGCGAGGTCACCAATCCACACTCGCAGAGTTTGCGCGAGGCGATCGTCCAGGCGACCGACGGCAAATAATTGCTCGTGAGCACATTCGTCCGGAGAACTGTCAGCCGGCCAAATCGAACAGCAGCTAGAGCGAATGCAGCGCCTGAAGACCTGCGTTGGCCTGGGCCACCAGGGCCGCCAGACCGGCCTTCACCTCCGCAACATTGTTCACGGGGTTGGCAAAGGCGACTCGTCCGCCTTGCATGCGGTCGGGTGTCTTGACCCGCAAGTGAAATCCCAGCCGATCTACCGTCGTGATACTCGCCTGCTGCGCATCCAGATTGCCGAACACACGGGCGAGCAGCAACAGGGTGTCGACCTGCTCCGCGTTGATTTCCCGAATGAGATCCGAGGCCACATTGGCCAGCGGGTCCACAGAGGCTTCGGCATAGTCCGCCGGCGCCACCCATCCCATGGACCCAAACCCGCCGACAAAATAAATGTCCGCCAATGCCATTCGGAAAAAGCCAAAGTCGTTAAAGTCCACCCAGTAGGCGGCATTGGCATGTCGAGCCAAATACAGTTCGCGCACCTTGGGGAGGTCCTCCGTCGGCACTTTGGTCACAGATCCCATCAAGGTGACCCTGGCCGCACCCAACGGATCATTCTTGCTCTCCGGCGGCGTAATGAGGAGACTGGCCCGCGGATCACCCAGAAGATTTTGTGTGTGCATCGCCATGGTGCTGATCAAAAAGATCGGCTGCCCCTGCTCGTCCAATCCGTAGGGCATGACCGACCCGAAGGGCCAGCCCGGCTGCTTGCGCGAGAGCGTCGAGAGACCGCCCGTGTGCTGTAAGTGGACCAGGGTCCTGGCGCGCTCGGCGTGGGACGGCTCGGGAACGTCCGGGCCTTCTGAATCCGGCCCGGCATTATGCTGACGTGTTGATGACAAAGATGGCCTCGTTTCTATGTTCTATAAAATAAACCGCCGGTCACCTTACCGTGGATTTGTCGCGGATTTCCACTCACGGCAGGATCGCGGAGGGCCGGTCACGGACTCGCCAGGCCGACCTACAGCCCCAGATCTTCCGTGATCCGGACTTCGGATTCGTCGAGGATGTCTTCGAGACAAGTGAAACAGGTGAAGGGAAACTGATTCACGGGCACGGCGCAGACCTCGCCGACGGGCGACTCATCCAATGCCGGACCACCACATTCTTTATGGATCAGAACGAGCATGCAGCTTCTCCTTAACTTCGGGGACAAGAAGGCGCGTGAAAAATCTGTTCACCTTGCAAAGCATCAGGCCGCAGGGTCATGCCTAGGGTGTCAAGATGTCCACCACCATAGCTCGGGCAATCTTCTCGCACGCTCGACCTATTTCCTCTTCAAACAGGGCCGCATTATTTCGTGCCCAAGCGGAGAAGCGGTGAGGGACACTTCGATACACATAGTCTCTCTCATCCAGAACCGCCTCCTGCTGATATTCACCGAATTGGGAGTTTGCCTCAATCGTCAATTGAAGGGGTGGATTCACCGCTGAGGAGGGTCCGATTAATCCTATCTTCTTCACGCTGACCTTCAGCGTACCGATGTTCTGCCTGGCATCAGAGTCCAAGGTGGCTGAGATTTCCGGCGTCAAAACTCGGTGCGAAGAAAGACTTTGGATGGCCGCCTCAACTTTTACTCGTAAGGCATCTTGCAAATCGAGCAGGGAGAGAGATCTTTGTACGGCTATTCAGACGCGTCGACATTGGATTCTGAGTCAGCCGTCAATGCGCCTGTCGCCGCTCCAGAAATTCCACCCAAAACCCCTCCCGCGACCGCAAACGCAGGCATAGCCATTGCGTAAAGCACAAAAGCTGAGGGCATCATTCTCGGATCACTTGTGACCATTCCTTGGGCAAATCCTGCGGCAATCTCACTCCCAATGTGAGCTCCACCAGACGCCCCAGTTTCTAGACCTCGCCCCGCTCCTAATAACTTTCCACTCGACGGGCGCACATATATTACTTCTGGTAGCTCGTGGGAAGCCGTTAGTTCGAGGGCCGAAGCATTAAATCGAAGCGACGTGGGCACCGACGTTTTGACAATTCCTATCGTCTTGTCTTGAACCGTACAGCCTGTAAGCAGCATCAAACCACTGATACAACAAGCCCAGATCGGACTAGAATGTCCACGCGTGTTCCGATTGTCCCGCCACATTGGCCTCATCCTACTTCCTCGCAAGCTCAAGTCCTGTTGTGCACCAGGCGCCGAAACGTCTCCAAATGCTCCGGGCTGCTCAGTCGATGATCGCCGGTTTTCAGCAGCAATTCGATGGGAAAATCAGGATCCTGCGACAGCACATGCTGGACGAAGACCCAGCTCCCCTCAGATTTGATTACCCTATCCTGCAGACCGTGCAGAATGGTCGTTTTTACGCGACGCGGCATGGTGAGGCGACGGCGCCAGAGCGCCTGGCTGTCCTCAACCCAATGCCAGGGAATCGGCGCATCCCGATGCAAAGGCTCGTCGTCCCAAGGCATGGATCCAGTCGTTTGCCACTGCTCCCGTCGATCATCTGAAATCTGCGCCGCGCGCAGGTCCATCATGTTAAAGGCCGGGGCAATCAGAATCAGCTCCTCAACAGCCAACTGCTCCTGCGCGACCAGCCACGCGAGCCAACCGCCGAGGGAGTTGCCCACAATGGTCACCGGTGGACCATCGGCCAGCAGACTCGTGACGGCTTCGGCGTCTTCCAGCCATTGGAGCAAGCGGTACTCACCCCACTGCCCTTCTGAATCGCCCCAGCCGCGAAAGTCGAAACAAGAGAAACCCCAGCCCCGCTCCTGACACCATTGCGCCAGCGCCTTGCTCTTGTTGCCCCACCGTTTGGAGAGAAATCCGGTGATGAACAGTATCTGTCGGTCTTTGCCGACGGATCGATCGCCGCGAAGAGTTGCGCCGTCCTTGCCGGTGAGTGTGAACGGTTCCATCCTGCCCCTATCGCAAGACCTTCAGAAGAAAGCTACCCATCTTGCGCAACACCGCCTCTGGAATTTCATGGCCGCCCCGGAACGGTTGCCAATCGACCGTCACCCCGGCCTGCAGAAATTCATCGCGCAACCGCTCGGCCATACTGTAGGGCAGGATCGGGTCCTGCGTGCCATGGCTCTGAAACAGCGGCAGCCCCTTCCGCTTCGTCAGCAACGGCCCCCATTCCTGCTTGGCCACCAACGTCCCCGACAGTTGGATGAGTCCGGCATAGGGTTGCGTGCTGTGCAGCAGCGCATCACAGGAGAGCATTGCGCCTTGGGAGAAGCCGCCAAGGACCGTCCGTGCGGGATCAGCCCCGAGTTTCCCATGAATCTCACGTAGCAAGCTCTTCATGTGCTCCCGCGCTTCGGGAAGCCCGCGAGGAATCTCACCCGACATGTCTCTGACCTTTCCCGCCGCCCGATCTGCCTGAATGCGGGCCATGTCGATCATCCACCAGGCGCGCGAATCGCCGAATCCCATCGGGATAGAGATCGGCGCTTCAGGAAACACAAACCGAGTGGCCGTGGGTGCATCCAGATATTCGCTGAGCGGAACCAAGTCATCGCCCGGCGCGCCGAATCCATGCAACAGCACCACCAACGGACCATTGCCTCCGCCCTTGCCGTCTGTCCCGCCGGTCAGGCGAACCGTGAGCCCGCCGAGTTTGTCTATGCGCATGACACCAGATCTCCACGTCTATCTATTGTTGAGGAGCTACGACGAGCAACTCACGCTGATGTGTTTGCCCCAGTTCGGAGGTGCGGCCGCGTAGGCCTCCATGCCTGGTTGTTCGACATACGGCTGCTGCAGCAGGGTCAGTAACCGCTCGACCTCGGAATAGTCCTTCTGCTGCGCCTTCTCGATCGCGCCTTGAGCGAGATAGTTGCGCAGGATGTATTTTGGATTGACGCGGTCCATGCGCACGCGCCGCTCCTCGTCGCGACTCTGTTCGCTCTGCAGCCGGTCACGATACTGGAGGGCCCACGCGTCGAACCGCTCCGGATTCAGGAAATGCTCACGCAGCCGTTCATTGCTGGCGCCGGGACCCGAAGAAAACGTACCGAGTTCGCGCCAGAAGATGGTGTAGTCCACCCGGCTGCCGACCATGAGCGACTTCAATTCCTGCAGGAGAGCCTCATCGTCCGCGCGCTCCGCGACTAACCCCAGCTTGCTGCGCATGTGGTCGTGATAATGCCGGTCGACCGTTGTCTGGTAGCCGTCCAGTGCGGCTTTTAATTCTTCTTTCGGCGCGAGCGGCAACAGGGTTTGCGCGAGACAGCTGAGGTTCCACAGCCCGATGTAGGGCTGTTGATTGAAGGCATACCGTCCGTTGTAGTCGGAATGGTTACAGATGAAGCCCGGATCGTAGTCGTCCATGAAGCCGTAGGGGCCGTAGTCCAGCGTCAGGCCCAAGATCGACATGTTATCAGTGTTCAACACACCATGCGACCAGCCGACTGCCTGCCACTGCGCGATCAGTTTCGCGGTGCGCTCGACCACTTCGGCAAAGAAGCGGACATATTTGTCGGGGGCCTGCGCGAGATGGGGGAAATGCATTTCGATGACATAGTCGGCCAACCGTTGCAGATGCTCGTGCTGCTTCCGGTAATAGAAAATTTCAAACGTGCCGAACCGCACATGAGAGGGCGCCATCCGGACAATCGTCGCACCGGTTTCGATCTGTTCCCGATACACCTTGTCGTCACTGCCGATCAGACAGAGCGCGCGTGTCGTCGGAATCCCGAGTCCGTGCATGGCTTCGCAACAGAGATATTCACGAATGGCCGAGCGGAGCACGGAGCGCCCGTCGCCATCGCGTGAAAACGGCGTCATGCCCGCGCCCTTGAGATGCAGATCCCAGCGCTCGCCGCGTTCGTTCTTCACTTCCCCGAGAAGAATCGCCCGGCCATCCCCGAGCTGGGGGACATACACGCCGAACTGGTGACCGGAATACAACATGGCCAGCGGCTCCATGCCGGGCACCAGCAGGCTGCCGCCGAAGACTCCAGCGAACTCCGGTCGCATCGCCTCAGATGGATCGAGATCGAGCAACTCCATCGCGGCCCGATTCGCGCTGATGAGAGAGGGCGGCGTGGCGAACGGCGTCGGATTCACCTTGGCGTAGAACACCTCCGGCAGGCGCGCGTAGCTATTGTCGAATGCAAGGGTTTCGAGGCTGTGAGGGGTCATAACACTTTCATCAATCTATGGGACGAGAAGGCCAGCCGACACCACACGAGTGGTGTCATCGCATGCCCTTCCTGACCTTATCGAAAATTGGCTTCGAGATCGGATTCCAGCGTGAACACGAAAATGCGCTCACCGACCACCGTATCGATGTCGGTGAACAGCGCCGTAATCTTCGCCCCGATCAGGTCCGTAACCTGTTCACAGAGCCGTTCGCGACCCTGGGCGATGAGGTTTTGACGCAGCCGTTTCACCATGTCGATGCCCTCTGCCGTCTTGGCCAGTTGCCGCTCGGCCGGCGTCAGTACACCTTTCAGGCGCACAACCAACATGTCCCGCACGATGAACACGCGGACTTCATCAGGACCGCGCCCCAGAAACTCCTGCTCGAACTTGATGATCGCCGTCCGGACGGCGGCTTCCTTTTCTCCCTTGCTCGGCACAGGCAATACGTTCCTCTTCGAAGGTTGGGGGTGATCGGTGGAGGCGATTATAGTCACCGCCGTGTGCCGACTCCAACCCCCCTCGACGCGGGCTCGGCAAACCATCGTGCGCGAGGCCGCCGAGCGAGTCGGCGGGCGGGACCTTACCGCGGACTTTTCGCTTGCAATTGCGAGGGTGGCACGGATACATCTACCGTAGTTTTCCGGTGGTGCCGACGACAGGCCGTGAATTGCGCGCGGCCCGGACCCACTTCATTGATGCAAGAAGACAGGCAGTAGGGTCTGCCGGTGTTTCCTCTCAGGGAAAGGCCGGGGACAGTGCAGGCCAGTCGTTGGTTCCTTGTTCCAAGGACCGTCGGCTGGCCTTTTTCTTTTTATGGAACGCATGGGGTCGGCATGTCCTTCTTAGTCCTCGTCCCGCTGTTGCCGTTGTTGACGGCATTCATCGTGATGACCGGCGATCGCGCCGATCAGGATCAGAACGCGCGGGCAGGCATGTTCCCCATCGCGGCGGCCTTTGTGGGTTCTCTCCTCACCTTGGTGCTGGTGACTTCGGAAGGCCCGGTCACGCTTCAGCTGTACGATCCGGCTGCCATCGCCAACCTCGCCTTTCCGATCGGGTTCTACATCGACCGGCTCAGCGCCGTCATGATGGTCCTGATTACTGGGGTCACAACCCTCATCTATCGCTATTCCATGGGTTACATGTATCAGGATCGCGGGTATCGCCGGTATCTCGGGATGCTGGGCATCACCACCGCGGTGTTGCTCTGTATGGTCTCCAGTGCCAATCTCGTGATGTTGTTCATCTTCTGGCAGATCCTGTCCTGGCTGTTACTGCTTCTGGCCCATAATCATGGACACGCGGCCACACTCTCCGGCGCGGTCAATACCTTTACGATGTTGCGGCTCAGCGACGCGGCCTTTCTCGCCGGCATCGTCCTGGCCTACTCGCTCTACGGCACATTCGAGTTTCAAACCCTGTTCGCCCGCGCCGCGGAGACGCCTGTCACCCTGTCGATCTGGCCGGAACTCGGCTGGGACATGAACGGCGTCACGGCGGTGACGCTGCTCATTTTCGGCGGTGCCATGGGCAAATCGGCCCAATTCCCGATCCACACCTGGCTCCCGCGTTCGCTGTATGCGCCGACCCCGATCCATGCCCTTCTGCACGCCGGCATCATCAACGCCGGAGGATTCCTGCTGAACCGGCTCGCCCCGCTCTACGGTCTGAGCCCGACGACGCTGCATGTGGTCTTCGTGATCGGCATGCTCACAGCCATTCTCGGCGCCACCATGATGTTGACTCAAAACGACATCAAGAAAACCCTGGGATTCTCGACGATCGGACAGATGGGCTACATGATCATGGAATGCGGACTGGGCGCCTTTTCCCTCGCCGTCTTCCATCTCATCGCGCACGGCCTGTTCAAAGGCACGGTGTTCTTGAACTGCGGCAACGTGATCCACAAGGCCCGACAGGAACCCTCGTTTCCGCACATCGACCGCGAAGCAGAGGAGAGTGAGTTCTCCAACCTGACCTGGTCCACCGGGTTTGTCACGACCCTCTTGCTGCCGCTGGTCATTCTGCTGGTCACGCATGGCGTGCTGAGAATTCCGTTGCTCGAATCCCAAGGCACGGTGATCTTCCTGTTCTTCATCTGGGTGACGTCCTCGCAGGCGATTCTCTCGCTGACCCGCATTCGCGCCGTGGCGTCCTGGAAAGTGTCTGCCGCCATGCTGGTGACGCTGGTGATCGTCGTCTTTACCTATCTGTTTGCGGTGGAGAGCTTCACCCATTTTCTGTACCCGAATCCGGACGATGTCGCGTCGTACTTTAAAGCGGCGGCGCTGCCCGGCCGGCTGTTTGATAGCTTGGTGGTCGGCACGACGTTGTTGACGATTCTCAGTTGGGTCTATCTCTACGCGCACGCCCATGGACGGACGGTCACCATTCCTTCCTGGATCGAAGTCTTCCTGGTTCGGCTCTATGTCCTGTTCATGAACCGACTCTACCTGGATCAGCTCTACCTCAAAATCGGCCGGATCGTGACGCTGGTCGCTCATCGTCTGGAGAAGCGGCTGTCGTGATCCACCAGCAGTCATGCAGCGTGAACGGCGCGTCCGCGGCCGTCATCGGAGGGCGGTTGTGATGAAGGCCTGGATGACGCCCTGGCTGCTCATGGCCATTCCCCTCCTCGGTGCGGTCCTCAGTCTGCTCATCAGGGCCTCGCTCGAGCGAATGAAAACCGTGGCCCTGCTCACAACGGTCGCGAGCCTGCTTGCCGTGATCGGCACATCAGTAGGACTGAGCGCACCCCCTACAGGTCTGCCCTTGCTCTGCATACTCCCCTTGACCGCATTCCTGTCGCTCCTCGGCCAACCAGTGCACCGGAATAACAGTCAGGCCTGGGCCATGAGCCTGGTACTGCTGGGATTGGGGCTGGGGATTCTCACCGGTCAGGCGCCCGCGCGCGACGCCCTGCTGGTGCTGCTCCTCAGCATCCTCTGCGGCTTGCTGTACCAACATCAACCGGGTCCCACGCCGGATACCTGGCGTGGCCTGTCATCCTACGGCCTGGGCATCGTCACGACGTTATTGGCCCTGGTTCTCCCGGAGGCGGGCTCAACGATCGCAACCGTGATCACCTGCGCCACGCTACTGCCTCTCCTGCCATTGCATAGCGGATTCGTGGCCACACTCACCGGATTGCCGGGCAATCTTCCCGCATTCCTGGCCTTGTTGGTGCCGACGATTGGATTCCATACCCTGGTGCTGCTGCTTCCGTCCCTCTCCATCACCGTGCTTCACACGGTGGCCATCCTGGCACTGGCCGGTGCGGTGTATGGGTCGCTGCGGGCGTTGATTCAGTCGCGGCCGCTCCCGCGACTCGCTTATGCCGCACTCGCCTTTTTCTGCATGCTCTGGTGGTACATCGCCGACACGGGAACCGCGCCGGTGCAGGCCACGGTCTATCTCAACGCGGTCAGCCTTGCGACCACCGGGCTCCTGCTGGCTTGGTATGCAATCCGGGCACGCTACGGGGATATCGATCTGCGCGCGCTCGGCGGCCTCGCATACCCTATGCCTCGCTTCTGCACGCTGCTGGCGCTCCTGGCGCTGGCCGCCCTGGGCATGCCACCGTTCGGCGTCTTTTCCGGCTTCCTGGGCATGCTGCTCCTGCCGACATTCACACCATCCGGACCCTTTGCCGTCATCATGCTCGTGTGGCTCACCGCCTCCTGGTATTACACCGAACTGGTGCAGCGGGTCGTATTCGGCCAGTCGCGCCTGGACGTACGGCACGAAGATCTGCGCCGGACAGAGTTTGCCTCGCTGGTGCTGGTGTTGTTGCTGCTGCTGGCGCTCGGCATGGCGCCGTCGCGGTTTTTTCAGTCGAACGCGCCCGTTCCTCCTGCTTCGGTTGCGATGAAGGGTGATACATGGATCCGCTGATTCGCACCGACGACCCGGCCGATCTCGAAGCGCGCCGCATGGAATTGCGGGGAACGATCCGTCTCGCCAGCGAAGTTATCGCACAGTACTGGCCCATGCGCACCTTCGTGCACCACAATCCGCTGCATAGCCTGGAATACCTTCCATTCACCGAGACGGTCCGCCGCGGCCAACAATTCCTGGGCGGCAACGGATACCTGCCCGGTGACCTGTACCGCCGGTACTTGAAGTCCGGCCGGATCCTCGTCCACCAGATCGACGATGCGTTGGTATCTCTTGCCCGTGATGAAGAGGTTGACCTCGGATCCTGCCGCATTGCGCATCGGGAAGTGCTGCGAGCCTGCCTGACTCATGGTTTGTCCAAGTCGTCCCATGAGCCGCTGGATCGACTGATGGAACGCGAACCGAATGACGAGCAGGTGGACGAGCTCGCCGAACGGCTGGTCTCCTTCGCCACGCCGACTGTCCAGGAACAGATGGCCGCTGCGGTCCGGGAAGATGTGGCCGCTCTGGGGAGGGACCTGACGTTATCGAACTGGTGCGACCGAACACTGGGCACCACCATCGTTGAACAGATCAACGGCGAACTCGTGAAATGGTGCGAGGCCTTCCTCGACGAAGGTCACGCCACCTGGTCGATGCCGGGGCGCCGAGAGGGACTCTATGCGGCCTGGAAGCAGGTGGCCGGAAAAGAATGGGCGACCTGCGGCATCGCGGAGAGTCGCCGGAAAATTGCCGCACTGCCGGAACACCCCGAAGATACGGTCTTTGACTGTCTCGAAGCGCTCGCGATCCCGGCAGAATTCAGGCAGGACTATCTCTCCCTGCAGCTTGCGGCCCTCCCCGGTTGGGCCGGTTTCATCAAATGGCGCGCGGAAGAAAACGACTATGCCTGGCAGCAGGCCTATCCCGTCGGGCTGGTAAAGTTTCTCGCCGTGCGCCTCTGGTATGTACGCGAACTGGTGCAGAAGGTCTGTCAGGAGGAATTAGGGATTGAGGGGAACTATCGCGCCGTGTTGCGCTTTATGGATCAGCAATCCCCCGCGTATTTCATGCGCAAGGAATGGGCCGCCGGACGGTTACCGGCCGCCTATGCCGACCGGGTCGCGCGCCTCCGTGCCAAGACCGGTCCTCAGGAGAGCGCCGCGGGATTGGCCCGTGAATGGGAACAACTCACGCACCATTATCAAATCGAATTCGGTCCGCGTCGCGAACGGGCGGAGCAGCGGGCCATGGCGCGACGCCTCCTCACGCTGGCTCAGGCACTCGAAATCGTGCCGACCCTCTTGATGGACGCGCCTCCGACCGCCCTGCGCCGCCTCCTGGACTGGATGGATGCGTTCCCCGAATCGGCGCACGGTCCGGTGTGGCTGAAGGCATTTGAGGCGGGCTACCAGGATCACCTCTTCGGCATGCTGCTGCGGGCGCCGACCAGACCGCAACCAGCCACCCCCGATCATCAGCCGCCCGTCCGGCCCCATTCGCAATCGGTCTTTTGCATCGACGTGCGATCCGAGCCGTTCCGTCGCCACCTGGAATCGACAGGTGCGAACGAGACCTATGGCTTCGCCGGATTTTTTGCCGCCCTCATTCGCTATCGCGCCTGGGGCAAGGAACATGAGACCGAGCAGTTTCCGGTGATCATGCGCGCGAAAAACGAAGTGCGCGAGATTCCCCGCAGCTATCTGGACCATTACGTGTCCAAACACCAGTCGCGGGCCAAACTGGTCCACGCCGGGCATACGCTCCTGCACGATTTAAAAGAAAATGTGGTGACCCCCTATGTGATGGTGGAATCGCTGGGCTGGTTCTATGCCCTGCCCATGATGGGCAAGACCCTGCTGCCCGCCCTCTACAAGCGCCTGACCAATTGGGTGCGGCGGCTATTCGTTCCCCCGATCGCGACGATTTTGACGGTGGACAAGCTGGCGCCGGCTGAAACCGAGGAGATGGTGGTCTCCGAGCAACGTGCCCTGATCTGGAAAGCGCTGCGCGACCGGCTCGGACTGCATGGCTCGCGCGTCGAGGCCGAATTCGTCGAGGCCCTGCGGCGGCGAGCCTTGGACGAGGATGCGCCGGTTGAACCGTTTCTGAGCGAGGCCGCGAAGGCCGTCGATCTATCGAACGAACAACTGACCACCTTCCTCGACGAACTGCGCCGGCACTACCGGATCAACCGTCGCGCGGCCTCGCGTCAGAAGGAGCGCATTACCCGCACCGGCTTCACGCTCGAGGAGCAGGTCATGACCCTCGAAACCGCCCTGCGCATGATGGGGCTGGTGAGAAATTTCGCACGGCTCGTGCTCTTCTGCGCCCACGGCAGCACCACGGAGAACAATCCCTATGAATCGGCCCTGGACTGCGGCGCCTGCGGCGGGAACGAAGGAAAACCGAACGCGCGGGTCCTCGCGGCAATGGCCAACCGCCAACCGGTGCGTGAACGGCTGGCGAAACGCGGCATCGTCATCCCGCCGGACACCCACTTCCTCGCCGGGCAAGTCGATACCACCACCGATGAGGTGCAGCTCTTCGATCTCGAGGACGCGCCCCCGACGCACAGAAAAGACGTCGCCCGCCTCTACGACGATTTGCGGGAAGCGGCCGACCTCACCAGCCAGGAACGCTGCACCCGGTTTCCCGATGTCGGCAACGTGCTCCCCCTTGACCGGGCCTCGGCCCACGTGGCCGGGCGGAGCGCGGACTGGAGCCAGGTGCGGCCGGAATGGGGCCTGTCCAGCAATACGACCTTTATCATCGGCCGGCGGGAACTGACCAAGGGATTGAACTTAGCCGGCCGCGTCTTCCTGCAGTCGTACGACTATCGGGAAGATCCGACGGATCGCTGGCTTGAAGTGCTGCTGACCGCCCCGCAAGTCGTCGCGCAGTGGATCAACATGGAACATTATTTCTCCGCCGTGGATAACGATGTCTATGGCAGCGGGAGCAAGATCTATCACAATGTCGTCGGCCGCATCGGCATCATGTCGGGCCCGTGGAGCGATCTCCGGCTCGGCTTAGCCTGGCAGACCGTGATGAACGGCGACCTGCCCTACCACGAGCCCATGCGCCTCCTCACGCTGGTTGAAGCATCGCGGGCTCGGATCGAAAAAATCATCGCCCGACACGAGGTGTTGCAACATTTCTATCACAACGAGTGGGTGCACCTGGCCGCGTTGGACCCCGAAGACGGCACCTGGTACCGCTACATGCCGTCGGGAGTCTGGCGCCGGGTCAAGCATCCCAGTGAGACATAAATCGCAACCGGCAGCACGTCTGGGATAAGATCATTTTCAAAGGAGTCGAGACATGGCCGCACTCACGCTGCATCCCATGAAAGAAATTCGCGTCATCGTGTCCGGAGAGCACCGGCCGTTCGTCACCGAGCTGTTGGACAAAGTGGAAGCGACCGGGTACACGATCATCGGTAACATCTCGGGGAAGGGACATCATGGCGTGCGTGAGGCTCACTTCATGTTCAGCGAACAGGAGAGCCTGGTCATGATCATGGCGGTGGTGCCGGAGGAAAAGGTGGAGCCGGTGCTGGCCGGGCTGCGGCCGCTCTTCGACCGGCATTCCGGCGTCATGTTCGTGTCGGATGTCGCCGTCAGCCGAGGGGAATACTTCGGCAAGAAGAAGTCCAAGGCCTGACCGGGAGACTGGAAACCCGCGCCTGACGAGCCTGCGGGGAACAGGCCGACCTTGTCTTCTCGCCGGTGATTGTCTACAATGTGCCCCCGTTGGCCTGTAAGAGGAAGGACGGCACGTGAAGGGATTACGGTTCGAACGGCTCGGGCGGGATCGCCACTACAACATCATTTTTCACATCGGCAGCAGCTATGTGCCGGTGAGTGACGAAACCATCGACGAACTGAAGGCGCAGACCCTGCTGTCCTCTGAACGTTTCCTCGACCTCCTCATCGAAAAAATCGGCTACACGAACTACCTCAAAGAACAGATCCGCGCGGAACTCCAAGCCTCCGGCGACCCCATGACCCAGATGACCGTCCTGCAGGGCGCCATCCGGGAACTCTAAATCGGTTGCGGAAACCGGCGACCCCCTTCGTTCTCAGCTCGCAAAATCCTCACCACACCCCGGACGGATAGTGCACGATCCCTGGTGTGCGCCGTTTGTGTGCCCAGAACTCACCACTCACCACTGCCCGGTTTAATCTCCGGTTTGGCCGCTGGCGAAGAGGGCGTTCATGATGGCGTTTTTCTTGGTGGGATCTTTTTCGAAGCGGATGGCTTTGGAGAAGTTCTCGGCGGCGCTTTCCCGTTTGCCGCGGGCGGCGTAAATTCTGCCGATGCCGTAGAGGGCCTGAGCCTCCTCCGGGTTGGCTTTCACGGCACGATTGAAGGCGTCCATCGCCTCGGTGGGTCTGGCCTGTTCCATTAACACCCAGCCGAGCGCGGTATGGGCAGGCGCCAGCTCGGGATTGGCCTCCGTGGCCGCCCGATATTCTTTGACGGCCAGATCCATCCGGCCTTTGGTTTCATACACCCCGCCGAGCGCGAAGTGAATTTCCGCATCGTTCGGATTGAGGCGTAGCGCCTCCTTGTAGGCTTGGAGCGCCGGTTCGAATTTGCCCTGCTCGGCCAGGGCGCACCCGAGGTTCGCATGGGCCACGCCGTCGTTCGGGTTCAGTCTGATCACTTCACGATATTGGGGGATGGCCATTTCGAGCCGGCCCTGTTCCTGATAGGCCACGCCGAGGTTGGTGCGCGCAGGAGCATAGGCCGGATCGAGTTTGACCGCTTCGCGATATTCTTTGATCGCCATTTCCAAATGTTCCGCCCGCTCGTGAATCTGGGCGAGAAAATAATGGGGGTACGCGGACTGCGGGGCGAGTCTGGCGGCTTCTTTGTAGAACACCATCGATTGTTCGGACTGGCCAGACTGCGCGAGGAACAGTCCCTGCACAAGGTTCAGGTGCCCGTTGTCGGGCTGGCGCTTCAGGATCGATTGCACCCATTCACCCACTCGCTCGATGTCCGCCGCTTCCTGCAACGCATGCGCATGCACTCGCCAGGCATCGGCGAATTCTCCGCGAATCAGGTGGGTAACGTTCAAGGCGAAATAGGGACGAGGATCTTTTTCACCGGCTGCTTCGAGTGCACGGACCCAAGTCCCGGCTTCATACCCCAGCCGGTCCCAGTCGCCCGCAAGGAGGGCCGTTTCGATCTGGTTGATAGGCTGATTCATGACATGGCTCGACGCCGGTCAGCGCGTCAACGCATCCTGTACATCCGGCGGAGTCGCCTGCATGCGCGCGCCGAGGAGAGGATATCGTTCGGTGATCTTTTGTTTCATAAGCCAGGCAATGGTGCGATAGGACCAGTGCCCCTTTACCCCGGACCGTAGCTTCGCAATGTATTCCGCCTCCGCGTAGTCCATCTTGAAGAGGCAGCGCACGGAGAAGCCAAATGGAATCGCGTAGAGCGCCGCTTCCTGGCTGGATTTTCGGAGCTGTTCGATGTCCGACTTCACATGGCCCATCGCCTCCCGATATTCCTGTTCCAGCCCTGCCTCGGTCAGGATGGGCGGGGTTTCAAACCCGTGGACCGTCGTGAAGTTCTGCTGCACCTGCTGGCAGCGCCGGTGCCGGTGCATGTCGCGCCAGCCGCCGATATCCATCATCACATCGAAGATGAACGCATACCCGCTGCGGAATTCCTTGATCAATTCGTCGTGCGGCCCGCGCTTTTGAAACGCGACTTCAAGGGTGTCCTGCTTCTGTTTTTCGGTCCAGTCCCGGACGACGGCGAGTATCTTTCGATACGGCGCCTGGGACGCGCGATAGAGCAGCGTGGTCACCACTTCATCCAATGGATCGTGCGGCTCGATCAAATCGACCGGTTCGGGAGCGCCCCAGACGGATGGTTGATCCAACCCGGTGCCCTTCAGCACCTCTTTCGCGTACCGGGCAAGGTCGCTGTAGACTTCGGCTTGATACGTATTCGGCTTGGCATACCGCGCCAGGGTCGGTGCCATCGGCTCGCCTAATCCGGCTGCCTGGCCGGACAGTTCACCCCACAGATTAACGGGCGGCTTTCGGCAGGCTTCCTGTAACTCTTCTCCCACCTGGTACAATTCCGGTATCTGCGATGACAGCAAACGGGTGATCTGCTTTTCAAGGGTTCGGATGCTGACGACCTGCCCCACATTCGTTTGCGCCGCCAGCGGCAGCAGATATCGAGTCACGTCGAAAGCCCGCGCGGTAATCGCCCGTTGGTAGGCGGCCGGGGTCATGCTCTCGGGTCGAGGCTCACGTTCGGTGAGGAATTGGCTCAAGGGGTCGTGGAGGGCACGGTAGACCGTCGAGAGGCCGCGAAGGATGCCCAGATAGACCGCTTCCGTCTCCTGTCCGCGAATGGTGCCCGGCACAAACCAGCTGGTCGAGGCAAAGTTTTGATATCGGCTCGACTTGGCCTGCCCGTCCCACACCGGTTCGTCTTCTAAGCGGATGGCGGCCAGCTCTGAAATCTGTTCAAAACAAATGATGACATGGCCCAGATCTGCAATCGAGCCATGCCCGTAATCGAAATAAAACTGTTCCCAGAATTTTTCGGATGAATGGCCGTGGACCCACTTGATGCTCTCTTCGATGGAGTCCGGGGAGCGGCTGTAGCGCGCCAGGGCATAGGCGGACTTCTCCGGTGGCATCGGAGCCAGAGCGATCACACGGCGAGACGGAGTGGTCATAGGCTTGAAGCGTCGGACAGGACGGCTTGTGAATCGAACATGCTGAGCCTTCGGCGCGAGTCGCCAGTTTTTACAAGGAGGGCACTATACCCCCCTGCGCCAGACGGCGCAACTCTCGCCACGCGGATTCCGTTCCGCGCAGGCCGAGCCCGCTCGTTGTTCCGGAAGCACCGACCACACCGCACGCGTTGACTTGCTCGCGAGACCGCCGTTATAGTCCCGCTCGAACGATCGGTACATCAACACCAGAGCCATGATTAAAGCGATTAAAGGCGTCAAAGATCTTCTGCCGGAAGAGTCGCCCCGCTGGCGATTCATCGAGGATACCGCGCGGCGGTGGGCGCTCTGCTATGGATTTCAGGAGATCCGGGTCCCGATCTTCGAGACCACGACATTGTTTGCGCGCAGCATCGGCGCAACGACCGATATCGTCGAAAAAGAAATGTATACGTTTGCCGATCGCGACGGTTCGTCACTGACCCTGCGTCCGGAAGGCACAGCCGGCACGGTCCGGGCGTTCATCGAGCACAATCGCGCGGCCGATCCACGGCCGCAGAAATATTGTTACGTCGGCCCCATGTTCCGTCACGAGCGGCCTCAGGCCGGTCGGCTTCGGCAGTTCCATCAGTTTGGGGTGGAATCCTTCGGGGTGGCAGACCCGCGTGCCGACGTCGAGGTGATGTCGCTTCTCTGGCGATTGTTGTCCGACCTCACGTTGCCCGGACTCACGTTAGAGATCAACAACCTGGGATATGCCGAGGATCGGGCACGCTACACACCGATCCTGGTGGCGTTTTTGAAGGGTGTGGAAAGCCGCCTGTGCGGCAACTGCCAGCGCCGTATCGAGGCGAACCCCTTGCGTGTCCTTGACTGTAAGGTGCCGGAATGCCGCGCGGCCACCGACGACGCACCCAAGTTGGCCGATTCCCTGTCACCGCCGGCGCGTGACCATTTCGAACGTGTCACGGCAGGCCTACAAGCAATCGGCATTCCGTTTCACCTCAATTCCCGATTGGTCCGCGGCCTGGATTATTATTGTCTCACGGCCTTCGAAGTGACCTGTTCGCATTTGGGGGCTCAAAACGCCGTTGGTGCGGGCGGTCGTTACGACGGTCTCGTGGAACAGCTGGGAGGAGCGGCAGTACCGGCAGTCGGGTTTGCCGTCGGCCTTGAACGTATTGCGCTGATGCTGCCCGAGACACTTGTGGTGCCCTCCATTCCCCGGGTCTATGTTGCGGCCTTCGGGAACCAGGCGGTGGATGTTGGCTTTACGCTCCTCGATGAACTCCGACGAGCCGGTGTGCCGGCTGATATGGATTTTCGATCCGCCTCCCTCAAGGCTCATCTCAGACAAGCTGATCGCCTCGGAGCCCTCTATACGATTCTCTTGGGTGATGACGAGGTGACGAAGGGCGCCGCTACCCTGAGAAACATGCAGACGAAAGCCCAGGAAGATCTCCCTCTTCAAGACCTCGCGGCCGCCCTTCGTGGCAGGCTCCTCAACAGGTAATTCAGGTCCTTTTTCCAGTTGACTTTCCTGCCTAAAATTCGTACGCTCCGCTGTCAGTTTTTGATATATAAACTATTGATTTTTAAGAAGACGTAAACTTTTTCCACAGCTAGATTTTTCATGAGCGCCAAGAAGTTCGGCATCCTCTTATCCACACCCCCGTCCCATCCCAGCGTTGAGACCGTTGCGATGCTCGCTTCGGAAGCACTGGCACAGGGTATCGATCTCTATCTGTATTGTATCGATGAAGGGGTCAAGAATCTTCGGGACCCTCGGTATACCGAACTTGTGGGACGAGGCATGAAGCTGTTTGTCTGCGCTTACGGGTGTCAGCAGCACGGGGTCTCGACCGATCAGCTGGATTCCCGAATTTCCCTCTGCGGATTAGTGGTGCTCTCGAATATCGTAAACGGCTGCGATCGCTTTTTGGCGTTCACCTAACGGTTCTTCTGAGGAATGATAGTGGCTGCCACCGCCTCCATTGTGCTCATCATCCGTGAAGACCCGATGAAATCAGCCCTGCCTGTCGAGGCCCTCCGCATTGCGTTGGGATTGGCGGCCGGAGAAAATCCCATCACGGTGATTCTGATGGGACCGGCCGTTCACCTGCTTGCAGAAGAGAGCGACGACATTGTCGATCTCGAGATCCTCGAAAAATATCTTCCATCCTTCGAGCATCTCCAGATTCCGTTTCTTCTGGTGTCCCCATCCGGCCCGCTCCCGGACCTTCAGGATGGATTTGCCACCACTGTGGGTTCCGTAGAATCCGCTCAACAGGCCATGGCGGCGGCCGACCGGGTCTTGGTCTTTTAGGAAATATCAGATCCTATGCCTGCTCGTAAGACACTGTATCTGCTTCGACGGCCGGTTGCTGATCCGGCCCAATCGCTGTTGCCTTCCGCAACCGAAACTCAGCTGGCCGACCAGGTGTCCCTCGTTCTTCTCGAAGCAGCCCGATCTTCGGCACCGGCTTTCCCCGGTTCGGTCTATGTGCTTCAACAGGAATCCGATGCACCGGTAGGCGGACTGGCTGGAAAGATCATTTCGTATCGGGATCTTGTGACTCTGATCGCAGAGCATCACTCGATCATTGTGCTGTAATCCGAACGCTCTTCTCTTATATATCTTTCCACTAAAGAGAAGATTAGGAGCCGTCGGAGTAGGAGTAGGCTATGTGGGTTCTGTGGATGACGATGAACCGGCGCGCCGGCATTGACGGCGGAAGAGCCTAGCCCATGTTGATGAGATGGTGTATAAGGCAGGGGGCGTTCTGGGATAAGGTGAGGGGGCCTGTGCACGAGGGAACGCACGAAGCTGTATGGTGAGTGGATGTCCACAGGATCGCCGCGAAGAATCTCTACTCGACATCAATAAAACCGGGGCTTCTTATGTATTTGTCCACACCTGTGTATAAGCCTGTGAACATTCGTAAGTAATTGAATTATTAAGATGAATCAGATGTGGAACGACGCATTAGTGTACATCCAGGAAAAGGTGCCGAAGCAGGTCTATGAAACCTGGTTCACTCCGGTTGTGCTCGATCGGATCGAAGATACGACAGCCTTCCTTGCTGTACCGAACAAGTTTTTCGGTGAGTGGTTAGGGGAGCACTATCACGATCTGTTAGCGGAAGCGGTGTCTGCGGCGCAGGGCGGCGGTCGGATGGACGTCACGTTTGTGATCAACAATAAGCAGGTGCCCTCCCCGCCTCAGCCGGAGCAAGCTGCGGCTGATACCGCCGGGCGCGGATTTGTCGCATCGAGATCCAAACGCGGCGTGCAACTGAATCCCAAATATACCTTCAAGAGTTTTGTGGTCGGCGCCGGAAACCAGTTCGCCCACGCAGCCTGTATGGCTGTAGCCGAGCAACCGGCCAAGGCCTACAATCCGCTGTTTCTGTACGGCGGTGTGGGTTTGGGAAAAACCCATCTACTCAATGCCATCGGCAACTATCTGGCCGAGCGCAGTGATCTTCGCATCGCCTATTTGACGACAGAACAGTTCACGAACGAGGTCATCAATTCGATCCGGTATGACAAGATGATCGACTTGCGGAAACGGTACCGCAACGTGGACATGTTGATGATCGACGACATTCAGTTTTTGGCGGGCAAGGAACGGACGCAGGAAGAGTTCTTTCATACCTTCAACACACTGTACGAAGCCCGCAAGCAAATCGTCCTGTCCAGTGACCGGTTTCCGAAGGACATGCCGGATATCGAAGAACGGCTTCGTTCACGGTTCGAATGGGGGCTGATTGCCGATTTGCAGCCGCCGGACGTCGAGACCCGTATCGCCATCCTGCGGAAAAAGTCCGAGGATGAGCGCATTGCGCTGCCCGAAGACGTGATCCATTTTCTCGCCACGACGATGAAGAACAACATTCGTGAGTTGGAGGGATCACTCGTGCGGGTCGGAGCCTATTCGTCCTTGACCGGGCAAACGATCACGCTGGAGATGGCCAAGAACGTCTTGCGCGATCTCATCGGGGATAAAAAGAAGATTGTCTCCATCGAGGATATTCAAGAGGCGGTGGGTTCGAAATATCACCTGAAGATCGCCGATTTGAAATCGCGCCGCCGCAGCAAAACGTTGGTTCATCCCCGCCAGATCGCCATGTACCTCTGCCGGGAGCTGACCGACGCTTCATTTCCTGAAATCGGTCGCCAGTTCGGGGGCAAGGATCACACCACGATCATTCATGCCTGTCGGCAAATCACGAAAGCAAAAGAAGCCGACAGCACCTTGCACACGACGCTGGAAGGCCTGAAAGAACAGATCTTGAGGGCCTAAGCGCCCTCTGAGGGAGACCGACCATGAAGGTACGCATCGGACGAGAGGAATTGTTGACGGGCCTGCAACGGGTGCAGGGTGTCGTGGAAAAACGGAACACGATGCCGATCCTCTCGAACATTCTGCTGGAAGCCAAGCACGACGGTGCTGAAATTGTCGCGACCGATCTGGAAATCGGCATGCGCGGGCTTTACAAAGCCTCGGTGCTCGAGGCCGGTGGGGTGACGATTTCCGCGCGCAAGCTCTACGAGATCATCAAAGAGTTGCCGAGCGGCGAGATCGAACTCACCTCGGGCGACAACAACTGGACGACCATCCAATCCGGCAAGAGCCAATTCAAGGTGGTCGGCCTTCCGAGCGGCGATTATCCCGCGTTGCCTTCCATCGAACGCGAGGGCCTGACGCCGCTCGCCGGGGCGGGCCTGTTGGAGCTGATTCGTAAGACGCTCTTTGCCGCGGGCGACAATGATGCGCGGTATATCCTGAACGGTCTGCTCGTGAGCTTGACGACGACGGAGAAGAAAACCACGTTGTTGCGCCTGGTCGGCACCGACGGCCATCGCCTGGCCGTGGCGGAGCGCGAAGTCGGCACTCCGAATGCGAAACTGCCGGCGCAGGACATCAAAGCGATTATTCCGAAGAAGGCAGCCCAGGAAATGCGACGCCTGCTTGAAGAGGGAGGCGACGAAGAACCGCTGATCGGGTTCACCAAGAATCTGATGATCTTCCGCAAGAGCGGCTTGCTCCTCACCTCCCGCCTCATGGAAGGGAATTATCCCAACTACCAGCAGGTGGTCCCGAAGGAAAGCGGCAAGCGCATTGTGGTCAATCGAGGATTGCTGGAGAGCGCTTTGCGGCGCGTGTCGGTGCTATCGAAGGACAAGGCCAACGCGGTCAAGGTGTCCTTTGCCCCGGGCGGCATGACGCTGTTCTCGAGCAACCCGGATTATGGAGAAGCCACGGAAGAGTTGGTGGCTCGTTACGAGGGCGAGGCGCTGCATACCGGCTTTAACGCCCGCTACCTCTTGGACGCCCTGAGCGTCATGGACGGAGAATCGGTCTCGTTGCAGATGGACACGGCCTTGAGCCCTTGCCTCATTCAGGAAGCCGAGAGTCCCGGATTCAAATGCGTCGTGATGCCGATTAAGATCTGAAATGAGCGATCGGCAGTCAGCATGCAGCGATCAACAGATCGCCCCCGGCTGTGAGCTGATGGCTGAACGCTGAGAGCAATCGACCAAGGAGTTGAATGGCCAAGGACGACCAGCAGGACAATTCCACCAAGCCGAAATCCGACAGTTACAGCGCGGATCAAATCAAAGTTCTCGAAGGCCTCGACGCCGTCCGGAAACGGCCGGCGATGTACATCGGTAGCACCGGGGTCGACGGATTGCATCACCTCGTCTACGAAGTCGTCGACAACAGCGTCGACGAGCACATGGCCGGTTTCGGCGAAGCCATCGAAGTCACGATCCACATCGATGGCAGTGTCACGGTCGTGGACAACGGGCGCGGCATTCCCACCGGCATGCATTCCACACAAAAGAAGTCTGCTGCGGAAGTGGCCCTCACCGTCCTGCATGCGGGCGGCAAGTTTGAGCAAGGCGCCTACACGGTTTCCGGCGGATTGCACGGTGTCGGCATCTCGGTCGTCAACGCGCTCTCCGAATGGCTGGAGTTAGAAATCTGGCAGGACGGCCAGGTATTTGAACAGCGGTACGAGCGCGGGAAGCCCCAGGCCCCGCTGGCCGTCACCGGAAAAACCAAACGCCGCGGGACGAAAGTACGCTTCAAGCCGGACGGGCAAATCTTCGAAACGTTGGAATTCAGTTTCGACGTGTTGGCACAACGGCTCCGCGAACTGGCCTTCCTGAACAAGGGCCTCTCCATCACGCTCAAAGATGATCGCAAGGAGAAGGAACAGGTCTTCCACTACAAAGGCGGCATCGTCTCCTTCGTGGATCATCTCAACGAAGCGAAGACCCCGCTGCACAAACCGATCTATGTGCAGACGGAACGGGCAGACCTCATTCTCGAAGTGGCCTTGCAGTACAACGACGGGTACGCTGAAAACCTGTTTTCCTTCGCGAACAACATCAACACCAAGGAGGGCGGTACCCACCTGGTGGGCTTCAAAGCCGCGTTGACGCGCACGATCAATAGTTATGCCAACGCCAACGACCTTCTGAAGAAGGACACGGAGTCACTGAGTGGCGACGATGTGCGGGAAGGCCTGACCGCGGTCGTCAGCGTGAAAGTACGCAATCCGCAGTTCGAGGGGCAGACCAAGGCGAAACTCGGCAACAGCGAAGTGAAGGGCATCGTCGAAGCTGCGGTGAACGACGCCCTCGGCACTTACTTTGAGGAGAATCCGCCGGTCGCCCGCAAGATCATCGGCAAGGCGATCGATGCCGCGCGCGCCCGCGAAGCGGCACGGAAAGCCAAGGACCTCATTCGACGGAAGAGCGCTCTGGACGGCGGGTCTCTGCCCGGCAAGTTGGCCGACTGTTCTGAAAAAGATCCGGCCTTGAGCGAATTGTTCATCGTCGAGGGTGATTCCGCCGGCGGTTCGGCCAAGCAGGGCCGCGACCGGAAGTTCCAGGCCATCCTCCCGCTCAAGGGTAAGATTCTGAACGTCGAGAAGGCCCGCTTCGACAAGATGCTCAGCAGCGACGAAATCCGCACGCTGATTCTGGCGCTCGGGACAGGCATCGGCCGAAAAAAGGAAGATTCCGATAAGCCGGACAAGGATGCGTTCGACATTGCGCGGACGCGGTACCACAAGATCGTGCTCATGACCGACGCCGACGTAGACGGCAGTCACATCCGCACGCTCCTGCTTACCTTCTTCTTCCGCCAGATGCCGGAATTGTTGGAGCGGGGCTACATTTATATTGCGCAACCTCCCCTCTTTAAGGTGAAGAAGGGCAAGACCGAACGGTATCTCAAGGATGAGCCTGCCATGAATGAATACCTCGCGGACCTGGCCGTCGAGGGGGTGGAGGTCTATTTCGAAAGCGGTCGGGAGTTCATCACCGGTCGTCGCTTACTGCCGATTCTCAAGAAGCTGATCACCTTCGAAAGTCTTCTCCATAAGGTGAACAAGAAGCATCACGAAGCCAACATGCTGCGTGTCTTCGTCGACGAGCCGGGATTGACGCGAGAGGCACTGAAGGATCAGGCCGCGTTGAGGACGATTGTTGCCAACGTCAAAGCCACGCTGGCACTCGTGTACCCGAAGGCCGAGCCGACGATCGATATTCTGGAAGATGAAGAACATCAATCAAGCAAACTGGTGTGCAAGGTCGCCACCGGCGGGATCGCCTATGAGTTGCAGGTGACGCATGAGTTGGTGGGGTCCGCCGACTTCCGTGAGCTGCAAAAACAGGCGCCGTCGGCCATTGGGCTGGGAAAGCCACCGTACAAGATCAAGGTGAAAGAGGCCGAGGTCCTCAAGAACGGCTCGGCTGAGCTGGTGCAGGCGATCCTGGAAGAAGGCAAACAGGGCTTGAACATTCAGCGGTATAAAGGTCTCGGCGAGATGAATCCGGGCCAGCTGTGGGAAACCACCATGGATCCGGAAAAGCGGACATTGCTGCGAGTGAAACTCGAAGACATGACCGGCGTTGATGAAATTTTTACGATTCTGATGGGCGACGAAGTGGAACCTCGGCGCAATTTCATTCAGCAACATGCGCTGGAAGTCCGGAACCTCGACGTCTAAGTTCCCCATTGAACTCACGAAGCCGGAGACCATTTTCAGCATCCGTGGAGGGTAAATGCCGCCAGATGAACGCTTAGGACAGATTGCGATTGAAGATGAGATGCGTTCGTCGTACCTCGACTACGCGATGAGCGTAATTGTCGGTCGCGCGCTGCCCGATGTCCGGGACGGGTTGAAGCCGGTGCACCGGCGAATTTTGCACGGCATGAACGAGATGGGACTTGCCGCGAACCGGCCCTACCGCAAGTCCGCCAAGATCGTGGGCGAGATCATGGGTAACTACCACCCCCATGGCGACTCCGCGATTTACGACACCCTGGTGCGCATGGCGCAGAACTTCAACATGCGCTACATGCTGGTCGACGGCCAGGGCAACTATGGCTCAATGGACGGCGATGCGGCGGCGGCCATGCGGTACACCGAAGCCCGTTTGACGAAGCTGGCTGAAGAACTGCTGGCGGATATCGAAAAAGAAACGGTCGACTTCGGCCCCAACTATGACGAATCGCGCGTCGAACCGCTCGTGCTGCCGTCCCGGGTGCCGAATCTGTTAGTCAACGGCGCAGGCGGGATTGCGGTCGGTTATGCGACCAACATTCCCACGCACAATCTGGGTGAAGTCATCGAAGGGTTGCTCCTGCTACTGGAGAACCCCGAGGTCACGATTGCGCAATTGATGAAGAAAATCCCCGGGCCCGACTTTCCGACTGCCGGGTTCATTTACGGCACGTCCGGCATTAAGGATGCCTATGAGACGGGACGCGGACTCCTGACGGTCCGCGCCAAGGTCGCCATCGAGACGGACGAGCGGACCGACCGCGAGCGGCTGATCATCACCGAAATTCCCTACCAGGTGAACAAGTCGAAACTGATCGAAAAAATTGCCGACTTGGCGCAGGAAGACCGCGTAACCGGTATTTCCGATATTCGGGACGAGTCCGATCGCGAGGGTGTCCGGGTTGTGATCGAGCTGAAGAGGAATGAGATTCCGCTGGTGGTGTTGAACAATTTATATAAGCACAGTCAGTTGCAGACGACCTTCGGCGTCAACATGCTGGCGCTGGTCAACAACCGGCCGGAGGTGTTGAACCTCAAACGGATTCTGGAAGCCTTTGTCGAGCACCGCCGCGAAGTGGTCGTTCGGCGGACCGCGTACGATTTGCGCAAGGCGGAAGAACGCGCCCATATTCTCGAAGGGCTCAAGATCGCCCTCGACAATCTGGATGCCGTCATCGCCCTCATCCGGCGCTCGCAATCGCCCGATGTGGCGCGCGCGGGTTTGATGCAGCAGTTCCGGTTGTCTGAAATCCAGGCCAATGCCATTCTCGAAATGCGTCTCCAGCGGCTCACTCAACTGGAGCGTGACAAGTTGGTGGAAGAATATCGCGAAGTACTGAAGACGATTGAATACCTGCGCTCAGTTCTCGGCAGTGAAGCGTTGGTGCGCAAGATCATCCGCGATGAACTGACGGAGATCAAAGAAAAGTATCAGGACGAGCGCCGCACGAAGATCGTCAAGGAAGAGGCCGAACTCACGCTTGAAGACTTGATTGCCGAAGAAGAAGTCGTCGTGACGATTTCCCATGCCGGATACATCAAACGGAACGCGGTGACCCTCTATCGCGCGCAACGGCGAGGCGGCAAAGGCAAGATTGCGATGGGCATCAAGGAAGAGGATTTTGTCGAAACCCTCTTCACGGCCTCCACGCACGACTCCCTGCTGTTCTTCACCGATGCCGGCAAGGTCTATTGGCTCAAGGTGCACGAAATTCCCGAAGCGAGCCGGGCGGCCAAGGGCAAGGCGCTGGTCAATCTCCTGGCGCTCTCGAAGGACGAGAAGGTCACGGCGACGCTGCCGGTGAAAGAGTATCGGGCTGATCGATTTGTCATCATGGGCACCAAGCAGGGCGTCATCAAGAAGACGGAATTGTCGGCCTACAGCAATCCGCGCCAGGGTGGCATCATTGCGCTCTCGCTCGATGCCGGTGATAAATTGATCGGGGTGGATCTCACCGACGGCCAGCGCGAGATTTTGTTGGGTACGAAGCAGGGCATCACCATCCGGTTCAAGGAGGAAGATGTACGTGCCATGGGACGCACGGCCCACGGTGTGCGCGGCATTACCCTGGAGCCGGGCGATGAAGTCATCGGCATGGAGACCATCACACCCGATTCCACGACCGCGATTCTCACCGTGACCGAAGGCGGGTACGGAAAGCGGACTCCGGTGAACGAGTATCGCGTGCAGGGCCGCGGCGGCAAAGGCATTATCAGCGTCAAGACCACGGAGCGGAATGGACCGGCGGTCGGATTCCTCCAAGTCCGTGACGAAGATGAAATCATGCTGATGGCCGCGCAAGGCAAAGTGTTGCGCTGCAAGGTCGATGACATCCGTGAAATCGGACGCAATACCCAAGGGGTTCGTCTGCTCGACATGGATGGAGACGAGGATCGAGTGGTCGCCGTGGTGCGACTGGTCGAACGCGAAGAAGTGGTGCCCGAAGAGGGCGAGTAGTGACTTCGTGAACCGCTGCGGTTTCAGGCGGCCCTCATCATGGTTATGAATCACCAGACTGCGCCGCCGGCTGAAGCTCCCGCAGGCCCTCCCGCCAAGCGACCGCTGGATACGGTCGTGAAATTGGCGCTGGGCGTCCTGTTCAGCTCCTTTGCGCTGATCTGGGGCGGGATGTTTCTTAGCCGGCCGGATCGGTCCATTCCTCCCTACAGTATCGGCTCTCAGGAACGGACCATCGTGGCGGTGCATGTGCCGTCCTGGACCAGCGACACTGAGATCGAAACGTTGATCGAGCGATTTCGGAAGGTCGGCGCCGAGACCCGGAATTTCGGCAGTATGAAAATCCAACCGACGACTCTGGATGATCCCAGGGGTCGTTACCAGCACATCGCGATCTATATCTTCACCGATGAGGGGTGGACGGAGCCGGAAGTCCTGCACAAGTATGTGACGGGAGAAGATCCGAAGGTGCGCGACGGATTTGAAGGATCCGTGCGAGGATTCTATCGGCTGGATGAGCAGGAAGAGGAAGGCCGCATTGGGCCGGTCCCGAGAGGCAAAGACAGTGCGGCCACTGCGGCGTTCTCGCGGCAGTTGTTCAAGGGGCCTGTCGTGAAGAGTGCGGGGGCGTCAGAGATAACGCCTGCACCATGACTGCCGCGAGATGTTCCCGAAGTGCCGGGTCCTGAATCCCTTGGCTGTGGAGCGCGGCCTCTTTCAGCAATTCGGCACTCGGCTGAGGCCGGGTGGCTTCTTGGGTCGAGGGCGGCAGGCTTGAGCGCTGCTCCGCAGAGAGCTCCCCGATGCGCAGCACGATTTCAGTCACTAGCGTCTCCCCGGCCATCGTATTCACCTTCTCCAGCAGAACGGGTTTGAGAAAGGTGAGTTGCTGCAGCCACACGGAATTGTGGACAAAGACGTAGAGTTTTTTGAATCGGATCTGGTCAGGGCGTGTGTGGGTGGCGATAGGGTCCCCGACAATGTTCGGCCAGTCGCGTCGCAGGCGTGCCTCGAAGAGCTTGCTCTCCAAGCCCAACCTGTGGGCGACACCTGTTAGAATGGTGCCGAAGGAATCGAGTCTGCTCTGTCCCCTCATGACTGCATCATAACAAAATGCGCGTGAGTGCAATAGCGGTCGATCAAATAACGTGACCAAGGCTCAAGATACAGACGACCAGTATAAGGTGGTGGCCACGAACCGGAAGGCCTACCATGACTATTTTATCGAAGAGAAATTCGAGGCCGGGGTCATCTTGCGAGGAACCGAGGTGAAGTCGCTGCGCGAGGGCCGCGTAAATCTGCAGGATAGTTACGCGTCGGTCGATGACGGCGAAGTCTATTTGAACCATTGCCACATCAGCCCCTACTCCCACGGCAACCTGATGAATCATGATCCGCTCCGCAAGCGGAAGCTGCTGTTGCATCGCAAGGAGATCAGCAAGCTGATCGGCAAAACTCAGTTGAAAGGTCTCACCCTCGTTCCTCTGCGCATCTATTTTTCGAAGCGCGGCCATGCGAAAGTAGAACTGGCTCTGGCGAAGGGGAAGAAGCAATACGATCGCCGTGAGTCGATCAAGGCTCGTGAAGCCGGTCGCGAGGTCGAGCGGGCCATCAAGAGCCGGAAATAGGCCGCCCGGTTTTCTTGACTGTCGCCGCGTCACACACGGCCAGATTCACCGCTCGTCCCCCTTTCGCATTTCTGGTTAGTCTATCTGATTTCATCGTTGCCAGCTTTGTCGGTCCAGCCGCAGCCTTCCATTCAATCTTCAGTTCTCTGAAAGGGTCGGTAAGTCCTTAGAGCCCGCCATTGTACTCGCCGATCCGGCAGGTGCAGTTATGAGCAAGACTCGCCTGCTCGCAGACCGCGGCATTTCAGGCTTGACTTCGTTCTAATTAGAACTATTATACTGGGGTGCGGGTCAGCGGGACGCCACAGTGTGAAGTTGATGAAGTGGGCAGGTCTGCGGTGCGACAACCGGGAGGTGATGAATGAAAGCGCTTTTTGCGACAGACGATAGCTGGTCCGGCTTGATCCTGCGGTTGACCTTGGGATTGGTGATGTTTCCGCACGGTGCACAAAAGTTGCTCGGCTGGTTCGGTGGGTTCGGGTTTGATGGGACGATGGGATTTTTTACGCAAAAGATGGGATTGCCCTGGATGATCGCCTTTCTAGTGATCATGGGAGAGTTTTTCGGCAGCCTGGGGCTATTGGCGGGGTTCTTGACGCGATTCACCGCCGCAAGCTTCATTGTCATCATGCTCGGGGCTGTTCTGACCGTGCACCTGCCGGTCGGATTTTTCATGAACTGGTTTGGGCAGCAGCAGGGAGAAGGGTATGAGTATCATCTTTTAGTGATTGGTCTAGCTGCGGTCTTGTTGGTGACCGGATCCGGGCGTTGGTCGTTGGACAAAATCGTGGCGGAACGCCTCGGCTAAAACAGGAAGGGAGTGACAGGGATGTTTGTCGTACTTGGTGCCACGGGACATACGGGATCGGTAGTGGCAGAGACATTGCTGGCGCGGAAGCAGCCGGTGCGGGTGGTGGTGCGGTCCGCCGATAAGGGCGCAGATTGGAAAGCCAAAGGAGCGGAAGTGGTTATCGCATCGTTGGATGATACGGCGGCTCTGACGAAAGCGTTTCAGGGTGCTTCAGGTGCCTATCTGTTGGTTCCACCCAACTATGGCGCCTCGTCATGGCTCGCCGAGCAGCAGCAGCGTATGGACCAGGCCGCAGAGGCTGTGAAGGCGAGCGGCATCGAACATGTCGTGTTTCTGTCGTCTGTCGGCGGCCACATTCCGGAAGGCACGGGGCCGATCCGTGCCGCTCGTTACGGCGAGCAAAAGTTAAGCACAGTCGCTCATCATGTGACGATCTTGCGCCCCTGCTACTTCATGGAAAACTGGGCGCCGGGCATCGGGATGGCCAAGGAGCAAGGCTTGTTGCCGACCTTTATTCCGCCGCAAGCTAAGATGCCGATGATTTCAACCAGGGACATCGGCCGCGTGGCGGCTGCTCAATTGATCGCCGGTGGACATGGGCACGCGATTGTGGAACTCGCCGGCCCGGAGGAGTACAGTCCTGAAGATGTGGCATCCGCGCTCAGCAGGATGCTCGGGCGTAGCGTCGCCGCGCACGTGGCGCCATTGAGTGCAGTCGTGCCGACGTTCACCTCTTTTGGTTTCTCTGAAGAAGCGGCTGGATTGTTCGAAGAAATGTACACGTCCTTTTCCAAAGGCGCGGTCGGATACGAGTTTCCCAAGTCGGTGGTCCGGGGGACGATTTCTCTAGTCGAGGCGTTGCGAGTGATGGCGTAAGGAAGGAGGCCGATATGCGAACGGAGACGATTGCTACCAAGGATCTGGTCGGAGTCTTTCAGCCAGGGTCTCATCACATGGTCGGAGACGGATTTCCGGTCCGCAATATGATTCCAGGCGCCGGGGTTGAGGAACAACTGTCTCCGTTTTTAATGCTCGACTATATGGGGCCGGAGCAATTCCCCCCGACCAGCCGCCAGCTGGGTGTGGGAGAACACCCGCATCGCGGATTCGAAACAGTGACGATTATGTACCACGGGAAGGTGGCGCATCGTGACTCGACAGGCAGTGGCGGCGTCATCGGGCCAGGCGATGTGCAGTGGATGACGGCGGCCTCCGGTGTGGTGCACGAAGAACTGCACGAAAAGGAGTTTGCAAAGAAAGGTGGTCTGCTGGAAGGCATCCAGCTCTGGGTCAATCTGCCGAAGGCGTTCAAGATGACGGCGCCGCGTTACCAGACACTGGTCGATGCGGAGATTCCTGCGGTCGAGCTCGAGGGAGGAGCCGGCCGGCTGCGAGTGATTGCCGGGGAGTTTCGCGGCGTCAGAGGTCCGGCCAAGACATTCAGCCCGGTCCATCTCTATGACGTGCGGCTGGCCGCGGGCCACAAGACGGAACTTGTCTTGCCCGAGGGGTTCAACTCAGCCTTGTTCGTCCTGCACGGGCAGGTGGTAGTCAACGGGTCGCGGGCGGTGGAGGAAGTTGAAATCGCGCTGTTCGGGCAACGTGGCGAACGGGTGCTGCTTGAGGCGAAACAGGATGCGACCCTGTTGGTGCTGAGCGGCGAGCCCATCGCGGAGCCGGTCGCCCGGTATGGTCCATTTGTGATGAACACGCGCGACGAGATTATTCAGGCTGTGCATGATTACCAGGCGGGAAAGATGGGACATTTGTCATGACCGGTCAGGTGCTTACCGTCGAGGTGTATTCCGATGTGGTCTGTCCCTGGTGTTATGTCGGAAAGAGGCGACTGGAGGAGGCGTTGGAATCGGCGGGTAGACAGAAGTCTGCGCTGGTGTTCTGGCGCCCCTTCCAACTCAATCCGACCATGCCGAAGGTCGGGATGGATCGCCGCGTGTACCTTGAAGCAAAGTTCGGGGGGGCGGCTGAGATGCAGGCGATGCAGGATCGTATTGCAGGGGCGGGTACGAGCGCGGGCATTGAGTTCGCCTTTGAGCGGATTGCGCGCACGCCAAACACGTTCGATGCCCACCGGCTGATCTGGTTTGCCCAGCAACAGAGCCGTCAGGATGGCGCCGTGGAGGAACTCTTTCACGGATACTTCACCGAAGGGCTGGATATAGGAGACGCCGGGGTGCTGGTGTCGCTCGCCGGTCGAGCCGGGCTGGATGGGGCAGCAGTCGGTCGGTTCCTGCAGAGCACGGACGGGGTCGAAGCTGTGCGACAGGAAGAAGCGCGCGGGCGGCAGCTCGGCATCAGAGGGGTCCCCTACTTCGTGTTTAACGGGAAAACCGCGGTGTCAGGTGCGCAGCCGGTCGAGACGTTTCTCTCCGCGATCGAGCAGACAACCCGATGAGGAGACACTGATATGGCGGTGCAAGTCTACGGATGCAATCACATCGTGATTGAAGTCACCGATGCCAAGAAGGCGGTGAAGTTCTATTCAGATGTGTTCGGCTTGAAGATGTTGCGCGGAGGAGAAGGCGCTGCCTGGTGCAAATTGGGCGAGCATCAGTTTATGGCCATTTTTGAGGTCGACCAGCTGCAGCCGGATCGCGTCAAGCATTTCGGGCTAATGGTGCGTGATGCGGAGCAGATCAAAGAAGTCCGACGCAAGCTCACTAAAGAGTACAAGCTGAAGATGGAGCCGCACTTCCGGTGCGATTTCCGTGATCCGTGGGGCAATCGCATTCAAGTGGGTGACTTGTCGGATGAGTCGCTGGTCTGGCTCCTTCCCTATCAGGAGGTTCAGAAGGCGGGCATTACCTTCTCCAAGCCTTCGCGCGCTCGACAAGGAAAGGAGCGGCCGGATGCCTGATTTGGAAAAGGTGCGAACGCTTGCGAAAGACCTCACCAAGACCTATCCTCGCAGCCCGCGGGAAATGCTGGGGGGCTATGTCATCGGCGCGCGCTGTGCGGACAAGTGTCGGGCCTTTCTGCTCGGTATCAACGGGGAGTACAACTATTGGCCCTGTTCGCTGGCGGGCTTGTTGTTCGCGTTCACCGGGATCTCTCCGGAGCAGTTCAAGGAGTTCGTGGCGACAGGAGCCACCGATGAGGAAGTGGGTGCGTGGCTCAAGGCCCACAGCAAGGTACAGGATCGGCAGGCGATCATTGAATGGAACAACAAGATGCGGGACCTGCGACTGTCCGAGATGGCGCCGTCGGTGCAGGCGTATATGGAAGACTACATCCCGAACTATGTGCCGAGTCACCGCCCCGTCTACGTGTATTTCGATGTGTATGATCTGGAAGAGAAGCGTTTGTGACGGGCAACCCTAGAGCGAACACCTGAAGGAACTCGACATGCCGGATGCGACATGGACCGAGATCGGTTCGGTCGATGACCTTAAGCAGCACCCCCTCCAGCAGATCGTCTGCGGCCAGACAAAGCTGGCCTTGTCGTACAAGGACGGCCGATTTGCGGCGATTTCAGGGGTCTGCAATCATATCGGCGGGCCATTGGGTGAAGGACGGCTTGATGGCGATTACGTCGTCTGTCCCTGGCATTACTGGAAGTTTCACCATCAAACTGGCCGGGGCGAGCCTGGGTATGAAGGTGATCAGGTTGCGACCTATGCCGTCAAGGTGGAGGATGGGCGCGTCTTGGTCGATCTGTCTCCGGTCACGAAGCGGCAAAAGCTTCCGAAACCATCGCACCCGCTCGCGCGCCCGATCGTTCGAGCCGACGGTCCCATTCGTGTGTTGGGCCTCGCCACGACTGCGATGACGGCGGATCAGCCGCGCTTCAGCGCCTCCGACGCCCTGTTGGAGGAGGCTCTCGCGTATGCGCGCGAACACCTGCAGCTCGACACGCAACTGATCAAGCTTCGGGACCTCTCGTTCCGGGCCTGTGAAGGGTTTTATTCCAAGTCGGCGGAGGCCTGCACCTGGCCCTGCTCAATTACGCAGATGGATCCGACCGATCAAATGGACCGTGTGTACGAAGCCGTGGTGCATTGGGCGGATGTGATTCTCGTCTCGACACCGATCCGATGGGGCGGCGCCAGCAGTCTCTATTACAAGATGGTCGAACGGATGAACTGCATTCAAAATCAGGAGGCGATCGCCAACCGGCACCTGCTCAAGAATAAAGTCGCCGCCTTCATCATTATGGGCGGGCAGGACAATGTCCAAGGCGTGGCCGGTCAACTGATGACCTTTTTCGCCGAGGTCGGCTGTCAGTTCCCGCAATTTCCATTCATTGCCCATTCCCGCGGATGGAGCGCGGAGGACATGGAGCGGAACAACAGCGAGGTGCAGAACAGCCGGGAGTTACGCGAGGGGGCTCAGGCGCTCGTCACACGCGCGGCGGAGATGGCGCGGCTCATGGTGGAGGGGCAGCTGGCGATGCATCCGCTCACCAGGGGCGGCCGCAAGGCGCATCAACTGGATAGTGAGCCGACGGGGTAAACGGGATCGATTCGCAAGGAGGCGAGATCATGTCAGGTCAGGATCACATGCGCGCGCATCTGGGCAATCTGTCGCGGTCACTGCTGCGCCTGCACAAGGCGTTGCTGGACAGCGAACGGGTCTCCTATGAGCGGGTGCATGGGCGGATCGAGACGAATGGTGCGTTCTTTCAGCTTGTCTTAGGTGACGCGTGGTTCGCCTGGTTGCGCCCGCTCTCTCAATTGATGGTGAAGATCGATGAGCTGTCCGAGGAAGAAGAGATCAAAGATCGGGGGGCAATGACCCAGACTATCGATGCGGTGCGGACCATGTTGACGCCGTCCGAAGAAGGAAATGGATTCGGCCGGCATTATTACGATGCACTGCAGCGTGAGCCCGACGTGGTGCTGGCGCATGCGGCGGTCAGGGCGCTGCTCCGGACATCGTCGCCCGGGAAGGAGTCAATCACATGAAAGCGCACTATCTCGGCCATGTCG
>VOPR01000001.1 GCA_009594995.1 Nitrospira sp. | reverse complement strand
GTTTGCGGTCCGCGAGGGCGGCAAGACCGTCGGCTCCGGCGTCGTTACGGAAATTCTAGCTTAGTGATGTCCCGGTCTTTTGGCCGGCATGTGAGGAGTTGAGCGTGAAAGTCGATCAAAGAATTCGTATCAGGTTGCGCGGCTTTGATTATCGCGTGCTTGATCAGTCTGTGGTGGAAATTGTTGAGACGGTCAGGCGTAGCGGCGCGCGGGTTGTCGGGCCGATCCCCTTGCCGACTCGAATCGAAAAGTTTACGGTGCAGCGTTCGACTCACGTAGATAAAAAGTCCCGGGAGCAATTTGAAATTCGAACGCACAAGCGTCTCTTAGATATCATGGAGCCTACGCCAGAGACGATGGACTCATTGATGAAGCTCAATTTGGCGGCTGGTGTAGATGTGGAGATTAAGCTCTGAGGATTGGGTGTCCCTAATTTGCTCTGAGCTGACAGGAAGACCATGACAAACGGATTGTTGGGAAAAAAGTTGGGGATGACCCAAATTTATGACGAGAGCGTTCTCGAGCCGGTGACGGTTATCGAGGCTGGGCCTTGTCGGGTGGTTGCGATTAAGACCAAAGAGCGTGACGGCTATGAGGCTGTCCAGCTTTCCTTCGGTGAAGTGAAAGAGCGCAGTTTGTCGGCTGGTGAGCTCGGTCATTTGAAAAAGCATCAAGCGCCTGCCAGCAGATGGTTGCGCGAATTTCCGAAGACCGGCGACATCGCAATTGGAGCGACCGTTAAAGTCGATATCTTCAAAAAGGGTGATTGGGTTGATGTGGTCGGTGTGTCGAAGGGGAAGGGGTTTCAGGGTGTAGTGAGGCGCCACAATTATGCGGGTGGTCCTGAGACTCACGGTTCGATGTTCCATCGGGCCCCCGGTTCTATCGGCGCCAGTTCTTACCCGTCTCGTGTCTGGAAGAATAAGGCCTTGCCTGGCCATATGGGGGATGAGCGCGTCACGGTTCAGCGTCTGAAGGTGGTCGACGCCCGTCCAGATGAAAACCTGTTGTTCGTCCGCGGAGCAGTGCCCGGTGGTGCGAATGGGCTGCTGGTTGTGCGGAAGTCGAAGAAGAGTTGATCTATGCCGATCGTTGATGTGGTTGATTCAAAGAAGAAGAAAGTCGGTAGCGTCGAGCTTCCCAATGAGGTATTCGGCTGTAAGCCGCACGGTCCGCTGGTTCACGAAGCGGTAGTCATGCAACGTGCTTGCGACCGTCAGGGAACTGCTTCAACTTTGCGCCGTGGTGAGGTGAGCGGGTCTGGCAAGAAGCCCTGGAAGCAAAAGCATACGGGCCGCGCTAGAGCGGGTTCACTGCGTTCTCCAGTTTGGAGGCACGGTGGTACGGTTTTCGGGCCGAAACCAAGAAGCTACGCATTCGTAATGCCGAAAAAAAAGTACCGAGCCGCCCTTCAGAGCGCATTGTCGGCGAAGCTATCAGAGGGCAACGTCGTAGTGGTTTCTGAGTTGGCAATCGCGGAGGCTAAAACCAAGTTGCTCGCGAACGTTTTGGCGCAATTGGGCATCTCCGGTAGTGTATTGCTTGTTATTGCTGATCCGGCATCCAATGTTGTTCAGGCCGGGAAGAACCTGCCGAATGTCACAGTATTGCGGCCTGAAGAATTGAACGTCTATGACGTTCTCCGGTGCAATTCTCTTGTCATTCCTCAGGGAGATCTTGAGCGAGTAAAGGAGGTATGGTCATGAAGGGAGACCTCCATCAGGTATTGATCCAGCCATTGTTGACAGAAAAAATCACGGCATTGCGTGAACAAAGCAATACGGTTGGGTTTCTTGTTCATCCTGATGCCAATAAAATCCAGATCAAGCAGGCCGTCGAGTCACTTTTGAAAGTTAAGGTGTCGCGCGTCAATGTGGTAAATATTCGCGGCAAAGTGAAGCGATTGGGTCGATTTGTTGGCAAGCGATCAGATTGGAAGAAGGCATTTGTCACGTTGAAGGAAGGCGAGAAGCTCGAGCTCTACGAAACCGTATAGCGTGCAAGCCTCTTGATAAAGTGAGAACTAGCTATGGCATTAAAGGTCTATAAACCAACTTCTCCGGGCCGGCGGGGCATGACCGCCATCCAGGGTGAGAAGCTCACGAAGAAGAAGCCGGAAAAGTCGTTAACCGGATTTCATCTCCGCACCGGTGGGCGGAACAATGATGGCCGCCAAACTATCCGGTTCCGTGGGGGAGGGCATAAGCGGCTTTATCGGCAAATCGATTTTCGGCGAGACAAGGCTGGTATTCCAGCTAAGGTTGCCGCCATTGAGTACGATCCGAATCGTTCGGCTAGAATCGCTCTCCTGCACTATGCTGATGGTGAAAAGCGTTATATTTTGGCCCCAGTTGGGCTCGTGGTTGGCGATGCCGTGCAATCCGGCGAGGGAGCAGAAGTGCGACCGGGAAATGCGCTCCCGCTCGTAAATATGCCCTTGGGTACAACCATTCACAACATCGAGTTAAAGCCCGGTAAGGGTGGTCAGCTGATTCGGAGTGCTGGTGGTTCTGCTCAAGTCATGGGCCGAGATGGCGCCTATGTCCAGATTCGTCTTAAGTCTGGTGAAATGCGCAAGGTGTTGTCGACCTGTATGGCAACGGTTGGTCAGGTCGGAAATGTGGATCACGAAAACGTTGTAGTGGGAAAAGCGGGTCGTACCAGATGGAAGGGGAAACGTCCTCATGTTCGTGGTGTGGTGATGAATCCTGTCGATCACCCGCATGGCGGTGGAGAAGGTAAGTCCGGTCAGGGTAATCCGCATCCCGTATCCCCCTGGGGCACTCCTGCCAAGGGTTACAAGACAAGAAAGAATAAGGCGACTGATAAATTCATCATCGCGCGTAGGAAGAAGTAGGAGAGGATAATGCCTCGTTCAATTACCAAGGGCCCGTTCGTCGACGATCATCTGATCAAAAAAGTCGAGCAGATGAATCAAACGAAAGATCGGAAGTTAATCAAGACCTGGTCGCGTCGGTCAACCGTGATCCCGGATATGATCGGGCATACGTTTGCTGTCCACAACGGGAAGAAATTTATTCCCGTATTCGTTACCGAAAATATGGTCGGCCATAAGCTGGGAGAATTTGCTCCAACGCGCTTTTTCAAAGGGCACGGGCAGGCAAAGACTGAAAAGGCAGTGGCTCTTAAGTAATTGCCGGTCCGTTGAGGATCAGGCAGGTTTGTGTGGGGTCAGCTATGGCAGAAGCAAAAGCAAATTTACGGTTCGTGAGAGTGACGCCCAGAAAGGCGCGAGTAGTCATCGACATGATTCGTGGTCAGCAGGTGCCTATGGCTCTGGCTATGCTTCGGCACACTCCGAAACATGCTGCGCGGGTTATTGAGAAGCTGCTTCGTTCCGCCGTCGCCAATGCAGAGCAGAAGGAATTGGGCGATAGCGATGAAATGTGGGTGTCTCAGGCCGTAGTGAATTGCGGTCCTATTTATAAGCGTTTCCGGGCACGGTCGATGGGTCGGGCAAATTCGATTCAGAAGCGAACCAGCCATATTACCATCGCAGTTGCTGCGCCGAACGCGGCTCAGAACAGCTAGCGTTATTACACTTAGACTGAGGGTTATTCTTCATGGGTCAGAAGACACATCCAATTGGCTATCGCATCGGTTACAACTACACCTGGAGCTCGCGTTGGTACGCTGATAAGGACTACGCCAGGCTTCTTCATCAGGACATCCGAATCAGGAAAATGGTGAAAGCGAAGCTGTACCACGCCGGCGTCGCTAAGGTGGAGATTGAACGCTCCGGGGACCAGACTCGCGTCATCATTCATACGGCTCGCCCAGGAATCATTATCGGCCGCAAGGGCGCGGAGGTTGACAAGCTGAAGGCCGCATTGGAGAAGGAGTACTCAGGTCAGGCGTATATTACCGTGAAGGAAATTAAGAAGCCTGAATTGGATGCTCAGTTGGTAAGTGAAAATGTGGCGACCCAGTTGGAGAAGCGTGTCGCATTTAGGCGGGCAATGAAGCGGAGTGTGCAATCCGCGCTTCGTCTTGGGGCTCAAGGCATTAAGATCATGGTGGCAGGGCGGTTGGGTGGAGCTGAGATTGCCAGAACCGAATGGTATCGCGAAGGGCGTGTGCCTCTTCACACCCTGCGCGCCGAGGTAGATTACGGTTTTGCCGAGGCCCATACGACCATGGGTCAGATCGGGGTGAAAACCTGGATCTATAAGGGTGAATTGTTGCCCGCGCTTCAGTTAAAGCCTGATGCTGCGCTCGGGCGGCTTGGCTAGAGAACCTCGATAAGGAAAAGGTGGGTCTGTGTTAGCGCCAAAGAAAGTTAAGTTCAGAAAAATGCAGAAGGGCCGGATGCGTGGGAAAGCCTATCGTGGCGGTGCCATTACTCTGGGTGAATTTGGTTTGAAAGCCCTTGAGCCTGGATGGATCACCAGCCGGCAAATTGAAGCTGCGCGCATTGCCATTACGCGCTTTGTCAAGCGCGGTGGTCAGGTGTGGACTAGGATTTTCCCGGACAAGCCCATCACCAAAAAGCCGGCTGAAACTCGCATGGGTAAAGGTAAAGGTAATCCGGAATACTGGGTGGCCGTTGTCAAGCCAGGACGGATCATGTACGAAATGGGTGGCGTTGCGCCAGACGTCGCTAAGCAGGCATTGAAGCTTGCATCATACAAGTTGCCAATTGCCACGAAGTTCGTGGTCCGCGGCGAGTTTCAGTAACCTGTAGCGCGTGTTGAGTGGTGATGTGATGGATGTGAAAGATTTGAGCGGGCTCTCGATTGATGAGTTGGCGGAAAAGGAAAAGCAGTTGCGTCAAGAGCTGTTCAACTTCCGGTTCCAGCTCGGCATTGGTCGCCTTGAAAACCCAATGCAAGTGCGGAGTACGAAGCGCGATATTGCCCGGCTGAAAACGGTAAAGCGTCAACTGGAATTGCTCCAGACACAGGCCGACCAATCGGTCGGAAAGTAAGAGAGAAGAGGCGTATGAAGGAAGGCCAACAACATCGGCGGGAGTGGTACGGGAACGTCGTCAGCAACAAGATGAATAAAACGGTTGTCGTGGCCGTTGAGCGATCGGTCATCCACCCGATTTACAAGAAAGTCTTACGGCGAGTGACGAAGCTGAAGGCCCACGATGAAGGTAATGTGTGTAAAGTCGGGGACCGCGTTCAGTTGAGTGAGACCCGTCCTATCAGTAAGGACAAACATTGGCGTGTGGTACGCGTCATGGTTAAGGGACAACCTGAAAAGTAACCACGGAACACACTTGAAGAGCTGAAGGGCCAGATCCTTTTGGCGGTGAGTAGGGCAGGGCATGATTCAGAATTACACATACATGGATGTGGCCGATAATTCCGGCGCGAAGCAAGTCATGTGTTTTCACGTCCTCGGTGGAACCAGGCGTCGATACGGATCGCTCGGGGATATCGTGGTTGTGGCGGTCAAAGAGGCAATCCCTCAGGCCGGGGTCAAGAAGGGCGATGTGAGTAGGGCGGTCATCGTTCGCACGACCAAGGAAGTTCGACGTGACGATGGTTCCTATATCAAGTTTGACCGTAACGCCTGCGTCTTGATCAATGCTCAGGGTGAGCCTGTTGGGACTCGAATTTTCGGCCCGGTTGCTCGTGAGCTTCGCTGGAAGAAGTTCATGAAAATTATTTCGCTTGCGCCGGAAGTCTTGTAGCCGAAGGAAGAAAGGTTCTGGTAGGGATGGCACGAATCAAAACGAAAATTCGCAAAGGCGACACCGTTGTGGTGATGACGGGGCGTGAGCGCGGCAAGTCCGGCAAAGTCTTGTCCGTGGATACGGTGAATGGGAAGATCCTGGTCGAGAAGCTCAATATGATTAAACGTCATACTAAGCCGAACCAGAAGCTTCGGCAGGGTGGCATTCTCGAGCGCGAGTCTCCTCTCGCGATTTCAAATGTGATGTTTTTGTGCCCTGTGACGAAGAAGCCAACTCGGTTAGGGATCAAGCGCCAAGATGACGGGCGCCGGACTAGACTCAGCAAGAAATCAAAAGAAACTGTCGAATAGTCGGAACAGGAAAGACGTTCATGGCAAAAGTAGAGAAGGGTAAAGGCGGCAAGGGGGCTACTCCTCGCTCGTCGGCGAAAAAAGAAATGGCTACGCCTGAAATATCTCAGGCTGCTGGTACTGAGCATCAGTTTGCCCCGCGTCTCCGTGAGACCTATCGCGAGCAAGTCGTGCCGGCGCTCATGAAGGAATTCAGCTACGGCAATTTGATGCAAGTCCCCCGGCTGGAGAGAATTGTGCTCAATGTCGGTATGGGAGAGGCCATTCAAAATGTGAAGCTGTTGGAGAGTGCGGCTAACGAGCTTGGTATCATTACCGGCCAAAAGCCCATCACCACCAGGGCGAAGAAAGCTATCGCCGGCTTCAAGCTTAGGCAGGGCATGCCTATTGGGGCGAAAGTTACACTGCGTAGCCGAAGAATGTGGGAATTTTTAGATCGATTGATTTCTCTCGCTCTCCCACGGATTCGTGACTTCCGCGGTATTTCGCCGAAAGCGTTTGATGGTCGTGGCAATTATACCCTGGGATTAAAAGAACAGTTGATTTTTCCAGAGATCGAATACGATAGTGTCGCTTCCATTCATGGAATGGATATCACTATCGTTACCACTGCGCGAACGAATGACGAAGGCAAGGCCCTGCTTAAACATCTCGGCATGCCGTTCCGAACCTAGGTTTACGAAAAACCAGGTAGGCGTGTGAGTTATCTGACCAAGGCACGAGTAAGGGGGATTCTGTGTCAAGATTAGCGCTTAAGAATAAAGCGGCAGTGAAATCCAAGTTTTCTTGTCGTGACTACCATCGTTGTGGGTTATGTGGTCGCGTGCGAGGATTTTTGCGAAGATTTCGCATGTGCCGTATTTGTTTTAGATTTTTGAGCCTCAAGGGAGAGATTCCCGGAGTGCGAAAGTCAAGCTGGTAGTCGCCCTGGAGGAAGCTTGCCTCTGCAAGCGTAAAAGAGGAACGCATGATTACTGATCCGATTGCTGATTTGTTGGTGCGACTAGGAAATGCTGCTCGTCGTCGCCAGGATGTGGTCAAGGTCCCGGTTTCTAAAGTGAAGCGGCAGATTCTGAACATTCTTGGGAAAGAAGGATTTATCCTCGGGTACGGTGAAACGCAAGAGGATGGACACCCTATTTTCTCGGTCCAGCTTCGATATGTCGAAGAAGCGCGTCCAATGATCACTGGCATGCGCCGAATCAGTAAGCCGGGACGTCGTGTGTATGTCGGGAGAGATGATGTGCCAAAGGTTAGGAACGGGATCGGTGTGGCCGTCATTTCAACCTCGAAAGGTCTTATGACCGACAGTGATTCGAGACGGGCAGGGTTGGGCGGTGAGGTTCTCTGTTCGGTCTGGTAAAACGAGTCGGCAAAGACGCAGTAATAACCGAGATCGCTGTAACGTAACGGGGTTCGTATGTCGAGGATAGGGCGGAAACCAATTGCAGTTCCAACCGGTGTAGATGTTAAAGTCGCCGGTCGTCTCGTATCGGTCAAGGGCCCTATGGGTAAGCTCGATTGGAAGCTGACCGATGGCTTGAGCGTCGCAGTTGCCGATGGGCAGCTTGTTGTCGATCGGACAGGTGATGCTCGCGATGTCCGGGCGATGCACGGGCTGGTCCGAGCAGAGTTGAGCAATATTATTCAGGGCGTGACCAAAGGGTATGAGAAATCTTTAGAGATAACCGGTGTGGGATACAAAGCCCAACTCCAGGGACGCGAGATGAGCTTCAACGTCGGCTACATCAATCCTGTGACTTATACAGTTCCGCAGGGCATTGACGTGAAAGTCGACAAGCAGACACTCATTTCCATTAAAGGTGTTGATAAGCGTCTCGTTGGCCAGGTTGCAGCTAACATTCGCTCAATTAAGCCCCCTGACGTGTACAAGCAAAAAGGAATTCGGTACGCCGGCGAAGTCTTGAGAAAGAAAGCGGGCAAAACCGGCAAGTAGAGGCTCTTCTGATGAATACCCAAGAAAAAAATAGAAAATTAGCACGACGTAAACAACGGGTTAGGAAGTCTGTCGTCGGGACGAGCGATCGTCCGCGGCTGAACGTCTTTCGCAGCCGTTCTCATATCTATGCCCAGATTATTGACGACCTTCGTGGGCATACCGTCGCTGCGGCATCGACATTGGATGAATCGTTGCGAAAAGCAGTGAAATCGACCGGCAGCATTGAGGGCGCGAAAGCGGTCGGAAAGCTGATCGCCGAACGGGCCAAGGCCGCCAAAGTCTCTATGGTCGTATTTGATCGCGGTGGACGGCAGTATCATGGACGAGTCAAGGCTTTGGCCGACGCGTCACGTGAAGGCGGTCTCCAGTTTTAAGTATGGTTCCCGGCGAAGGTCGCCCCTCCTCTGCTCGTAGCAAGAGAAATGAGACGACTTAAAGGAGAATGACGTTGTGCGAGTCAATCCCGAAGAATTGAGTCTAAAAGACAAAGTGGTTTTCATTAACCGCGTCGCAAAGGTCGTAAAGGGCGGCAAGCGTTTCAACTTTTGCGCCCTAGTTGTGGTTGGCGACGGCCAGGGCTATGTCGGTATTGGAAAGGGAAAAGCTGCTGAGGTTCCCGTGGCAATTTCCAAGGCTGTCGAGCAGGCCAAGAAGCATTTGGTCCGTGTGCCTATCAAGGGCGGGACTATTCCACATGAAGTTCATGGGCTTTTTGGCGCCGAACATGTGATGCTCAAGCCCGCTGCCGACGGAACTGGAATTATTGCAGGCGGTGCTGTGCGAGCCGTTGTGGAATTGGCCGGTGCTCACAATATCATCGCGAAGACGTTGGGCCGTGGTAATCCTTTCAATGCGGTCAGGGCCACTCTTAATGGACTTCAACAGCTGTGCGACCCGCAAGAGACTATGCGATTACGGCGCGCTGTTGGAAGCGAAGTGTAGGTATATATTTCATGGCTACTGAAAAAAAGACAACGACTGCTCAGCCGAGTCTTCGGATTACCCTGAAGCGGAGCCCGATCGGAACCCCGTTCAAACATCGATTAGTTCTCAGGGGGTTAGGGTTGCGTAAACTCAATGCCACAGTGTCGCGCCCCGCTACCGATCAGGTTAAGGGCATGATTGCCAAAGTAGGCTATTTACTGGAAGTGAGTCCCCAATGAAGTTGCATGATCTTGCTCCTTCTCGTGGAGCGAAGCACAAACCAAAACGCATCGGCCGTGGGCCAGGTTCAGGCCATGGAAAGACTGCGACCAAGGGCCATAAGGGTCTGAAAGCCCGGTCAGGGGGCGGAAAGCGTCCCGGCTTTGAGGGCGGTCAGATGCCATTGATTCGTCGAGTACCCAAGTACGGGTTTACGAATCAATTTCGAACCGAATACACGATCATTAACTTGAAAAGCCTGGCTGATCTGGAAACGACAGAAGCCATTACGCCCCAACTCTTGATGAACGAAGGCCTTGTTCGACGTAAAGGAGAGCTTATTAAGATCCTTGCCCAGGGGGAGTTGACGAAACCCCTCGTGGTCCAGGCTCATAAGTTCAGTAAGTCAGCCGAGGCAAAGATTCAGGCAGCCGGGGGGAGGGCCGAGGTCATTCCCTGTGTTTGAGCGTCTGCTGACCAGTTTCCAAAACATCTTCAAGATTCCTGAGCTGCGGACTCGCGTGTTGTTCACGCTGGGTATGCTGATTGTTTACCGTGTCGGCGCCCACATTCCCACGCCAGGTATCAACGGCGAAGCTTTATCAGAATTTCTCCAGAAGCAAGGTGGCGCGCTTCTGGGATTTTTGGATATTTTCTCCGGCGGCTCTCTTTCGCGTCTGACTATCTTCGCATTGGGCATTATGCCCTACATCAGCGCATCGATTATCCTTCAATTGCTGACCGTCGTCATACCGCACCTGTCTAAACTGGCAAAAGAGGGTGAGCGCGGCCGCAAGAAAATTATTCAGTACACGCGATTCGGAACAATTGTCATTGCGCTGATTCAGGGCTTCGGGATTGCTGTCGGTCTCGAGCAAATGAATCAGGGAGCCTTTGTATTAAGCCCGGGATGGGGATTCCGGTTTATGACCGTAATCACCCTCTGCGCTGGTACCGGCTTCCTCATGTGGCTGGGTGAGCAAATTACCGAACGCGGTATTGGTAACGGTATTTCTCTGATTATTTTCGCCGGTATCGTGGCACGTCTCCCTGCGGCGGTTGCTCAGACGTTCGATCTTTATAAGGTTGGGCAATTAAGCTTCCCACTGTTGGTCGTCTTGACGGTCATCATGTTCGGTGTGGTTGCGGCCATTGTATTTCTCGAGAGTGGCCGGAGGAAGGTTCCTGTTCAATACGCGAAGCGCGTTATCGGTCGTAGGGTGTATGGTGGACAGAGCACTCACATTCCCCTCAAGATCAATACGGCCGGGGTTATTCCGCCAATTTTTGCCTCCTCGATTATTGCATTTCCTGCAACGATCGCCGGTTTTTTTGAGACCCCATGGATTAAGGCCATCGGGTCGCAGTTGGCCCCAGGATCACTCCTGTATACGCTGATGTATGTCGGCCTGATCGTGTTTTTTTGCTTCTTCTATACCGCGGTCGTCATGAATCCTGTTGATATGGCCGACAACCTGAAAAAATATGGTGGGTTTGTGCCCGGTATCCGACCAGGCCAACGGACTTCAGATTATATCTACTCGGTGCTCACAAAGATTACGTTTGCTGGTGCTATCTACCTGGCAATCGTCTGTGTGATCCCTGAGTTTTTGATCTATAAACTGAATATGCCGTTCTACTTTGGCGGTACTTCGTTGTTAATTGTCATCGGCGTGGGGTTGGATACTGCCCAACAGATTGAGTCCCATCTTTTGAACCGCAATTACGATGGATTCCTTCAAAAGGGAAAACTTCGCGGCAGAACATCGTAGGACCAAGTAATGCGACTCGTCTTTCTCGGCGCTCCAGGGGTTGGAAAAGGTACACAGGCTGATCGGGTGACTGCTCAGTTTGGGTGGCCTAAGATCTCAACCGGTGATCTCCTGCGCGAGGCGGTGAAAAATCAGACCGCGTTAGGTATCGAAGCGAAGAAGAGCATGGATGCTGGGAAGCTCGTGCCTGATGCTGTGGTGATCGGCATGGTTCGTGACAAGCTTGCCGATCCATCGTGCCAGGCTGGTTTTGTTCTCGACGGCTTCCCGAGAACTGTTCCGCAAGCCGAGGAATTAAGCGCCATTCTCAAAGATAAAGGCCTCAAGCTCGACCGGGTAATTAATTTTCGCGTCTCCCGGACCGATGTTGTGAAACGGTTGAGTGGGCGACGCAGCTGCCCGAAGTGTCAAAGCGTGTTTCATATCGACTTTGCAGCCCCGAAGGTCAGTGGCCAATGTGATCGGTGCGGAGCTGCCCTTGTTCAACGGAGTGATGATAAGCCTGAGACTATCGAAGCGCGTTTGAAGGTTTATGACGAACAAACCGCCCCGCTCATTGCGTATTATCAGGCTAAGAATGCCTTGAGTGATCTTGATGGTTCTGGCGACATGGGCCTTGTGTACGGCAGGCTTTCGACAGTGCTGGTCGGGCTCGGCGCTAAATGATCGTATTTAAGACGCCGGACGAGGTTACATTGATGGCGCAAGCCTCCCGCGTCGTGGCCGAAGTGTTAGAGCTGTTAAAAGGGAAAGTGGCTCCGGGTATTACGACCGATGATCTGGACCGTATGGCTGAAGAGGCCATTCGTGGTCGGGGAGCCATTCCTGCCTTCAAGGGGTATCGCAACTATCCCAAAACGCTTTGTGCGTCGGTTAACGAACAGGTTGTTCATGGGATTCCCTCAAAGCGTCGTCTGAAGGAAGGCGACATCATTGGGCTCGATCTGGGTGCTATCGTCTCCGGTTTCTACGGAGACTCAGCCGTGACCGTCCCGGTTGGTGCTGCAAGCTCGGAGGCATTGCGGCTTATTCAGGTGACCGAAGAAGCCATGTACCATGGAATTGCAAAAGCCGTAGTCGGGAATCGCCTTTCGGATGTCTCTCATGCTATACAGACCCATGTGGAAGAGGCTGGCTTCGCCGTCGTCACAGAATTTGTCGGGCATGGCATAGGAAGGCAGCTGCACGAAGAGCCGCAGGTCCCGAATTATGGTCGGCCTGGACAGGGGCCACGCCTCCAGGTCGGTATGGTATTGGCTATCGAACCGATGGTGAATATGGGGGGCAGTGCCATTCGTATTCTGGAAGATCGATGGACCGCGGTCACTCAGGATGGTCGCTGGTCGGCTCACTTTGAGCACACGATCGCCATCCAGCCGAATGGCCCGGCGAAGATTCTGTCACAGTTGTCACATTAAAACTGGGAGGCGTACCGATACGTGCCAAAAGAAGATGTCATAGAAGTGACCGGCACTGTGGCTGAGACCCTCCCGAATGCGATGTTTCGCGTAGAGTTGGAAAACGGGCACCGAATTTTGGCACATATTTCCGGAAAAATGCGGATGCATTTCATCCGGATCCTTCCCGGCGATAAGGTGACCATTCAATTGTCGCCCTATGATTTGACAAGGGGCCGGATTACCTATCGCTTCAAGTAGTGGAGAAATGGAATTGCTATGAAGGTCAAGTCGTCAGTTAAGCCGATTTGTGCAAAATGTAAAGTGGTCCGCAGACGTGGGGTCGTTCGTGTGTTGTGCGCCAATCCTCGTCATAAACAACGACAGGGATGACCGAATGTGGGTTGCCTTGGCAAGGGTGGTAGCGGTTTCGGGTGTGGATCTGGTTGTCCGACCATGGAATCAGGTCCTCAGAGCTTGCCAAGCCAGCTCATGATGCGATCTAAGAAAGAAATTAGGGGGTAATTATGGCACGTATTGCTGGCGTAGATTTGCCAAAAGACAAACGCATTGAGATCGGTTTGACCTATGTGTTCGGGATCGGCCGCGTCGCCGCTCAGGCGATCCTCAAGAAGGCCGGGGTCGACGGGTCCATTCGTGTCAAAGACGTAAGTGAAGACAAGATTGTGAAGATTCGCGAAGTGATCGAACGTGACTACCGCGTTGAAGGTGACTTGCGCAAAGAAGTGTCGATGAACATCAAGCGATTGGTGGATACGGGAACATTTCGTGGGCTTCGGCATCGCAAAGGGTTGCCTGTTCGCGGACAGCGGACCAAAACAAATGCACGCACCCGTAAGGGAAGACGTTCGGGTGTCGGGAGCAAACCGCAGAAGCCCGCTGGTTCCAGAGCATAAGAGACTAGACCGATCAGGCGCCATGCGCTGAGGGAGATTCTATGAGTGTGAAGAAGGGCAAAAAGAAGGAACGTAAGATTGTCCAGAGCGGAGTGGCTCACGTTCAAGCATCGTTCAATAATACGATTGTCACCATTACCGATATGAGTGGTAACACGGTGGTATGGGCCAGTTCTGGCAATCAAGGGTTTAAGGGGTCTCGCAAGAGCACGCCCTTTGCCGCGCAACGTGCCGGAGAGGCTGCGGCGAGGAAGGCCATGGAGAACGGCATGCGCCAGGTTGACGTATACGTCAATGGGCCTGGTGCTGGACGTGAGTCCGCGATTCGTTCACTGCAAAGCGCCGGATTGCGCATCAATTTGATTCGCGACGTGACCCCGATTCCTCACAACGGATGCCGACCGCCGAAGCGTCGGCGTGTGTAGGAGAGGTCCGGGCATCTTCAATAGAATGTAATTCCTGATTCGGTCGTACTTGAGTTGTTGAGGTAGAGGAGGGGTAGTAGCGTGGCAAAATATAGTGGACCTGTCTGCCGCTTGTGCCGGAGAGAGGGCGAGAAGCTCTTTTTGAAGGGGTCTCGTTGTATGACCGAAAAGTGCGCGATTGAGCGCCGGAGTTATCCCCCTGGACAGCATGGTCAGGCTCGTCAACGGACGTCGGATTACAGTTTACAGTTGCGCGAAAAACAGAAGCTCAAGAGGATTTATGGCCTCCAGGAGTGCCAGTTCCGCGGCATTTTTGAGCGCGCAGAACGGCAAGCAGGGGTGACGGGCGATACGTTGCTGCGTCTCCTGGAATGCCGGTTAGACAATGTGGTGTATCGGCTCGGCTTCGGAGCCTCGCGAAAAGAGGCCCGGCAGTTGGTCAACCATGGTCACTTGATGATCAACGGTCGCAAGGTCAAGGCGCCCGGTGCCCTGGTGAAGGCTGGTGACTCCATCGAAGTCCGACAGAAAAGCCGTGAATTACTCCCGATCCAAGGGGCGCTTGCGGCCGTCGACGGTCGCGGCATTCCGGAATGGCTCGAGCTGGACAGGGCGGCCTGCAAAGGCACCATCCGGTCCTTACCGACCAAGGAACATATTGTGTTGCCTGTGAATGAGCAGATGGTCGTCGAATTGTACTCACGATAGAAAAGCTTGGCTGGATGTGCATCGGGCTAATCCAGCCACTGCTGAGCGATATATAGGCACACACGAGTTAATGAAGGGGGAGTCATGATTAAAGCGATGAAAGACTTTCAGATCCCCATGCGGGTGGAAGTCGATAAGGACACTCTTTCCCCGACATTCGGCAGATTTACGACCGAGGCATTTGAGCGAGGGTTCGGCACGACGGTGGGAAACTCCCTGCGCCGTGTGTTGTTGTCCTCCTTGACGGGGGCTGCGGTGACGACCGTCAAGATTGAAGGCGTGTTGCACGAGTTCTCCACGATTCCAGGCGTCACCGAGGACGTGACATCCATTATCTTGAATGTGAAGAGCCTCCGGTTAGCGTTGCAAGGTGACAAGCCGAAAACCATTCGCCTCAAGAAAAAGGGCCCGGGCGAAGCAAAGGGATCCGACATTACGCACGATGGGGACGTGACTATCCTCACGCCGGATTTGCACATCGCGACGCTGGACAAGGATGCTGCGCTTGATATGGAAATGACCATCAAGCATGGCCGTGGCTTCGTGCCGGCTGAGCGTAATAAGGAAGAAGGCCTGCCGATCGGCGTGATTGCCATCGACTCGATCTTCTCCCCGATCAAGCGGGTGAACTTTCATGTCGAGAATGCCCGTGTCGGCCGTATGACCGACTATGACAAGCTGACCCTTGAGATTTGGACAGATGGCACGATTTCTCCGCGCGATGCGTTGTCCAACGCGGCGGGGATTCTGCGTGAACATCTCGACATCTTCATCAATCCGGAAGAGCGTTCCGATGCGAAGCCTTCGGCAGGCAGCGAAGATCTGTCTGATGAAGTGAACAAGAATCTTTATCGCAGCGTCAATGAGCTGGAATTGTCGGTTCGCGCGGCCAACTGCCTCAAGAACGCCAATATCAAGACGATCGCCGATTTGGTGCAAAAGACTGAAGCGGAGATGTTAAAGACCAAGAATTTCGGGAAGAAATCGCTCAATGAAATCAAGGAAATCCTGACCGAAATGGGACTGAGCCTTGGAATGAAAGTCGACGCCTTGCCGTCAGGCGACGCGGGCGTGCGTTCAGAGTAAGAAAGGAACAGGACTACCGTGCGCCACAAAAAGAAGGGTCGACAGCTCGGACGTCAAACCAAACACCGATGGGCTTTGTTCCGGAGTCTCGTGACTTCGTTGTTGGAGCATGAGCGAATCGAAACGACGGAAGCCAAGGCCAAGGAAATCCGTGGCTTTACTGATCGAATGATCTCCCTTGGCAAAGAGGGGACCTTGCCGGCTCGCCGTCGCGCTCTGAGCTTCTTACGGAGCAAAGACGTGGTGTCGAAATTATTCAGTGACGTCGCATCACGATTCCAAAATCGTCCGGGAGGCTACACACGTATCATCCGAACCCGCCGTCGAATCGGAGATGCGGCTGAAATGGTTGCCATTGAATTGGTGACCAGACCGGAGAAGCCGAAGGCGGTACCTTCCACCGAAACTGCGGTGGCGGAGAAAAAAGAGTCGACAGAAAAAAGTTCTGCCCCTGCAGAAAGCTAAGTGCGAGAATGCCACGACGACTCTTACGTCGTCGTGGCATTCGATCCTTCCTCATCGTTCTTCTCGTTGCAATTCACATCATTTTCCTAGGCCATAGTCAGTCTGTTTGTTTACTTGGCTTTGGTGGAATGCTACTATCATGCCACCAGGCTCTGACCTGGGAAGCTCTTTAAATTAGGGGCTTTTTTCCATGTGGGAACGTTGGGTTCGGCGAGGTCTTCTAGCTCTCAGTGTGGTTCTTGCAGCATTTCTTGGGTATTTGCTCATCACACGCTCCAATCCCGGCTCCTCGTCTCGCTCGGTTACACCGGTCGGTTCCGAGACGGCCGATGCCCGTATTCAGGACTTCACCTTTACCCAGACAAAAGGCGACCTCGTTCAATGGAAGGTACAAGCTGAGCAGGCTCGCCTATATGAGAAGGAGAGCCGAGCAGTCCTCAGCAACGTGCAGATCACCCTCTACGGACTCCAGGGAAAAGAGCTGACCTTGTCCGGCGAGGAGGGCACGCTGGACACCCAAACGAAAAACTTTCAGCTGTCGAACCGAACCACGCCGATTGTAGTTGAGACTCAAAGTGGCTATACCATTCAGACAAATCATCTTGTATGGACTGATGCGCGGCATGAAATTCAAACTCCAGACCCTGTCACCATTCAAGGACACGGGTTGCAAGTTACCGGCAAGGGGCTGCTCGGAAAAATGGACATTGAGCAATTCCAAGTCCTGGACAATGTGCGTGTGGACGTGGTGCCTGCTTCTTAGTCCCCCTGCTGTGCTTGCTACTCCGGATGCACATGCGGCTGAGACTCGCGCGGCAAAAGAAGCGCCGGCTAACCCTGCGCCAACCACAATTACGTCTCGAACCATGACGGTCAGCAATCAGGAGAATACGGCCATTTTTGATGGGGCTGTTGTCCTGACGCGCGGCCTGCTGGTCGTGCATTCGGACCATATGGTCGTGTCTTTTCATCCCAATCGGAACGGGAACGACAATAAAAATTCCACGGGGATGACGAAATCGAAGAGCCCGGCACAGGCCAATGCCCCCGATTCCAAGGAGCGGGATGCCGCGCCGGCGGTTTCCGAACGCAGTATTCGCATGGTTGAAGCGACGGGCCACGTGAACATTGAGAAAGAGGATGGCCGCGCCACGTGCCAGAAGGCCGTGTATTACGAAGATCAGAAGAAAATCGTGCTCACGGGTGATCCAGTGGCCTGGCAGAAGGGAACCCGTGTATCAGGGAAGCGGATCATCATGTTCCTGGATGAAGACCGAAGTGTGGTAGAAGGGGACTCCCAGGTGGTGATCGAAGGTGAAAGTGGTGGGAAGCGGTGATCGAGACGAAGCCAGTCAGCCAGACATCGCAACAGGGCAGTGCGGGCTCGTCGAGTGGCCCGGATCGTCTCGCAGCCAGCGGCTTAGTAAAGAGTTTCCGCGGACGGAAAGTTGTCAAAGGGGTGTCCCTCGATGTGCAGGCCGGCGAGGTCGTCGGGTTGCTGGGGCCGAACGGCGCGGGGAAGACGACAATCTTCGATATGATGGTCGGCCTGTGCCAGCCGGATGAGGGACAGATCGCCTTGAGCGGCGGAGATATCACCGATTTGCCGATGTATAAGCGGGCAAGACGGGGTATCGGCTATCTCCCGCAAGAGTCATCGGTGTTTCGACGCTTGTCCGTGGAACACAATATCCTTGCGATTCTGGAGATGCTAGGCTATTCGAGAAGTGAGCGGACGGAACGCGTGGAGACATTGCTCAAAGAGCTGGATCTGGTGCATATTCGGAAAAGTAAAGCCTATGCCTTATCGGGAGGCGAACGTCGGCGATTGGAAATTACCAGAGCATTGGCGACCAGCCCCTTATTTATGCTGTTAGACGAACCATTTGCCGGTATCGACCCCATCGCGGTCGCGGATATTCAGCAGATCATCATTCGATTGAAACAACGGCACATCGGAGTTCTGATTACAGACCACAATGTGAGAGAGACATTGTCGATTACCGATCGGGCCTATATTATCAATGAAGGTACGATTCTTGAGGCAGGGCCCCCCGGCGTGATCGAAAAAAGTGAAATGGCCAGGGCGGTGTATTTGGGCGAAGGATTTCGCCTGTAGTAGGCAGGGAGTGGGTGTGCGATGAAGCTGCGACTGGATCTTCGGCTCAGTCAGAAACTCATTATGACGCCGCAACTGCAGCAGGCGATCAAGTTGCTGCAATTGTCCCGCTTGGAGCTTCAGCAAAGTCTGCAACAGCATCTCATGGAAAATCCGTTACTGGATGAATTGGTAGCGGAGACCGAGGAGAGCGAAGAAACCGCGGCTACCGAACGCGAGCAACCGGATACGACCACCACGGTGTCCGCTGAGACGCGCGGGGAAGGCGATGACAAGCCGGCGGAAAGCGGGGAAAACGCCGAAGAATTCTCCGCCTCCAGTTGGGAAGATTATTTCGACACGGACATGCGCCGCGGGGAAACCGAGTACAGTTCCTCCTCCAAAGAAGAGTTTCCCTCCTACGAACAAACCGTCGCCAAGTCGACATCCCTGGAAGATCACCTCGTCTGGCAGCTGTCCTTGTCCGGACTGACCGATCGTGAGAAGGCCATCGGCCGTCTGATCATCGGGAATCTGGACGATGACGGGTACCTCCGCATGACGCTGGACGAGTTGGTGGCGGGATCCGGCTATTCCGTGGCAGAGGCTGAATCGGTTCTGCAAGATGTACAGGGGTTCGACCCGAACGGCGTCGCCGCCAGAGACTTGCCGGAGTGCCTGCTGCTCCAGCTCAAGTTTTTGGGCCGGAGCCAACTGGGCTCTCTGGGGTCACGCCCGGGTGTGCTCAAGGGGTCCGTGCTGGAATCCATCGTGCTCCACCATCTCAAAGACCTGGAGAAGAAACAATACAACCGCATCGCCAAGGCCTTGAACATTTCGATGGACGACGTTTTCGAGGCGACGCGGATTATCGAAGGGTTGGAACCGAAACCGGGGCGGCCTTTCTCCAACACGCAGAATTACGCGATCGTGCCGGATGTCTTTGTCGTCAAGAACGAAGGCGTGTGGGAAGTCCTGCTTAACGACGACGGCCTGCCGCGCATGCGGATCAGCCCGTACTATAAGCAATTGATGTCGTCGGGGCAGTCGGGGTCAGCCGAGACCAAGGCGTATCTGGATGACAAGTTGCGCGCGGCGCAGTGGGTGATCCGGAGCATTGAGCAACGCAACAAGACGATCGTGAAAGTCGTCTCGAGCATCGTGAAGTTTCAGGAGGGCTTCTTTGAGCAGGGGATTCAGCATCTGAAACCGCTGGTTTTGAAGCAAGTGGCCGAAGATATCGGCATGCACGAATCCACAATCAGCCGGGTGACCGCCAACAAATATATGTATTGTCCGCAGGGAATGTTGGAACTGAAGTTTTTCTTCAATGCCGGTCTCCAACGTGCCGATCAACCGTCTGACATGCTGTCCTCGCTCACGGTGCGGGAAATGATCCGGCAGATGGTTGCGGCGGAAGACACCCGTAAACCCCTCAAAGATGAAGAGATTGCCGCGCGGCTGAAGACGCAGCAGGTGTTGATCGCTCGTCGAACCGTGGCGAAGTATCGCGCGGAGGATAACATTCCCTCTGCCACGCAACGCCGAAAGTTTTTTTGAAACGGGAGAGGTCGAACTCCATGGAGAAGACTCTATGGAGGTACAACAATCGTCGCGACGGGCTAGAACGCATGGTCGTGTTGGGGGCCCGAGAAACGAGGATGGGATGCGATTGATGATCACGGGACGTCATGTGGCGGTCACTCCTGCTCTGCGGGACTATATCGAAACACGCATGGAGCGGCTCGACCGCTACGCGATGAAATTGGGCACTCTCCAAATCCTGTTGAGCGTGGAAAAGTTTCATCATGTGGCTGAAGTCGTGGGAGTCGTCCAGGGCCGGCGGTTGCAAGCCAAGACCTCGACCGAAGAAATGTACGCGTCGATTGATGAGGTTGTCGATAAGCTCGGGGCGCAATTGCGCAAATTGAAAGAGCGCAAGGTCAACCACAAATTCGGCGACCAACCGCGTGTGCGTGCGGTCGTGCGCAAGGCGCCGACGTCGGAGAACAATGGGGTGGAAGTGGTGCGCCCAAAACTGGAGGCGTTGACCGTCGAAGAAGCCGTTGAAGCCTTGAATGCCGCAAAGCTTAGTCTGTTGATGTTCGTCAATGCCCTTTCCGGTTCCATCCAGGTGCTCCAGCGGTTGCCGAATGGAAGACTGTCCCTGATTGATCCCGCGAGCGACCGCGCTCGCACCGCTCATGGCCGCGCTTAATCTTGTCGTGATCAGCGGTCTTTCCGGATCCGGAAAGAGCCATGCGTTGAAAGCCTTCGAGGACGCGGGATATTTCTGCGTCGACAACCTGCCTCCAGCCCTCCTTCCCACCTTCGTTGAATTGTGCCATCAGCAGGGCGGTGAGATTAAGAACGTCGCCCTTGGAATTGATATTCGCGAACGAGTCTTTTTCGGGGACCTGGCGAAGGTCCTCGGAGAATTGAAGGCGCAAGGGCATGCCTTGCAGCTGGTGTTTCTGGAAGCCCGTGAAGAAGTGCTGGTCCGTCGGTTTTCAGAGAGTCGTCGCCCGCATCCGTTGCTCCCTCATATGCCTGTGGTAGAAGGGGTGCGGTTCGAGCGGGAGCGACTCAGCGAACTGCGGAAACATGCTGATCGAGTCATCGACACCTCCACATTGACGGTGCACGAGCTGCGTGACTTGTTGATCCGGCAGTTTCGGCAAGAAACGACGGTTCGACGCATGACCATTTCCCTGGTCACCTTCGGGTACAAGTTCGGGGTGCCGTATGACATCGACCTCCTCTTTGATGTGCGTTTCATCAGAAATCCCTTCTTCGTCCCAGAGTTGAAAGCGTTGACCGGTGAGGATGCCCGAGTCCAACAGTACGTCTTCGGGGACCCGACGGCCGGTCAATTTCTTGACCATCTGCAGAATCTATTCAGCTTTCTGATTCCACTCTATGAGCGGGACCAGCGGAGCTACCTCAGTATCGGCATCGGTTGTACCGGAGGCCGCCATCGGTCTGTGACCATGGCCCTGCGGCTCCAGGCACAATTTGCCGCCCTCGGTTACGACGTATCCGTGACCAACCGCGACCTGCAAAAACCCTAGTCTTCACGCGCTGTTTCTTCGTTTTCCTACGATAGCCCGTTGGCAGGTCCACTTTCTTGACAGGTGGACTATATCAACTATACTTAATTTCGTGAGCTCGAATTATGTGATGAATAGCGGCGTTTGAGGCGGTGTGTGAAGAAAGTGAGCGATGTTCAGAAAAAGAAACTCTACAAGACCAACGAGGTCTGCGAGATGTTCGACATCTCGCGCGCAACGTTGTTCCGTTGGGAGCGCGAAGGACTGATCACTGGGCCGCCGCGAGATTGGCGGAACTGGCGTCTATACACAGCTGAAAATGTCGAGCAGATCAAGCAGGTAATGGGCGGCGGGCGCAAAGAGGTCGCGTAGAGAGGGTAAAAGCATGCTGGCTTCACTGAAAAACCTGACTGACATGGATTTCCTGTCGATGTTTTCTCCGCAGCGACAGCTGTTGGGGCTGGACATCGGCTCGAGCAGCATCAAGCTGGTGCAGATCAAGGAACACCGGGGCCGGTATACCTTGCAGAAATTCGGCGTCAAGGAGCTGGAGCCGGAAGTCATTGTCGACGGGACGGTCATGGACGAAGGACGAGTGGTCTCGGCCATTAAGGAATTGCTGGCTGAGCAAAACGTCAAATTGAAGCAGGTGGCTGTGTCGATTTCAGGCCACGCGGTCATCGTCAAGAAAATCACGTTGCCCCCCATGCCCGACGAAGAGCTCGACGCGCAGGTGAAGTTAGCGGCGGAGCAGTACATTCCTTTCGATATCAACGAGGTCAATCTCGACTTCTACGTGCTGCCTCCCTCCGAGAACCCGGACGAGCAAGGTGAAATGTCGATCGTGCTGGTCGCGGCGAAGAAGGACAAGGTCAACGAATTGACGGAGTTGGTCAAGGCGGCCGGATTGGTTCCCATTGTCATGGATGTCGACGCGTTTGCCGTGGAAAACATGTACGGCGTGACGTCGCCCGGCACTCAGGATGACACCACGATCCTGGTGAACATCGGCGCCAGCGTGATGAACGTGAATATTGTGGGCGGCGGTGTGTCGCTCTTTACCCGCGACATCCCCCTGGGCGGAAATCGCTATTCCGAAGCGGTGCAACGGGAAATGGGCGTGTCGTATGAGGAAGCGGAACAACTCAAGAAAAGTGACGGAGATGACGATCATACACTTGCGGCCGTGATGGAGAGCGTCAATGCCGAAGTCGCCTCGGAAATCGCCCGTACGATCGATTATTTCAAGACGACGTCTTCTGACAATGAAATTGCCCGGGTGTTGCTGTTCGGTGGGGGGGCTAAGGTGAAGGGCCTGGCTCAACAGCTTCGCGATCGCATGCATGTCGAGGTCGACATCGCGAATCCCTTTAACGAGATCGACACCTCACAGTGCAACGTCGATCCTGAGCAGTTGGCGGAGATGGGGCCGCTTGCGGCAGTGGGGGTCGGCCTCGCACTGCGGACGGTGGGGGACCGATGATTAGAATCAACTTGCTCGCAACTGGACCGCGGTCCAGGAAAGCCAAGCCGCAGTGGGATGTACGGGCCGAAGCGCTGATCGGCGTCGGGGTATTGCTGATCACGTTGACCGGGTGCTGGTTCTACGCCTCATCGCTCGACGAGGAGATTCAGGCCAAGCAGAGCGAAAAGCAGCTCAAAGACAAACAAGTGGCGCAGCTGAAAGAGCAAGTGAAGGCTGTCCAGGATTTTGAAGAAAGAAAGAAACAGCTCGAAGCCAAAAACCGCATCATCGACCAGCTGGAGAAAAGCCGGACGGGCCCGGTCAAGGTGCTCGACCACGTCAGTCAAAGCCTGAATCCGTTGAAGGTGTGGCTGGTGAGGTTGAACCTGAAAGGCAACAGCGTGGAGCTTGAAGGCCGCGCGTTGACCAACGATGACGTGGTTGAATTCGTGAACAATCTCCGGCGCACCGATCAGTTCGGCGCCATCAGGTTGATGGAAAGCCGGGCCGGTCAGGACAACAAGATGAACACCTATCAATTCCGACTTGACCTGTCGATGAAAGGCTAACATGAGTCTGAATGCGATCAGCTTAGACAGCCTCCGTAGCATTCCGACAGGCCAAAAGGTTGCGCTGCTTGGATTGCTGGTGGCGGGGATTTTAGTCGGGTTCTACTTCTACGTCGTGGACCCCAAGACCATCGAGTTAGAGGCCGTTCAGGGGCAGGTGGCTCAGTTGGATACCGAGATCCAGAACCTGACGCTCAAGGTTAAACACCTCGATGAACTCGTGGCGGCCAACAAGCAGTTGGAAATCGAGTTGGCGGCGAAGAAAGAGCGCCTCCCGCCGGAAGAAGAAGCCGTGATGTTGCTCAAGCAAGTCTCCGACCTGGGACTGCGGCTGGGGCTGGATGTGAAGCTGTGGAAACCGGGTACGCAGGCTGAAGATCCGTCCAAGTTGTTTATCCGGATGCCCATCAACGTGGAAGTGGCGGGCGGATACCATACAGCCGCCATCTTCTTCGATCGCATCAGCAAGCTGTCCCGGATCGTAACCGTGCAGGATGTCCGAATCGGCGCCGCCCGTGTCGATCAAGGCCGTGTGGTGACGCAAACAGTCTTCGATCTGGTGGCCTACGCCGCTCCGCAGGAAAAGAAAGCCGCCGCGCCGGCGCCTGCGGCGAAGCCGAAGTGAGGAATGGAGCCCAGCTCATGTCCAACGTAAGAGGACGCACTGTGAACACACGAAATTGGTTGAGTGGGTGGATACGGCCGATAGGCCTCGGAGCCGTCGTCCTGGCAGTCGGCGGAACCGCGTTGCCGGTCGAGTCGAAGACCCTCCCGCACGTGCGCCAAGTTGCCTCCATGCGGCCGGCCGATTCTCTGAAGGTCATGCCGTTGCCCGAGGCGCAGAAGCCGGTACCGGCCATTGAGTCTCCGGCACCTCGCGCCGAGGCCGCGGTCTCGCAGCCGGGGGATTCGCTGTCGATGGAATTTTCAGGCGCTTCGTACGATCCCTCCGGACGTCGAGATCCGTTCTTGCCGATGCTCCAGCTCGGGCAGCAGGTGGAACAGGACGCGAATCTTCCGCCGTTGCAGCGTGTCGGCTTGACGGAACTGAGTTTAATCGGTGTGCTCTGGGGCAATTACGGTTACACGGCCATGGTTCAGACGCCGGATGGCAAAGGCTATAGCATCCGCCGCGGAACACGAATCGGGCCTAATAATGGTGTGGTCAGTTCAATCACCGAACGAGGCATCATCGTTCAAGAGCGGTTCACGGACGTGTACGGGAACAAACAGGAGCGGGAATACGTCAAGCTCCTGCACCCGAAAGAGGGCACAGAATGAAACAAACACAGGTTGGTGTACATCCGCTGCTGAGTGTCACTGTCATGGCCGGCGTCTTGGGGCTTGCCGGATACGTTCAAGCCGCCACGCCGGGCGAGCCAACCGGGTTGGCCGGATTCACGCAAGCCGCCGACCAGGGGAGCGCAGGGGCTGCGGAGCATGCCGCTGCCACTCAGGAACACCCGGCTGCGACCGTGCTGACGAAGGTGGAGGCCAAACCTGACGGAGGCCGCCTGACGCTCGTTCTCACCGGCAACGGAGTCTTCGATCACACGGTGAAGATGATCGGGGATCGCCGGATGGTCCTCGATATGCCGCACATTCAGTCGGAAGGACATCAGTCACAACTGGCGGTCGGGCATGCGCTCTTGTCCCGAGTGCGATTTGGCTATCACCCCGACAAGGTGCGATTGGTCCTGGATCTCGCGCAGCCCGCCGAGCACAGTATCACATCAATAGACGGACGTCTGACTCTCACCCTCGAGCCGAAGTCGATTCTGTCGATGAATGACGCAAAGGCTGCTGAGAGCGATGTCGTGGCGTCGGCCGAACAGGCTGCCGCGCCTCAGTCGATGTTGGTCTCTCATAAAGCGCCGAAAGCGTTGTTTCGTGTCCAGCCCGTTCAGTTGACTGCAGAGACGGTGCAGAAAGACGAGCGGAAGCCGGAGACCAATGAGGTAGTGAACGGGTCGTCGCGTTATATTGGACGGCGCATTTCTCTCGATTTCCAGCAAGCCGATATCAGCAACGTGCTGCGATTGATCGCCGAAGTGAGCGGTTTCAATATCGTGGTCGGCGAGGGTGTGAAGAACAAAGTCACCATGAAGCTGGCGAATGTGCCCTGGGATCAGGCGCTCGACATGCTGCTGAAGATGAACGCCCTGGGCATGATCCGCCAGGGGAACATCGTGTGGGTCGACACCCTGCAAAATATTGCCAAGCAGCAGGATGAGGAAGCACGCGCCAAGGATTCCAAAGCCAAGGCGGAGCCCATCGTCACCCGGGTGTTCTACATCCGCAATCTCAACGCGACGGAAGTGCAAACCTCGTTGCGACAGAACTTGAGCCCGCGCGGCACCATGACGGTCAGCGCCGCGAGCAATGCGCTGATCATCAGCGACACAGAGTCCAAGCTGGAGGTTCTGCGGCAATTGCTGGACGGCGTCGATCTCGAAGTGCCGCAAGTGCAGATCGAGGCGCGCATCGTTCAGGCCGACACGACCTACACGCGGTCGCTCGGTGTGCAGTGGGGTATTCAGAACGTCAACAAGCTGGGGGCTGCGAGCGGTACCTCCGCCTTTAAGACCGGCACCACCGGAGCCTTCGGTGCTCAGGTGTCGGACTTCCTGATCAACCTGCCGGCCAACCCGGGGCTGCCGTCCGTGCCTGGTGCCGGATTCTCGATCGGGAAAACCGATGGTGCCATGCTGGATGTGCGGTTGTCGGCCGGCGAATTGCTCGGTTTAACCAAGGTCATTGCCGCACCGAAGATCACGACTCTGGACAAACGGGATGCCAAAATCGCGCAGGGTGAATCCATTCCGTTCCAGACCACGTCGTTGCAGGGAACGCAGACCACCTTCGTGGATGCCAACCTCGAGTTGAACGTGACCCCGCAAATTACTTCCCGCGATCCCAAAGAAATCGGGAAGCAGATCCTGATGAAGGTGCGAGCCACTCGGAACGCCGTGGGTGCCCGGAGCAACCCGGCCGGTCCGAGCATCGATCGTCGAGAAGCGACGACCCAGGTGCTGGTGCGTGACGGGGAGACCATGGTCATCGGCGGCGTGTTCGTCGACACACAATCGAACAACGTGGCGGGTATCCCCTATCTGTCCCGCGTCCCGGTTCTGGGCTGGTTGTTCAAGAACAAGACCGAGAACGTCTCGAAGCAAGAACTGTTGATCTTCCTCACGCCGACGATCGTTCGCTCGGCAACTTGACAGGTCCTAGCGAGACCAGCTAATAATCGCCCCCATTGATGACGGTCCGCTGTCTCAATGGGGGCGAATCCCATGGAACGTGTCTCCTCCCCGATCCAGATGGCGCTTCTTCCGGGCTTCTTCTCCCTCTAGATAGTGCGGTCCACAGTTCAGTCTCCGGTAGCACCGTGGTGTGCCGGATACCTGGATGCCCTTTGCGGGCTTCTGTGGACGGTATCGCGTCACAGGCACAACCATCAGCCCCAGATCCGAGACACTGGTTCATATTCCATGGCACCATCCAAAGCCGAGACGCCCCAGGAAACCATTCATGTAGAACTGGGTGCGCGAAGTTATGACATCCTTATTCGGCGCGGTCTGCTGAAGGACATAGGCGCTGAACTGACCCGTCTTCGATGTGCAGGCAAGGTCGGGGTGGTCACCGATCGGAATCTTGCCGGGCACTATCTGAAGCCGGTGACGCGCGTGTTGAAGGCGGCGGGGTATACCGTCGTTCCGATTGTGCTCCCTCCCGGAGAACGGACCAAAACACTACGAGCCATTTCCACGGTGATGGATGCCCTGGTGAACGCCCGGTTTGAGCGGAGTTCCACATTGCTGGCTCTGGGCGGTGGGGTGATCGGCGATATCACAGGCTTCGCCGCGGCCATCTATCAGCGCGGGATTTCTTTCGTGCAGGTCCCGACCAGTCTGGTGGCGCAGGTTGATTCCAGCGTCGGCGGGAAAACTGGAGTCGATCACCCGAAGGGGAAAAACCTGATCGGTGCATTTAATCAGCCACGGGCCGTGTTTATCGATCCTGCCACGTTGCGTACCTTGCCCCCTCGTGAATGGGTCGCGGGGCTGGCGGAGGTCATCAAGTACGGGGTGATCGAGGATCAGGCGTTTTTTGAGTACTTAGAACAGCACATGGGGCCGATTTTGAAATTGGATGACGCTCCCGTTGCACACATTGTGAAGCGGTCGTGCGAAATAAAGGCGCAGGTGGTTTCAGAGGACGAACGCGAAGCCGACCGCCGCCGCATCTTGAACTTTGGGCATACGATCGGGCATGCGTTAGAATCTCTGGGCGGGTACCGGGGCCTGATTCATGGTGAAGCGGTCGCCGTCGGGATGGTGTACGAAGCCGATCTGGCGAGGCATCTGGGGCATTGCGATCAGGATGTCGTCACCCGTGTGCGTTCCCTGGTCGAGGCGGCCGGGTTGCCGGCCCGCTTGCCGAATGTGACGTTCAGTGCGCTCTGGAATGCCATGCAGCAGGATAAAAAAGTGTCTGCCGGGACAGTCTATTGTGTGGTGCCGGACCGAATCGGGTCGGTACGCGTTGTGCCGTTAGCCAAGGCGCAAACGCGTGCCTGGTTCGAAGCGGTTCGCGTGCGCGAGGCAGGCTTCCGGACAGTGAAGAAAAAGCAGTCACGATAGGAGTTCAATGGCGTCGAAGCGAACCGTGCCCCAGTTGGAACAGGCGTTGCGTGAAAAAACGCGCGAAGTCGATGTGTTGCACCGCATCAGTGAATCGATCAGCAGCACGCTCGATCTGGAGTCAGTGCTTCGGCATATCGTCGATGTGGTGGTCGAAGCGACGAAAGCCGATGCCTGTCTGTTGTACCTGCTTTCCGACAACCGGGACGAGCTGATTCTCCGGGCCTCGAAGAATCCTCATCCGAAGCTCATCGGGCGTATCACAATTGGATTGGGAGAAGGCATCACCGGCTGGGTGGCGCGGGAACGGACTCGCGTGGTGATTCCGAACAGCGCCAGCGATGATCCGCGGTTCAAGTTTTTTCATAACCTGCCGGAAGACCGCTATCAGGCGTTTGTCTCCGTGCCCATTACGACCAAGCAGGAAGTGGTCGGCGTCATCAATGTGCAGCACAAACGGTCCCGGCGGTACCGCCCGGATGAGCTGGCGTTGCTGTCGACCATTGCCACGCAGGTCGGCGGCGCCATCGAGAACGCGCGCTTGTACGATCAGATGACGCGCAAAGCGCTGCAGCTCGACACGCTGTCGCAAGTGTCGGAAACCGTGTCGTCGAATCGATTGATCGAAGATGTGTTGCAGCTCATTGTGACGATGACGGCTCAAATGATGGGATCGAAGATCTGTTCCATCATCTTGCTGGATCAGACGACGGGCGAACTGCGTATTGCTGCCACGCAAAGTTTGAGTGAACAATACCGGCGCAAGCCCAACGTGAAGGTCGGCCAAAGTATCAGCGGTCGCGCGGTCCAGGATCGCCGGCCGATCATCGTACCGGATGTCACCAAGGAAGGTTCCTACATGTACCCGGACATGGCCTCAAAGGAAGGACTGTGTTCGCTCCTCTGCGTGCCGATGCTAGTGCGGGAAAAAGCGATCGGGGTCATCAATACCTATACCTCCAAGCCCCATACCTTCACGTCCGAGGACGTGAAACTCATGCAGGCCATTGCCAACCAGGCGGCGATTTCCATCGAGCACACGACGCTGCTGGAGAAGTCGTTTGAGATGCAGGAAGCGTTGCAAGTCCGCAAGCTGTTGGATCGGGCCAAGGGCTATCTCATGCGGTCGAAACGCCTGTCGGAAGAAGACGCGTTCAAGCTCATTCAGCGGCAGAGTATGGACCTCCGCAAGTCCATGCGGGAGATCGCCGAAGCGATTTTGCTGGCGGGCGAGATCGAAGATCGGGCCGACAAAAACCGGGGGTGAACGGTTTACGGTTGCCGTCTCTCCGGCTTAGCGGGTAAAGGCTTACCGGAGGGCGCCTTGCCGGCGTCGGGCGGCTGGCTTCCCAGTTGACGTTTGATTTCCTGCAGTTCCTTCCGCAACTCCTCCACTTCTGATTCCTTCTGTTTCATCTGGTCTTTGATCTGCTGAAGATCGTCTTTGAGCGGCGGCACGACCACCGGCGCGACAGCCGGAATCGGCTCAGGGGCAGGCGAGGCTTGCGGCAGCGCCGTAGGAGCCTTTGCCAGAGCATCGTAGTCGATGACCAGAGTGGTGAGCCCCTCTGCTGCGGCAAACGGCGGCGCATAGATGTCGGGACGGAGGGCCGACTCCGGCATGAACAGCACTGAGCGGTTTCTCAATCCGGTTGGTTCGGGAAGCCGGCGATTCGGCATGTTGATGGTATCCGGCGGTTCCGTTTGGTGACGGAATTGATGAATGGTCAGGTACAGCGATCGCCCGTAGACGAACAGTCTGCCGGCGGTTGTGCTGTCCGGTGCCTGCTGCGGCGACAGTGATCCTGAGCCGACTCCGGCTCCGGTGCGATCCCGCGAACCGGCCTCTCCCGTTTGCACCACGCGAAACCCAATCTGTTGATCCGCAGCGGCTTGACTCAATCCATCCGCAATGGCGGGGGCGAGAAACGTAATCTCCTCCCGGGAGAAAGCTGCTGTCGTCGGGCTGTCATGTGCGCCGATCGATTGCAGGAGGCCCTTTCCGTCGCGCACAAGGACGCCTTGCAAGCTTTTGGCGATGAGCTCAGGGGCGAGGCGGATCGGATGGGTGGCTTGAAACTGACGCGTGGGGATCCGTTCGAGGTACACCCCGCCACGGGCGGATTCCTGAATCGTGACATCGCGTTGGGGCCCGGTCGCGCAAGCGGCCGTGAGCAAAATGCAGAGGAAAAAGAGGGTAGGAACGTAGTATCGGCTCATGGGACAGGTCCTTTGTGAGCATGAAGGTGCGTGCGTGCCGCGTAGTGTAGCATAGGAAAAACTCAGGTAGGGTGAAGAACGGTTGGATCTGGTCGCTTGACAAGAGGATAAGAGCAGGCGTATAGACCTCACCCGTATGCGGTGAAGGTCAGGACAACGACGTCCTGGATTCTCGCAGACACCACATAGGCAGAGGACAATGACGTCCTTTTGGTCCAACGGTTGGACCGGAAGGGCGTTTTTTTATGCCTGCAAGCCCATCCGGTCCGGTGACAGTCCAATCGTTCCGAACCAGGAGGGCTATCAGGATGAACGTACAAGGGCCGGGAAGAATTGTACTCTGCGCGCTCGTGATGATGGTGACGGCCATCACGACGCCGGTCGGTGCGGAAGAGCAGAGTGCCGGAGAGGCGGCAGGGGCCGGACAACGACTCAGAGAGGTGGAGACGCCGCCGGCGGTGATCTGCGGCGGCTGTGTCACTCCCACCTTTGCCGGTGAAGGCAAGGGCAGTATCGTCCCGTACGGGCGAATCGAATTAGACGGTATTTACAGCAACCGGAATACGAACCCGCTCGATCCGGGGCAGTTCAACGGCTACGCAACCGCGGCGGGAAAGAGTAGTAACGCCTCCTCGACGTTAAACCCGCGCTATAGCGTATTTGGATTACGCGCGGATCGAACCGACGGCACCCACTCCCTCACGGGTGTCGTCGAAGCAGACTTCTACAGCCAAACCGACAACGCAGGAAACATTTCCCCGCGCTTGCGGTTGGCGAACGTCAAATACTCTCCGAACAACAGTCGGACGACCATCACGGCCGGTATGGATTGGACCCCGATCATGTCCTCCCATCCGAACCTGATCGATTTCTCCATCATGGGCTACAACGGGAATCTGTGGCAGCGTCTTCCACAGGTCACGGTGAAACACCAGTTCACGGAGAACGTCAACGGCTTGCTGACCGTCATGCGATTCGAGCGCGGGCTCTCGGCCATTCAGCCGCAGACGCAACGACGAACCTTTCAAGGGGCCGGGGCGGCGGCGGCGACGCCGGGCAGTTGCGGCAGCAGCGGATTTGCCTGCTCCGAAAACGCCTTCAACGATCCGGTCCAAATGCCTTATGTCGGGACCCGCTTCGCCTACACGGGAACGGGTGAGCAGGCCGGCTTCATGGTGGCGCTCAACGCCGCCTTCCGTCACTACCGGTCCGCGCCCACGGCGGGCGGCATTCCTTCCGGTCAGGACATCAATTCCTATCTCGTCGGGGCCGAACTGGCCGTGCCCATCACCAGCAGGCTGAAATTCACCGGCGAGATTGCCTACGGGCAGGGCCTCGGCGTGGAGTTCTTCCGGTTCGGTCAGGAGCGCAACCTGGGAACGGGGAAGGCGATCCGGACCGTGGTCGGATGGGGCGAATTGGATTATGCCTATGACCGGCGGCTCACACTCATTGCCGGATACGGGTTCGACAATCCGTTGAATTCCGATCTAAACGGCACGAGCGCTGGAGCGGATACGCAGTATGTGCTGAATCACCGGACCTATTTGACGGCAGTCCGTCACATTTGGGGCGATTTGTACGCATCCCTGGAGTGGAATCACCTCATGACCGAATGGTCTACGAGAGAGCATTTCGCCGGCGACAACTTCATGCTGTCGACTTGGTACAACTTTTAGCCCACAACTGACGGCGAAAGGAGCCGAATGATGACTACAAAGAACGCACAGGGTTCGGATGAGACCATATCGATGAATCGTAACGAGAGCCTCCCCTCACGGCGAGACTTTTTGCTGCAGAGTTCGCGTACGGCCGCCGGTATCGGGATCGCGGCAATTCTGGGAAATCTTGGCACCTGGGCCCTGTCCCTGGGGGCGGACAACGAGCCGATCAAGGTTGGTGTGCTGCACTCGCTGAGCGGCACGATGGCCATCAGCGAAGTGTCCTTGAAGGACGTCGTGTCGATGGCCGTTCAGGAGATCAATGCGAAAGGCGGGGTGTTGGGCCGCCAGCTGAAATTGGTCGTGGTGGATCCCGCGTCGAACTGGGACCTGTTTGCGGAGAAGGCCAAGCAACTGCTGGTGCAGGAAAAGGTGGCGGTGGTGTTCGGCTGCTGGACGTCGGTCAGTCGGAAATCGGTCCTGCCGATATTCGAGGAGCATAACGGTTTGCTGTTTTATCCCGTGCAGTACGAGGGCGAGGAATGTTCGAAGAACGTTTTCTACACCGGGGCGGCGGTCAACCAGCAGGCCGTTCCGGCGGTGGAATACCTGATGAGCAAAGAGGGCGGCGGCTACAAAAAGTTCTATCTCCTGGGAACGGACTACGTCTATCCGAAGACGACGAACAAAATTTTGCGCGCCATGTTATTGGCGAAGAAAGTGCCGGCCGCCAACATCATGGAGGAATACACGCCGTTTCATCACCAGGACTACCAGACGATTGTCGGCAAAATTAAAAAGTTCGCCGCCGGCGGAGGCGCTTGTGTCATCAGCACGATCAACGGCGACAGTAACGTGCCCTTCTATAAAGAGTTTGCCAACCAGGGCTTGCGCGCCGAGGATGCGCCGATCATGGCGTTCAGCGTCGCGGAAGACGAGTTGCGCGGAATGGACAAGACGGCGCTGGTCGGCCATCTGGCGGCCTGGAACTATTACCAGAGTGTCGATACCCCGCAGAACAAACAGTTCGTGGCCAACTTCAAGGCGTACTGCAAAAAGAACAATCTTCCGGACGGTGACAAGCGCGTGACGGACGATCCGATCGAAGCGGCGTACTTCGGTGTGCATGTTTGGAAACAAGCGGTCGAAAAGGCGGGGACCACGGAGGTGAACGCCGTGCGCAAGGCCGTCTACGGACAGAAATTCCTCGCGCCGGGCGGAGAGATCATGATGGACGAGGCCAACCACCATACGCATAAGCCGGTGTTGATCGGCGAAATCATGAAAGACGGCCAGATCAAAGTTGTCTGGCGATCCAAGGGTTTGGTCAAGCCAGAGCCCTGGAGTGAATACACCAATCCTGAAAAGGGCTGTGATTGGGTGCAACACCAGGGCACGTATAAGAAGGCCTGATCGAAGATGCCTCGGCTGGAGATACGGATGAGGATGGTCAACGCATGAAGTCTGTCATCGGGATCGGGGTGATCGCGTGGTATCTGGGGTATTGTGTGATGGGTGGTCTAACGGCGGAGGCTCAAACAAACGTGCCTCCGCCGTCTCAACTGGAACAGGCGCTGGCCGACTTATCGAGTGAGACCGAGGGTACGCGAGACCAGGCGGTTCGTCTCCTCATTGAACAGGGTGATGCGGCGCTGCTGCCGAGACTGGAAGAGTTGCGCGCCAACGCGGATCGCAGCCTGCGAATGGCGATCAAGCCGGTGGCCGATGCCTGGCGTCATCGGATGAACCTGGCCAGTCCGGATGCCGATACGCGGCGATCGGCCGCCACGGATCTCGGAACGAGCGGGCGTCCGGCGGCCATTCCATGGCTAGAGGCGGCGGCGGTCAACGAATCGCATCGGTGGGTCCGGTATGCAATGGAGGAGTCCGCGCTGTTGTTGCATCTCGTCTCCGACAATCCGACGGTTAAGCAGCAGGCCGTGGCGAAGCTGGGTGACATGCGAAGCCAGAATGCGGTACCGGCATTAAAAGAGCTGGTGCAGGCCGGGAGCGAAGGGACGGCGACTGAACCGCAGAAGACTCTGGCTCAGGCGGCCACCATTGCAATCGAGCGAATCGAATCCTGGAACGTCTGGTCCAGCGCGATCGAGACGCTGTTTCGCGGCATCAGTCTGAGTTCTATTCTCCTGATCATGTCCCTCGGGCTCGCGATTGTGTTCGGGTTGATGGGGGTCATCAACATGGCGCATGGCGAGCTCATGATGATCGGGGCCTACGCGACATTCGTGATACAGGAGTGCTTTAAGCTCTATTTCCCTGAAAGTTGGTTCGACTCCTACTACCTGGCAGCCCTTCCGGCGTCGTTTCTTGCCGCCGCTCTATTCGGACTGATTCTAGAGGCGACAGTCATTCGCTTCCTCTACGGCCGCCCGCTGGAGACGATGTTGGCCACTTGGGGCGTCAGCCTGATCTTGATTCAGGGCGCCCGCATGTACTTTGGAGATTTGACGGCCATTACCGCGCCGTCGTGGCTGAACGGCGGCGCGCAAGTGCTGGTGGGCGTGTTCCTGCCCTTCAATCGGCTGTTCATTATCGGCCTGTCCATCCTCAGCGTCATCGGGATTTACGCCCTGCTGTTCCGTTCAAGCATCGGATTGCGAGTGCGGGCGGTTACACAGAATCGCAGCATGAGCGCCTGTTTGGGAATTCCCACGAGAAAAGTGGATGCCTATACCTTTGCCTTCGGCTCCGGCCTGGCCGGAATCGCGGGCTGGGCCTTGACCCTGGTGGGCAATGTGGAGCCGGGCCTCGGGCAGAACTATATCGTGGATTCCTTTATGGTGGTCGTGACCGGCGGCGTGGGCAAACTTGCCGGCACCATCATCGCTTCGCTGGGAATCGGCGGGTTGAACAAGCTGATGGAGCCGAGTCTCGGCGCAGTGTATGGCAAGGTGTTGATTCTGGTGTTGGTGATTCTGTTCCTGCAGCGGCGGCCCTCGGGACTCTTTGCGGTCAAGGGGCGCCACGCCGAAGGGTAACGCATAGCGGAAGGATCGAACGGAAAGCATGGGTGAATCAGTGCCACCACAACCGAGTGCGGAGCGACGCGAGGGCACCATGTTCTGGGTCGTCGGATTCGTGCTGCTCTTCGTCCTGCCGGTTCTTAACGTATTGCCGGCGGAGGATTCCTGGCTGCATGTCTCAGACTTTGCGCTCAACCGGTTCGGGAAATTTTTGGCCTTTGCCATCCTGGCGCTGGGCCTCGATTTGATCTGGGGGTACGCTGGCATCCTGAGTCTGGGACAGGGAGTGTTTTTCGGGATCGGCGCCTACTGCATGGGCATGCACCTCATGCTGACGATCGGCAGCCAAAGCGTTTACGGCAGCGCGTTGCCGGATTTCATGGTCTGGAATCAGGTCACGGAATTGCCGTTTTTCTGGAAGCCCTTCTACAGCTTCTCTGCTGCCGTGCTGGCCGGTCTCCTCGCGCCAGCCTGCTTCGCACTGATCTTTGGATTCCTCGCCTTTCGCAGCCGCATCCGGGGCGTCTATTTCGCGATCATCACGCAGGCCTTGGCTCTGATGGCCTGGCTGGTCTTCAATCGTAACGAAACGAATCTGGGTGGCACGAACGGCCTGACCGATTTCAAAACCATCCTCGGATTCCGCCTGTCCGCGCCAGGAACGCAACTCGCGCTCTATGTCATTACCGTGCTCTGCCTCGGCGGAGCCTACGCTCTCTGCCGCTGGATTATCGCCTCGCGCGCCGGCCGGGTCCTGATTGCCATCCGTGACAGCGAGCAGCGTGTCCTGTTCTCTGGCTACTCACCGGCCAACTACAAGTTGTTCGTATTTGTGGTGTCGGCTGCATTGGCAGGGCTGGCGGGAATTCTCTACGTGCCGCAGGTGGGCATCATTACCCCGGCGCAGATGGGCGTGTTGCCCTCGCTGGAGATGGTGGTCTGGGTTGCAGTGGGTGGGCGAGCCACGCTGGTGGGAGCCATCGTCGGGGCCGTGGGGGTCAATTTGGGGCGCAGCATTCTGACCAACTACTTCCCGGAACTGTGGCCGTTTTTCCTCGGCGGACTCTTCGTGGTGGTGGTCCTGTTATTTCCGGACGGGGTGATGGGCATTGCGAGGCAAGTGCGAGGGAAACTCGCGGAGCGAGCCGTCCGTCTGCCCAAGACTCAGACGGTTGAAGGGGAACAGGCATGACGGAACATGGTTCTATCATCTATCTGGAAGGCGTGACGGTTGATTACGATGGCTTCAAAGCGCTGAACAATCTGAACTTCATCGTCAATCACCGTGAGTTGCGCGTGGTGATCGGGCCGAACGGGGCTGGAAAAACCACCCTCCTCGATGTGATTTCAGGCAAGACCAAACCGGCAGCCGGGCGCGTGATCTTCGGCAAAGACAGGGATCTGATGGGGATGCGCGAGTATGAAATCACGCAACTCGGGATCGGACGAAAATTTCAGGCCCCGTCGATTTATGGAAACCTGAGCGTCTGGGAGAATTTGGATCTGTCCTTGAGCCGACCCAGCAAGGGCGTGTTGGCTACGCTGAGGGGCACATCGACGGCGGCCGAGCGGGAAGAGATCGACCGTACGTTGGAGACCATTGGATTGACGGAGCAGGTGCACAAGCGTGCGGGGTCCTTGTCACATGGGCAGAAGCAATGGCTGGAAATCGGCATGGTCATTCTGCAGGATCCGGAGTTGTTGCTGGTGGATGAACCGGTAGCCGGCATGACCGACGAGGAGACGGAACAAACCGGGCGTCTGCTTCAATCGCTGGCCGAGAAACATGCCATCATCGTGATCGAGCACGACATGGAGTTCGTGCGGCAGATTGCTCGCATCGTCACGGTGTTGCACGAAGGTACGGTGATCTGCGAGGGCACGGTGGAAAAAGTGCAGGCCGATGACAGGGTGAGAGAGATCTATCTCGGGCGTCAGAAAGTGGCGCATGGCTAGCAGGATGTTGAAAAGCGACTCCAACCGCGTTCTCGGCTCGACATGCTCCTCAACGTACCGCAAGGGGACGCCTCCGGCCTTGTCTCACCTGCGGCCTTGCTGGAGCCCTTTTTGAACATCCTTTCGAGGTAATCAATACATACGATGCTACGACTTGAAACTGTCAACGTGTACTACGGCGAGAGCCATATCCTGCGAAACGTCTCGTTTCACATCGAGGCGGGGCAAGTGGCCTGTGTAATGGGTCGCAATGGCGTGGGCAAGTCGACCACGCTCAAGGCCATCATGGGACTGCTGCCCGTGCGCAGCGGCCAGGTCTTTTTTGACGGAGCGGAGATTACCAAGTACCCGACTGACCGTCGCGCCAAGCGCGGTCTCGCCTATGTGCCGCAGGGGCGGGAGATCATCCCCCATCTGACCGTGCGCGAAAACCTCAAGCTGGGATATTGGGCGCGCGAAAATATGTCCAACGGTATGCCCGAAAAGGCCGCGTTCGACGAAGTCTACACCTTGTTTCCCAAGCTCACGCAGATTCTGGAGCGGCCGGGCGGTGTGCTGAGTGGAGGAGAACAACAACAACTCGCCATCGGGCGCGCCATCCTGTCGAATCCAAAGGTGCTGTTATTGGATGAACCCACCGAAGGCATTCAGCCGTCGATCGTCGATCAGATCGAAGACGTGATCATCGGCTTTAAAACAGCGCGCCGGTTCGCCATCGTCCTGGTTGAACAGGGCCTGCACTTCGCGGCGCGCCTGGCGGACAGTTATGTCGTGATGGCCAAAGGGGCGGTGATGGCGGCGGGGAAAAAAGATGAACTGAGCGCCGAGATGGTCAAGCAGCACTTGACGGTGTAAATAAATTCTAGTGCCTTCCTCCAGATCTGGTGACGATGTCAGGAAAGCGTGGGGGTAACGATGCGGTTGATCTCATGGATTGCTCTGGATACTATGCACCTCGCGGACTCTAGCAAAAATTTTTCGAGGCATTTACGTGAGGTGCCCGGTTATGGTCGCGCAGCAGACCGATCGCAGATCGCGTGTGAGCCAGTGGTTTCAAGGGTTTCGGTACGTTAGTCTGGGACTACTTATCGGTTGTCTAGGAAGTGGGTGTAGTTCCACTCCCTATCAGCGAGACGACACTGAGGGCGGGTATGTCGAATCTAAGATATCTGAGGACATCTACCGGGTAACCTTTAGAGGTAATAAACACACACTGCGAAGAAAGATTGAGAATTACCTAGGTTATCGATGCGCCGAATTGACAATTGAGCAGGGATACGACTCTTTTGCTTTTACAGAACGAATAATTATAACTGCTGGTGGAGAATTGGTTTATGCCACGTGGAGTAATGCTCAGAGGCAGAGACAATATCGGGTCATACCGGTGGGAGGCCTTGATGGACTCTTTTTTCAATTAGCGATGGGAGCAGTGCTTGGATCTGGGCAACGGAGACCGTCTGGTCTAGATTCGAGCGAACCGATGGGAGGAGGTGCTCAGGCTACAATACAAATGTTTAACCAGCTGGACGGCGAAATTCCGCAGTCGCCTGACTTCTCTGATGACGTGGTATATGACGCGCGTGGAGTGATGAAGTTTCTTCAGCAATATGAACCCGGTCTTTCTCTCACAGAAAGAAATAACCTCAGAGATGACGAGAAAACGTATTAAAAAAACGCATTCGGGGAGCCAGATAAAACAAAAGTTTGGACGTCAACAGCGGGAAGAGTGGAGATACAGACACACCGACTACAGTAGAACCTGGAGGAGCAAGTTGAAGAAGGTCTGAGGTCTGGATGGAAATGCATTCTAAAGTTGCCGTGATCTTTTTGATCACCCTTATCACAACTGGTTGCGCCACCGGTCATTACACGCCATTAGGCGGGGCTGAGAAGGATGAAGTCGAGCAACTAAAAGAAAATGTCTATCGCGTCGAGTATCGCGTCAGTTCGTTCACGTCGCAGGAGCAGTTGGATGCCTTTTTGCGCCGACGTTGCGCTGAATTGACGTTGCGGGAAGGATTTGATTTTTTTCACCTTGCGCAGCGGGCCGATGTCCTGGCACTCTCACGCCGCACGTCGATGACGGTGACGATGTATAAAGGGAAAAAGCCGGCCGGAGCGGACGATGTCTACGATGCGAAGGAAGTGGTGGCTTCCCCAGCGACCATTGCGAAGCCCGATTGAAGGTTGACGCATGACTCTTGACGAGGTTTGACGATGCATCTGACACCGCGCGAGCAGGAAAAGCTCTTGATCTATGTGGCGGCGAATCTGGCCAAGGAGCGCAGAAAACGCGGCCTGAAGCTCAATCATCCGGAAGCTGTCGCGTTGATCACGGCCGAGATCCTGGAGGGAATTCGGGATGGGAAATCAGTGTCGGAACTGATGAGTTATGGCGCCACGCTGCTGACCCGGAAAGACGTGATGTCCGGGGTGCCGGAAATGATCCCGGAACTTCAGGTCGAGGGCACATTCCAGGATGGCACGAAACTGGTGACCGTTCATGAGCCGATACGATAAGTGATGGGATGAAAAAAAAATCTCAGGCTGGTGTGAAAAAGGCTCCGTCAAAGTCAAAGCCGACCCGCGCAAACAGGGCGCAGAAGCTATCAAGACCTACCCCGGTCATTCCCGGCGAAATTATTCTGGGCGAAGGCGACATCATTGCGTTGCACGGCCGTCCGACGATCGACCTTTCCGTGTCGAATACCGGCGATCGGCCGATTCAGGTTGGCTCGCATTGTCATTTCTTCGAGGCGAATCGCGCGCTGAAATTCGATCGAGCGCAGAGCTACGGATTTCGTCTTCAGGTACCGGCAGGAACGGCGGTGCGGTTTGAGCCTGGTGAATCCAAACGTGTGACCTTGGTGGCGCTGGGCGGCAACCGCGTCGCCTATGGCATCAATGGATTGGTGAACGGCAAGCTCGACGATGCAGCCGTGAGGCGAAAGGCAATTGAAACTGCGCAGGAGCAAGGATTTCTCGTGCAGAACACGTAACACGGCAGCGGGGTTGTTACGAAAGGAGCGCGGCTGCTCAAACCGGCATTTCAACAAGGCCGCAGGCGAAGTCAGAGCCGGACGCGTACCCTCGGGGGTACGTGGAGGATTCTGACAAGCCGAGAACGAAGTTGAAGGCTGGTTTCAGCAGCCGATTAAGATGAAAATTCCCAGACGCCAATACAACGACCTCTACGGCCCCACGGCGGGGGACAGGATTCGCCTGGCCGACACAGACCTGCTGGTTGAAATCACGCGCGACCTGACTGTGCCTGGCGAGGAGGCGAAGTTCGGCGGCGGAAAGGTCATCCGCGACGGCATGGGCCAATCGCCGGCGGCCACGCGCGCGAAAGGAGGTCTGGACCTCGTCATCACCAATGCGATCATAATCGACTGGTGGGGCGTGGTGAAGGCCGACATCGGGATCAGGGACGGCCGCATTGTCGGTATCGGCAAGGCGGGGAATTCCGATCTCATGGATGGCGTTACGAAGGGTATGGAGATTGGACCCTGTACCGAAGTCCTTTCGGCGGAGGGCAAGATCCTGACCGCGGGCGGGATCGACACGCATATCCATTTCATCTGTCCGCAAATCATTACCGAAGCGCTGGCTAACGGGTTGACGACGTTGATTGGCGGCGGCACGGGCCCGGCGACCGGTACGAATGCGACGACCTGCACGCCTGGCCCCTGGAATATCCATCGCATGCTGGAGGCGGCGGATGGGTTCCCGATCAACTTGGGGTTTCTGGGCAAAGGCAACTCATCGTTGCCGGAAGGTTTGAACGAGCAGGTCGAAGCGGGGGCCATCGGGCTCAAGTTGCATGAAGACTGGGGAACGACGCCGGCCGCCATCGATACCTGCCTCAGTGTTGCGGAACGGTATGACATTCAGGTGGCGATCCACACGGACACCATCAATGAGGCGGGCTTTGTCGAGGACACGATCAAGGCCTTCAAGGGCCGGACGATCCATTCATTCCACACCGAAGGCGCCGGCGGCGGCCATGCGCCGGACATCATCAAGGTCTGCGGCGAGCCGAACGTGCTGCCTTCCTCGACGAATCCCACGATGCCGTTTACCGTGAATACGATGGATGAGCACCTCGACATGCTCATGGTATGTCACCATCTGAACCCGCGCGTGCCGGAAGACATTGCCTTTGCCGAGTCGCGTATCCGCCGTGAGACGATTGCGGCCGAAGATATTCTCCATGACATGGGCGCGATCAGCATCATGTCGTCCGATTCGCAGGCGATGGGGCGCGTGGGGGAAGTTATCATCCGGACCTGGCAGACCGCCCATAAAATGAAGGTGCAGCGGGGGCATCTGTCCGAGCGTGGAATTGAGGCGGCAGACGGGCTACACGACAACTGGCGTGCGCGACGGTACGTGGCAAAGTATACGATCAACCCGGCGATTGCCCATGGGATCGCTCATGAAGTGGGGTCGATCGAGGTGGGCAAACTGGCGGACCTCGTCTTGTGGAAACCGGCGTTCTTCGGCGTGAAACCCGAGATCGTGTTGAAGGGCGGTTTTCCCATGTCGGCGGCGATGGGCGATCCTAATGCGTCGATCCCGACGCCCCAGCCGGTGCTGACGCGGCCGATGTTCGGCAGTTTCGGTCGGGCGCCGTTCCAGACGAGCCTGACGTTTCTGTCGCAGAAGGCGTTGGAGCGTGAGGTGCCGAAGCAGTTGGGGTTGCAGAAGCGGGTGGCCGCAGTCAAAGGTTGCCGGAACATCGGCAAGCGTGATCTCAAGCTGAACGACGCGCTGCCGCAGATCGAAGTCGATTCGGAAACGTACGAAGTACGCGCGGATGGCCTCTTGTTGAGATGCGAGCCGGTAGAGGTGTTGCCGATGGCACAGCGCTACTTCCTCTTCTAGTCGGATGCTGAAAAAGGTTTCCAACGTCGTTCTCGGCTTGGCAAAGTCCTCAACGTACCCCCGAGGGTACGCCTCCGGCTTGGCCTTCGCCTGCGGCCTAGTTGGAAAACCTTTTTGAGCATCCGTGCGCGTCGGGCGCGGCTCTATTAGAGAGCCGGATTGAGCATTCCGCAGTCATGAAGGGATCAGGTGCCGTCCTATGCTGAATACGCTGTCGCTGCTTCACGGGCTCCGGTTCATCGATAGTTTCTTTCCCTCCGGGGGCTACGCCTATTCGTCGGGCCTGGAGGCGGCGGTACAGGGCGGGGCCGTGCGGACCGGAGAGCAACTTTCCCAGTATGTGGAACAGATGTTCCGGCATGGTGTGTCGCGCCGGGAAGCTGTGGCCGTAGGGATCGCCCATGAGGCGTTGCTGCGCAACGACGTACAGGTGGCGCTGGCCATCGATCATGAACTGCATGCGATGAAAATCGGACAGGAGTCGCGGGTGGCTAGCCAGCAGATGGGGCGACAGGTGGTGAAGATCGCCGCCGAAACACCGGCCGCGCATGCGGTCCTGAGAGATTTCTATGCCGCGATGAAGACGGATCGGACCCCGGGCCATTTCCCTGTCGTGTTGGGGATGACGTTGGCTGATGCCGGATGGGACAGGGCGGAAACCATCGCCGCCTTCTGCTATCAGACGGCGATCGGGTTCGTGTCCGCCGCGCTGAAGCTCCTGCCGATGGGCCAACGTGAAGGGCAACATCTGCTGGAGCGTTGGACGCCGCTGTTCGATGAATGTGCCAAGGAAGCAACAGCGGCCACCACGATGACGGCCTGGTCGCCGGTGCAGGATATTTATGCCATGCGCCACAGTCGGCTGGAGTCACGGCTGTTCCGCTCGTGAAGTCGGGGCAAGCGTTCCCGGAGAGACTTCACGAGATACGAATGACGAGGTACACAAACGATGCATCGTGAAGACGAACATTTCTGCGGAACTGGTCGCACGACCGACGCGCGGGCGAAGGGGATTCCGATCATCGGGATCGGAGGACCGGTCGGGTCCGGCAAGACGGCGCTGGTGGAAGCGCTCTGTTTGAAATTGCGCGATCGCTACAGTCTGGCGGTGGTGACCAACGATATTTTCACGAAAGAAGACGCGGAGTTTTTGACCAAACGCGGCGCATTGCCCCAGGACCGTATTCTCGGCGTGGAAACCGGAGGCTGCCCCCACACCGCGATTCGCGAAGACGCGTCCCACAATCAAGCGGCGCTCGACGATTTGCTGAAGCGTCATCCGAATGTGGAACTCATGTTTGTGGAAAGCGGGGGCGACAACCTGGCTGCCACCTTCAGCCCTGAGTTGGTCGACTGTGTCATTTATGTAATCGACGTGGCCGCCGGCGATAAGATCCCGCGCAAGGGCGGACCGGGGATTACACGGTCCGATTTGCTGGTGATCAACAAAATCGATCTCGCTCCACACGTCGGCGCGGACTTGGCTGTGATGGATCGAGACAGCCGGAAGATGCGCGGCGCGCTGCCGTTTGTCTTTACCAACCTGCATACGGGTGAAGGGTTGGAACGCGTCGTCGAATGGATCGAGCAAACCCTTCCACTACACGCGCATCCTCACTGAGGGCCGAGACACTCATGTCGCCGTTGCTTTCGACCCGACCTGCCATGGCTGACATCGGGCGGGTCGGCTGCCTGGATCTTCGTTACCGGCCTGAAGGCTCGCGCACCATCCTGGCAACCTCCCGCTGCTCCACTCCCTGGCATTTGTTTCCCCCTGCGTATTTGGATGACAGCGGGTGCGCCTTCACGTCCCTCGTCAACCCGTCGGGCGGATTCGTGGCCGGCGATCACCTGTCGATTCATGCCGTCCTGGAAGAGGGGGCGCATGTGGTGATGTCCACCCCTTCTGCCAACCGTGTGTATCGCTCGCTGGGAGAAGAAGCCAGGCAGCTCGTGACGCTCTCGGTTGCGCCGGGTGCCGTCATCGAGTGGTTTCCGGAGGTTACCATTCCGTTCGCCGGGTCGCGTTTTGCTCAGATCATGGCGGTCACATTGGCCAAGGGGGCGACAGCGTTGATCTGGGACAGTCTTGCATCCGGTCGTGTGGCGCGAGAAGAACGCTGGGCCTTCACCTCTCTGCGGAATGAGATCCATATCACTACAGCATCCGGGGGCCGGCTATTGGAGCGGTATGAGGTGAGGCCGGAGCAGGAATCGGCCGGGCTCGGATTGCTGTCCGCCTACGACTATGTCGCATCCTTCTTTGTGGTAAGCGATGCCATCGATCCGGAACGGTGGCCGGCTGTCCGCAATAGGGTGTCTGCAGTACTGGATTCGCTGGGCAGGGATCTTCTGGGTGGAGTCACGGAGCCGCCTGTCCCCGGATTAGCCGTTAAGCTGGTGACCCGCTCGGCAGAGGTGTTGGGAAGGGTGAGGGAGCTTGTTTGGGAGGCGACCCGCCGTGAGCTACTCGGCCTGGAGCGGCCGGCGCTCCGGCAGTACTAGGAACCTGTTGCAGAGGCAGCGGCAGGCTATCCTTCGTGTATCGGCGTTACGGTGTTGGCGCCGGCTTGCGTGGAGTAGTCTTGGGTTTGGCCTTGGAGGCGGCTGATTCTTTCTCAGCGAGTTGACGTCGCACCGATTCCAGTTCCGCCTTAAGTTTCTGCAGTTCCTCCGCCTGTTTGACGACCACATCCTTCGTGGATTGCAGCTCCTGTTGCAAGCGGCTCTGTTCGGATGCAGGAGAGGCCGGAGGCGGCGTGGTTTCACCTGGCGGTTTCTCGCCGGCAGGGGCGGGTGGCGCAGGCGGGAGTTGGTTCAGGGCATCAATCGCTACCGCGACGCGGGGTTGTTCCGGCTCAATGATCATCCATGACTGCGGTACATCGTCTCGTACCAACGCCTGCGGGGGCATGAAGGACAGTGTCAGTCCCGGCGGTCTGGTGTCACTCTGTCCCGGCGAGGAGCGGTAGTGGGACAGACTGACCCGGAGGGTCGTCTTGTGCAGGTACAGAGTGCCCTGGGTCTTGAGACCGTCATCCTGCAGGGTGAAACGCACTCGCTGATCCGGTTGAGCTTGTGACAGGGCGCGGACAATGAGCGGGGTTAAGAACTCGGTTTCTTCATGTGAAAACAACGGATAGCTGCCCTGGGTCATTGCAGCTCCAGGTCGGTCGAGTCCGGAAATCGACAGCCCGGAGAGCAGATGGGAGATGACGGATGCCGACAAGGCGGCCGGATGGGAAGCTTGAAAACTGCTCTGAGGACTGCCGTACTTGGCGGTAGTGCCCCGGCTGGCCAGGCGTTCAAGCGCGACGGTTCCTAACGGTCCCTCTCCGATGGAGGTCAGGGGTGCGGTTGCGCTGCAGGCAATCAGCAGCAGGCAAGGGAGCAGTGCCAGCCAGGCCTTCCAGAGGCGCAGGGGTTGTGCCGGTGCCGATAGAGTCTGTCGAATCAAGCGGCGCATGGGGCGGGATTGTAGCATAGGCCGGCTCCAGGGCAGCAGGGCTTTCCTCACAAAAGCCCCCACCTGATCGGTTGACAGTCGATTCCGGCTGATGCTATATCATCGCCAGCTTTTCCAGGGACAACGGAGTCTCAGGAGGCTATCCTTTATAGAGATGGCGTAGGACAACGACGTCCTCTGATCCACCGAGGTGGGTCCGAGGACTTTTTTTTTATCAACAGCATGCTGAAAACCGCTGCCCGCTGCGTTCTCGCTGACTCGGATCTTCAACGTACTGCTCGAGTACGCCTCAGATCCTCATTGCGCTGCGGCCTTGAGGGACAACGGTTTTGAGCATGCTGCGTGAATTGTATCGTATCTCCGAATTGCCGAGACCTGGGAAAAATTGATGCGCTCTCTGCGAATTGCCATGGCCCAGATCAATCCGACGGTCGGCGACATCGCCGGGAACACGGCATTGATCAAGGCCTGGATCAAGGACGCGCGCCGCGCCAAGGCTGACCTCGTGGCATTTCCAGAACTGGCCATCACCGGGTATCCGCCCGAGGATCTGTTGTTCAAGCCCCGCTTCATCGACGACACCCACCGTGCCTTGAAAGCGATTGCGGCGGAAGCGCATGGGCTGGTGGTCGTCGTCGGGTATGTCGGACGGGAGGCAACAGGCGCTCCTGCATCTGAGGCGTCTTCTTTTTCACCCGCCGGTCGGCATGATCTGTACAACGCGGCGGCGGTGCTGGCCGATCGCCGGCTCGTTGCCAACTATTGCAAACGACATTTGCCGAACTATGGCGTGTTTGACGAGAGCCGGTATTTCCATCCCGGCAGCCGCCTCCCGCTGCTGGTGCTGAATGGTACGACAATCGGGGTGAACATTTGCGAAGACATCTGGTTTCCTGAGGGGCCGACCCGTGCGCAGGCGGCGGCGGGCGCCGAGGTGATCGTGAATATCAATGCCTCGCCGTTCCATCTCGGCAAGAGCCGGATGCGTGAGCAGGTGTTGGCGACGCGGGCGAGGGAGAATCGCGTGATCGTGACCTATACCAACACGGTCGGCGGGCAGGATGAACTGGTGTTCGACGGGTGCAGCGTCATTGTGGATCACACCGGCGAGATCGTGGCGCGGGGCAAGGCGTTTGAGCAAGATCTTCTGATTGCGGACCTTGACGTCGCCGCGGTGGGACGGGCTCGTCAGGGAGAAGGGCGAAAGAAACCCTTGCCGACGCGTGTGTCCGCGCTGGTGGATCGGGTTGAGGTACGGGTACCGACCAGGAAGTCGCAGTCCGTCATGGTGCCGGCTTTGGGATCGCAGCTGGACCGGCTTGATGAGGCTTACCGGGCGCTGGTTCTAGGCGTGCGGGATTATGTGCGGAAGAACGGGTTCAAGCGGGTCGTCATCGGACTGAGCGGCGGGGTTGATTCCGCTCTTACGGCGGTCATCGCGGTGGATGCGGTCGGCGCGGACAATGTCCTCGGGGTCTTCATGCCCTCGCCCTATACGTCGCGGGTCAGTCGCGAAGATGTTGCGGATATGGCCCGTCGGCTCCGCATTCAAGTGGATACCCTCTCCATCACGACCACCTTCAAGAGTTATCTCCGGACGCTGTCAAAGCCCTTCTCCGGGCGCCGTCCCGATACGACCGAAGAGAATTTGCAGGCCCGGATCCGGGGCAATCTGCTGATGGCCTATTCCAATAAATTCGGTCATCTGGTGCTGACCACCGGCAACAAGAGCGAAATGAGCGTCGGCTACGCCACCTTGTACGGTGACATGGCCGGCGGATTTGCGGTGATCAAAGATGTGCCGAAGACCATGGTGTATGAGCTGTCTCATCTGCGCAACCTGGTCGGGCCGGAGCCCGTGATTCCGAAGCGCGTCCTGGAACGGCCTCCGACCGCCGAGTTGCGCCCCGACCAAAAAGATGAGGACAGTTTGCCACCGTACCCGGTGCTCGATCCTATTCTGAAAGCCTATGTCGAAGAGGATCGGGCCTTGGAAGATATCGTGGCGATGGGGTTCAATTCCGAGACGGTGGCGCGTGTCATGGCGATGGTCGATCGCAGCGAGTACAAACGCCGACAGGCGCCGCTCGGTATCAAGATTACGCATCGGGCATTCGGCAAGGATCGGCGGATGCCGATCACTAACGGGTATCGGTAGACAGCAGCATCCCGACCGACAACGACGTCGGTCAGCAACACTGGCAATGGCGCCAGAGAGACGGGACTCACCGATCGTCGGGCATGACGGTTGATGAGCGGGCACTTTTACTTCTTCTCTCTTTGGAGGCGTCATGAATATGCTGGTTGGGCGAAAGGCACGGGCATGGGTGTTGGGGTTGGCATTGATGGCAGGCGGTGGAGGAGGCGCGTTCGCCGAGGCGCAAGCTGCGACGACGGACGACCTCATGGATACGACCAAACACCCGGTGTCGGTGACGATGGCGATGCAGGCCGACAGCTTCTTCGGGTTCAATCCATCTATCTACGGAACCTACGGTCTGACCGATAACATCGCGCTCGCCTTTAATTTTACCTATTGGACCATGATCAGCGGCGTGGGCGTGCATGACAATGCGCCCTGGCTCGAGACGGACGTGGGTCTGAATTTTACCTTCCTGGAAAAGCGCCTGTCCGTCACGCCGATGATCGGATTTGTGCATGGCAGTCTGCTGTCTTCCCGTGGTGGATTCTTTCCGAACGGCGGCGGCAGTGTGAACGAGCGCACCACGGCCTTTGAGGGCGCAGTGCCAAACATCATTGCGAACTATGTCGACGATCGATTCGAGGGCGAGTTCTACATGGGCTACTACAAGGCGCTCCGCAGCGAAGGCGGGAGCGGCGGCGGGGGATCGATCGGGTGCGCCAACCCGGGTGGCACCAACTGTTTGGGCCCGATTCAGGGCGGCGGCCGGGGAACTTGGGACTTCCTGCACTACTGGGTGAGTGCCGGTGTGCGTATGAACAGCATGTGGTCCCTCGGGGCGCACTATGAGCATTTGCTGACGACGCGTGACAGCAGCGCGCCGGGGGCGGCTCAGGACTACTATCGCTGGATCGGCCCGTACGTTGAAATGAAACTCCCGGGCAACATGGCGTTCCGGTTCACGGTGGGTAAAGACCTGACAGACAATCAGGATTTTTATAAGTTGAAGTTCACGAAGACGTTTTAAGCTCCTGCCCGGGCCTCCTCCTTGGCAATGTGAAGGAGGAGGCCTCTTGGCGGGCGGCGTAGCCGAAGGAGGACAGCGTGAAAGCATCGGCGCAGCGGAAAACGGTCATCGTGGGCATGGCAGGGGGATTGTCCCTGCTTGCAGGATTGGGTGTTGGGCAGGCCTGGGCGGAGAGTGCGCCGCTCAAGGTGGATAGCGGAGATACGGCGTGGGTGCTGGTATCGTCGGCCTTCGTGCTGGCGATGTTGATGCCGGGGCTCGCCCTGTTTTACGGCGGCCTCGTGCGCACCAAAAATGTGCTCGCCACGATCATGCAGAGCATCATGATCCTGAGCGTGGTCAGCCTATTGTGGATTTTGTTCGGTTATAGCCTGGCATTCGGGCCGGACAAGGGCGGGGTGATCGGCGGATTGGATTGGGTCGGCCTGAGCGGGGTGGGTAGCACGCCCCATGCGGTATACGGTCCGACCATTCCGCACCAGGCCTTTATGTTGTTTCAGTTGATGTTTGCCGCCATAGCCCCGGCGCTGATCACCGGCGCGTTTGCCGAACGTAAACGCTTCACCTCGGTCGTGCTCTTCGCCGCCATGTGGTCGGTGTTGGTCTACGTGCCGTTGGCGCATTGGATCTGGGGTGGCGGCTGGCTGGCTCAGCTGGGGGCATTGGATTTCGCTGGCGGCGCGGTGATCCACATCAGTTCCGGCGCGGCGGCGCTGGTCTGTGCGATTGTGCTGGGGAAGCGGCGCGGGTATGGGACGGATTATATGGCGCCCCACAACCTGCCGATGACCTTGCTCGGGACCGGGTTTCTCTGGTTCGGTTGGTTTGGTTTTAACGGAGGAAGCGCGCTGGGCGCCAACGGGGTAGCGGTTTCGGCCATTATCGCGAGCCATGCGGCGGCCTGTATGGGGGCCATCTCCTGGTGTGGCGCGGAATGGATGCACCGCGGGAAACCCACGGTACTGGGAGTAGCCAGCGGCGCGGTGGCCGGCCTGGCGACGGTGACGCCTGCAGCGGGATATATCACGCCGCTGTTTGCCGTTCTCATCGGTCTGGTCGCCGGGAT
>VOPR01000019.1 GCA_009594995.1 Nitrospira sp. | reverse complement strand
AGCCAGGAATTCTTTGATCTGACGGATCTTGATCTCTAGATCATGTTTGTCGGTGCGTGGTCGCAGCTTGATCTCCTTCACCTGCGTGGATTTCTGGTGCCGCCGGCTCTGGTGATCTTTTTTGCTGAGCTCGAACTTATATTTCCCATAGTCCATGATACGGCAAACCGGCGGCTGCGAGGTCGGGGCCACCTCAACGAGATCGTACCCCCCTTCCTGTGCCTTATTGAATGCCTCTACGGTCGGCAGTATTCCTAATTGCTCGCCGTCAGGACCGATGACTCGAACTTCCCGAATCCTGATTTCCCGGTTTACACGTAATTTAGGGACGATAGGTCACCTCGTTTGTGAGTGGGTTGCCGTGTCACGTAATGACTGATTCGTGTCTGTGCGGAGGAGTTCCAGGAATTGTTCGATCGGCATCGTCCCATGGTCTGCCTTGCTTCGACCGCGCACTGCCACCATGCCGCTCTGCACTTCCTTGTCGCCCACCACCAGCATATAGGGAATCTTGTTCTTTTCTGCTTCCCGGATCTTGAAGCCGATCTTCTCATTGCGGAGATCCGCTTCAACCCGGTAGCCGTGGCTCTTGAGGGTGGAGACGATCTTAGCCGCGAATTCCTGTTGATGATCGGTGATCGTGAGCACCACTGCCTGGACCGGGGCCAACCAGGTTGGAAAGGCGCCGGCATAGTGTTCGATCAGGATACCGAAGAAACGCTCAATTGAGCCCATGAGTGCCCGGTGAATCATGATGGGCTGATGGTGTTTGCCGTCTTCGCCGGTATAGGCCAGCTTGAAGCGCTCAGGATTATTGAAGTCGACTTGAACCGTTGAGCATTGCCAGGACCGCCCGAGGACGTCCTTGATCTTGATGTCGATCTTCGGGCCGTAGAACACGCCTTCGCCTGGATCCACCTGATACACCACGCCACGGCTCTTAAGGGCCGCCTCCAAGGCATTGGTGGCCACGGTCCAGTTCTCATCCGAACCCACTGACTTCTCAGGCCGGGTCGAAAGGTAAATTTCAAACTCGGTAAATCCGAAGGTGCCGAGGACGAAAAAGGTAAAGTCCAATACGCGGCGGACTTCGGCTTCAATCTGATCCGGACGGCAGAACAAATGCGCATCGTCCTGCGTGAAGCCTCGGACACGCAGCAGGCCGTGCAGGACCCCGGTTCGTTCGTAGCGATAGACCGTTCCCAACTCTCCGTATCGGATCGGCAAGTCCCGGTAGCTGCGCAAATGGGATTTGTAGATCATGATATGGAAGGGGCAGTTCATCGGCTTGAGTTGGTACTCACTGCCCTCCAGTTTCATCGCGGCGAACATATTCTCGCGGTAGTAGTCGACGTGGCCGCTGGTTTTCCAAAGGTCCAATCGGGCAACGTGCGGCGAATACACCAGATCGTACCCGTCCTTGATGTGCTGCTCTCGCCAGAAGTTTTCAATGAGCAGGCGGATCAGCGATCCCTTGGGGTGCCACAGGACCAAGCCGGGGCCGATCTCGTCCTGAATCGTAATGAGGTCGAGCTCTTTGCCTAGCTTGCGATGGTCGCGCCGTTTGATCTCTTCCAGTTTCGCGAGATGGGCGTCGAGTTCTTTTTTCGTCGGGAATGAGGTGCCGTACACCCGTTGCAGCATCGGGTTGCGCTCGTCGCCACGCCAATAGGCGCCGCCGGTGGAGAGGAGCTTGAAGGCACCGACATAGCCGGTTGTGGGGAGGTGCGGACCGCGGCAGAGATCGACGAATTCCCCCTGTCGGTAGAGGGAAATAGGCGAACTGTCGTCGAAGCTGTTGATCAATTCAACTTTATAGGCCTCGCCGCGGTCCTGGAAAAATTTAATCGCGTCTTGCTTGGATAGTTCGCTCCGGCTGACCGCCAGGCCGCGCTTGGTGATTTCAACCGCACGCGCTTCGATCTTCTCGAGATCTTCGGGGGTAAAGGGGCGGTCGAAGGCGAAATCGTAATAGAACCCGTCGTCCAGCGCCGGGCCGATCGTGAGCTGCGCAGTGGGAAACACTTCTTTCACGGCTTGCGCCATGATGTGAGTGCTGCTGTGGCGATACACTTCTCGCCCCTCTGCAGATTCGAAGGTCAGAGGCTCGATGGTCGCGTCCAGATTGAGAGGATAAAACAAGTCCACCGGAAGGCCATTGACCTTGGCAGCCAGAATTTTGCCGTCGAGGCGGCCGCCTTCCGGAGTCAGGGCATCGCGAACCGTGCATCCTGCTGGTACTTGTTTGCGAGTTCCGTCAGGAAGGGTGATGTGAATGAGCTGTGAGGCCACTCCGGTCAATCCTGCCAAAAAATACAACGCCGTGCCGACCACCATGCTGCCGGTAGTCGGGGCACGAACCTTTTGAGCGAACAAAAATGGTAGGCGCGGACGGTCTTGAACCGTCGACCTCTACCGTGTCAAGGTAGCGCTCTCCCCCTGAGCTACGCGCCTATCGATCGGCGATGCTAATACAGCCTTGCCAAAGGTGTCAAGGAAACCCACCGGCAAAACAGGCTTTTCTCTGTGACCTTGCCCTGGAATCACCGCCGAGTTTCGGCGCAAAGTCCAGGCTTGGAAGGTGACGGACTACTTGACCGCCGCTTTCAGTTCCTTGCCGGCCGAGAATTTGGGAATGCGGGCGGCCGGAATCTTTAAGGCTTCGCCGGTCCGCGGATTGCGCCCCATTCTGGCCTTTCGCTTCGAAATCGTAAACGTGCCGAAGTTAACCAGTGTCACGCGCTTGCCCTTCTTGAGCGATGTGGTGACGGCTCCGGTGAAGGCTTCGAGCGCAACCGTCGCGGCGACCTTGGTGATACCGGCGCTGTTGGCCATTTTGGCAATCAACTCTTCCTTGGTCATGGCTTCCCTCCGTTGGTGGTTGGCGACCTGTGGACGTGATGTATCGGCGTATTCGTGTACGCCTCCGGTGAGGTGCAGAGAGTCTCAGTCGCGAGAAGCCTAGCTTGCCCTGGCGCGCTTGACGGGAATGTCCAGATCGAGAATTTTTTTTCTCAGCGTGTTCCGATTCAGCCCGAGCAACTCTGCAGCTTGGATCTGGTTGCCCTTGGTTTCCCGCAAGGTCAGAAGAATCAGCGGACGTTCGACCGCGGCAATCAGCATCGGATGGAGATTTTTCCCTGAGCCGTTTCGCATGCCTTTGACGAAATCACCGACTTTGTGTTCGAGATAGGAGTCCAAGCACAGCGATTGCCCTTTTCCATTGGAGAGGGCCGCGTCGACCTTGGGGGTTTTCGGCGCCTGCAGTAAGGATGCGGTGCGTTTCAGTACGGTGCGAGACCCCACGAGGAGAAGTGTCCGTGAAGGATCGATCCCCGCGAGGAGTTTGCTCAGGTCTGCTGCCGCAGCCAGCTTCGATTCGACGATGACGGCATCGTAGCCACGCGTCGCCAGGTCTTTCGGTAGCGATTGGCCCTCGCGGCCGATGGTGATCGCCTGCTCACCGAAAAGATTCTTGTAGTGTGCCTGGATCTCGCTGTCCGTACTGAGCAACAGAATATTAAATGTCGATGAACGCAGTGTCATGAGGGTACCGAGGAAGAAGAGGGCGGGATTATTGCTCAGGCCCTAGATGATGTCAATGACGAAAAACGTGACGCGATCGGACGTGATCCTCCAGGCGAATCAGCCATGCTGCTCCGCTATAGTATTTTCTCCGGCATGGCCGAGTCTGAGTGAAGCGTGAAGGCAGATGATATGGGTCATCTGTGCCGCTCCCAGCATGCCGTCGACATGGTCGGGCCGGCACTGGGAGGCAGGAGCAGCTGGTATAAGGAGGTAGCGCGGGCAGGGGGCGCACTTGACAGGAAAGTCGCGAGCAAGGTATAGACGATCATGAATCCCCATCGGAATAGTCGCAAATGAAGGTTAGCCTCAGAGCCACCTACGGGATCATTGCCGCCGTGGACCTTGCGCTCCATCACGCCGAGCACCCGGTTTGTGCCAAATCGATTGCCAAGCGTCAGGCTATTCCGGCCCGGTTCTTAGAACAGGTGCTCCATGCCATGAAAAAGGCGGGAGTGGTGACCAGTCAGCGTGGAGCACAGGGCGGATATGTCCTGAGTCGAAAACCGTCGGAGCTCTCGGTGGCCGATATTCTCGACGCCTTAGAAGGCCCGCTGCTCACCACGAATGGAGAAGCCGGTCCGAAAGCTGCTTCTTCGCGAGGGTCGAAGCAGGAGGCTCTGCTCGCGCATATCTGGGATCGTGTGAAACGGGCCGAATTAAGCGTGCTTTCGGAAGTCACGGTCGAGGAGTTGGCCAAGCGTCAACGGGCTCTCGACGAGCAACACACGTTGATGTACCACATTTGAAGCAGCCTGAGCATGAGTAGGCACATTACTCTCCAACAGACGAGGTCGTCATAATGACTCCACATACAGTGGCTCTCCGTCCAGCGATCAAAACAGAGCCCATTCCGGCAAATATAGTCGAAGAGATCGAAACATTTGAAGCTGAAGCTCAGCGCGTTCTCGCAGGTGATCTCTCCACCGACATCTTCAAGCCGTTCCGTCTGCAATACGGGATCTATGGCCAGCGGCAACCCGGAGTGCAGATGTTCCGCATCAAAATCCCATTCGGCGGGTTGACGGCCAACCAATTACGCCGGGTTGCCGAACTGGCCGATCAGTTCGCCACGGGTGTGGGGCATGTGACCACCCGTCAGGACATTCAATTGCACTTCGTTGAGCTCAAGCATGTCCCCGAGATGATGCGCCAACTGGCCTCTGTAGGGTTGACCACACGAGAGGCCTGTGCCAACACGGTTCGCAACGTGACGGCCTGCCATTTAGCAGGCGTGTGCCAGGGCGAAGTGTTTGATGTCACACCCTATGCGAAGACAGTCGCCTATCATCTCTTGCGCAATCCACTGAACCAGAGCCTCCCACGGAAGTTCAAGATTGCGCTCTCGGGCTGCCGGCAGGATTGTGCGCTCACGCCCATTCACGACATCGGTTTGCTGGCGGCAAAGCGGGCGGACGGAACTATTGGGTTCCGGATGGTGGCGGGCGGCGGATTGGGATCGACCCCCCGCATGGCTCAAGTGCTCAGAGAATTTACGCCGATGGACGAACTGTTGCCGACCATCGAAGCGGTGATCAAGGTGTTCGATACCCTCGGAAACCGCAAGAATCGCAACAAGGCCCGCATGAAGTTCGTCATCGAGAAACTCGGGTTCGACGAATTCAAGCGCCGGTGGGAAGCGGCCTATGCGGCGATGGGGTATGCGGTACCCACTCATGAACCGATCAAGTTGCTGGAGTATGCCGATACGCCGCCGTTGTTGATGCCGATGAAAGCCTCGAGCGTCACCAATGGCAACGGCAACGGTATGGCCTCGCGCAACGGTGCCGAGTCTGCATTCGAAGCGTGGAAACGGACGAACGTGGTTCCCCAACGGCAGCCTGGATTTGCCGCAGCGGCGATTAAGTTGCCCATGGGCGATCTGACGGGCGAGCAAATGTGGGTGGTGGCCGACTTGGCCGAACGCTATTCCAATGGCAACATCCGCACCACGATCAATCAAAACGTGATCATCCGGTGGATTCAGGAGGAGCGTTTAAGCGCGTTTCATGAGGAACTCGTCGCGCATAGCCTGGGCGATCCCGGCGCTGAGCTGGTCGAGGACATTATCGCCTGCCCCGGTACGGACACATGCGGCTTGGGAATCACATCGTCCAAGGGTATGGCCCGTGCGCTGGCGGAGGTATTTCCTGCCGGCCAGGTGCCTGAAGATCTTCGCGATGTGAGCGTCAAGATCAGCGGGTGCCATAATTCCTGCGCGCAGCACCATATCGCGACGATCGGGCTGCACGGAGTCGGTAAACGGCTCGGCGAACATACTGCGCCCCATTATGAGCTGCACCTCGGCGGACATGTGGACGGCACGCCGAAAATCGGACAGCTTGCAGTCAAGCTGCCCGCGAAAAGTGTTCCGGCGGCCGTGCGCCACCTGGTGGACGTCTATCGCCGCGATCGGAAGGCCGGCGAAAGCCTGCAATCGTTCATCGGACGGGTCGGGAAAAATGTCCTGAAGGACGAGCTTATTCCCTATACCATTGTGCCGCCCTACGAGCAGGATCCGACCTACTATTACGATTGGGAAGGTGAAGCGGAATTTGTGCTGGAGGATTTGGGCCCCGGCGAGTGTGCGGGCGGAGCCTTGGAAATGATCGACGACCGCATGTTGGAGGCCGATCAGGAGCTCTACCAGGCGAAATTGCTCGTCGAGAAACATCAGCATGCTCTGTCGGTGAATAAATCGTATCGTGCGGTGCTGGCGGCGGCGAAGGGTTTGCTGGTAACCGAAGGGTTGGATCCCGCGACCGATGCCGAGACGTTCCAGGAGTTCGATGCGAGGTTGGCGAGCAAGGGCATCGTCCCGACGACATACAAGAATCTTGGTGCGCAAGTCGGTGATCTGGGATCAAAGGATGCGACCGCCGAGGCGGCGAACGAGAAAATGGCCTTCGCCAAGCGGTTTCTCGCAGTCTGCCGGGCCGCCACCGAACAAATGGGCAAGGATCTGAAGCTGGCGCAGGTGAAAGAAGAAGCCGTGCCGTCTCCGGCTTCTGCTGCGGCTCCTCCCGCGCCCGTTGCCGCGGCGCAGGCGCCTGTCTATGACTTGCGCGGCGTGGCCTGCCCGATGAACTACGTGAAGACCAAATTGAAGCTGGAGATGATGGACAACGGCGAGCAGCTTGAAGTATGGCTGGATGCCGGAGAACCCATCAGGAATGTGCCGATGAGTTTACGGAACGACGGGCACAAGATCCTCGAAGAAGGACCCTTGGAACCCGAGGCCAAACACTTCAAAATTCTCGTGGAAAAGGTCGAGGGGTAAGGGAGCGACTGGTGGAATCGAATACACATATCACGCCTGTCGGTCGTCCATCGGATGAGGAGTTGAAGGCGCTCAGCGACTCATTCGAAACCAAGCAGCCATGGGACCTCTTGGAATACGCGCTGAAGACCTACCGGCAACGCATCGTGCTGGCCTGCAGTTTCGGGGCGGAAGATGTGGCGTTGGTCGATATGGTGCATCGGATCGATCCGGAAGCGCCGCTCTTCTATCTCGATACCGATTTTTTGTTTCCGGAAACGTTCGACGTGCGGGATCGCATTGTCGCGCGGTATGGGTTGAAGCCTGCCCAGGTCATTCAGATGAAGTCGCTGTTGACGCCGGAGCAGCAGGCTGCCCAGCACGGCGCGGCTCTCTGGGCGACGAAGCCCGATCAGTGCTGCGAACTCAGAAAAATCGAGCCGCTGACGCGGATTCTCGGCCGCTACGATGCCTGGATCACCGGAATCAGGCGGGATCAGGCTCCGACCAGAGCCAATGCCGGGTTGGTCGAATGGGACAAGAAATTCAACCTGGTCAAAGTGAACCCGCTGGTCCGGTGGACCAGTGAGCAGGTCTGGATGTATATCCAGCTCCACGAAGTCCCGTACAACGTATTGCATGACCGCAACTACCCCAGCATCGGCTGTACACACTGCACAGCGCCTGTCCTTCCGGGAGACGATCCGCGTTCCGGTCGGTGGAAGAATTTCGGCAAGACCGAGTGCGGACTGCACAAATAACATCATCGTCACCCTGAACCAGACAAGGTTACTACCATCACATGCAACATCTGCTCGCCAAAGTCGCTAAAGGTCAAAAGACGTCCAAGGATCTCACGTGGGAAGAAGCCAAGCAGGCCATGCGCCTGATGATCGAAGGGACCGCCACGCCAGCCCAGATCGGGGCGTTCCTCATCGCGATGCGCTTTAAATCGGAATCGGTGACGGAACTGGCCGCCTTCACGGCTACTGCGAGGCAATATGTTCCGCCGGTTCCGGTCCGGTCCGGGCTTGGCGTGGTGGACGTCCCCGTCTATGCGGGAAAGAGGGAAACCTTTCACGCCATTGTGCCTGCCGCGATTATTGCGGCGGCTGCCGGCGCGGTGGTGCTGCTCCATGGCGTGGATGGACCGCCGGATCGTCGTGGCGTCTCGTCAGTCTTGAAGCTCCTGGGCATTCCAGTCGATCAGACCGCCAAGCTGGTCGGGCCTGAGTTGGAAAAGAAGGGATTCGCGTATCTGGATCTGGCGCTCTATCACCCGCCCGTGAGCCGGTTTCTCGAAATGCGGCAGGAATTGGGCGTGCGCAATTTCTTCCACCCGGTGGCGAGAATGCTCAATCCGGCCCGTGCCACCTCGCAGGTGATCGGCTTGTCCCATCCGCCCTATTTCGAAAAGACGATTGAAGCCTTGCGCATGTTGAGCTGTCCGCGCGCATTGGTGATTCGCGGCGTCGAAGGCGACCCGGAACTGTCCATCGGCAATTCAACGCGCCTCTTGGAGCTTAAGGACGAACGTATCACGCCATTTACCTTTCAGCCGAAGGATGCCGGGCTGGCGATGGCGACCTTCCGCGAGATGGCCGGATTCCCGGTCGAGCAGCGTGAACGGGAGGCCGATCTGATCAAGCGGCTGGTGGCGAACGAGATTCAGGGCGGGCAGCGGGATTGGGTGCTCCTCAACGCGGCCATGTTGCTGTACGCGGCCGGCAAGGGTACGTCAATCACCGGGAATCTAGCGGCAGCCCGCAGTGCGCTTGAGTCCGGGCAGGCTAAGGCCAAATTAGCCGAGCTGAGTGCAGGTGTAAGGTCGGAAACCGGAGCGGGGCCGAAGGTCGGCCTGTCCGCATAAATACAAGAGTGTGAATCATGAAACATTTGCGTCAACTTGAAGACCAAAGTGTCTACATCCTTCGCGAAGCCTATAAGCATTTCAATCACCTCGCCATGCTCTGGTCGATGGGGAAGGATTCGACGGTTTTGTTGTGGCTGGCTCGCAAGGCTTTCTTTGGGCATGTCCCCTTTCCCTTACTGCACGTGGATACAAGCTACAAAATCCCGGCCATGATCGAATATCGTGACCGGATCGCCCGTGAGTGGCGGTTGAATCTGGTGGTAGGGCAGAACAAGGAGGCCTTGGCCGCCGGCATGAATCACACGTTGGGGCGGGATGTCTGCTGTACCGCTTTGAAGACGAATGCCATGAAAAATCTCGTCGAGGAAAAGGGCTACACCGGCATCATCCTCGGTGTTCGCGCGGACGAGGATAGCACCAGGGCGAAGGAACGATACTTTTCTCCGCGCGACAAGCACGGCGATTGGGATTTTCGTGATCAGCCGCCGGAGTTGTGGGATCAGTTCAAGACTACCTTTCCTCCCGGCACGCATATCCGGATTCACCCGCTCCTTGATTGGACCGAGATCAATATCTGGGAATACATCAAACACGAGAATATTCCCTTCATGGACCTCTACCTCGATCGGGGAGACGGCACACGTTATCGCAGCCTGGGCTGTGCCCCCTGCACCACACCCATCAAGTCTACGGCGAAGACCGTGGATGAAATCATTGTCGAGCTGCGCGGAAGCAACGTGGCGGAACGGGCCGGCCGCGCACAGGACGCGGGACGCGGCATGGAAATGCTCCGCAAGAAGGGCTACATGTGAGGCGTTCGATAGTTCACGCTTGCATGGAACCGAACCATATTGGGAAACCAGCGATTCACCGAACGAGTAATTTTATGACACAGCACGATCAGACCAAGCCGCAAGAGAGTCTCAATATCGTCATCGTGGGTCACGTTGATCACGGGAAGTCCACGCTGGTGGGACGTCTCTATGCCGACACCGGCTCCCTGCCGGAAGGCAAATTGGAAAAGGTGCAAGCCATCTGCCGGCAGCAGGGCAAGGAGTTTGAGTACGCATTCTTGTTCGATGCCTTTCTAGAAGAGCAGGAACAGGGCATCACGATTGATACGGCGCGCACGTTCTTTATCTGGAACGGGCGGCAGTACATCATCATCGACGCGCCGGGGCATAAGGAATTTCTCAAGAACATGATTTCGGGCGCCGCCCGGGCCGAAGCCGCGCTGTTGTTGATCGACGCCTTGGAAGGGGTGCGCGAACAATCGAAAAAGCATGGGTATCTGCTGTCGCTGTTGGGCGTGACGCAGTTCGCGGTCGTCGTCAACAAGATGGACTTGGTCGGGTATCGACAGGATGTATTCGACGGGATTGAAAAGGAATATCGGGAATTTCTGGGGCAGTTCCGGGCGGTGCCGCAGCAGATGATTCCGGTCAGCGCCAAGATGGGTGACAACATCGCGACGCGCAGCAGCCATATGAACTGGTATCAGGGCCCCACCGTGCTGGAGACGCTGGCGCTTTTCAAGAAGGAGCAGGTCCGCTCCGAGCAGCCGCTCCGTTTTCCGCTCCAGGACGTCTATAAGTTCGACGCGCGGCGAATTTTAGCCGGACGCATCACCGCCGGCCGTTTGAAGGTCGGTGACCAGCTCGTGTTTTCACCCTCAAACAAGACGGCGGTGGTGCAATCGATTGAAGGGTTTAACGTCGATCCGCCGCAGAGCGACGCGCAGGCCGGGCAATCGGTCGGCATCACGCTCGACGAGCAGATTTTTGTGGAACGCGGAGAAATTGCGTCGCATCGGGATTCCGTCCCGCTGGTTTCGACGGCGATCCGGGTGAACTTGTTCTGGATGGGAAGGCGGCCGCTCGAGAAAGGGCGGAAGTATGTGTTGCGTCTGGCCACGCGGGAAGTCGCCTGCGAAGTCGTGGTCATCCATCGCATCATCGACACAGCCGACCTGGCTCAACTTCAGGAAAGTCAGTCCGTGGCCAAAAACCAGGTGGCTGAATTGACCTTGCGGGTGAAGGCGCCGCTTGCCTTTGATCTTTCGTCGTCATTCGAGTCGACGGGCCGCTTCGTCCTCGTGGATGAATATGACATTGCCGGGGGCGGAATCATCACCGAGTTGGTACACGACGAACAGGAAGGGCTGCGCGAGGAGGCACGGCAACGGGAATATGCCTGGCTCACCGGCGATGTCCGGCCTGAGGACAGGGCGGCACAGTTTGGCCACCGCGCCGCCATTGTCTTGTTCACTGGATCGGCTCAGACCGGCAAGACCTTTCTTGCTCGGCGGGTCGAGGCGCTGCTGGTGGCTGATAGCCGTCATGCCTATTTGTTGGAAGGCGAGAATTTGCTGCAGGGATTGGATGCGGATCTCTCGGCTGCCGACCCGTCATTCGCGTCCGAGCGGGTCCGTCGATATGGTGAAGTGGCCCGGCTGTTGATCGATACAGGGCTCATTGTGGTCTCGACCAGCAAAACGTTCGGGATCAATTACCAGCGCATGGCGGAGATGATTCGCACCCTGGTTCAACCGGCCCCGGTGATCGCGGTGCATATGAGCAGGGCCGGGGAGGAGCCGCCACCCAACACGGATCTGCATTTTGCCGGGCCGCAGGATTTCGATGCCGCCGCCCGCCAGATCCTGGAGGAATTGAAGAAGCGGGGCGTACTCATTGAGCCTTCGGGGACGAAGTCAACGATCCAGTATTCCATCTGACTAAGGGGCCCGGAGGTGGTTTGACTCCGCTGAAACCCCTGTGGTAGCGTCCTTCATCAACAATTTCGAGGGTTTTTCATGACCATGGCTGCCGGCAAGGATCTCAAGTCGATCCTGACAAAACTCCAGTATTCTGACGACGCCAAAGTCGTGCAGCAGATCACGGCGCAGATGAAGCAGGTGCAGGCTCGAATGGCCGGCATTAAGCAAAAGCTGGTGGTGATGAGCGGCAAGGGCGGAGTCGGGAAGAGCATGACCACCGTGAATCTCGCCTTGGCGTTTGCGCGCCAGGGGGCGAAGGTTGGATTGCTCGATGTGGATTTGAATGGCCCCTGCGTTCCGCGGATGATGGGTCTGCATGGCCAGTCGCTGACCATGACTCCGGAAGGAGCTCAGCCCCCTGTCGGGCCGCTTGGCATCAAGGTCGCCTCGATGGATTTTTTCCTGGGGGATGCCTCGCCGGTACGATGGAAGGGCCCAATGGACTTGAGCCCAGTGTGGCTGGGTTTGATGGAAATGAACGTGATTCGGGAGTTCCTCGCCGATGTGGTGTGGGGCGAGCTGGATTATCTTCTGGCCGATTTACCTCCCGGCGCGGCGGCAGACAAACCGCCTGTCATTGCGGGGTTTATCCCTGATCTGGCTGGCGCGATTGTTGTGACGACGCCCTCCGAAGTTGCGTCCGATGTGGTGCAGAAATCAGTCACCTACGCCAGGGACATGGGAATCCGGGTGTTGGGTATCGTAGAAAATATGAGTGAGTATCGGTGCCCGTCCTGTGGTGCTGAAAACGAACTGTTCGAAGGGAACACCGAGGCGATGTGCGAGGTGCTGGACCTGCCGCTGCTCGGGCGCATTCCTTTCGACCGCTCACTCGCCAAGACGTTCGATAAGGGGCAGCCGCTCCTTGATCCTGAGTATCCGACGATCCGGAAATATCAAGAGATTGTCGGGCGGATTCAATCGTTGCTGGATTACAAAAAAGTCCTGGCGGAAAAGCTCTAAGCGGACCGGCCTGGAAGGGGGATCCTATGAAGTTCGTTTGCCTGAACTGCGAGACCTACATGACGTTTCAGAAGGTCGAAAAACCCGGTGAGGGCTCACTCGGTGTCTTCTTCGGCTGTCCATCCTGCGAAGCCAAGTTTTCCATGGTGACGAACCCTGGCGAGACCCAAATGGTCGCGTCTCTCGGCGTCAAACTGGGAGGTCGCACGGAAGCGGCAGAACCGTTCGAAATGACTCGCGGCACCCTCAAGGATGAAGCGCAGGCCGGCGCAGGGCAGATGGCTGCGTATCTCAACGAGAAGATCCAGGGTGGCCAGCCTGCCACGGCGGCAGCGGCACCGAAGGCCACGGCTCCTGCCGCTGGTGGAGAGAAGGCCTCCGGTGGTTGCCCGTTCTCGGCGATGGTGGCGGAGATGGGGTTGACCTCCGGCGGTAAGCCGCAGAACGGAAACGGCACCAGCGAATTTACGTGGACTGCGGACGCCAAAGAAAAATTGGAGCGGTTGCCGTCTTTCGTGAAGCCCATGGTGCAAAGCAGTGTCGAGGCCTTTGCGCGCAAGCACGGGTACAAGAGCATTACGCTGCAGGTCATGGATGATTCCAAGAACGATTCGCCCAACGGCATCGCGTGGACCAAAGATGCCGAGCAGCGGATGGATAATATTCCTGACTTCATTCGTCCGATGGCCCGCCGGGAAATCGAGCGAATTGCGAAAGAGCGGGGGCTGGTCGAGATCACGGCGCAAGTGATGGATGAAGCCAAAGAGAAGTTCATGAAGTTCATGTAGCCGACGAATGCATGCATGAGACGAGTTTTCGGCCCATCCGGCAATCCGGATGGGCCGTTCGATTCCTGCCGGTTTTCTTCTCTCGACCGATTTATTGTCTGAGACTCCTGAGGTGTTGGCTCCCGCTTTGTGCCTCGGCCTGCTTCCTGGTTCTCTCCTGTATTGCCTCCTCTGCTCTCGCCCAGTCCGCGGATCACGGTCATGTTTCATCCGCTGATGCCCACGGTTCTCACCATGAGCCGGGAACTGCGTCGGGGACGCAGTGGGAAGGCTCCCGCGAAGGTATCGCCTATTCTGAATTCAATCACCACCTGGCCGGGGTCTTTCTTCTCCTGATCGGGCTGAGTGAATTGCGTCAGGCGTTAGGGTGGCCCCTGCTCGCATGGACACGCTTTCTGCTTCCCGGCGCCTTAGTCGTGGCCGGACTGTTTCTCCTCATTTGGAGCGATCACGATTCTTGGCCGATCGGGTCGATGACCTTTGCGCAGACATTTTTCGGGAGCGATCCGGAGGTGCTGCAGCATAAGATCTACGGAGTCTTGGCCTTGGGGGTGGGGACAATTGAATCTCTGCGGCGCCTCGGCTGGTTCGCCCATGCGGTGTGGACGGTGCCCCTTCCGCTCTTTGCCGTAGTCGGAGGTGTCATGCTTTTCGGTCATTCACACGGCGACCATCCCGCAGCCCACAAGATTGCCTTGCATCACTTTCTGATGGGGACGATGGCCATTACAGCCGGGTCGTCAAAGTTGATCTCCGGCTGGCGTCAGCGACAGCTCGCGACAGAACGGTCATACTGGGAACTCATCTGGGCGAGTCTCGTCCTCGTCATCGGTGCGCAATTGCTGTTTTATTCCGAATAGAGCTTTCTTCGCGTGTTCAGAACCGGTAGGCGCAGTCCTCGCGTTGACACCTTTGTCGGGACTATGTTAGCTGTACATTTTTAATTCCGGTTTCTACGCGCTAATGGATCTTCCAGTCAGCAAGGTCTATGCGCGCAAAGAGGAGTCGCCATGGGTGGCCACAGCCATTGGGCAACAATCAAGCGGCATAAATCGGCGGTCGATGCCAAGCGCGGCAAGGTCTTCACTCGTATTATCCGTGAGTTGACGATTGCGGCGCGCTCGGGCGGTGATCCTGACGGCAATCCGCGTCTTCGGTTGGCGATCGCTAAGGCCAAAGAAGCCAACATGCCCGGCGATACCATGAAAAAGGCCATTCAGCGTGGCACCGGTGAATTGCCCGGCGTGACCTATGAAGAGTTCACATTGGAAGGCTATGGGCCGGGTGGGACCGCCGTGTTGATGGAAATTACCTCGGATAACCGGAACCGCACGGTCGCTGAAATCCGCAGCCTGCTGACCAAGAATGGTGGCAACATGGCGGAGGCCGGGGCTGTCGCGTGGCAATTCCATAAAAAAGGCGTCCTGGTCGTTGAAAAGGGCAAGGTTGAAGAAGATGCGCTGCTCACCATTGCCTTGGAGGCCGGTGCCGAAGACGTGAAAGTTAGCGATAAGGCGTTCGAGGTCCTGACGAGCCCGCATGATTTTGAGGCCGTCAAAAAAGCGCTGAGCGACGCGAAAATCGAGTATACGCTTGCCGAATTAAACTTCATTCCCCAGAATACGATTGCGTTGGAGGAAAAAGCCGCCGAGCACATGTTAAAGCTCATGGAAATCCTGGATGAGCACGATGATGTGCAGAAGGTCCACGCGAATTTTGACATCTCCGACGAGGTCATGGAGAAAGTTGCCGCCGCCACCGCATAATTCGGGAGTCTCGGCACTGAGTATCGACGAACCGGTAGCCTATTCACCAGTCACTCCGCAGCACACGTTCCTACTGATCATATGATCGCCTTACTGACGGGCCTAGTGGCCTTCAAGGCGCCCTCGCAAGTCACGCTGGATGTTCATGGCGTGGGCTACGAGGTGTTGGTTCCTCTCAGCACCTACTACTCGCTGCCCAATCAGCATGAACCGGTAACACTCAGCATTCATACCCATGTGCGGGAAGATGCGATCCAGCTGTTCGGGTTTCTCACCGCTGCCGAGAAGGAGGCCTTTCTCCTGTTGACGGGCATCTCCGGCATCGGGCCGAAGTTGGGGCTTAGTGTCCTGTCCACCTTATCCGTTGGTGACCTCTTCGCAGCCATTCAGGCCGGTGATATTGAAAAGCTGGGCACCGTTCCGGGCATCGGCAAGAAGTCGGCGGCCAGGATTGCCTTGGAACTCAAAGACAAAGTGGCGCGTTTGCATCCATCCGGCGAAGCTATCGGGGCGGGGAGTGGACGATCAGACAATCCGCACTACGAGGATGCCTTGTCCGCACTTGTGAATCTTGGTTATCGGCAGCCGGATGTGAAAGAAGCATTGAAGCGAGTGGAAAAATCAGGCGTGATGGCGCAGGGGTTGGAGCAGGTGATTCGAGAGGCACTCAAAGACCTTGCCAAGGGGTGACACATGGTGATGACGAACTGGCTCGCACAGTTGAGGGAAAGACGATGGGGTGTGGCGACCGGAGTAGTCTTATTGGCTCTGTTGTCATACGTGTCGGTGACGGAACGTGTCTATGCGGCGGATGGCATAGAGGAGCCCAAGAGTATCCGGAAGACCTGCGGGGTCTGTCCCGAAGGGTACGCCACTACCGGAAGGACCAACGCGCCGGAGTTGTGTAAAGATGGCGATCCGGTTTTGGTGCAGTGTGTGCCTGTGGGCGGCAATATGCTCTCCGTCTGTGGATCCTGCCCGGAGGGATATAGCGAAGTCGGCCGGTCGAATGTGCCGTCGCGTTGCGGATCGGTCGATGGCGGGCTGGTGTCGCAGTGTCAATTGCAGCAGATGGGGTCGAGCTTGCCTGACCCGAGCCAGGGTGGGGTCCGGTGCCCGCCCGACTGTGGAAGCACCGCGGCGCCGGGCCAGGGCGCGTCACCACCGCCGCCGAAGTTTAGACCCTCACCGGAGTCCAAGTAGTCACACCACCTTTCTGGATTAGGCCATGTCCGACCGCACTGTGAGTAACCAACTGACTGACGACGAACGCGGGCTCGAAGCGGCGTTGCGCCCGCAGAGCTTGCAGGAATACGTCGGGCAGTCGCGGATGAAGGAATCGCTGGAGATTTGTATCGAGGCGGCCAAGCGCCGGGGCGAGGCGTTAGACCATGCGATCTTTTATGGCCCCCCCGGGTTGGGCAAGACGACGATCGCACATATCATCGCGAGAGAAATGGGGGCAGCGATCCGCTCGACTTCCGGTCTCGTCCTCAGTCACGCCGGCGATCTTGCTGCAATTCTGACCAATTTACAGGAGCGGGATGTCTTGTTTATCGATGAAATCCATCGGTTACCGGCGTCGGTGGAGGAAGCCCTCTACCCGGCGATGGAAGACTACCAGCTCGATCTGGTGGTCGGACAAGGCGCCTCGACGCGGACCGTCAAGCTGGATTTGCCTCGCTTTACGCTGGTTGGAGCGACAACCAGAGCCGGCGCATTGACCTCGCCCTTGCGGGACCGGTTCGGGCTGGTGCATCGGCTGGAGTTTTATTCCTCCCAGGACCTGACGTCGATCGTGACCCGTTCAGCGGGATTGCTCAATATTCCCATCGACGCGGCCGGGGCCGCCGAAATCGCCCGGCGGGCTCGCGGCACGCCGCGCATCGTGAATCGGCTTATCAAACGCATCAGAGACTATGCGGAGATCAAAGCCGGTGGCCGAATCACCAAACAAGTGGCGCAGGATGCTCTGGTGTGGTTGGCCGTCGATGCCGCGGGATTGGATGAGATGGACCGGCGTATTCTGCTGACGGTGATCGAGAAGTTTAACGGGGGCCCGGTCGGGGTCGACTCCTTGGCGGCAGCCGTGCAGGAGGATAAGGGCACATTGGAAGATGTCTATGAACCGTATCTAATCCAGGCGGGCTTTCTGGAACGCACCGGTCGCGGTCGCCAGGCGACCAGATTAGCGTTCGATCATTTCAAGAAACAGAAAGACCTTCTGTCGCTCTCCAGTGAAACGGATTCCATCACAACTCCTTGAATCCCCACACCTATCCTTGCAATGCCTGCGGCAGCTCCTGTAGGATACCCACTTGTCCAACTCCGCCCGTTGGCTAGGGTTTGTGTCGCGGCTTCGTCTTCCTAAGGACAGATCCCGCGAGGAGGGAATCCCCCCGTCATGTCTGAAGATTTACAAGGCCATCGCCAGGAAATCGACCGGATCGACGATCAGATTTTGCGCCTGCTGAATGAGCGCTCGAAATCCGTGATTGAAATCGGCCGGTTGAAAAAGCTGAAGGACGCAGAGGCGCATCTGCACACGCCGGCTCGGGAAGCCGCGATTTTCGATCGCCTCAGCAAGCAAAATACCGGCCCTTTTCCTACCGACGCCATCCGGGCCGTCTATCGAGAAATCATGTCGGCCTCGTTATCTCTGGAGGGACCTCAGAAAGTCGCCTACCTCGGACCGAGAGCCACGTTTACGCACATGGCCTGCATGCAGAAGTTCGGGTCGTCAGCCCAGTACATTCCTGTCAACAGCATCAAGGATGTGTTCAGCGAAGTCGAGCGCGGCCGCGCCCATTTCGGTGTGGTGCCGATCGAAAATACCACCGAAGGCGTGGTCAATCACACCCTGGATATGTTCGTCGATTCCAGCCTGCTGATCTACGGAGAAGTGTTGCAGGAAGTCGCGCATCACCTGATGTCCAAGAGCGGGGTCGCGGGCGATATCAAGCGGATCTATTCGCACCCGCACGCTATCGCTCAATGTCGCAATTGGTTGGAAACGAATTTGCCGCATGTGCCGGTGTCCGAAGTGGCGAGTACCGCGCGTGCTGCTGAGATGTCGGTCGATGATCCCTCAGCGGCTGCCATCGCGTCGGAACTGGCGTCCCAGTTATACGGGCTGAAGGTCGTGACGGCGAGGATCGAAGATAACATCAACAACTTTACCCGGTTCCTCGTGCTGTCGCAGAAGGCGCCGGAGCGGACGGGTCGAGACAAGACGTCGCTGATGTTGTCGGTCAAGGACAAGGTCGGCGCCCTGTATGACTTATTGCGCCCATTTGCCTCCCATGGCCTGAACATGACCAAGATCGAATCGCGTCCCTCACGGCGGAAGGCCTGGGAATACATATTCTTTGTCGACATCGAGGGGCATATCGATGAGGAACGGGTCAAAAAGGCGGCGGAAGAGGTCAAGAGCCGCTGTCTGTTCATGAAAATTCTCGGGTCATATCCCGCCTATTCCTAGAGGTCCGAGCTACGCCATGCCATTGAAGGTGCATCCCGATATCGCGTCCCTCGTGCCGTATGTGCCTGGAAAGCCCATCGAAGAGCTGCAACGAGAGTTGGGCTTGCCGCGCGCCGTCAAACTGGCCTCCAACGAAAATCCGATCGGTCCGTCGCCGAAGGCGCTGGCCGTGCTGGCCGAAACCGCTCCGACGCTGCACCGGTATCCGGACGGCGGTGCCTTTCGCTTGCGCGGAGCCCTGGCTGAACGTTGGAAGGTCACGCCGGACCAAGTCATCCTCGGAAACGGCTCCGACGAAATCCTCGGCCTGCTCGCGCGGACCTTCCTGTCGCCGGGAGACGAGGCCGTCATGGCCGAACACACCTTCGTGATCTATAAAATGGAGGTGAAGGCAGCGCACGGCGTGGTGGTGGAAGTGCCGCAAAAAAACTGGCACCACGATTTGCCGGCCATGGCGGCCGCCATCACCGACAAGACCCGCTTGCTCTTTGTCTGCAATCCCAACAACCCGACGGGCACCATGGCGACCAAGGCCGAGGTGGCGGCCTTGATGGCGTTGGTCCCTGACCATGTCGTAGTCGTATTCGACGAGGCCTACTACGAATATGTCCGGCATCCGGAATTTCCCGAATCGATCGGGTACGTCAAGGCGGGGCGGAACGTCATCGTGCTGCGAACCTTCTCCAAGATCTATGGATTGGCGGGACTGCGTATCGGGTACGGCATCACGACGCCAGAAATCACCAACTACCTGAATCGAATCCGTCCACCCTTCAATGCAAACAGCATGGCGCAACGCGCGGCCCTGGCGGCGTTGGACGACGAAGCGCATGTGGCTGCGAGCCGATTGCTCAATCATGTGGAGATGGACAAGGTGCGGGTCGGCCTACAGCGGCTCGGGTTTGACGCCTTGCCCAGTGAAGCGAATTTTCTCTATTTCGATGTGGGGAGAGATGGGCGCGCGGTGTTTGATGCGTTGCTGCGACAAGGAATCATTGTCCGGCACATCGAAGGCCGCATGCTGCGGGTCACTATCGGTCTCCCGGAAGAAAATCAACTGTTCCTGCGCGCGTTGGAAGACGTGATACGCGCGTCGCGATAAGGAAAGCGAGACGAGATCATGATTATTGTCTTGAAGCCTGAGGCGTCGGAGCGCGAGGTCGATCACATCATCGACCGGCTTCGTGAACTGGGGCTGAAGTCGCATATCTCTGCCGGTCAGGAACGCACCATCATCGGCGTGATCGGAGACGACCGGATTTTGCACAATCAGCCGTTGACCGCATTGCCCGGTGTCGAGAGCGTGTTGCCGATTCTGGCTCCCTGGAAGTTGGTCAGCCGGGAGTTCAAGAAAGAGAACACGATTATTGACGTCAACGGAGTCAAAATCGGGGACAAAAAAATTACGATCATGGCGGGTCCCTGTGCGGTCGAGCGTCTGGAGTTGACCGTGGGCATTGCCCACGAAGTCAAATCGGCCGGCGCCACCGTGTTGCGTGGCGGCGCGTATAAGCCGCGCACCTCACCCTATTCCTTCCAAGGGCTGGGCCGCGAGGGCTTGGATTATCTGGTCGAGGCGAAGAAGCAGACCGGCCTGCCGGTGGTGAGCGAGATTCTCGATACCCGTGACATCGAGCTCTTCCTGGAGAAGGCGGATATCATTCAGATCGGCGCCCGCAACATGCAGAACTTCGAGTTACTCAAAGAAGTCGGCGCCTATGATAAGCCGGTTCTGCTGAAGCGCGGTCTCTCGGCTACGATCAAGGAATTTCTGCTCTCGGCGGAGTACATCATGTCCCGCGGCAATCGCAATGTCATGTTGTGTGAGCGCGGCATCCGCACCTTTGAAACGCAGTACCGGAACACGTTGGATCTCGCGGCCATTCCCACCCTCAAGGATCTCTCCCATCTCCCGGTCATCGTCGATCCCAGCCATGCAACGGGCAAGTGGGATTTGGTCGCGCCGATGTCTAAAGCGGCGATCGCGGCCGGGGCAGACGGATTGTTGATCGAGGTGCATTCCAATCCAGAATGCGCCCTCTGTGACGGGGAAGAATCCATCCGGCCGTCGAAATTCAAAGAATTGATGGGAGATTTGCGGAAGATCGCGGCTGCAGTCGATCGCACATTGTAAGCACCGTGCCGGCACGCTATCGGGACGCACCGCCTGACGGAAGGCCCGCAATCACACAATGATGAAACCACATTTTAAACAGGTGGCGATTATCGGGGTCGGGCTTATCGGCGGCTCCCTGGGGATGATTCTTCGCCGACAGAAGTTGGCGGATTCCGTCGTCGGTATCGGGCGCCGCGTGGAGAACCTCAAAACGGCGATCGAAGTCGGCGCCATTGATCGATACGTGTCTGATCCACGTGAAGGCGTCGAGGGGGCTGATTTCGTCCTGCTGGCGACGCCGGTAGATACGTACGAGCGGCATCTGCAGGAATGGGCCGGTTGTCTCGCGCCGGGGACGATCGTCAGTGACGTGGGCAGCGTGAAGGGCGACCTGGTCCTACGTGCGGAGGCTTTGCTGCCGCCTGCCGTGAGATTTGTCGGGGCGCATCCTATTGCCGGCAAGGAAAAGACCGGCGTCGCCGCCGGGTCGGAAACCCTGTTTTCCGGCGCGCGCTGTATTCTGACACCTACGGCCAAGACGGACCCCGACGCGCTGCAGATCGTTCGTGCGATCTGGCAATTGGCGGGCTCGATCGTGCTGGAGATGGATCCTTTTCTCCACGACAAGATTCTCGGTGCCGTCAGCCACCTTCCACATGCCGCGGCGTTTGCGCTGATGACGGCATTGGCGGATGTGCGCGACCATGGCGTGCCGGAATTGGATTTGGCAGGGCATTCGGGCGGCGGCTTGCGCGACACCACGCGGATTGCCGCGAGTTCGCCGGAAATGTGGCGAGATATTTTCCTGTGGAACCGGGACAATGTCGTGTCGTTGATCGAGACCTATGAGCGGCATCTCGGTGAACTCAAGCGGTTGATTGCCGCCGGTGATGCGGCGGGAATCGAAAAGCAATTAGACAAGGCCAAGTACGAACGGGAACAACTGACACCCCGGACGCCGGGGAAGGTCTAAGCTGCGATGGCGTCGTTGACGATTACTCCAGGCCGTCCGTTGAAGGGCACGATTACCGTACCGGGCGACAAATCCGTCACCCATCGGGCCATCATTCTCACCGCCCTGGCCGAAGGGCCCAGCACCGTAAGCCAATACTGCCTGGGCGAAGATTGCTTGAACACCATGCGTGCGTTCCAGTCCCTGGGAGTGCGAATCGAGGAAACGCCGGAATCCTTGAAGGTCTATGGCAAAGGCATGTGGGGATTGGCGGAGCCGTTCGGACCGATCGACTGTGGTAATTCGGGGACCGGGATTCGTTTGATGGCTGGGTTGTTGGCAGGGCAGGACTTTTTTACGGTGCTCACCGGAGATGAATCGATCAGACGTCGTCCGATGGGACGTGTCGTGAAGCCGTTGCGAGCCATGGGGGCGACGATCGCCGGACGAAAAGGGGGAGAGCTGGCGCCGTTGGCCATCACCGGGACCAGGCTGAAAGGCATGTCCTATGTGTCGCCGGTCGCGAGTGCACAGATTAAATCGTCACTCCTGTTTGCCGCACTCTATGCCGACGGTTTGACGACGATTTCAGAGCCACGGCTTTCGCGCGATCACACCGAACGGATGTTTGCGTATTTCGGCATTCCATTTCATCGCGATGGATGCACGGTCCGGATCGAGGGGCGCCCCTCAGTGCGCTGGAGCGGCAGGCCGGTCGTGGTGCCCGGTGACCTTTCGGCCGCAGCCTTTTTTTTGGTCGGGGCTTCGATTGTCCCGGAGTCTGATGTGACGATTCGCGGCGTCGGAATGAATCCGACACGGACGGGCCTGATCGACATCCTGCTCAAAATGGGCGCGCATATCGAGGTGCTCAATCCGCGTGAAGAGGCCGGAGAACCGGTGGCGGACCTGCGAGTGCTGTCCAGGCCTCTTCGCGGGGTACGGATCGGGCCTGATCAGATTCCTCAGACCATCGATGAATTCCCTATCCTGTGTGTCGCGGCGGCGGTGGCGGAAGGGGAAACGGTAGTGACCGGCGCGGAAGAGTTGCGGGTGAAAGAAAGCGACCGTATCGCCACGATGGCCAAGGAGTTGCGGGCGATGGGCGCACGGATCGAAGAGCGGCCTGACGGCATGGTGATACAGGGATTGGGGCGCAAGGGTGCAAACGGTGCGCTTACGGGTGCGACCTGTGAAAGCCACGGCGACCACCGGGTCGCGATGTCCGTGGCCATCGGCGGCTTGACCGCGGCGCAACCGACTCAGATCCTGGATACGGCCTGTATCGAAACATCGTTTCCCAATTTTGACCGTAAGCTCTTGGAACTGTTGACTGATTCTGGGAAACGTCTATAGTGCGAGGATCGCGTGGGTGAAATCAGTGCCGCCAGCCGGGATAAACGTGGGTTGATCATCGCCATCGATGGTCCCGCCGGGGTCGGCAAGAGCACGGTGGCAAGACTTCTGGCGTTGCGACTCGGGTACCTGTATCTGGATACCGGGGCTTTGTATCGCGCCATTGCATGGAAGGTGCAAGATGCGGGGCTCAGTCCTGACGATCACCTGGCCATTGCCGCACTGCTTCCCAAGACGACGCTGCATATGGCCTGCGGGCCGGAACAGTCCCATGTCCTGCTGGATGGACGGGACATCACCGGCGAACTACGCACCCCGGGCGTGACGGCATTGGCCTCCATGGTGTCGGCCATCCCCGCCGTTCGGGAATGGCTGTTACCGGTGCAACGGAACATCGGTGCCGAAGGGTGTGTGGTGGCGGAGGGACGCGACATCGGGACCCGGGTATTCCCGGAAGCCGATGTGAAGTTTTTCCTCGAAGCCGACGCAGAAGTCCGGGCCAGCAGACGGCATCGCGAACTGGTCGCGGCGGGCCATTCGGTTCAATTTGATCAGACCAAGCGGGACCTCACCGGGCGTGATGATCGTGATCGTTCGCGTGCGGTGGCGCCGTTGATCCCTGCGCCCGATGCAGAACGCATCGATACGTCGAGTATGCCGGTGGAGGAGGTCGTCGCACACATGATGGCCGTGGTTGCGGCGCGATTGTGAGCTCCGCACTGTACGGCCTGCTGTGGATCCTTTCTCGCATCATCGGGTGGGTCTGTTTCCGGTATCGCACCGTCGGCACGGTGCCGCGGGACGGCGGGTTCCTGATCGCGTCGAACCATGCCAGCTATTTGGATATTCCGCTGCTGGGCTGCGGGATTCCCCGGCGGGTCTGGTACATGGGGCGCCATGACTTGTTTCCGATCCCGCTGCTGAATGGCTTGCTGCAAGCGTTGGGGTGGATCCCGTTACGGATCGGTCGCCTCGATCGGGACGCGTTCAGCAAAGCCGTCTCCCTGATTCAGGAGGGGAAGGCGGTCGCGATTTTCCCCGAAGGGGGGCGGACGATGACCGGCGCGTTGAAGCCCGGCAAGCCAGGTATCGGAGTGATCGTGTCGCAGACAGGGTGTCGGGTGGTGCCGGCGCATATCGGCGGCACATTCGATGTGTTGCCGCCCGGTGCCACATGGCCGAGATTTCGCCGTGTGACGGTGGCCTATGGAGAGCCGTTGGATTTCTCCTCGGACGCCGCACGGTTGGAAGGGAAGGCGTTTTATCAACATGTCAGTCGAACGGTGATGGCGAAGATTGCGGAGCTCGGACAGGTTCCGAATCCCGGGGACGGACCGGCGCAGGCCGGGCAGGTTCCTGAGTCTTCCTCCACACCAACAGCCAAGTCTTGCAACGCTGAGTAAGACTCGGATTTATTCACTATCAGCACCCGGCACGGGCCGGAGGACGAGGACCTTTTCATGAGTACTGTCACACCACAGAGCGAACCCAAACTTGACCGCGATGCCTTGGCGGCGATGTATGAGGAGACCTTCCGTAATTTTGAGGAAGGGACCATCACCGAGGGCATGGTGGTCGCCATCGGCAAAGACAAAGTCGTGGTCGATATCGGCTACAAGTCCGAAGGCATGATTCCAGCCGACCAGTTCTCGCATGAGGAACTGGGGCAATTGAAGGTGGGCGATCGCCTCCAGGTGTATCTCGAAGAATGTGAAGATGCCGACGGCAATCTCGTGCTCTCCAAAGAAAAAGCCGACAAGATGAAAATCTGGGAGGAATTGGAGAAGCTGCATAAAGAAGAAAAAAGCATTGAAGGAAAGATCATCTCGCGTATCAAGGGCGGCATGATGGTCGATATCGGCGTCAAGGCGTTCTTGCCGGGTTCGCAGATCGATCTGCATCCGGTCCGCGACTTGGATGGCTTGGTCGGCAAGACCTTCCCCCTCAAGATCATCAAGATCAACCATCGCCGCGGCAATGTGGTCGTCTCCCGACGAGTGCTGTTGGAGGAGACGCGGGATCGTCGCCGTCAGACGACGTTGTCGACATTGAAGGAAGGTCAGTTGATCCAGGGTACGGTCAAGAACATCACCGATTACGGTGCGTTCATCGACCTCGGCGGCATCGACGGCTTGTTGCACATCACCGACATGTCGTGGGGACGAGTGGGGCATCCGTCGGAACTGTTCCAGGTCAGCGACAAGGTCGAAGTCACCGTGCTCAAGTACGATCGGGAGACCGGCCGAATTTCGCTGGGTCTCAAGCAGAAGTCCGCTGATCCTTGGACCGGCGTGGCCGCGAAGTACCCGGTAGGGACCCGCGTGCGCGGGCGCGTGGTGAGCTTGACCGATTACGGCGCGTTCGTGGAATTGGAGCCGGGTGTGGAAGGGTTGGTCCACGTGTCCGAAATGTCCTGGACGCACGAAGTGCGGCATCCGTCTCGCGTCGTGTCCGTGGGCGATCAGGTCGAAGCGGCCGTGCTGAACATCGATCCGGGAAGCCGCAAGATTTCCTTGGGCATGAAGCAGACCGCGCCCAATCCTTGGGACATGATCGAAGCCAAGTACCCGGCTGGAACGCGGATCGAAGGCAAGGTGAAGAGCCTGACCGATTTCGGCGCTTTCGTCGGTTTGGAGGAAGGCATCGACGGGCTGATCCACATTTCCGATATGTCCTGGACCAAGCACATCAAGCATCCGTCCGAGCTCTTCAAGAAGGGGCAGAAGGTGGATGCGGTTGTGATTCGGATCGATAAGGAAAAAGAGCGTCTTTCTCTGGGGTACAAGCAGTTGTCTCGCGATCCCTGGGAAGAGCAGATTCCGAACCGGTACCGGGTGGGCGATAGCATCACCGGCAAGGTCAGCAAGATCGCCGATTTCGGACTCTTTATCGAACTCGATGGCGACGTCGAAGGCTTGATCCATATCAGCGAAGTCGGCCTGGATGCCAACGTCCGGATGGAAGAGAAGTTCAAGCCGGGTGACGACGTCACGGCGAAGATCATCAAGGTGGACCGCGAAGAGCGTAAAATTGCACTCAGCTTGCGCGATCACCAGATGGATTCCGATCGGCGTCAGGTCGATGAGTTCCACGCGTCACAGGGCGGCATCGACCAAACCCTGGGTCGCGCGGCCAAGCAGAGCCGGAAGCGGAACCAGAGCGATTCCGAAGCCTAGGTTCCTGGAGATCGAATGGGGCCACAATCAGATACCGTGGTCACACCAAAGCGGAGCATACTGCGCCGGATTCTTTGGGCAATCGTAATCGGGGTAGGAGCGTTGGTCCTGTTGAACGCGCTCCTCCCCGACCTCGATTTATCAGGCCAGGACCGGGTGGCCCTCATTCGCATCGAAGGGGTCATTCTTGATGCGCAAGCCACGATCACCGAGCTGAAGCACTACAGCGAAAATCCGCTCGTCAAAGCCATTGTCTTGCGCATCGACAGCCCCGGCGGAGGGGTGGTGCCGTCTCAAGAAATTCACGACGCGGTGAAGCGGGTAAAGAACAAGAGCAATAAGGCCGTGATCGCCTCCATGGGAACAGTCGCCGCTTCGGGAGGCTATTACATCGCGGCTGCTACCGACCGGATCATTGCCAATCCCGGCACTTTGACGGGGAGTATCGGCGTGATCATGGAGATGGCGAACTTCGAAGGCCTGATGAAAAAAGTGGGCGTCGAAGGCGTGGTCATTAAGAGCGGGCGCTTCAAAGATGTCGGCTCACCCGTGCGCAAGATGAGTGACGAAGAGCGCAAGCTGTTACAGTCTGTGATGGATGACGTTCATCAGCAGTTTATCCAAGCTGTGGCAGACGGGCGGTCGTTGGAAGTGTCCGATGTGGAGCCGCTGGCCGATGGTCGGATATACACGGGACGCCAGGCGAAAGAAGCCCGGCTGGTCGACGAGCTGGGCGATCTCGACGATGCCATCCATATCGCGGCGGACATTGCCGGTATGGAAGGCGAGCCGAAAGTTGTCGAGCCACGCAAGCGGTTCTCATTTCGGGATATCATCGAATCACGTTGGTCGTCGGTGTTTCCGAAGCTGGAGTTCGATACCGGCGTCAAACTGAAATACTTGATGGCGTTCTGAGCGGCCGGAACATCACCAGTATGGCGACGCAGCAATTCAGCCGTGCGTAAGCCCCACCCACGAGGAGAGGGACGATGACCAAAGCGCAGATTATCGAACGGGTATCGGAGCAGGTCACCACGTTGACGAAGCGGCAGGCGGAGATCGTGGTGAACACGATTTTCGATTGTATTCGCGACTCCCTGCGAAACGGCAACAAGACGGAGATCCGGGGGTTCGGGAGCTTTCGTCTTCGCGCCAGGCGCATGAAGGAAGGCCGCAATCCCAAGACCGGAGCGACGGTTGCAGTGCCGGCCAAGCGTGTGCCATTCTTCAAGGCGGGCAAGGAACTGAAGGAATTACTCAATAAGTAACAGGAGTGATGCCGTGGCAGAGTCGTCAAATATAGCAGCCCCTGAGGTCCGGTGGAGTGACGGTGCGCTCAAGCGTATGGAGCGCGCGCCGATGTTTTTGCGCGGAATGGTGCGCCGCTTAGCCGAGAAAAAGGCGCGCGAACTGGGCTACGCCGAAATCACCGAGGAAATTCTCGAACAGTTCAAGGGCCAAATGATGGGGACCATGGGCGGCGAAGGCGGCATGGCCGAAGCTGCCGACCAGATGGCCAAAGGCCAACTGCCATGGACCGCTGCGGCGAAGGAGCGGTTGGCCGCGGTACCGGAGTTCATGCGCGGGATGATCAAGCAGATCGCCGATGAGATTGCCCGCAAGGGCGGTCACATGGAGGTGAATGTCGATCTGTTTGAAAAGGTCGAAGCCCTCGGGGAGATTCGCGAGCAAGAGGCGGCGCCCCTGGAATGGACCGAGGGGGCATTGGCGTTGCTCCAGCAAAAGATCAAGGAGTCGCCGCCGATCGCGATGGATTTCGTGAGCGACATGATCCGGCATGATACCGAAGAGATGGCGCGGGAGAAGGGCCTGACCAGGATTGATGAGCAGACCGCAGTGCAACTGTGGGAAGCCCCGCAGGAGCGCGTGGGCTGGAGCGATGAAGCCTGGAAGCGCTTGCAAACCTCGCCGGATTTTGTGCGCAGCGGGATCCGCAAGGCGGCCGAACGTCGAGCCCGCAAGCTGGGTCTGAAAGAAGTCGATTCCGACCATCTCACCACGTTCCGCAATCAAGCGATGATGAAGGCCGTGAAGCGCATCCGTTCGTTCGGCTATAACGAGCTGACCTTCGATGCCTTCGACACCGCGCTTCAGAAGACTAAGCGGTTGCAAGGCAACGATCAGGCGGAAAAACGCCTGCAGGAGATCCGCTCGCATTTCAGCGACCCGGAGGTGAAAAAGCCGGAAGGCGGCACCCTCGGCGCCGAATTGATGGGGCGATTCAGAAAGTTCCTCAAGGGCGAGGGGTCACTGTAGTCGCCTCTTCGCCACCGAGCGGAGCAATCCGCGTCATTATGAAATCCTAGAGAGCCGCCCTGCACTTCGGTGTAGGGCGGCTCTCTTGCTTACAGTTCCAGAGCGTTGTTCCTGTGGCGAAATGTATTCGGTTTGCGGTTACCAGGAGCGGGCAAAGCAAGGTGAGGGTGACAGCTGGCCAGGTTATGACCGACTTACCGGACAGGAGTCACACAAATGGGAGAAGAAAAAGGCGAAGTGAACGTGCTCACGATTTTAGCTCATGAGGCGCCGCTATGCATTCCACCCACAAGCTCCGCGCTTGCGGGTGGAATCTCAGATTGACAGAGGTTGAACCGGGTGGATCGCTTAATGCGCTGCGACGCCGGCTGCTTGGGGCCAGAACTTGTGGCGAATCTGGGGCAGCGGTTCGTTGTCGAAGTTCGGAATGTCGTAGAGGCAACGGTCAATGGTCGAAACCTCGTCTTCCGTCAATTCCAATGCGACTTGTTTCTTCCAGAACTGATCGAGCGCCAGATAGTCGTTCGACGTGGGTTTCTCGGCCAAAAGGGACTGCATATGCTTGAACCCTTCTGTATCGACTCCCGGCACACGGCCGTTATTGCGATCAATACACCACTTCAGCACTTCCGCAACGCCATACATCGACAAAGGGATCGTAACTTTCTTGCTCATGGGCACCTCCTCCACACTTGGTCCGCATTGTAGCCTAAGGCTTTCCAAGTTTTCAAAGGGGCGAAAGGCCTAGGCGATAGAGCCCATTCGGGAGGCTATAGGGTCAGGCTACAGAGAACTCGACCAACGCCACGGCTTTCGTTGCGAAGCAGGAGGGGGCTCTGTATACTCCGCTCAACGTATATGGATTGGGAGCGGCGAAGCATGGACTTGGCCGGAATGTCATGCTTTTTTCACCAGGATGGCTATGACCATCAACCCCTGTGTCATCAAGAATTCGTCTGTCTTTCGAGTCGCTTTGGCTCTTGTGGCCGGCTTGCCCCTGTTCTTCGCCTGCTCGAAAACTGATCCGTACGTTCCCCCGGATCCCTTCTATTATTTTGAGAGTTATCCGGTCGGCAAGAACCCCACGACCGTGACGACGGCTGACTTCAATCGGGATCAGATCACCGATCTCATTACGACCAACATTTCAAGCAACTCGATTTCGCTGCTGTTCGGCAACGGCGATGGGACGTTTCGGGACCAGGTGCAGGTCAAGGTGTGCCAAGAGCCCCGTTCGCTCGCTCTCAACGACTTCAACCACGACGATCAACTCGACGTGGCGCTGGCTTGTTCAGGCGGAGATCAAGTTTCCATCCTGTTTGGGCGAGGCAATGGGAAGTTCGATGAAGGTCCGCAGTACCCGGTGCATCGCGCGCCGGTGTCCATCTCCAGTCAGGATGTGAATGGTGACGGACATCCCGATTTAGCCGTGGCCTTGCGCAACGACAAGGTGAAGATTTTTCTCGGGAGTGCCCGCGGAGAGTTTCGGCCAGGGGCGCAATATGAATACGGCGATACTCCCACCTCTGTGGCCCTGAAGGATCTCAATCAAGACAACAAGCCGGATCTCGTGGTGACGAACGGCGGGCCGATGTTGAGCGCCGTCTCTGTGTGGATGGGCAACGGCGACGGAACGTTCCGCGATCCCAAAGACTACAAAACCGGCCGTCGTCCGCTCGGTGTGAGTTTTGCCGACTTCAATAACGATCACCTGCCGGATCTCCTGGTCATCAATGGCGAAGGGGATAGCTTCACGACCTTCCTTGGCAACGGCAACGGGACGTTCCAGCCGGGAAAAGATTCCGGCGCCGATGCGAGCCCCAATTTCGGCGTGGCCCATGACTTCGACGGCGACCACATCGACGATGTGGCGATCGTCAATTTGCAATCCACCGACTTGTCGATTTTGTTCGGGCGCGGCGACGGCACGTTCCACTATCCGCCGCGCAACTACCGCACGAAGAACGGTCCTTTTGCGGTGGCGAGTTATCGGGTGTCCGTCGAGAACACGGAGGAGCCGGGATTGGTGACGGCCGATAACGGAGCCGCCAGCGTCTCCGTGTTTTTGCACCACGGGCGAAAAGGGCAGGTCCCGACCGGCGGCACGCCACAGTAACGAGCCATTCAGATTTGTGCTGGTTCAACCGATGAGGAGACAGGCAGTTTGCTTGACACCTCGATAGGGCTCGGATAGAGTTCGAAAAGGTCGCCGGACAAGGGTCCGCGCCAATTTCTGCGATCAGACGGCGGGGGCTCGTGCGATCGTTTTTGTGGTGGTTTAGCATGGGCTGCCTGACGACGCTGGCAGTCTTAATGGTTCAAGGCGGGGTGCGCGATCTGGTGTCGGGGACCAACCCGATGGGAAGTTCCGGCGCAATCCTCTCCTTCAGTACCACGATCTTCGGGGGTGGGTTGTTGGCCGGCTGCCTCGCCCTTATCCTCAATCGTCTCCGCTAAACAGAGTGATGACGTTGGTATCGGTTTGAGATGCGCCGAGACGTCCACGCAATCAATTCCAAGGGGCAACGGTCGGGCTATGCACTGCCTGAAATGCAAAGGATTCATGATGGTGGAGCGGCATTACACGCTCATGAATCGCCGACTGTATGCGCGCTGTTTGAACTGCGGGTTCTGGATTGACTTGGCCGACTTGCTCCGGTTTTTCCATAAGGTCATTGCCAGCAGTGTGCGTGGCACGAAGGTTCGAGAAACCTATACCCTGTGACCGTCAGAGTCAGTCTGCTCGTCACAAGAAAGCATAGACATTCCGCATGAACCGTTCACATCGGATATGGCCGGTGAGTGGCTTTGCAATCCTTTCCCTCGTCTTCGCCATGTGGAGCGGGCAGGCCCTGGCCATTGACAGCGATGTCGATGACGAGGTCATTACGGTTCCCTACGATCCCAGGCCGGTTCCGTCGGCCAAACAAGCGCACCATAGCCTCCGGTGGCGGCACGTTCCGGCGCACAGCATTCTGCTCAAGGAATTGAAGACCGGCACGACGCTCTACCAGTTCGAAAGTGAAAAGCGGCTGTCACCGGCGAGCCTCACCAAGATCATGTCTGCCCTGGTGATCTTGGAGTACGGCCATCTCGACGACGAAGTGACGGTCAGCCCGAAGGCCGCCCGCGCGCATAAAACGCACTTGCGTCTGCGGACGGGACAGATTTTTCGCCTCGAAGATTTGCTGAAGGCAATGTTGATCGTGTCCGCCAATGATGCCTGCCTGGCGGCGAGCGAGCATGTCGGCGGCGATGAGGCACGATTTGTTGATCTGATGAATGCGAAGGCTGCGGCGCTCGAATTGCACAATACCCATTTCAGCAACGCCTGCGGGTTCGATGCGCCTGAACACTATTCCACGGCGGAAGATTTGGCCAAGCTGAGCGAGATCGCCTTGCACCACCCCGTGTTCAAAGAACTGGTCCGCGAAGAGCGGGAGATCATCATGCCGATCAATGAGCATCGCGCCTACGTGTTGCGCACCACCAACAGGCTGCTCGGTCGAATTCCTGGCGTGCAGGGGGTCAAGACAGGGTTCACGTCCAAGGCCGGCCGGTGCCTGATCGCGAAAGTCTCTCAGGATGGCAGCGATCTGCTGCTCGTGATTCTCAACTCCAAGCGTCGCTGGAACACGGCGACCAGCCTCATCAATTACGGTCTGCGGCTCAGTGATAGCCGCGCCGCTCTGGCCCGTTAAGTCTCTGTCTATAGCTCGAGTCGCTTCGTCTGTGCCGGCCTCACTTTCAGCGGGGCTGGCACCATGACGTCCGGCTGCCGGCCGGGAGTGCGACTCGTCTTGGCGGTGCCGAGAAATCGAAGCTGTGAGAGAGTGGAGCCGGGCGCGGCGGAAGCGCGAGACGCGAGGTTAGTGGGGGAGTGAGAACTCGATGTTGACGTCCTTGCCCAGATAATTCACCTGGAAGCCTTGCTTGTCATAGGCCAGCAGGGCGCCCATCACGTTTTCATCGCCGTAGTCTTCTTTGCCTAAAATTTTGCGCACGTCATCCGGGCTTTCGCTGTTGAGGACATTGCGGAAGATGCCGCGCGTCTTAAAGGCAAAACGATTATTGATGAAAATCAGGTCGACTTTGCCGTCCTGCACCCGGACGCCGGCCATCGGACCGGTCGGTTTGCGTTGATCGAGCAGGAAAATGAAGGTGGCTTCCTGCTCCGCTTTGATGCCCGGGATCTTTTCGTTCACTAACCCGTCGAGCGCCTTCGCTTCATCATCCCCCAACTTGATTCCGAAGAGCGACACGTCCTGGCTCGCAATTCCCTTGGGATCGGTCAGGTCGTTTTTGCTGAGTTCATAGGGCTCGGCAGTTACCATGGCAGCGAGGCATAGGGACCCCAGCGTGGTCATCAAAGCTGTGAACGTCCGCTTGCGCTGCATCATGAATGCCTCCTTAAAACACAGGCTTAGGGCTTGGACTGTTGGAACATTACCTGCCGAATGGAAGAGGAGAGGGTCAGGCAACAGGGCATTCTATCCAACGGGCCGTCCGACTTTCAAGATCGGACCGGCTACTCTCGGCTGTTTGAGAGGCCCGTATGGAGATGCCGGGCGGGATGGGTATGCAGCCTCAGGAGGCTGTTCGTTTGCGGCGCGTGCCGGACGGAGCCTGCTTGGATGCGGATTGCAGGTCTCGCATGGTGGTCTCGCAGAGCGCGGCGAACTCTTCCGCAGCCGGTCCGCGATACCGCTTCGTGAGGTATGCGAGTCCGACCGTATGCCGAGGAGTGGGATCGTAGAGGTCGATGACTTGTAGCTTTGCCGCCGGAAGGCGAGTCCGGACGTAGAGTTCGGGGAGAATCGTCGCGCCGGTTCCTTCCGCTACAGCCTGGAGAATGCCTTCAGGCGAACTCATTTCCAGCACGACTTGCGGATGAACGCCTGCCTTGGCGCATTCGGCTTCGACCATTTTGCGCAGGCAGTAGTCCACCGGCATCAGAACCAGGGGAAGCCGCCCCAGATCCTGCATGCGGGCGCGAGGTTTTCCGAACTTCATGTTTGCCGGAGCAATGAGGGCCAATCGTTCTTCGAACAACGGCACCGTCGTGACCTGCGGATGCGTGAGCGGCAGCAGGCAAATTCCGATATCCAGACGATGCGCCAGCAGCCCGCTGACAATGTCGGAAGAGGGCTGGGCGTGCACTTGAAGGTGGATGCCGGGAAAGCGTTGTTTGAAGCGAGAGACGAGCGGCGCGATCAGATAGGAGTTCACGGTTGAGAGCGTGCCGACTACCAGGCGCCCGCGTTTGGCTCCGAGCAGCTCATGAACCACCTGCTCCGCCTGATCCAATTCCCGCAAGGCCCGTTCTGCATGAACATGGAACAGTTCGCCCGCCTGAGTCAGAACGACTTTGCGTCCAAGGCGATCAAACAGCCGCGTCCCTAATTCCTTCTCGAGACCGCCGATCTGAATCGAGAGCGACGGTTGTGAGACGTGGACATGCTCCGCGGCCCGGCTGAAATTTTGGTGGGTTGCCACGGCAATGAAATACTCGAGTTGACGCAGCTCCATGGAACCCCTTCCAACCTACTATAGCTAAAAGCTATGACTCATATGAAAACAATATATTAGACGAATAGATCATAGCTCCCCTATGGTCTGTGGTCAACCGGACTGTTGCTTCTGTGAGCCTTCGCCCATAGTGGGCAGGAAGGCCGGGCAACCGGTCATTGATCATAAGGGAGGCATATGATGGTAACGAAGTACGGAATGGCAGTGGTTGTTTTGGGCACGGTGGCGGTGTTGGCCGGTTGTGCCGAAACCGGCGGGGTGAGCGGGGCCGGGCGAGCGGCAACCGGCGCGGCGGTGACGAAGTCGCTATACGAGCGTCTGGGCGGGAAGCCCGCCATTACGGCGGTGGTCGACCAGTTTGTGGCCAACGTTGCGGCTGATGGCCGGATCAACGGCCGGTTTGCCACCACCGACATCCCGAAATTGAAGGGGCATCTCGTGGATCAAGTGTGCCAGGCGACGGGCGGGCCCTGCAGTTACCAGGGGCGGGATATGAAGCGGACCCATCTCGGGATGCAGATCAGTTCGGCGGATTTTGGAGCCCTGGTCCAGGATCTCGTCGCGGCACTGGATAAATTCAATGTGCCGGCTAGCGAAAAGAGCGAGTTGCTGGGGCTGCTTGGCCCGATGAAGAAGGATATCGTCGAGCTGCCGTAACGAGACGGAGGGCGGGGGCCGATCTGACGGTCGGTCCTCGCGCACTCGCTTCGGTCGGATATTAGGGTTGCTGGCCTAGTTCGACGAGGGCGGTTGCGAGTCGGCGGAGGCGCTGAAAATAGCCCAAGCTGTCGTCCGACAAATCTTCGAGCAGGCCATCAAGGTCTGCCACACAGTCCTGGAGGATGGCAATACGTTGGCTGTCCATCTGCGCCTGTCCGTCGAGATAGAACACTGCGCATCCGCCGATCACGGTATCCAACGTCATCAGCTGCCCCTCGTTCGGGCTGGAAAAATGAGGCCAGCCTTCGCGGCTATGTTCTTCCCAGAGTGAGGCAATGGACGGGTGATTCATCACAGCAGTCTCGGTGCAGGTTCAGCGCAGTCTGTGGTTATCCGTGCAGCAACCCTAGCGCATGTAGGAGCAGGACGGCAAGCATGCAGAGCCAGAGGCCGACGAATCGATAATCAATCGCCTCGCGCGCGAAGCACCAACTCAACAGTGGCGTGCGCCAAGCCGCCGGTCCCCAGACCAGGAAACCACCCTTGATCACCATGGCGCCGCCGGAGATCCACCAGAGCGGTTGATACGGAAGCTGAGCCGACCAGAGGATGAGAAGGGTCCCGAGACCGATGCCGATGGCTTCCCATCGGAGCAGGTTCGGGCTCTGTTCGAGAGATTCTTGGAGCCGCCGGATCACGAGCAGGGGCGCCGTCAGCAGGGCGAGGCCGTCGGCCATCCAGATACCGGCAATGGCCGCGAGGATGTACCGTGTCATGGTGCGAACGGACCGCGTGGCATGGTCATGAGGCTACGGGTACAGCCCGCGTTGGAGATGCGCCTGGGCCACCTTGTCGATGCCCGACATCAAGGCCGCCATCCGCATCGTCGTCCGCTTCTCGATGGAGAAGTGCAACGTTCTGTGGAAGGCGCTGGTGATGATGTCCTGCAGCCGGTCTTGAATATCCTTCGCTTTCCAGAAGAAGCGCTGCACGTCCTGCACCCATTCGAAATAGGACACGATGACACCGCCCGAGTTGGCCAGAATATCGGGAATGATGAAGACGCCCTTGTCGGTCAGAATACGGTCGGCTTCCAAAGTCGTCGGACCGTTTGCGCCTTCCGCGAGAACGCGGCAGCGCAACCGGGGCGCGTTGGCTTCGGTGATTTGTTCGGAAAGGGCGGCGGGAACGAGTACGGTGCAATCCAGTTGGAGCAGTTCTTCATTCGTGATGGATTCGCCCAACTTGATCTCGTGGAGCGGCTCCTGCTTCTCGTGATAGCGGCGTAGCAGTTCCGGAATATCGAGACCGTTCGGGTTGTAGAGCCCCCCGCCGACGTCGCTCACGGCCACGACCCGGGCGCCGGCTTGTTGCATGATGAGCGCGGTATGGGAACCCACATTGCCGAACCCCTGAATCGCAACGGTGGCGTTGGCGATATCCATCTTCAAGTGCCGTAACGCTTCCAAGGTCACATATACCACCCCACGCCCGGTCGCATCTTCGCGGCCGAGGCTGCCCCCGATCGACAGCGGTTTTCCCGTTACCACGCCTTGTACCGCGTACCCGACCTGCTGGCTGTACGTATCCATAATCCACGCCATGACCTGTTGATCCGTTCCCACGTCCGGTGCGGGCACGTCTTTATCCGGGCCGATGAGAGGGAAAATCTCCGCGGCGTAGCGCCGGGTGAGGCGTTGGAGCTCCCCGCGGCTCAATTGCTTCGGATCCACCTTCACGCCCCCTTTGGCCCCGCCATAGGGGAGATCGGCCACCGCGCATTTCCACGTCATCCACATGGAAAGGGCGGCGACTTCGCCCAGATTCACTCCCGGGTGATACCGGATGCCGCCTTTCGACGGGCCGCGAGCCGTGTCGTGCTGGACACGGTAACCGGTAAACACCTCCACGCGGCCATCATCCATCCGAACCGGCACACTGACAATCAAAGAGCGCTGCGGCAGTTTGAGGCGCTCTCGCAAATTGGTGTCCAGATGCATCGCTTCGGCGGCTTCATTGAATTGGGCGACGGCCAGGCGAAACGTGTGCGTATCGAGTTCAGTCATCAGGACGCTCCTTCGAGGTGAATGCTGCATGAATGGGCGCGGGGATGAGATGGCCGTCCGCATGTTCCATGAGAGACGCGAGCGGAGGAGACTCGATGGTCTCAGCCCAACGGATATGGAATCGTTCGGCGAAGTGCGTCGCGACCTGTTGCTGCACCAGCCGCATCTCCGGGGCGGTGTCTATCAGCGCGGCTATCGAGGTGACGCGACAATCGGAAATCCCGCAAGGGACGATGTGAGAAAACGGCGTCAGATCGGGGCAGACGTTCAATGCGAAGCCGTGCGTGGTGACGCCTTGAGAGATACGCACGCCGATAGACGCAATTTTAAACGGCCGGTCACCGCCGACCCATACTCCCGGCAGGCGTTCGCGTCGATGGGCGGTAATGCCCCATTCGGCCAGGGTGTCGATCAACACCTCTTCCAGTCGGCGGACATAGGCCTTGGGGCCGGGACAGTACTCGGTCAGGCGCAGGATCGGATAGCCGACCAACTGCCCCGGGCCATGGTACGTGATCGATCCGCCCCGTTCTGTCCGGATGACAGGGATGCCGGTCTCTTCTGCCAGTCGGGCTTCTCCCGGCCAATGTTGGTCCTGTGTCGTGCGGCCCACGGTATAGACGGGAGGATGTTCCACGAGCAAAAGCAGATCGTGGCAGCGGTCAGCCGCTCGTTCGGCGCGGTAGGCGCGCTGCAGGTTCCAGGCTTCCTCATAGGGCAGCGTCTGACAGTGGACCAACGTTGCGGGGTGCGGCGCTTCGCTTTGTTCCGGCGTCTCCGGGAGCGTGACAGTCGTGGCAGCGTTATTGTGCGCGGGATGGTGAAGTGTCATGGTTTACGGCCGAGCAAGGTGGGTCGCGAAACGGTGATGGTGGATGTGCCGGATTTGCCTTGGGTGGCGATCTGAAACGACATCTGCTCGTTGGCGTGCGCAATGGCGTGCCAGAAATCGCCCATATTGTAGAGCGGATGATTATCAATGGCGGTGACCACATCGCCGGACTGCAACCCGGCCTGGCCGGCTGGTTTGGATTGGTCCACCTGCAGGGCGAGAATGCCTCGATCACTTTCCAGATCAAAACTCGCCGCGACACTCGGTGTGATGGTCAAGGGAATCAGCCCGAGGTCCGGACGTGACACGGAGCCGCGGGCAATCATCGAGTCAATGTGGGGCATCATGGCTTCAATCGCGATGGCGTAACTGATGGCCTGCGCAGAAGGGGCGATGGCCACATTGATGCCGACGACCTGGCCGAAGCGATCCACCAACGGACCGCCGCTGTTGCCCGGATTGATGGCCGCGTCTGTCTGGAGCAGATCGTAGAGCGTTTCTCCCTCCGGCGTCAGGACGGAACGATCGAGGGCGCTGATCACGCCGACGGTGACGGTGGAGCCGCCCTTCAAGGCCAGGGGATTGCCGATGGCGATGACGCTCTCGCCGATTTCGAAGGCCGTCCGGCGGCTGAATTCTGCCGGCACCAGGTCCGGCGCCGTGATCCGGACAAGCGCGAGATCCAGGAGAAAATCACGAGCTACCACACGACCAGGGGTAAGCCTGCCGGTGGATAGCCCCACGACGACGCTGGTTACGCCCTGGACCAGGTGATTGTTGGTGAGGATGTACCCGTTGGTATCGAGAATGACGCCGGAGCCCGATCCTGCCGGCGCGCCATGTTGTGACCCGCCCGGCGGAATCCCGCGTGTCAGCACCGTGACGACCGACGGTCGGACCTTCGTCACGACGGCGGGCACCGACAGTTCCGGGAGCGTCATGCTCGTGCCGTTCTGTTGCTCCGCACCGTTCGCGGTCGTGCTGATAGAGAGGATGAGGAGGGAGAGGAACGCCCAGGCCAGCCATCGAGTTCGAACGGGTCCGGAGGTTGCGCCGCGACTGTGTGGGCCTGTCACCATGGGGGAACCGATCCTCCGTCGGCGCATTCTCTCATAATAGCGCGCATGGCGAAAGCGCAGCGCAAACAACAGGGGCGAGGCACCTGCCTCGCCCCTGTCCTACCGCTATGATGGTGCCCTGTGGTCGTTACTTGAGAGCGGCGAACATTTCTTTGACCATCGGGGTCTTGAGTTTCTTCAGCGCTTTGGCTTCGATCTGGCGAATTCGCTCGCGCGTGACCGACAGGTGTTGCCCCACCTGTTCGAGTGTCCGTGCCTGGTCTTCGCCGATGCCGAACCGGAGTCGGATCACCGTCTGTTCTCTGGGGGTCAACGTCCCGAGAATCCGGTCCATTTCGCGAGTCAGCTCCGTGCGGTTCACGTGAGCATCCGGCGGAACCGCCTGCTGGTCGGGCAGCAGTTCGCCGAGTTCCGTCCCGCCATCACCGACCTGATGCTCCAGGGCTACCGGCTCCTGAAAGGCCTGCATGGTTTCGTGCAGACGATCCGGACGCATCCGCATGGTGAAGGCGACTTCTTCCAGGCGTGGTTGGCGTCCCAACTGTTGCACGAGCCGACGCGAAGCCCGAAGAATGCGGTTCGAGGCTTCCGTCTGGTGCACGGGAATTCTGATGGTGCGCGACTGATCGGCCAGGGAGCGCGTAATGCCCTGCCTGATCCACCAGGTGGCATAGGTGCTGAATTTGAAGCCCTTCCGATGCTGGTAGCGCTCGGCGGCTTTCATCAGTCCGATGTTGCCCTCCTGAACCAGGTCCAGCAACGTAAGGCCGCGCCCGGTGTAATGTTTCGCGACATTCACCACGAGCCGCAGGTTGCAGCGCACCAACTCATCCTTCGCTGTTTCCAGCGTGACTCGCGAAGTGCGCAGCTGCGTCAGACAGGCTTCCAGCTCTTTCCTGGTGGCCGCGGGAACTTTTCCTCCCGCCGTGGCATCCAACTGCAAGTGTTCTAGCGCGCGTTCTGCTTGATTGAGCGCCGTGGCGGAGAGTCCGCTCAGCCGACGTACGGTCTGCAAGGTCTGGATATGTTCGGTGGCCTGTTCCGACCGCTTTAGCCCGCCACAGGCTTTCACGGCTTGCTGAAGCGTCTGGCGAATCTGGCGTGTACCCAGGTCGAGTTGCTTGGCCAGCGCAATTTCTTCTTCCCGCTCAAGAAGGCCCCGCTCGCCGAACGAGCGAAAGTACAATGATTCCAAAAGAAATGGAGAAGAAGCCGAACGCGAAGGCTTCTCGGGCACCGCCTCCTCGGTTTCGGCCTCTGGTTGGTCGCCCTGAGTGATGCTATCCAGCAGTGTGCTGGCTTCCGCGTCATCAGCATCAGGATCGACTTCTACGGCCACCGTCGGGTCTGTATCATCTTGAATCGCGAGCGCATTCTTCATCGTTATTACCCCTCTTCCCCGTCCTGGGGAGCCTGGTTAAGGGATCCTCGGGAGACAACACTCCTCACTAGTACGTTAGAGACCCAACCATGAAAAAAGGATTCGAGCTGTTGCGTTCATCGGCGGCTCGTCTTCAGTGGTACTACGGGACAGACAGTCGTTCAGATTGGTCTGATCATTGAGATAGGGCTGCTCACGGAACTGTCAAGGCGTGGGCTGTGGAGAGAGCGGGGTCCGATTCATCGGCGGTTTGGTTGAAAAGCCGTCGGCCATCTCCTAGAATGCCGACCTATGTCACAACTACAAAACGGGGAACGTGTTCATCTGGTCGACAAGAAGGGGCGGCAGTACGCCGTGACTTTGAAGGCCGGGGATATTTATCACTTCAGCGGCGAGACCATTCCGCACGATGAGCTGATCGGCAAGCCCGATGGGTCGATCGTCACCCTGTCACGAGGGAAACGGTTCCTGGCATTGCGGCCGACCTTCGGGGAATACGTCTTGAAGATGCCCCGCGGGGCGCAGGTGCTCTATCCCAAGGATTTGTCGCTGATTCCCATGTGGGCGGATGTCTACCCCGGTGCGCGGGTCTTCGAGGCCGGGACCGGGTCGGGGGCGCTCACGATGGCCTTGCTGCGCGCGGTGGGTCCGACCGGCCTGGTCGTCACCTATGAGGCTCGGGATGACTTTGCCCGCACGGCCTTATCCAATATCGAACGCTACATGGGGCCGGTGTCTACCTTGATGCCCATGAGGAAGAACGCCTATGAGGGCATCGACATTCTGGAAGATGGCCGTCCGTTCGATCGCCTGGTGCTGGATTTACCGGAGCCCTGGCAGGTGGTACCGCATGCGGCGAAGGTGTTACGGTCCGGCGGTATTTATTTAAGTTTCGTGCCGACCATCCCGCAGGTGATGCAAACCGTCGATGCGCTGGAGCGCACGTCGGTCTTCGGCAATATTGAAACCTTTGAGACCTTGCTGCGGACCTGGTCGATCCAGGGCCGGAGTGTCCGGCCCGATCATCGTATGGTGGCGCATTCGGGTTTCCTGACCGTCGCAAGAAAGGTCGAAGAGGGCTGGTGGTCTCGTCCGAGCAAAACGGTCGAGGAAGAGGCACCCGGCGAGCAGGAGGACGACGCGCACGAGGGGGAGGACGCACAGGCATGAATCGGTTACAGGGAAAAGTGGCTATCATCACCGGTGGCAATGCAGGAATCGGCGAAGCCATCGCCAAGTTGTTTGCGGACGAAGGGGCGCATGTCGTGGTGACGGGGCGCCGGAAGGAAGAGCTCGACCGTGTGGTAAAGGGAATCGGGGTGAACGGCGGGCGAGCACTGGCAGTCGCCGGGTCCGTTACGGATGAAGTGCATGTGCAGGATGTGGTCGCGCAGACGATACGCACGTTCGGCAAACTGCATATTCTGGTGAACAATGCCGGGATCGGCGATTTCGGCAAACGGCTCCACGAAACGGACGATGCCACCTGGGCGAAGGTGTTGGATATCAACCTCACCGGCGTCTTCCGGATGACCCGCGCGGCGCTTCCGGAGCTCATCAAGAGCGGGGGCGGCTCGATCGTCAACATTTCCACCGTGGCGAGCCTGATCGGAATCCGCGGGCTGTCGGCCTATGCCGCGTCGAAAGGCGGGCTAGATGCGTTGACACGCTCCGTGGCCGTCGACTACGGGCAAGACAATATCCGGTGCAATGCGGTGAACCCCGGTCTGGTCGATACGCCGATGGCAGCTCCCTTAATGGCGAATCCTGCCAGCCTGGAACCCATCATGGCGCAATATGCCATTCGTCGGCCCGGGAAGCCCGAAGAAGTCGCCAAGATGGTGCTGTACCTGGCATCCGATGAGGCGACCTGGGTGACCGGCCAGACTTTTCCGATCGATGGGGGCATGACCATCAGCAAAGGGTAGTTCGGGCGTGTGGAGACACTCCCGGGAAGGCAACAACTGCGCACGAAGCAGGATAATCGCGTATGGACATCACAACTCAGACGCAATGGTGCGGCATCATCGGCAACCCGGTCGAGCATTCGCTCTCGCCGGCCATTCACAATGCAGCCTTCCAGAAAATGGGGCTGGATCTGGTCTACCTGGCATTTCGCGTGGAAGCGCTCGGCGATGCCATGAAAGGTCTTCGGGCGTTGGGAAATGCGCGGGGCTTCAGTGTGACGATCCCGCATAAGGTCGCGGCGATTCCGTTTCTGGACGAGGTGGAACCCACCGCCAAGCACATCGGCGCGATCAACACCATCGTCGTCGACGAGGGAAAACTCAAAGGCTATAACACGGATGCCTCGGGTGCCCTGCGCGCCCTGAAAGAGGGCGGCGCGTTGCTGGATGGGCATCGCGTGTTGATTCTGGGCTCCGGCGGGGCCGCCCGCGCCATTGCCTTTGCGCTGGCCACCGGGACGGGTATTGCCGGGCTGACCATTCTCGGTATCGAGGAGGCGGAGCGGCTGAAGCTGGTGAGGGATTTGCGGGACAAGACGGGGATCCCCATAGAGGAAGGCCCGCTGACGCTGGATATGCTCCGCAATTGGGTGCCGCACGTGCGTACCTTAATTCACTGCACGCCGGTCGGCATGTCACCCAAGGTCGATGAATCCTGTGTGCCGGCCAATCTGTTCAGGCCGGAACTGACGGTGATGGATATCGTCTACAATCCGCGCGAGACCAAACTGTTACAGGAAGCGAAGGCCGGCGGCTGTCGGACCATTTCAGGCCTGGAAATGTTTCTGAATCAAGCGGTGCTGCAATTCGAGCTGTGGACGAAGCAGCCGGCTCCGGTCGACATCATGCGGCATGTGTTGGAGTCGCGCTTTGTCTAGCGCATCGGCCCTCCTCCGCGAGCAGGTATTCCCATTGACCCCCTTCCCGGTATGGAACCTCCAATGAATCTCGTCTTGATCGGGTATCGCGGAACCGGCAAAAGCACGGTCGGCAAAGTGCTGGCCCGCAAGCTCGGGCGAACGGTGGTCTCGACGGACGCCGAGATCGTGAAGCGGGCACAGCTCTCCGTGCCTGAAATTGTGAAGCAGTTCGGGTGGGATCATTTTCGGGATCTGGAATCGGCCGTCTGTCGTGATTTTGCTGCGCAAGACAAGCTGATCATCGATACCGGGGGCGGCGCCATCCTCAGGGCCGAAAACGTGGAGGCGTTGCGACGCACCGGCACGTTGGTGTGGCTGACGGCGGCGGTGGAGACGATCACGCGCCGGATCGGCGGCGACACGCAACGCCCTTCGCTGACCGGCACGAAATCTTTCACCGAAGAAATACGCGACGTGTTAACCGAACGAACGCCGAAGTATCAGGCGGCCGCTCACCATGTGGTCTCGACCGACGGCCTGTCCACGGCGGACGTGGCCGAACGCATTCTCCAGGCGGCGACTCGCGAGTTAGCCGGTTGAGCCAGCTGATCGTTGCTCACCCGCAGGCGGCGGCTTGCACTCGCTGTTCTTGACATCCCCTCAGTAACATGGTTCTTATACCGCCGCGCGCCCGTAGCTCAATTGGATAGAGCATCGGACTTCGGATCCGAGGGTTGGGGGTTCAAGTCCCTCCGGGCGCACCAGTTCTCTGCAAAGTAGTCGAAGTTTTCCGCTCCGCCACGGCCGGCCGCACAGACAGCTTCTTCTCAATGTCCACGTTCATAGCCCCGGGTGTCCTCACTCCAGCTCGCGCCCCTCGTCGTTGATCTGTTTACAGATCGTTGGTCAAACTTCAGGCCGTGCGCTTCTCAGAATGCCTGAAAATAGGGTGTTTCATGCGACTGTCGGGAAGTCTGCCGTCTTGAGATGGGTAGGTAACTGTTCGAAATAACAGTGTTTTTTTGACGCGTCCATGCGGAATCCTGAGGATTTCGATGCCGGTGCTATATTTGTTACGTACAGCACAGGTTACACCCCAGGCAAGGAGCAAGGTTCATGAAGTACCGTGGCGCGTCGCAGCTGATGTTGGGCGGAATGGCAATGGTCCTGTTAACGGCACCGGGCTGCAGCAATATGAAGTGGTTCCAGTCCGGCTCGGACGAGGCCTCCAATTCGGAGCCCTCCTTGTCTGCGTCGTCCGGCGCGTCGGGTGGCTACGGAAAAGGGGGGAGCGGGCGTGATGGCCAGTATCCCTCGCTGGGCGGTCAAAACGACATGACGGAGGCGGAAGGCGGCCGGTTGCGCGGCTTTTCCCCTCTGGTGAACGGCCAGATTGCTGGTGAAGAGCGATTGAGCCGCAGCCCGATCGGCAGTATGTTGACGTCGAATGAACGGGATGAGAAGTGGGCCGCAGAAATTCGCCGTGAAGAAGCCGCGGCGATGGAAGCCGGCCTCAAGGATGTGTTCTACGGGTATGATCGCTACAACGTGTCGGACAACGATGGTGTGGCGTCGCTGACCACCAATGCCGAGTGGCTCAAGGAGAATCCGAAGGCCCTCCTCAAGATTTCCGGCCATTGCGATGAACGAGGAACACACGATTACAATCTGGTGCTCGGTGAAAAGCGAGCCAAGGCAGCCAAGAGCTTCCTGGTCGACATGGGCGTCAGCGCGAAGCAGGTGGCGATCGTGTCCTACGGCAAAGATCGTCCCTTCTGCGCCGACCATGACGAGGTCTGCCATCAACAGAACCGGCGCGGCCACATGTTGCTGCGCAAATAGGCGAGAGTCCCCGGCGTCTGCCCGTGAGGCGCCGGGGCCAGGTTTCAGGGCGTCGCGCCCCTTCCTCTCGACCGTCTTTTCCCGACTTTCCATCCCGTAAATTCCTCTTCGTAGACCGTGCGGCTCCTTCCCAGGAAACCCTTGCGGACCTTCCCGGAACAGCCATTCGAGGACTTTTCTGACAGCCGTCACGGCTGACGAGCCACATCCAGTCTCCTCACTATATGACAGGTGGGTGACAATACGCGGGAGCTTATGGTATTGAGCCTCAGCAGGGGACAGACTTTCTGCCTCCTCATTCGCCGAAGGAGTACGATTGTGAACCAGCGCTTTGGAATTACCGTGAAGTTTTTAATTTCCGCCGACTCTCCCGAGGAGGCCGAAGAGATCATTGAGTCAGCGTGCGAAAAGATGGCGACATCTATCCATGAGGGAGATGTCAGCTATGAAGGCATTGAAGATATTGAAGAGGAAGATGAGTAATGACGGGATCCGTCCCTTTCGCCACCGCTACGTTCACCCGGTGCCGCTCTCGTCGCGGGGCAGGATTGGCTCGGCAGGACGCGGGTGTGGCCTGCACCCGTTTCAGTTGGAGCCACGGATGATATGACGGACTCAGTCGAGCCTGCCGGAACAGATTCCCGCCCGCCGGGATTTTTGAACCGCATCCATCAATCCAACAAGCAGTATCTGCCGCAGTGGCTCGGTGTGCCCGCGCACATTCACCATGTGGCGTACCGCATGGCCAACCCGCCGGTGGAGCGGCCGAATAGTCGCCGGGAGTTCCAACATCTGCTCCAGGCCCTGGAGATTTCCGAGGGCGCCATCGAGGAGCGGTTCGGCTACGGGTTTAAGACCGCTGCCAACGGAGATCGTCTCGTCGTCGTGTGGGAGGCCCACACGGAGTACTACAGCTATCAGATCTGGCATGTGCTGCGTGATGCGACCAGCCCGCTCGATTTCGGCCCGATCACGTTTCCCGGCTACCAGATGCCGCTCTGTCCCCTCGGCATCCGCGTTAACGCGCTCGACCTGTTGTTTTTACCGCAAGAGCTGCCCCTTGAGCGGGAATTGCCGGCGCGGCTGCCCGGTGCCATGGTCTATGGGAGCCGGATCCTCGGGGATGAGATCGTGGCGGTCACGAGTTTCACGCCGGATGAGTTCGACCGGGAACGGTATCTGATTTGCTCGACCTCGGAGCAGGCGCTCCGGCAACAGGTTGCGAAGATTGTGGATACGATCGTCGCCATCGAAAATTACTATCACCTCGTCATGTTGCCGATGAAGGCGTTTTCGCGCGCCGTCGATCAGATTCATGACTATGAGCAACGGCACCTCTACCAACGCGCCGTGTTGATCGAACAATTGGGGGGGACCGCCCCGCCGACCATGCAGAAATGGCTGACGGTCCTGACGCAGGATCTCTTGCAGGTGAGTCGCCTGGCGGAGTCGATGCGGTACCGGCTCTCCGCTTCGGTGCCCTATGATCGCATTGTGCAGAGCAACCTGGCGGCGCTGCAGGAGCGACCGTACCCCCCGCTGCGTCAAATTTCAGAATATGTCAGTTGGAAGATTACCGGGGTCACCGACGGCTATCAGCAGTTGCTTCGCCGCATCGATGCGATGGAGAAAGACTTTGAAGCCACCGTCGCGGTGCTTCGGACGCATATCGAGCTGCGGTTGCAGGAGCAGAATATCGAATTGCAAGATCAGAACATGAAGCTGCTGGTCAGCGTGGACTCCACGACGCGGGCCCAGGCGATCCTGCAGCGCACGGTCGAGAGTCTGTCGGTGATCGTGATCACGTACTATCTGACGGGGTTGGGAAGCTACGTCCTGAAGGCCTGTTACGAGATGGGATGGATCAAGAACGCCAATGTGGCCACGGCGATTTTCGTGCCGATCGCCTTCGGCATTTCCTTTACCCTCATGACCGTGGGTCGGAAAATCATCGTCAAGCGGATGGCGAATCCTGCGAAGGATCCGGCTGGGCATTAGAGCCTGCCTCGCGACGACCCCCCGACAACAGAGCCGGTCAGGCGGCGGTCAGTTCCTGCCTATCCCTGCTGGCGCCCATCGCGGATTCTTCGAGTACCTGGCCGATCAAGCGTTGGAGACGGCTCTGCTCATCCCGGCGCACCCGGATGAACTCGACGCCCGCCTTTTGTTCAGTGGCCCACCGAACCTTTGCAAGCCCTACCGTCAGCGGTCTGGCCTGGTCCGGAGCCATGACGTGCAATTCGAGGTAATCGCCGGGTTGGACGGGAAGGCTCGTTTCGATGGCGCAACCAGGGGCGGAGAGATTGATGAGCGTTCCCTGGCCGATCATTGAGTCGCCGGAAAGCCGGACGGGATACGTGACGGAGACGCGTGTGGATGAACGAAGATCCATGTCCATGAGAAGGCCTCCTTGCCTTGGCCCTCTATTTGAGGGCGTACAGACCTTTTCGGTAAGGTATTTCCCGAACTTTAGCGGGGTGAGCACAAGACCACGACCGGTCGCGGGCCATGGGGGAATCCCTTAGGAATTCCGGGAAGCGGGCGTGGATGGCACCCTGGCTGGGTTAGTAGTCTTGTGACGGTCTGTCAACCAAATGGCTAAGGGAATGCTCACGGGGAACGGGAGGAGGACCAGGACCAGGAGTGCGGTCATTCTTCCGGTAGACATCTTGAGCGCCTGGGCGTACTTCGCGGGAAACATGGGACGGTCTCCTGGCGGCCGACGCCTCGCGTGCCCCTGCGGCACCACGACCCCGCTGTGGTCGTGGGCGAGCGCTGTTAGCCGTTACGTAGGAGGTCTGAGATCCATTGTCCGATCAGGGCGGCGAACGCCACCACCGTAATCAACAGTTCCGAAACATGCTCCATGATGGGGCTCCTTCATCAGGGATGATCAGCACCGGACATGCAATGGAATGAGCAACCCTTGTGCCAGAAGCGGAGCCTTCACACCGTGGGATTGCGCCGCGTCACCAGGCTGGAATTTCATGCGATTGACGGAGTGGATGATTGGGGGCTGGTCGTGAGGTCCGGAGAAAGAGATACGATACCGTATCCGTACCGATACGCCGGTGGACCGGTCGTGAATGGCGGCGGGCCCTGGCCCATTCAGTTTTGATCGCCCGCGTTTTGCGAATGCCGGTTGATTTCAGCGGCAGAACAGCGTATCCATCTTTGACCGTTTCCCGCCCTGGAAAGGGCAGTACCATCTGATGAAAGGTTCTTGTGGAGCGCCGCGATAGTCCCCGCTATGAAATAGAGGTGCCGCTCACGTTCTCCAGCCAGGCCATAGACGGAAGCGGACTGGTCACCAGCCTTTCGAAGGAAGGCTGTCATGTCGTGAGCGAAGATTCGCTTCCCGCCCGTGCCTGCCTCTCTCTCCATGTACGATTCCCTGCGCCCTATGAGCCGCTCACGGTTGAGGTAGCCGAAGTGCGCTGGACGGATGCGACGGGGTTCGGTCTCGTCTTTGTGCATGTGCACGATGAGGAGAATGCGCGGTTGCAGCGGTTCATTGACTGGCTGAAGCGGACCCAGAACAACTGATGCTCCCGTTCGCCTGACGGACGGCGAGGGTTCCACTAGCGCGCGAGCGGGGGGACCTCGACATGCACATCAATATGTGAGTCCCTGGTGCCCGGCGGAAACGGCGGAAAGGGATGGGCGTTCACCACGGCCAGGACCGCCGCCTGATCTAACTCCAGGTCACCGGAACTGCGTTCGACCTCGATCAGTTGAGCCTCGCCGTTGGCGTATAGGCGGAAGCCGATAGCCGGCATCCTCCGGGCGTCTCTGGGACGGCTGGCACCAGTCTCCTGATGCATGCGCCGACGGATTAACCCGTGCAGCATTTTCCAATAGCCGTCCTGTCTGGCGAGACCTCCCTGTTCAAGTAGCTCCTCTTCTTCAACACGCCCATCCAGCAAGGCCATATCCGTGGGGTGGTTCATGGGGCCCCGTGAACCATGCGTCAGGTTCGCAGAGAGATCAGCCGGCGCAGTCTGGTGGTCGGCATACCCCGGCATGGCAATCGTAATGACGACGGTGCGGCGCACGAGCGCCTCCACGTGCAGTCCCTGTTGCCGGCCGATCACGATCTGGAGGGCGGTGGCTTTAGGCGGCGTGCCCATGGTGGTCGACAGCCGGCCGAGATCCACGGTGGCCGAATAGTGATGCCGGTCGTGATCGATCTCCATGGGGACGGTGTACGGCGCGGAGCCCGGAGTTTCGAACTGGGCGACGAGTTCGTCATTTCGTCCGGCCGGCGGTTCAGGAATCTGAACGAAGACGGTGAACCTCCGGTTGATCGGCAGGGAACCGAACAGGCTATCCGCCGGGATCTCGATACGGAGATCCTGCGGAGTGAGTCGTGGAGCCGTGCCGTTTGCGCCTGTCGCTACTCCTATCAGAGCGAGCATTACGCAAAAAACGGCACCGATGTGCCACCGATCGCGTGGAATCAGACAGAAGCGGAGACGGTCATGGAGTGACGAGAGGCGCATGGTGAAGGCGCTCGTGAGGTTGAACGATCGGCTTGTGGCTCTTCATCTCTACCACGTGCCCGGCCCGGCACCTATTCAAATACAAAAAACTCCGGCGAGTCGGGAGGAGGTTGCGGTTACAGCAGGGATCAGGCAGGATGACGCACGCCTCCTCGACGGCGTCGGACCTGAACCCGGAGCCCCTCATGGACCTTCCTCAGCTACGTACTCCCTGTGTCATGGTCATATTCGGTATTGATGGTGACCTGGCGAAACGAAAGCTGCTTCCGGCCGTCTACAATCTCCTGGCAGGACATTTTCTTCCGGATGGATTTGCCATCGTGGGGCTCGATCGCCTGGAGATGACGACCGAGCAGTTTCGCGAAAAGCTGAATCAGGTCATGGGCGACCATCTGCCGAAGCACGCCGATCAATCGGTCTGGCAGGCCTTGTTGCAGCGTGTGCACTATCTGGCCGGAGACTTTCAGGAAGGCGCCACGTATCGACGCTTGAATGATGTGCTGCAACAGGTCGATGCCTCCTCCGGCACCCAAGGCAACTACATTTTCTATATGGCGACGATTCCCGGCTTGTTCGGCTGCATCGTCACCCATCTAGGAGAGTATGGCCTGACCGTCGAACGGGACGGTATCTGGCGTCGCGTCATCATCGAAAAACCGTTCGGTCACGACTTGGATTCCGCGCGGGCGCTCAATCATGAACTGCAGCGTGTGTTGCAGGAACGGCAGATCTACCGGATCGATCACTATCTGGGGAAGGAAACGGTCCAGAACATTCTGGTGTTCCGGTTTGCCAACGGCATCTTCGAACCGCTGTGGAACCGCCGGTATATCGATCACGTGCAAATCACGGTCGCAGAAAGCCTGGGGGTCGAACATCGCGGTCGCTATTACGAGCAGGCCGGCGCCTTGCGGGACATGGTGCCGAATCACCTGCTGCAGTTGCTCTGCTTCCTGGCAATGGAACCGCCCAACTCATTTGCCGCGGATGCCGTGCGCGATGAGAAGGCGAAGGTTCTGCGCGGGGTCGTTCCGATGAGTTCGCTCGATGTGTTGCGGTTTGTGGCGTTTGGCCAATATGGCCAGGGCACGGTCGACGGGAGGCCGGTCGTTGGCTATCGGGCCGAACCGCTTGTGGGGCATGAGTCGATGACCGAGACGTTTGTCGCGATGAAACTCTTCATCGATAACTGGCGCTGGGCGGGGGTTCCCTTTTATTTGCGGACGGGGAAGCGCATGACGCAGCGATTGACGGAGATCGTCGTGCAATTCAAGCAGGCGCCGTTCATGTTGTTTCGAAAAACCCAAGTCGATCGGCTGGCTCCGAACGTGCTCGTCATCCGCATCCAGCCCGATGAGGGCATTTCCCTGCGTTTCGACGCCAAGGTGCCGGGACCGACGGTGCGGATCGGCACGGTGGATATGGACTTTCAGTATGCCGACTATTTCGGAAACGCGCCCCAGACCGGCTACGAGACGCTCCTGCACGATGCCATGGCCGGCGATGCAACATTGTTCCAACGGGCCGACAACATTGAATTGGGCTGGGCGGTTGTGCAAATGATCCTGGATGTCTGGAAGTCCCTTCCCGGGGCGGCGGCTTTTCCGAATTATCAGAGCGGAAGCTGGGGGCCATCGGAAGCGGAAGCTTTGTTGAGACGGGATGGCCGCGAATGGTGGAACGGGGGGTAAGCCGAGCCCGCCGTTCCAAGAAATAGATGAGGTAATCGATGGCGCAGGCAACGAAGGAAATTGCGACTCTGGCCGGCGGCTGTTTCTGGTGTTTGGAAGCAGTGTATGACCAGGTGAAAGGTGTGCAGTCGGTGGAGTCCGGGTATCTCGGCGGGCAGGTGGCGGCGCCGACCTATGAACAGGTCTGCGGTGGACGAACAGGGCATGCCGAAGCGGTGCGGATTACGTTCGATCCCGCGGTG
>VOPR01000080.1 GCA_009594995.1 Nitrospira sp. | reverse complement strand
CGGACAAGGTCTACCAGCATGACTTCCACGGATTCGGCCGCCTGCGGAATGAGGCGCTGGCCCATGCCACGCACGACTGGGTGTTCAGCCTGGACACAGATGAGCGGGCGACGCCTGAATTGCGCGAGGAGATTCAGCGCCTGTTGGCCGCAGGGCCGGAGGCGGATGCCTACTTCGTGCCGCGGAAGAATTATTTTCTTGGGCGCTGGATCAAACATTGCGGTTGGTTTCCTGACTACCGGCAACCGCAGTTGTTCCGGAAGAGTCGGCTGCGTTATCGGGAGGAGCTCGTGCATGAGAGTTTCGATCTGGACGGGAAGATCGGGTATTTGACCGCCGCGGCTCTCCAGTACCCGTTTCGGGACATCGACCATTACCTGGCCAAGCAAGAGCGCTACTCCGATCTCATGGCGCGGCGCATGGTCGAGCAAGGGCGTTCATTTTCCTGGCATCAGCTGATCTCCCATCCCTGTTTTACCTTTTTCAAAATGTACGTCGGGCGGAAAGGTTGTCTGGACGGTGTGCCGGGGCTCATCCTGTCCGGACTCTATGCGTACTATACGTTCATCAAGTACGCCCGCTTCTGGGAGTTGCAGGGCCAATCGGCGGTGCAACCGAACCAGGTGGTGTCGGTTAAGCAGGGGCAAGAATGACTGCTTCCCAGGACGGAGCGAGACCCAGAACCGCGACGATTGCGGCGGTGGTCATTACCAAGGACGAGGAAAAGAATATTGCCGACTGTCTTGAGTCCCTGCGTTGGGCCGACGAACTGATCGTGGTGGATGCCGAGAGCCGGGATCGAACCGTCGAGTTGGCCAAACAGTACACCTCGAAAGTGTTTGTCCGGCCATGGCCCGGATACGGGCCGCAGAAGAACTTTGGCATTGATCACGCCGGTGCGGAGTGGATTCTCGTCGTGGATGCGGACGAGCGGGTGCCGGACGCGTTGCGGCAAGAGATTCAGACGTTGCTGGCTGCCACGCCCTCTACGGATGTCGGAGGGTATGAAATTCCTCGACGAAACTTTTTCTACGGAAAATGGATTCAAGGCGGTGGGTTGTATCCGGATTATCAACTGCGGCTCTTCCGCAAGACGGCAGGCCGTTACGACGATGTCAGATTGCATGAAAATCTCACCCTGACGGGGCGTCGGGAGCGGCTGCGTGAGCCGTTCATTCACTACAGCATGCCCACCGTCAACCATCACATCCGCAAGATGATGCGGTATACGACGCTGGGCGCCGATGAAAAGCTGAAGCGTGTCCGTCACGTCAGCGGCTGGACCATCGCGACGCATCATCTGGGCACCATCCTGAAGACCTTGTTCACGCGCGGCGGATATCGGGACGGAGTGCATGGGCTGGTGGTGGCGATGTTCGCCGGCCTCCATACGTTCGTCAAATATGCCAAAGCCTGGGAACGGTTGAACGTCACGCGTGGCGCATGACCGGACCGCTTGCTCCTGGCTGGTGCTTGACTGAGGTGTCTGTCGTCTGATGCGTATCGGGATCGACGCGGCGTCACTGGTAGGGGATAAGGGCGGAGTCGGCTGGCACACCCATCATCTTCTGCGGGCGCTCCTGGAGTTGAAGGAGGAAACGGAGTATCTCGGCTATCTACGGCCCGGATCGCTGCAAGCCGATCGCCTCACTGGTTGGCCGCCGGACCGCCGGATGCGGTGGGTGGAGACGCCGCGATGGCTGATGTCCTGGCGGGGCCGGTGGGATCGACTGGATCTCTATCATGGTCCCAACTTCAAGATGCACACAGAGGGACGGTATGGCGGCATCGTCACCATCCATGACCTGTGGCTGGTCCGGCACCCCGAATATTCGCGAAAACTGTTGGGCCAGGCCGGTTCATCCAAGCGGGCTATCACCACGGCGAACCGGGCGAGAAAAGTTGTGACGGTGTCGGAGTTTTCGGCCCGGGAGATCGAATCCCTCTACGGCATTCCGCGGGATCATGTGGTGGTCATTCATAACGGCGTCTCCGATGATTTTGCTCCACTCGCCAATGAGGAAGTGAGAGCGGAAGTCTGCGCACGGTGGGCCATTCCCGCAGCCGGCTTCATCCTGTTTGTCGGCGGGGCGGATCCGAGAAAAAACCACCGGGGGTTTTTGCAAGCTGTCGCCCGGTCCCGTTCACAGCTGGGAGGGCGGGCCATTCTGCTGGTGGGGGACGCCGAACATCCGCAGGGGAGCTATCAGGCGACGGCTCAGTCGCTCGGGTTGGAGCAAGAGGTCCGTTGCACCGGGCGTCTCGATCGTGAAGAGCTGCGACGGCTGTACTCGTGCACTGACTTATTTGTCTTTCCATCCCGTTACGAGGGGTTCGGTATGCCGGTCTTGGAGGCGATGGCCTGCGGGGCTCCGACGATTACCTCGTCGACGTCATCGTTGCCGGAGGTGGCAGGGGACGCGGCGCTCCTGGTCGATCCTGACGATGTGGAGGGTTTGGCTGATGCGATGGTGACCGCCTTGTCCGATGCGGATCTCCGGCAAGGTCTGCGACAGCGCGGTTTCGAGCGGACCAAACTGTTTACCTGGCAGCGTGCGGCAGCGGCTACCAGCGCCCTGTATCGCGAACTCTGTACATGACACCCGTCGGCATGATGTCTCCGAAGAACATCCTGATCATCAAGTTGCGGCATATCGGGGACGTGTTGCTGTCTACGCCGGTCCTGCGCGAGCTACGAAAGACCTACCCCGACGCGCAACTCACGATGTTGGTCAATCGGGGGACGGAAGGGATACTCGCGCACAATCCGGATATCACCGAGGTGCTGTGTCTCGAGAAGGGCAACTGGAATGCACAACTCAAGTTCGTGCAGATGCTTCGACGGCGGGGGTTCGACTGCGTGATCGACTTGACCGACGGTGACCGCTCGGCCGTCATCAGCCTTGCGACCGGCGCGCCCATCAGGATTGGATTTAATGCGGAGCACCGTTGGCGCGGACTTCTCTACAGTCAGGTGGCCACACCGCGTCCAGTGGATCAGCATCGCGTGGACTACGATCTCTGCGCCCTCAGAGCCCTGGGGCTTGATCCCAAGCCGGGTATGCCGACGGTCTCTGTTTCCCCGTCGGAGGAGCAGGTCGTGGAGATGTGGCTTCAGGAGCATGGTCTGGCCGGGGAGGACACTCCGAGGCTGGTGTTATTCCAACCGGGAGCACGGTATTCACTGAAAGTGTGGCCGCCGGAACGGTTCGCTCAGCTGGCCGATCGTCTCTCCGACCAGTTTCGATGCCGGATCTTATTGGGAGGCGATCAGCGAGAACGTGAGGTCGCCGAGCAGGTTGCTCGCAAGACGCGCTGTGCCCCCGTCGTTGTGGCGGGCAAGTTTTCCCTGCTGCAATTCGCCTCGCTGGTGAAACGCTGCGCCTTGTTCGTGGGCAACGACGGCGGCGCCATGCATATCGCCGCAACGGTGGGGACCCCGGTGGTCGCGCTCTTCGGGCCGACCTATCCGCAACGGTGGGGACCGCGGGGCGAACTGACGCAGGTCATCTACAAAGGCCTGGACTGCCGTGCCTGTTACCACCCGACCTGTTTGCGCGGTGACGACAGCTGCATGCGCCAGATCACGGTCGATGAAGTATTTATTGCCGCTAGCCGTGTGTTAGAGGAGAATCTGTTGGTTTCTGTCAGTGAATCCGAATAACTTGCTTGTCAAGATACTGGCTGGAGGATGCCCAGTCCACTTTTTTAATGGCCAATCCTCGTCGTGATCCAAGAACCTCGCCGGTAAAGAGGGCGAATGTTATGAGAGGAGATACTGGGTGGTAATCATTGACCTAGGTTGTGGAAAAAATAAGCGACCATCGGCATTCGGGTTTGATTGTAGAATTGAGTCTGGGGTTAATGCCATCTGCAATCTTGAAGAATTATTGCCGCTGAGGAGCAATTGCGTCGATCTCGTATATATCAGTCATGTGATGGAGCATGTCCGGAATCTTCTGCTGTTCATGGAGGAAGTATATCGCGTCTGCAAACCGGGAGCGCAGGTTCAGGTGACGGTCCCATACTACACGTCGAGGGGAGCGTTCCGTGACCCAACACACGTGCGGTACATCACCGAGGACACCTTCCAGTATTTCGAACAACCGACCGACTATGGGACCCGAACTGATTTCCGTATCGAAGCCGTTAGCTACGAAACACGCAAACCGTTTCGATACTTGCCAGAGTATTTCCGCAAGCGTTGCCGGCGCCATTTGTGGAATGTGGTGGAAAACATGTATGTAACGCTCCGAGTCGTAAAGTCCTAAGCCCCGTGCAGGCCCTCGTTACGATCGTATGAAGGTCCTCTACCTGACTGATAGAGATCCTGACTATTTGGCCGATCAGATCTACGACGGTCTGTGCGCCGTACTGGGCTGGCAAAATGTTTTTGACTTTCCCAAGAAAGCCGCGTATCACGACCCCGGCGTGCAACTCGCGTATGTCGCTCAAAATCCTGGGCATTCTTATGGACTAGATGATTTAATAGAACTGATCGGTAGGAAACAGATCGATCTGGCAATCTTGTCCTCACCACGAGGCGGGGGGGTTCACATCTATCGCATGCTGGCTGCGCGAGTCGACATGCCGCCCATAGTGCTTCTTGACGGAGAAGACGACAATCGGATTCGTGCAGATCTTTTTAGGTCGGTCAAGGCGGCCCTATATTTTAAGCGTGAATTGCTAATCGACGATGTCAGATGCGGGATGGGCTGGTTCAAATCTAGTTGGAGATCCGATTCATTCGAATTAGCTGGCAAAATGCATCCTCTGCCATTTTCTGTTACGGGAGCTTCTTTGATGCCTATGCCAGTTGTGTCTCGAGACATCGATGTTTCGTTCGTGGGAAGGGCTTCGCATCGAAAACGTATGAAAGCGGTGAGACTATTGAAGGAGGCAACCGATCTTCATTTCGAGGGAGGAGTGTACGTGAACCCGTCGGACCGCTCTTCAAAGGTTGCCGAGTCATGGTTTGGGAGAATGGCGGCAAAGGTGAGGGGGGATCCTCCTGCTAGTGGCTCGATTCAACGAATGCGGCCTGACGAATACCGCCAGTTGCTCTGTCGGTCAAAAATGGCATTGTCGATCCGGGGCGGAGGTTTTGACACTGTTCGCTATTGGGAAATTGTGGCATCAAAAACTCCGCTCATTTCGGAAAGGCCCGACATCGTGATTCCTCATAACTTCGAACATGGCGTTCATGCAATTTTTTGCCGCCCTGATTTAGACGATCTTCCAATGTGGGCGCGCCGGATGCGTGACGATGAATCTGCGCGCCAACGGATGGCGGAGGCAGCACACCGGCACCTGCTGACCTTTCATACGTCAGAGCGGCGAGCGACGTATTTGCTCGATCTGTGCAAGCGGTCGTTATGAGAGGCCTCTATGAAATCCATTAGTCTGGTAATCGCTCTTTATAATCAGGTCGATTATACCCGCCGTTGTATTGCGTCGATCATGGAGTGCACCTCGCGTCCTTTCGAGCTGATCCTCATCGACAATGGATGTATGGACGGAACGGGCGAATACTTGCGCACCGTCGACGCAACTATTATCACCAACTCTACTAACCTTGGTTGTGCGAAGGCCTGGAACCAAGGCATTCGTGCCAGTCACGGCGAGGTGATCGGAATTCTGAACAATGACATCGTGGTGACTCCCGGATGGATCGAACGCCTCTGCGCATTCATGGAGCGTGGACGATACGGCATTGTCTGTCCCTCTGCGCGCGAAGGCCTGCTGGATTACGACTTGCCTGCGTATGCCAGTGAGTTCACAAGCGCTTGTGCTGAAGCCATTCGCAAAGACCTCTACGCTCCTTGCATGTTGATCGATAGAGCGGTCTTTGATCGGATCGGACTATTTGATGATGCATTTTCCTACGGAGGTTGTGAAGATACTGATTTCCGCTGGCGGACGGAGGAGGCGGGGTTCGGAGTCGCGATGACAGGATCCGTCTTAATTCACCACTTTTCAATGGTGACCCAGAACTCGATTAAGCGAACAGAAACGGATCAATATTGGAATCGGAATATGGAGCATTTCCGGAGAAAATGGGGGCGAACGATTCGAGGAAACTGGTTTGAGCGGCGGTGGACAGATCTTAGAAGCAAATGGCTGAAGCGCCATGAACAGTTTCGCTTCGGTCATACGCTGGTCGAAAAGCCTTTTCAATGAGCATCGGTTTACAAGGCTGTGCTTACAGATCGAACCAGTTGTCTGTAGGATGCCCATTTGACCGTCCGACGGAAATGCCCCTTCCGCAATGATCGGTATCGCCATCTGGCACCTAAAGAATTTTAGCGTGTAGATTCGGATGTTATGCCGGGACTGATTAGGTTCCCGAGCCGGGTCGATCACGTGGACCAGAGAAGACGATCTGTTTCGTAACAAGAAAGTTGGAAGCCCGGATGACGGCAAAGCCGTAGTAGCGGGAAGAGCATTATGCCAGAGCGAAGCGTGCTTTTTGTCCATGGGATTACGGATATTGGCGGCGCTGAGCGTGAGCTGTTGCTCTATGTGGACCGTCTCCCAGCAATGGGTTACAGGCCGGTTGTTGTTTGTCCTGCGCAAGGAGCGCTCGTAGGCCGGTTTGAGAAGTTGGGTGTGAAAGTTTGTGCTGCGCCATTTCCTCCCTGGAGAAAAGTGTCAAGCCTACTTCACCGAGCGTCGGCAGTTCGCGTGCTTCGTTCCGTGATTGAACGAGAGAGGCCGACGTTAATTCACGTCAATGATATTTGGTGGGTGCCACAGACCCTTCGGGCTGCGGCCGGCCTTGGTGTATCGGTGTTAGCCCATGTGAGGCAGGAGATCGAAGCTCTGAAGGTACGTCAGTATGAATTGGCACAGGCCAGCCTCGTCCTTGCGATATCTCAACAAGTTCGATCTTCTCTAATGGCCGGAGGGGTTGAATCGGATCGGCTGATGACGATTTACGGGGGTATCGATTTAGCGCACATTCCTGACCGCACGGATGGACGAAATATTCGGCAGCAACTCCACATTTCTGACGATGCCCTTGTGCTTGGAACGGTGGCAAATCTCTTTCATCGAAAAGGGTATGAGGTCATGCTAGAAGCGTTGCCAGCAATTCGCTCGTCTTGCCCTCAGTCGGAGTACTTGATCGTCGGTATCGGTGATTCAAAGTTCGAACAACGTTTGCGAACTGCCATTTTTGAACGGGGATTGGAGCACGCAGTGCACTTCCTGGGATTTCAGGAAGTGGTATACCCATGCATTGCTGCTATGGATCTCTATGTGCATCCTGCCTTAATGGAAGGGTTTGGTATTGCTGTCCTTGAAGCTATGGCACTGCGCAGGCCAGTTGTCGCGACGCGAACGGGCGGTATTCCGGAAGTTGTCTTGGCGGAAAAAACTGGGCTGCTCGTTCCTCCTGGTGACGCCAAAGCGCTGGCGCAAGCAGTGTCGCTGTTATTGGCAAATCCCGCACGGCGTCTCGAGATGGGGCAAGCCGGTCGGGCCAGAGTGGAGACTGCCTTCACAGTTGATTCGATGATGCATGGGCTCCTCTCTGCTTATGCCCAGCAATTGTTTCGCACACGACATGAATGATTTGTTTATCGCTTAGCGGTTCGAGATAGCGCGGATTTGACTTAAGTTTCTCGCAAACGTTGATTGCTTCTACAAGCCATCCATGGAGAAAGTCATTTGCAGACCGTATTAGGGCATCGTGATTTTCGAGTATCCTGCCGGTGCCCGGAGACTAATACGGCTTCAAACTTCATATCAGTGAAGTTTCTCGTTAAATAGGGGGCGAGAGGTTACGATTCCATTATACATTGCCTGCACGAGCCTCACATCGAGCGTATGACTTGTACGGTCCTATGATCCTATTGCCGAGGAGGGACGAATGAAGGGTGTCGTACTCGCCGGAGGTCTCGGGTCACGCCTGTTGCCGCTCACGAAAGTGACGAACAAACATCTGTTACCGGTCTACGACAAGCCGATGATTTACTATCCGATCCAGACGCTCGTGAATGCGGGGATCACAGAAATCATGCTGGTCACGGGCGGGAACAGCGCCGGTGACTTCCTGAAGTTGTTGGGGAACGGTCGGGATTTCGGTCTCAAACATCTCAGCTATACGTATCAGCAGGGCGAAGGCGGCATCGCCGACGCGTTGCGACTGGCGGAACACTTTGCCGACGACGGACCGATTTGCGTGGTGCTGGGCGACAATTTGATTCAGGGCAATATCGCGAAGGCGGCGGAGGCATTTCGCGTTCAGAAGAAGGGTGCCAAGATTCTTCTCAAGGAAGTGAAAGATCCGCAGCGGTTCGGTGTGCCGTACCTCGAAGGGAATCGCGTGCTCAGTATCGAAGAGAAACCGGCGCATCCCAAGTCCTCGTATGCGGTGACGGGGATCTACTTTTATGATGCGCGCGTGTTTGAAATTACCCGCACGTTAAAGCCGTCCGGACGTGGTGAACTCGAAATCACGGACGTCAACAATGCGTATATCGCTTCCGGAGAGTTGACCTGGAATGTATTGGACGGGTGGTGGACGGATGCCGGCACGATCGAATCGTTATTGGCTGCCAATCAACTCGTGGCGCAGACCGGGGCGAACAGGATGGAGTTCTAAATGCGTATTCTCGTCACAGGTGGCGCCGGATTCATTGGGTCGCATCTGGTCCGTCGCTTGATTCAGAGTGGCCGCCATTCGGTGGTGAATCTGGATGCGCTCAAATATTCCGGCAATCTGGAAAATCTCGCCGATCTCGCAGGTCACCCGCAGTACACCTTCGTACATGCCGACATCGGTGATCAAAAGTCGGTGCATGCCACGCTGCAGACTCACCGCATTGAGGGCATCATCAATTGCGCGGCCGAAACCCACGTCGACCGCTCCATTCTCGATCCGGGGGCGTTTGCCAGGACGGATGTCGTGGGGACCGGGATTTTGTTGGAGGAAGCACGTCAGGCCGGGGTGCAGCGGTTTCTGCAGGTCAGCACCGATGAGGTCTACGGCAGCGTCGAACAGGGCAGTTCGGTTGAGAGTGATCGGCTGGAACCGCGGAGTCCCTATTCGGCGAGTAAGGCCGGGGGGGATCTTCTCGTATTGAGTTATTGGACGACCTACCGGTTTCCGGTCGTTATCACGCGCGGCAGCAATACCTACGGCCCGAACCAGTATCCAGAGAAATTCATTCCGCTCTTCGCCACCAACGCGATCGACGGAGAGCCGCTCCCGCTGTATGGCGACGGGAAACAGTGCCGGGATTGGCTGTCGGTCTACGATCATGCGGCGGGGATCCAGCATGTGTTTGAGCAAGGCGAGCCGGGCACTGTCTACAACGTCGGGGGCGGGAATGAGCGGGAGAATATCGCGGTGGCCGAGCAGATCGTGACGACGCTGGGAAAATCCCGCTCGTTGATTCGTTTTGTGCAGGATCGCCCAGGGCACGATCGTCGGTATTCGATAGATTGTCGTCGGCTGCGCGCCCTGGGCTGGTCGCCCCAAGTACCGTTTGAAGAGGGGCTGAAGCAGACGGTCGATTGGTATCGCACGCATGAAAGCTGGTGGCGGACGATTAAGTCCGGAGAGTTCAAAGCCTATTATCAAGAGCAGTATGCGAAGCGGTTGCAGCAGGGGACGGCGTGCGGATCGTAATCACCGGGGCACAGGGACAGCTGGGGACGGAGCTTCGGCAGGTGCTGCGAGGGCACCAGCTCACGGCGCTTGACCTTCCTGATTTTGATCTCACGAATCCGGATTGTGGCGGGACCATTGTAGCGGCGGCGCCTGAGGTGGTGATTCACGCCGGTGCCCATACGGACGTGGATGGGGCTGAGCGCAATCCCGCGTTGGCCATGGCGGTGAATGCCGATGGAACTGAGCGCGTGGCCCGCGCAGCCGCACAGGTCGGGGCCAGACTCATCTATATTTCGACAGACTATGTCTTTGATGGCGAGGGGACGCGTCCCTACGTCGAAACCGACCGCACCAACCCTGTCAGCGCGTATGGTGCCTCGAAGTGCGAGGGCGAGCAGCGCGCAATGGCCTGCTGCGAGAATGTGCTGGTGATCAGGACCGCGTGGCTCTATGGACTTCAGGGCAAGAATTTCGTTAAGACCATGCTGCAATTGGCTGCCGAACGTCCCTGTTTGAAAGTCGTGGCTGATCAGCGCGGTTGTCCGACTTTTGCGGAAGACCTGGCTGGCATGATCGGCCAACTTGTGACGCATCCCGTACGAGGGGTCTTACATGTGACGAACGAGGGCCATTGCACCTGGCATGAATTCGCCACGGAAATTGTCAGGCTTTCCGGGCATCGTGTTCCTGTGGATCCGATCACCACGGCGGACATGCCGCGGCCGGCGAAGCGACCAGCCTATTCCGTGCTATCTGCAGAACGTCTTCATCACCTCGGGCTCAGGATGCCGTCCTGGCAGGATGGGTTGAAGCGTTTCATGAAGGCCCTGCCTGCGCCGTCTTCACCAGTCCTGTAGGAATTCATCGTCGCATTCTGTTTTTCTGTCCTGTCTCCGCTTCGGTCTACACATCCGGCGAGTCCGATCACGACGATACCGCCTTATTTCCGGGCCGCTCTCCGTGCCGATCGTGTCAGCCAGACACATTTCTTGTGCAACTCCTGGGATTTCTCTATACTGCCTCTCCGCAGAGCCCCCGTATTGTCTCAAGTCGCGAGACCCGGCGAACCTGGCCGGTAAGTTCGAGCCTGGGTATGTCCCTGCTCCATCAGACCGATGAACGCGTGATTCGTGTCTCACGCGTGTGCCGACCTGCCGATCCGGTGTTCTGAGGGTCTGTGTGCGAAGTGTGCTTGTGTACAACCGGCCCTACCGGATTCGTACAGTTCACCGCGCTGCAACCGGAGGAAGTGGAGAGCGCAGCGCGTGGATGGTATTGATTGTGCCTCTTTCTGGGAGCCGCGGTTGTTGACCCGATGAATGGCGTGCCTTCGACACCTGCCGATTTCGCTCTCCCTCCTGCTCAGGACGGGGGCCGGCGCCCATCTGCGCATCCCTATTTTTGGAACGCGCAACGTTATGTGATGATGGCCGTGGCCTGCTCGAGTTTTTTTCCGCTCCTGTTCCGTTATCAGGAGCATGCCGTCATCATTCTCATCGTGCTCTCGCTGGGGATGTGCGCCGTGGAGCGGGTGAGTCCCTGGATCAAGAATCCGTTGGATCTTCCCCTGTGGTTGTTCATGATCTGGGTGCTCTGCACGGTTCCGTTTGCGACCGATCCGGTCTACAGTTTTTTTGAGTGGAAAAAGTTCGTGGCGCAGGCGGGCGTATTCTACTGGTCTCTGCTGGTGCTGGATCGTTGTCGATGGGAGGGGCTGCCGAAGCAGATCCTCCGGGCCGTGGTGTTCGGCGGGTCGGTGCTGGCGCTTTATGCGCTGGTTGATTTTATCGACCGGGGCGGCACGTGGAGGGATCGTTATGTTCGGGCCCAGGCCTTCGGCTCGGACTATAACTGGCTCAGTACATACATGGTGATGACGATTCCGGTGGCAGCCGGCCTCCTTGTCACGGGTCGCCTTGCCTGGATACGTGCCACTTCGGTCCTGGCGCTGATGCTGGCAGGCGCGGCACAACTCTTTTCCTATACCCGCGGCGGCTGGCTTGGGCATGCGGCACAGGGTGTCACCCTCGCGCTAATGATCGGCGGGCGCCGCATGGTTCTGGGCGTCCTGGGACTCATGGGCGTCATCGGCGTTGGATTGGTGGTGGCATCTCAAGCCGGGTTTCAGACCGATACGGTGGCGGCCAAGACCGTGGATACCAGACTCACCGTGTGGGCCATCGGGTTGAGTGAAGTGGCGACACATCCGGTCGCGGGCATCGGCTACGGTAATAATTCGTTCATTAAGAAATTTCCCGACTATGCTCCGGCGAAACAGGATCAGCTTCCGGAGCGGGATCGCATCATCCCTGCCATGCACAACACATTTCTGATGGTGACATTGGGGAGCGGCCTGCCGGCGTTGTGGTGTTTCGTATGGATCTTTGTGGCCCTGTTGCGGCAACTCATCCCGATTCCCTGGGCGGCGGGGAATGGCGACGCATACTCCATGATGGCCGCTGGTATCGGGCTGGCCGTGATCGGTCTCGCGGTACGAAATCTCTTCGACTATATGTTCATGGGCAGTCTGGCGCATCTGTTCTGGCTGTTGGCGGCCGTCGGGATTACTCTCACCGCGCCAAGTCGGGCCGGGTCCAGCTTGGGACAGAAACCAGCAGAAAGCCCGTCTTCGCTGCCGCGCCAGGCGTCGTGATCGAGTGAAGTCGGCGGTGTCGATGTGTGCGGGCTGATGGGCGAAGCCCTCGGCTTGACAGGATAGTGCAGATCAATCACAAGTGAAGGTGCTGTTCCCCGGCGGCGCAGGGAAAAGGCACGGATGCCACGGTGTCCCGGGCGGGAAGGGCCCAACGGAGTGGAGACGCAGTGAAGGCATTGATTACCGGTATTACCGGGCAGGATGGGTCGTATCTCGCGGAATTTCTGCTGGCGAAGGGGTACGATGTTCATGGGATCATTCGCCGGTCCAGCTCGTTCAACACGGCGAGGATCGACGGCATTTATCAGGATCCCCACATTTCCGGGGCCAAGCTGCATCTCGTGTATGGCGACCTCAACGATGCCAGCTCGCTGAACAAGATTCTGCGCACGGTTCAGCCCGACGAAATTTACAATCTCGGGGCGCAAAGCCATGTCCGGGTCAGTTTCGATATTCCTGAATACACCGCCGAAATCACGGGCCTGGGCACCGTGCGATTACTGGAAGCGATTCGTGAGTCTGGGCTGAAGCCCAAGTTTTATCAGGCGTCGTCGAGTGAAATGTTCGGCAAGGTGCAGGAAGTGCCGCAGCGTGAGAGCACGCCGTTTTACCCGCGCAGCCCCTATGGCGCCGCGAAGGTCTACGCGCATTGGATTACCGTTAACTATCGCGAAGCCTATGGCCTGTTCGCCTGTAACGGCATTCTCTTCAATCATGAGTCGCCTCGAAGGGGCGAGACATTTGTGACGCGAAAGATTACCAAGGCAGCCGCGCGGATCAAGCTTGGCCTTCAGCAGGAGTTGTTCCTCGGCAACCTGGATGCACAACGGGATTGGGGGTACGCCGGAGACTATGTCGAGGCGATGTGGCTCATGTTACAGCAGGCACAACCGGACGACTATGTCGTGGCGACCGGCGAGACGCACACTGTCCGCGAGTTCCTCGACGTGGCGTTCGGTCATCTCGGGCTCGACTGGCAGCGTCACGTGAAAATCGATCCGCGGTATTACCGCCCGACCGAGGTCGATCTGTTGATCGGCGATGCGGCGAAGGCGCAGCGGCAGCTGGGGTGGAAACCGACCGTGGATTTCCATCGTCTCGCGGTCATGATGGTGGAGGCCGATGTGCAAGCGGAGCGCCTCAAATTGCAAGGCACTGCCTCGAAGGGGAGCTAGATGATCGATCGACATGCGCGCATCTATGTGGCGGGGCATCGGGGAATGGTCGGCTCTGCGATTGTGAGGGCTCTCACGGCTCGTGGGTATGACAACCTGATCGTGCGCACCAGCAGGGAGCTGGACTTGCGCGATCAGGGGCAGGTCGCCGCGTTCTTTGCCGAAACCAGGCCGGAATACGTATTTCTCGCCGCGGCGAAAGTCGGCGGGATTCTGGCGAACAGCACATTTCCCGCCGATTTCATCTACGACAATCTGGCGATCCAGACCAACGTCATCCATCAGGCGCATGTGCATGGCGCCAGGAAATTATTGCTGCTCGGCTCGTCCTGCATCTATCCGCGGGATTCGCCTCAGCCGATGCAGGAAGCTTACTTGCTCACAGGTCCGCTCGAACCCACCAATGAGTGGTACGCCGTGGCGAAGATCGCCGGGATCAAAATGTGCCAGGCCTATCGCCGTCAATACGGCTGTGACTTCATTGCCGCGATGCCGACGAATCTGTACGGGCCGAACGATAACTTCGATCTGCAAAACTCCCATGTGCTGGCGGCGTTGCTACGGCGGTTTCATGAAGCGCGCGAGCAGGGGAACGAGCCGATGCTCTGGGGATCCGGTACCCCGATGCGGGAATTTCTCCATGTAGACGATTGTGCGGAGGCCTGCCTGTTTCTCATGGAGCACTACTCCGATCCGTTGATCATGAACGTCGGGACAGGTCAGGAAATATCTATCGGCGAATTGGCGACGCTGGTTGCCCAGGTCGTCGGATACCGGGGGGAGATCCGCTGGGACCGCACCAAGCCTGACGGCATGCCTAGAAAGTTGATGGATTCAGGCCGGATCAACAGCCTGGGATGGAAGCCGGTCATCTCTCTGCCGGACGGACTACGCCGGACCTATGAGTGGTACCGGCAGCAGCCGGGTGCCTTGCGGGCCGGCGCAATATGAACGATGTGGATTGTACTCGGGCAATCGGTGCGTAAGATCACGGCGAAACCTCCGCACTCCGCCCGTTCCTGTCGGTCCTCACTCCGTGCCGCTCTCACTATCCTGGTCGACCAGAGCGGTTTTCTTCCCATTCTGAATCACGGGAACACGCAGCTATGTGCGGTCTAGTCGGGGCGTTGGTCTTTGACAGCGGCCCATTCCGCCTTTCCGAGTCCTATCTGACCCGGATGCGGGACACGATGGTCCATAGGGGGCCTGACGGCGCCGGCTTGTGGATCGGGGCTGACGGGCGGATCGGGCTGGGCCATCGCCGGCTGTCGATCATCGATCTGGCGAATTCGGCTCGACAACCCATGGCCAATGAGGACGAAACTCTGTGGGTGGCCTTTAATGGCGAGATCTACAATCATGCGGCCATCAGACAGGAGTTGGAGTCGCTCGGGGGGCATCGCTGGAGGACCGATCACTCGGATACGGAAGTCATCCTGCACGCGTTTGAGACGTGGGGGATCGCATGTCTTGAGAAGTTTCGCGGGATGTTTGCCATTGCGCTGTGGGACGTGCGTCGACGGGAATTGTGGCTGGTCCGTGATCGCATCGGCGTGAAGCCGCTGTATTACAGCCTACACCATGGCCGGTTGACCTTTGCGTCTGAGATCAAGGCGCTGCTGCAAGACCCGGAGCAGCCCCGCGCACTGCATGAGGAATCGCTCTTTCATTATCTATCCTTCCTGACGACCCCGGCTCCGCAGACGCTGTTCGACGGCATCAAAAAATTGCCCGGCGGAACCTGGTTGCGCGTGCGCGCAGATGGGACGATGGAGGAGCGACGCTATTGGGATGTGTGGGATCACACCTCCCCCTTGGTCGGGGAGACGGATGGGGCGATTGCCGCTCGGGTCCTGGAGAAATTGCGGGAGTCAGTGGCGCTTCGCAAGGTGAGTGATGTGCCGGTCGGTGTGTTTCTGTCCGGGGGCGTCGATTCCAGTACGAACGCGGCCTTGTTCTCGCAGGGAGACACGCAACGTGTCAGGACATTCACGATCGGGTATGACGCCGAGTATCCGAGCTATCGCAACGAATTGAGTCACGCTCGATTTATGGCGGAACAGGTCGGTGCGGACCATCACGAACGATTGCTATCCCTCGACGATCTCATCACGTTCCTGCCGCGCATGGTCGCGCTGCAGGACGAACCGATTGCCGATCCCGTCTGTGTCCCGGTTTTTTATGTATCTGAACTGGCTCGTCGGTATGGCGTGATCGTCTGTCAGGTTGGAGAGGGAGCCGACGAGCTGTTCTGGGGCTATCCGTCGTGGAAGACATCGAAGATGCTCGAGGAATGGAACCAGTGGCCGGTCCCGTCTCTCCTGAAACGCCTCGGCCTTCACGGATTGCAATGGTGCGGGTACGGTGAGAGTATGCACTACGAACGGTTGCGGCGCGGGCTTCTCCATCAACCGGTGTTCTGGGGTGGCGCTGAGGCCTTTCCGGAAGCCTTGAAACAAGGCCTGCTCTCGCCGCGCCTGCAACGACAGTTCCGGCATCTGACCTCGTGGGAAGCCATCCGGCCGATTCATGATCGGTTTCAGGCCAAGGCCTGGGAACAGGGCCCTCTGCAGTGGATGAGTTATCTCGATCTTAATTTCAGATTGCCCGAATTATTGCTGATGCGCGTGGACAAAATGAGCATGGGCGCCAGTCTGGAAGCCCGGGTGCCGTTTCTCGATCACGAGTTCGTGGAATTGGCGATGAGTGTTCCCGAGGCGGTCAAGACCCGGGGCGGCGTCGTCAAAACGCTGCTCAAACAAGCGGTGCGAGGTGTCATTCCGGACGCCATCATCGACCGGCCCAAACAGGGATTCGGAGTGCCGGTGCAGGAATGGATGCAGGGGCGGTTGGGTACATTGATGCAGAGCACACTCACAGATTTTTGCGACCGTACCGATATCCTCGACAAACACGCGGTGCTGGATCTGGTGTCCCGGCAGCGTGACCCTCGCAGCTGGTACCTCTTCAATCTGGCCCTCTGGTGGAAGGCCTATCTTGCGTAGCGCGTGCAATCGGCGAATCGGGCGGCATGTCGTCCCTTCCTGGTCTCTCGCCCGTTGCGTCGTCCTCATCGAGAACCTCCTTCGGAGCGGATTATATGGCTGACAAGGCGGAGCTCGATATTGCCACCCGTCTCCTGTCAACGGTGCAACAGATCGGGTGGTTAGCCACAGTCCGTATGGGCTTCCGCAAAGCTCTTCGGCCTTGGCTCACGAGGCGGCATCGTGCGCACGTGCTGCGGCAGCCCTATCGCGTGGAAAGATCGGATCTGGCCGCCGCCTTCGGCGTCACTCCCGAGGACTTGCCCGCTGTCATAAAGAGAGTACGTCTCGCATTGACGCAGCGTCTTCCGGTTTCAGCAGAGAGTGTTGCGACCATTCGCAAGCTGTATGAGCAGAGGGCGCCCGAGGTACGTCACGCGACCATCGAATCGGCCGACCGGATCTGCAGGCATGTGTTCGACCTCCTGGGTTCCGGGCCTACTGAGTTGGGAGCGATGATCGATTGGCATCGGGATTTCAAATCCGGCTACCGATGGAATCCCGATCAATGCTTTCTCGACGTGGCCCATGGTCATGAAGCTGGCGTCGATATCAAGGTGCCTTGGGAATTGTCGCGTGGTCACCACCTCGTGTTGCTAGCTCAGGCCGCGCTCCTGACCAGCGATCCCAAGTACGCAAAGGAATGTCTGGCCCAGCTGAGCAGTTGGATCAATGCCAATCCGCCTGGGTATGGAGTCAACTGGGCCTGTCCGATGGATGTGGCGATCCGTGCCGTGAATTGGTTATGGGGTCTCGCGCTCTTGGCGGAGCTACCGCTGATAACAGAGGACTTGCTCGCGGATATCCTTGCGTCGCTAGTGGCCCATGGCCGGTTCATCATTGACAATCTCGAAGTCCGTGACGATGGTGTGACGACCAATCATTACCTGGCTGATCTCGTTGGGCTCCTGTATCTCGGCCTGTGTTTGAAAGAGGTTCGCGACGCAGAGGGCTGGGCGAGGTTTGCTGTTCGAGCATTAGTTCGCGAGATGGATCGGCAGGTGCTCCCAGATGGCGTGCACTATGAGTCGAGTCTGTCCTATCACCGTCTGGTGACGGAAATGTTTCTGTCGTCGGCCCTGTTATGTCGCGGTCATGGCGTGGAATTGCCGGCGACCTTTCATGAGCGTCTCGCGAAGATGTGTGAGTTTGTCGAAGGCTATACCAAGCCGAACGGGTTGGCTCCGCAAGTCGGGGATGGAGACAATGGACGTCTGCACATTCTCACCGGGTATGACCATACCGATGTTCGGGATCATCGGCATCTGCTCGCCGTCGGCGCGGTCTTGTTCAATCGTGCGGACTGGTGGGCCGCGTCCGGACCGTCCTGGGTCGAGGGTTTGTGGTTGGGCGGCATCAGGTGTGCCGCATGGAGCAGGGAGCAAGTCCCGGCGAACTTCGGCAGTGTGGCCTTTCCGACAGGAGGGTTTTACATTTTGCGCAAGGCCCGGGACTATGTGTTGTTCAACTGCAATCCGCCCGGTACGCAGGGGGTGGGAACTCATAAGCACAATGATCTCCTCTCACTGGAGATGCATCTGGGAGGGGAAGATATTCTTGTGGATTCGGGTTGTTTTCTCTATACTTCCGACCCGCAATCCTATAATCGATTCCGCAGCACGCACTACCACTCAACCGTGAGGGTGGATCAGGCGGAGCAGAACCGTCTCATTCCCGGGAAGTGCTTTTGTTTGCACCCGGACAGTCGGCTGCACCCTGTCCAATGGGAAGTCGGCGGGGCGATAGAACAGGTCGCGGCGGACCACGATGGGTATGAACGGTTTTCCCACCCGGTGAGGCATCACCGCGAGTTACGGGCTGACTGGTTGAACAGGTCATGGCGGATCACGGATCATCTCTTCAGTCCGGTGACCGGCGCTCACCCGCATTGCCTTGAATGGACGTTGACCTTTGCGCCACATTGTTCCTTGCAGCCCGTGGAAACCGGATGGTCGGTGATCACGTCCAAACAGCAGCTCTGGCTGGATGGTCCGCGATTGTCCGCAAATGGAAGGCCTGTAGCCGTTTCCCCGCGACTCGACGAGGGGCAGATGGCCGAGCACTATGGGAGCGCGACGAGGGCGCTGTTCCTTCGTTGGAGTTGGGAAGGACCGCTACCGGTGGAGGGAGTCTTTGCGATTTCTTCCGCACCTCCGCGTTCGAGAGACGAGTCCAGTGAACGGTGAAAGCTAACTTGAAGAAAGCGTTGACCATCTGGCTGACGATAGGTGCCTTGTTGACTGCCTGAACAGCGAAGCGATTTAGAGAGAGTCTCTGTAGGCCAAAGCGTACTGCTTGGGAGGAGTTCAGACAAGCCAAGAAGAACGTTTTGCCAGCATCAACATCCGAAAGGGGAGGACTGGCGTGAAAGTATTTGTAGCTGGAGTAGATGGGTATTTGGGTTGGACTCTCGCGCAATATCTGGCCTCGCGCGGTCATGTCGTCGCAGGTGCCGATCTCATGTTACGCAGACAGTGGGTTGATGAAATGCAATCCTGGAGCGCGATTCCTATCGCATCTATGAGTGAGAGACTCCGGGCGTTTCAACAGCGTTATGGCAAGACTCTTCAGTTTTGGGAAGGAGATCTTCGACAGTATGATTTCGTTCAAAAAATATTTCGGGAGTTTGGGCCAGATGCCGTCGTCCACCTGGGAGAGTGTCCTTCCGCACCGTATTCAATGGTTGACGCGCAACATGCAGTTTTTGTGCAAATGAATAACATTACAACGACGTTCAATTTGATGTTCGCGATGCGAGAGCTGTGTCAAGAGGCTCATCTTGTGAAGCTCGGCACGATGGGTGAGTACGGAACGCCGAATATCGATATTCCGGAAGGATTTTTTGAAATTGAATATCGAGGGAGGCGGGATCGTCTCCCATTTCCTCGTCAAGCGGCGTCCTGGTATCATTGGTCGAAAGTTCATGGTTCTAACAATGTCATGTTTGCTTGTAAGCTCTGGGGACTACGTGCAACGGATGTTATGCAAGGCGTTGTGTTCGGCACTCGGATCGATGAGATGGGTGAGGACGAAGCATTGCGAACCAGACTAGATTTTGACCAAGCATTTGGGACGGTCATCAATAGGTATTGTTGTCAGGCTGTAATTGGTCATCCGTTGACACCCTACGGAAAGGGACACCAGCGTCGAGGTTTTTTACCTCTCCGTGACTCGATGCAATGCTTGCGACTTGCTGTCGAGAATCCTGCCGCTAGAGGTGAGTATCGAGTGTTTAATCAATTCGAGGAAACGTACGACATTACACAGTTGGCACAGAAGGTTCAGTCTGTGGGGAAGAGGTTAGGCATTGATATTGGGGTACATAATCTCGAAAACCCCCGTGCAGAGCTCGAGGAACACTATTACAAACCGGATCACAGCCACCTGTTGGATTTAGGATATCAGCCCACGCACGACGTTGAGGCGGAGATGGAGATCATGATTAAAGATCTTCTGCCCTATCGAGACCGGATTGAGGCGAAGCGACAAGCCTTGATTCCTGATGTGCGGTGGGATGGGCGTAGGGAAAAGGTTAAATTCGTCGGCTAACACTTGTGATGAGCCCGTCGATCATCAAGCGCTTCAGGACCTCGTTGCTCCAATCTCCGTTTTTCTGGCGGTGGGGGCGCAACTTTGATCGCGCACTGAAGCAGACGATTGATTCTCAGGCCCGTAAGGGCACGCACAAATTTGTGGAACTTCTTCGCACTGATGGAATTGTTGCGGGAAGGGCCGAAGATTTCTTTGACGAGGACGGGACTTGTTGTTTGAACGAGGTCATGGCGGAAATTCAACTTTTGATGCGAAGTGGAGCGCAGGATGCTGTGCGCCTCATAAGGAATGATCGAAAACATTATCTGACTAGTCTGTTACCCCGCGAATTCGATCTAGATAGCGCATTTGTGAGGTTAGCAATACACCCGGCCATTCTGCTTATCGCTAACCAGTATTTGGGACTTAGAAGTTCGTTAAGGGCCATCAATCTATGGGTCAATCTCCCCACTCCCGAGCCACCCATGGAATCACAGTTGTGGCATCGTGATGGGGACGACAGGATGATATTGAAGGTTTTTGTTTACCTCGTTGATGTTGATATGGGCAACGGTCCATTTTGGTTCATTCCCGGGACGCACTTGCGGCGCTGCATCACGCCTGATTCGCTTGCGGAGCCTCCAAGAATTGATGACCAAGCGATGAGAATGTTGATCGGCGATGAGCAATGGAAACCGTTTACGGGTCCATTCGGGACGTTGATATTTGCCGATACCACGGGTTTACACAAGGGTGGGAAATGTGACGAGCGTGAGCGTATATTACTGACGTTCGAATATGTTTCTGGTGCTTCTCCGTATCCTCGTGAGTTTACACTTCGTTCGGAGGGCGGCCTCTCCGGACTCAATCCTCAGCAAGTCTATGCGTTGTTGTCTTGAACGAAAGTGACAAGCCGTTTTAGTGAAGCGCAGGCTGCTTCGTCTTCAGCAACTGGTTGGTTCCCGCCTCTCCGGAGGATTCCTCCGGCAGTCTGGTATCTATGGGCTTGGACAGGTTGTCGAAGGTCTTTCGGCGGTTCTACTATTGCCCGTTTTCGTTGCATACTTGACTCCCGACGATTTTGCCCTTGTTTCACTGTCCGAGATGGTTGGAAGTATTATTTCTTCGTGCTGGGGAATTAGATTTGGAAGTGCACTGACTCGTTTCTACTATGAATATGAGGGCGATCAGCAGCGGTGGTTTGTTGCTTCACTTTGGTGGGCATTTGTGATGAACGCATGTGCTGGATTGGTGATTCTATTTCTGGTTGGGCCATTTGTGTTGCCCCACATTGCAAAGCAAGTTTCCTACTCCCCGTATTTGGAACTGATGACTTGGACGGTGTTTGCACGCCTGTTTGCCGAGCTACCACTCGCGCTGATGCGAATTCGAGAGGAAGCTCATCTTGCAGTCATCTCTGCGCTGGGGTCATTTCTGTTGTTTGCAGGTGCGAAAATATATTTTGTCGTCGTGGCGGGGGAAGGCGGGTTAGGGGCACTAAAAGCTGGTTTGTGGGGCTCGGGATGCTCTGCAGTCGGCTATTGTATATACATGGTCTCTCAGTATCCTGTGACAATGCATTGGCAATACGTGAGGGAATCTGTGAAATACTCATGGCCTATGACTCCGGAGGCAATTTTGAGCGGGGCCACGATGGTGATGGATCGATTTTTTCTGGACAAGTGGGTTCCATTAACGAGCATCGGGTACTACTCAGTGGCATCGCAGTTTGGCGCGATTGCCTATCAGTCGGTGGTAACCCTGAAAATGGCGTTTGTACCGGCGGTTCTTAGAATCTGGGTTCAGGAGCAGTCTGAACGTTGGAAGGTCGGCGACATGGCGTTGCTTGTTGTGGCGGCAACGACGGGTGTCGCGCTCACAGTGAGTGTATTCGCACAGGACGTTCTCACTGCGGTGGGACGAGAGCGATTCCTCGGCGCAGTGGATTTTGTGCCCTTTCTAACAGTCAACGCTGTTCTGGTCGCGTTAGTCACGATTGCGTCAATGTCGTTTGTGTTGTCCAAGCGCACAATATGGATTACTCCCGTATCCATCCTTCATGCTGCAATAACGGGAATTGTTAATGTGTTGGCAACGCCCGCCTATGGAGTGTGGGGCACCATTGCGGCATCTCTCTCGGGTTGGGCAAGCCGAGCCTTGTCGTTTTGGTTGCTCGGAAAAGCAATTTGCCCGCTTCCCGTATCGTGGGGCCGTATTGTGGTTGTAATACTTCCAGCCGTTCCCTTGGGCATGCTCGGCTTGATGCCATATGGTTTTGATTGGTTGGCACGGTTGTTGTGGAAAAGTGTCCTTGTTAGCGTGTATTTCGGATACGTGCTCGTACTGTTGTGGTGGAATCGACCGGATGCTGTAGAAAGCAGGCACGATGCCAGTTAGTAGCGAGCCGAGACACTGTTTCTTTGGGGGAAACCATCATGGTTGATGTTTGTGTCGAACGAGTTGAACTTGGTGGCCCAATGCAAGAGGTTGAAGTCCCTCAAGGCGATTTTCAGATATGGCCGTGCCCGATGTGCTGCTCCGATAAAGATTCCATAATTCTGTCGGAAGTGGTGGCTCATGGCGTGACTTCTATGGTGTCTGCGTACTGTGTAGAGTGTGAGCACCGATATTTTCAGAAGATGCCAAGTGTGACGTGGTTGAATCGGTATTACTCTGAAGAGTTCGACGCAGGGCTAACCGAGCTGACGAGGCCACATCGAGGACTAAAAGACAGGGTCAAACGATTACCTGGAGTGGAAATAGCCTGGAAAACGCTGGTACGTCTCATGGGTCGAGAGGACCCGGGCTTGAGGCAAATTCGAGCCTTTTTAGAGGGAATCATTGAAACCAACGGAAGTTACTATCAGGCCAGGCCGGACATTCATAAGGTGCTTGAAGTCGGGTGCGGATATGGAGGGAAGCTGAAGTTGTTTCGACGATTGGGCTATGAAAGTTATGGGGTCGAGGCCAGCCGTCAACGGGCAGACGAATGCAGAAAAGACGGTCTGACGGTGTTTGATTGTCCAATTACCGACCTGGGACAAGTTTATCAGCATGGACCATTCGACTTCGTTTATTCTATTCATGTTCTTGAGCATATCGCAGACGTGTCAACCCATCTCGCTCAGTTGGCCCGTCTCATTCGGGCTGGGGGCATGCTATATATTCAGGTGCCGAATATATGGCAAGGTGAAACGTTGTTTATGCAAAGTCATGCGGCGATTCATTGCCATACGTTCTCCGCGCATTCCCTGGCTAAACTTTTGAGTCAGAATGGTTTTACTGCGATACGTATACTTGCCGACAATAATCTGCACGTGCTGGCTTCCAAAACGATCACACCTAACCTGCAACCATCCTGGAAAGATAGTGCTGCATATGGTCAGCTCTTAGAGTGTCTGTCCTGGGTTCGGGAGGCGTCGCGTGGGCGCTATCGACTTACATTCGATCATGCTCAGGTGCAGGTCACCCGCATGGATGACAATGGACTCGTCTATAAACGAGATCCGTGTTTTTCGATTCAACGAACCCCCTATCGTCACAATGTTGATTTTTCTATTGAAACTGCCGGCGCAGAAGCGACCTTTCCCGTTCGTTTTATTTACGAGAGGTCGCAACCACCTGTTTGGATCAAGAGGCAGTAGCTAATCGTGCCAGTGAGTCAGACTTCAAAACTTCCATGACTGAGGGCGTATGAGACAACAATCACGTCGACGCAAGATTGCCGTCGTTGTAACTTATCGGGGTGCGTATGCCCGCTTGAAAACCTTTCTTCAAGCCGTGCGAAATCACCCGGATCTTGAACTGCAACTCATTGTCGGCGCTTCGGCGTTGTTGGAAAAATATGGGGGAGCGGTCAATGTGATTGAGGCAGACGGTTTCGAAATTGCCGCTCGGATCTATTTCGTCTTGGAGGGGGAGAACCCCGTGACGATGGCAAAGACCACAGGTATGGGTATTATGGAACTTGCGACTGTGCTGGATAATTTACGGCCGGATGCCGTGGTTGTAATTGGAGACCGATACGAAAGTCTCGGCATCGCAGCTGCCGCTGCCTACATGAACACTCCGGTGGTCCATGTTCAAGGTGGAGAGGTGACGGGGTCGATCGATGAGAAGGTTCGTCACGCTATTACAAAATTGGCTGATTTGCATCTCGTTGCAACAGAGGGGGCGGCAGAGCGGGTGAAGCGACTTGGCGAGGAGAAAGATACAGTGTTTGTTACGGGGTGTTCATCAATTGATCTTGCAGCTGCCTCGACAAAGGATCGCACGGTAGATTTTCCCGGACTCACTCAACAGTACGGGGCAGGTCCGGTGTTGGATTTGGCTGCAGGAAAGTATCTTCTGGTGATGCAGCATCCGGTAACAACAGAGTATGAAGATATGTACGAGCATATCCATGAGACCCTCATGGCAATCTTTGAGCTCAAGATGCCGACACTGTGGTTTTGGCCGAATGTGGACGCGGGGTCGGATAAGATTTCTAAGGGGTTGAGGGTATTTCGAGAGAAGTACCAGCCGTCGTTCGTTCATTTTTTCAAGAATATGCCCCCGGAAAAATTTTACAAGGTCGTCGTCAACTCCGCCTGCATGATAGGCTCATCGAGTGTGGGGATTCGTGAAACATCTTTTTTGGGGGTTCCATCCGTCACCATCGGAACCAGGCAGGCGGGCCGTGAACGGGGGCCGAATGTTATGGATGTGGGGTATGATCGAACAGAAATCTTGAGGGCGGTACGCAGTCAACTTGTCCATGGCCCATATGCGCCGTCAACATTGTACGGAGATGGACGGGCGGGGGAGCGTATGGCAGCCATACTGGCTGATACCCAGTTGAAGATTGAAAAACGAATCACCTATTAAGTTTAGCAAAAAGGTTTGGATCTGCCGTCTTGGTGAGGACATGTTGAGCACTAGACGGTCACTGCAGCCACCGCTTCGAAGCCTTCGCAGGCTTATAACTAAGGTGGGAGCCTAATATGAAGTTTCTATCCCACTTTCAAATAGGGCAACACCAGATCGGCGAGGGTGCATCGCCGTTTGTGATAGCCGAGGCTGGGGTCTCTCATTTCGGCGACATGGATCTTGCTCTTGAGCTTGTCGACCTGGCGTCGAAGGCAGGAGCTCATGCATTCAAGACGCAGTTCTTTGACGTAGAGGCACTAATTGCAAAGCGGGCGATTGAGTGGCAGAACCGGCTTCGTCCTAGAAATCTCACCCTGAAACAGGCTCGCGACCTTAAGGATGAATGCGACCGTAAAGGAATTCTGTTTATGTCGACGGCTCACGATGAGACGCGTATCCCGTGGCTTGTCGAGTTGGATGTCCCGGCGATCAAGGTTGGTTCGGGCGAGCGGAACAATCCCCTTTTTCTGACGAAGCTGGCGTCTCTAGGTAAACCTATGATCGTTTCCACTGGTATGTATCGTGAGCCTGACGTGCATGAAGCTGTCTCAGCATGTGCTGCAGGAGGTTGTCATGAGCTCGCATTGTTGCATTGCATCACCTCCTATCCCACACCACCCGAGCAAGTTAACCTGGCTGCCATGGACCGCTTGCGAAGAATCTTTTCAGGCCCCGTTGGCTATTCCGATCACACTGAGGATGGGATAGCAATTCTTGCTGCTGTGGCCAGGGGGGCTTCATTGGTGGAAAAGCATATTACGATTCTCCGCGAAGTCCCCAATGCACAGGATTGGAAGGTATCAGCTGGTCCTGAAAATTTTGCGGCTCTTGTCGCCGATATTCGAAGAGTTGCTTCGATGATCGGTCCTGAGCACAAGGAGCCCGCAGTCTGCGAGAGCCAAGGGCAAAAATGGGCGCTGAAATCGTTGGTGGCTGCATGCGATCTACCTGCAGGCCACTTATTAATAGGCGCAGATGTTTTAGCTAAGCGGCCTGGTGAAGGTATTCCTCCCAATCAGCTCGATCGTCTTCTTGGCCGACGCCTACTTCGTCCCTTAATGAAAGATGAGCCTGTATCCTTGCATGATATTGTCGATGAAGCCTAGGGTGATCTGTTGCATAGGAGTGGAAGGGTGAATTGATCTGCGAGTCAATGTAGGCTTCGTATTATCCCGTCCCGCTGGGCAATGAATATAAAAGAGCTCGTTGCATGTGACGTGGTGTCACGTTTGGTGGATGAATCTGTACGCTATGATGGTGGGAGCTGATGACTGCGAAGCCTGTGCTTAGGTACTATGACTTGTTGAGGTATCAGCCCGAGAATCTCGCTTTGCTCAAGGAGCGATTTCAAGTTGAGACAGTGTCTTCTCCAGATGAGGATCGTCCTGAGGACTTGAGCCATATTCATGTAGTGATTGCTCCGTTGGGGTACTTTTGGGGGAAAGAGAAGATCGACATGGCTCCGGCGCTTAAAGTCATTGCGTCGAACACAACGGGAGTTCCTCATATAGACGTGGACTACGCGGTTCGACGAGGAATTCGAGTGATTTCGCTGAAGAATGAAGCGAGTTTTCTTGAGTCCATCACCCCCACGGCTGAAATGACCTGGGCGCTGATCCTCGGTATAGTACGAAAGGTTCCCTGGTCCTTTCAGGAAGTATGTTCGGGTGAATGGGAGCGAAGAAATTTCGGCGGAAGGACAATGTTGTCGAGAATGTCCCTTGGGATTGTCGGGCTTGGTCGGTTAGGGAAAATGGTTGCCAGAATTGCCCGTAGTTTTGGGATGAAGGTGCTCTATTACGATCCCTTTGTGCCCATGGAGGGGGAGGGCCTGCATAAATCCGTATCGCTCGATGAACTTGTTTCTCAGAGCGATGTCGTGAGCGTGCATATTCCTATGGAGCCGCAGAATGCTGGCCTATTTGATAGCGCGCGATTTGCACGCTTTAGAGATGGCGCCTACTTTATCAACACCTCTCGGGGCGAGATTGTGAATTCCGAGGACCTACGAATGGCGCTTGTCTCAGGAAAGTTAGCCGGTGCAGCAGTCGATGTGTTAGATGGGGAGTTTGTTCCCGGATTCAAGCATCACGTCGGGGATCATCCGTTAGTACAGTATGCCAGGACCCACGACAACCTTCTTATAACTCCACACATCGGCGGATCCACATTGGATGCTTGGCGCTTGACGGAGCAGCACACCATTCAACTCACCCTACAGGCTCTTGCAGGGATGGCAGGATGAATTCTGCAGACAGCATGGGTGTGTGGGGGATTATTCCTGCGCGTGGAGGGTCGAAGTCCATTCCGCTCAAGAATTTGGTCGCCCTTGGGGAGCGACCGCTTATCGATTATGTAATTGAAGCCGGACGATCAAGCCGGACAGTGACTCGGTTGCTCTGCTCGACGGAGCATCCGGAGATTGCAACAGAATGTGTACGAATGGGTGTCGATGTTCACCATCGCCCTGCCGATCTCTGCCAAGACGATACTCCAGTTCTGGATGTAATTCGACACCTGTTAGAAGATTGTGCACGCCAGGGCGATTCTGTGCCAGAGATGATTGTATTATTGCAGCCGACTTCCCCATTCGTGTTGCCCTCGGACATCGATGAGGCAGTGACCACGTTACGTCAAGACCCCCATGCTGACTCCGTCCAAACAATCTGTTCTTTTCCTCATAACATGCATGCCTACAATCAACGGGTGGTTGAGGAGGGGTTGTTGAGGTTTAGGTTCGCCGCCGAAAGGAAGGATTGCTATAACAAGCAGCGCAAGCCGACGTTTTACATCTTCGGTAATCTACTTGTGGTGAGGGTTCGAACAATCAGAGAACAAGCAGATCTATTTGGCGTCAGGTCCCTCCCTAAGATGGTGGAGTATGCCTATGGGATTGATGTCGATGGGTATGAGGATCTCAAGAGAGCAGAATGGTTGTTAGCTTCCGGTCAAGTTTCCCTCCCACATATGAGTGTGTAGTCCTCCTATGTTCTCAGTGGATGAGTGCCAATTTTCAAGCGCTCATGCTGGTCTTCTTCCTCCACATAGTAGTGAATCTAATCACTTTGCATTGTGAGTCTTGAGTATGATGCGTGAACAATATGAGCGCCTCGCGGAGTGGTTAAAGCGATCGACTTTCTCGGAAGCTCTGGCATCCCTTGGTGTGCGAAGTGTGCTTGGCGAGGCGTTGCGATGGTGTCTCTTCACTGAAGAGCGGCATCGCTCTCGGGCGATTCGACGTGATTACCTAACGTGTCGTGCGACAATTGAGGCCATGAGTAACGAACTGCCTTCGGGAGATCCATCAAAGCCAGTCTGGATGATTGGCAGCATGCATACTGTGTGGGGAGTCAAGTTGGAGGGAATCATTTCCGTGGCGGTTCGCCTGGCAGGGATGATGCCTGTGGCGGTAAATACTTCTCGATTCAGGTGGGTCGAGCGATATCACCGAAGTTTTGCGATTCATCGCAGTATCAATGTGGAGAGTTTTCATGGGGTCGTGGCACAAAGCTCCTCTCAGGGCGCCTGGGATATATTACCGGAGGTTGCCTCTCTGCCTGAATTGATGGAATTGACATACCATGGTGTGGACGTTGGTAGAATTGCGGTCTCGAATCACGTGTATAAGAATAAGTTCGCGCAATTTGATTTTTCGAATGTGGCGACGAGGGCTGCGATTTGGCGGGAGATTTTGGCCATTCAGAAGAACGTTCACGCCGCTGAAGCGATGCGGAAGGCATTTCCACCTGTGATGGGCATGCTCCTTGAGAAGGGCATCTCTCCTTTTGCTGAAATATTTGGGGTCTGTGTTGCTGCGGGAATTCCGGTCGTTCAGTATGTGGGATCGCAGAACACGAACCAGTATGTGCTCAAGCGGTACACTGCCAGGAATCGGCACCAGCATCCGTTCTCATTAGATCCTTCGACTTGGGAAGCTACGAAAAAGATGCCGTGGTCGTCGGGTTGCTCGGAGAGTCTGATGACCGAGTTTTCCGAAAGCTATGAGAAGGGAACGTGGTTCAATCGGCGTTATCTTCATCAGGATAAAAAGATTAAATCACGAGACGAGGTGATTCAGCAGCTGAGTCTCGATCCCAATAAAAAGACGGCCGTGGTTTTTTCTCATGTCCTCTGGGATGCGACATTTTTTTACGGGACAAGTTTGTTCCAGGATTACGAAACGTGGCTGATTGAGACGGTGCAGGCCGCGTGCAAGAATTCCAACCTCAATTGGTTGATCAAGCTGCATCCAGACCTTGTGTGGAAATTGAAGTATGAGAAACACACCGGTGAACTTCGAGATTCCATCGCGATTCGAAGCGCCGTTGGGAAGCTCCCGGACCATGTGAAAGTCATTGCGCCGGATACAGACCTTAGTACGTTGTCATTCTTCCAGATTACCGATGTGTGCGTAACGGTCAGAGGCACGATCGGAATTGAAATGGCCTGTCATGGTATCCCCGTACTCACGGCTGGAACAGGACGGTATGCAGGACTTGGCTTTACCGTGGATTCCAGTACAAAAGACGATTATTTGAGGCGTCTGGCTCAGGCGCATACGATACCGCGGCTTGCTGATGCGCAGATAGAGCTTGCTAGGCGATTTGGATATGTGCTGTTCATGCGCAGACCCTGGCCAGTCCAAAGCTTTCAATTGGTAAAGAAGCCTATGAGCAGTGTCGGCGACCCTCTCGATACCAACATTGTGTTTCAGCCTGAGAGTGGTCTCAAGCTGGCTTATGCACCAGATCTTGAGCAACTCGCACTATGGCTGCAGTCCGAAGAAGCGGATTTTCTAAGGTCTGATGAAAGTCCTAGGCAGGAATCTGTTTTCTAGGGTACTAGTCCCCGGCACATCCGAAAGCACTAATCACGTGATGAAAGTTGTACATATTGGTACTGCTGACAATAGCGGCGGTGCAGCGCGTGCCGCATTTCAACTGCATACGGGGTTGCTAGCCAGCGGCCATGATTCATCTATGCTGGTTGGGCAAAAGACGGAGCCGCGGCAGGAGATTGATCGTATCGGATTCCCCCGCACCATCCCAGGGAAAATCTGCGATCGTATGGTGCGAAATTGTGAATCGTGGACCGGCCTTCAGTACTTGATTCAACCTCTGAAGAATAAATTTCTAAATCATCCATTTGTAAAGAATGCCGATGTGATTCATCTGCATAACCTGCATGGAAGCTTTTTCTCGTTCACAATACTGCCAAAGCTTGCTCGTCAGGCACCCCTTGTCTGGACCCTGCACGATACCTGGGCTCTCACGGGGCATTGCTCCTACAATTATGATTGTGAGCGCTGGCAGACGGGATGCGGGCATTGTCCAAACTTGGGCGAGTATCCGAGTATTCTTATAGACACGACCTCATTTTTGTGGCGCAAAAAATATCAGAGCTATCAACAATCCGACATCACCGTGGTCGCACCCTCCCGATGGTTAACTGACATGGCCAAGGAAAGCCCTCTATTTGAAGGGCATGAAATACGTTGTATTCCATACGGTATTAACCTGGATGAGTTCCACCCTGGCGGACAGTTGGAGGCCAGAGATGCATTGGATATCCCGAGGGGCGCGCAAGTGATTATGGTGGTGGCCTTTGCTGACCAGATTGCAGGTGCAAGCAGGAAGGGTTCCCGGTTTTTTAGGGAGGCACTGAAAACTCTCAATCTGAAACGGCGCCCGTGGATTCTGTCAGTGGGGAGTCGAGGAGTGTTTGAGAACTGCAAGGATTTAGTCTCCGTTCGGGAAGTTGGTTATTTAGGCTCTTCAGATCTAATGCGTCGTTGCTACGTTGCGGCCGATGTGTTCGTGCTGCCCACTCTCGCAGACAACCTGCCCGTCTCGTTGATTGAGGCCACTGCTTCGGGGACGCCGAGTGTTGCCTTTCAGGTCGGAGGTGTGCGGGATATTGTGATTCATAAGGAGACTGGGTATCTGGCAGTGCATGAGGACGCCGTCGATTTGGCAAATGGCATTCGCTGGGTCTTGGCTGACAGCACTCGACTGGCTGCCATGAGGCGCCGATGCCGAGAGCATGCTCGGCAGGAATACTCCATACAATTGGAGGTTGAGAGATATCTTGAACTCTACCGTGGACTCAAGATGGCGGGCACAAGCCTTTAATACTGCTGTGTCAGATAGAGCGTAGGCTGCCGACTGTCGCAACTATGGTGATTAGTTTTTTGCCCATGCTTTGATGGCTGCCGGTAGTGTCAATTAGGGTCAATTGAGGCTGGCAGGGCATATATTGGGTTGAATAACTCACAACTGTGATTTGATGAAAAGTATGGTTTTTAGAGAGAAGTACTCTGTCATCTAGTGTCCGAGTGTATCGCTAAAAAATGCAAGGCATTGAGTGACATTTCCTGAAACCTCCTACGGCATCGTAAAACGGCTTCAGACGATCGAGGCCTGGGCGGCAGCGGTCGCGAAGCGACTAGGCATTCCGTCGCTGTCGATTCTCGATTTCGGGTGCGGTACGGGTGATCATGTGACCTATCCCCTGGCCCGTTTGGGACATCGGGTGCTAGGGGTGGACATGCATGAGCCGTCCATTCTAGAGGCGCGACAGCGATATCCGCTGCCGAATCTTCGGTTTCGGACGGCCCGTCTCGAAACGTTGATCGAAGAAGGTGTGGCCGTCGACCTGATTATCTGTTCCGAAGTCCTGGAACATCTCCAGCAGCCGCAAGCCTGTCTCAGCCTCCTACGGCGGTTGTTGAATCCGAACGGGGCCTTGATCATTACCACCCCCAACGGGTATGGATCCTACGAAATGTTCTGTCGTATCCAACGGGGGCTGGCCAGGATCGGGGTTGATCAGATGATGCGTGGCCTGGTCCATGCGCGGCGGAGGATGCATGCGCAATCCGACGAGACGGCACCGTTGGCACAGAACTCCTTCCAGCAGGAACAGGTCGGATTTCTAAATTTTGAATCCGGGCATGTGCAGTTTTTTCGTGTCCGGCGCCTCCAGGAGATCTTCCGCACTGGCGGTTTCCGCGTAACCGAGCGGCGGGCGAGAACCTTCCTGTGCGGACCCTATATCGATGTGCTGCTGCGGGTGCCGCCGTTTCGACAGGCGCTGTACCGAATGAACAATCGGGTTGCCGATGTCCTGCCATTTTCCTGGTCCGCCGATTGGATGTTTCTTCTCGCCCCGACTGAAAAGAGTGCCGCGTGACGCAGGACTTCCCTCGTATTCTGGTGGTAACGGGAAACAACTTCAATCTCGTGACCGGCGGCGGGATCACGCTGACCAATCTATTCCGGGGGTGGCCGGCTGATCGGCTCGCCAATCTGCACGACGACGCCACTCCGGTTGACCGGACCGTCTGTCGGAATTTCTATCGTCTGACGGAGCAGGAAATCCGTTGGGTCTGGCCCTTTTCGTTGATCAGGCGATCCTACGGGCGATTTAAAAATCACTCGGCGGGGACGCCGCAATCAACCGGCACAGGGGGTCCGTCGGCAGGCACGTCTGCTATTGAGACGGCCAAACGAGTCATCGGTGATAGCGTGCCCAAACGCGCTTGCCTCACGAAAGACCTTACGGCGTGGGTTGAAGACTTTCGGCCGACCCTACTGTACGGATTCCTGGGTTCTCTGGAGCAGGTGGATCTCACGCGGCAACTGGCAAAGCGATGGGCGATTCCCCTGGTGGTGCATATGATGGATGACTGGCCCGCCGTGCTGCATACTGGTGGCCTTTTGGGGCCGGTCGTGGGCCCGCTGTTGCGGCATGAATTGAAGGCCACGCTCCGCGAGGCGACCGGTCGATTCGCCATCTGCGAGCAGATGTGCGAAGAATATCACCAGCGCTACGGCTATCCGTTTCTGCCGTTTCAGAACGCGCTTGATATCGAACGGTGGTTGCCGGATTCCCGAACCGAGTGGAAGGCAGGTTCCCCATTTGTCCTGCGGTACGTGGGATCCATCGTGCCGGACGGACAGCGGGAAAGTTTGAGAGACATCGCTCGCGCCGTAGCCCGGTTGGCAGCCGACGGACTCGACGTGCAACTCCGGATTCATTCTCCGGCGCATGAGTCCGCGTATCTTCACGACCTGGCTTCTCCGGCCGTCAGAATCGAAGGGCCGCCCGATCCGACATCGATCGCGCGGTTGCTGGCCGGGACGGATCTGTTGGTCTTGCCCTACAACTTCGATGCGCGAAGTGCCCGATACATTCGGCTCTCCCTTCCGACGAAGGCGCCGGCGTATATGATTTCAGGAACGCCGATTCTCGTGTATGCTCCCGGCGACGTGGCGACCGCACGTTATGCGACTAAGGAAGGCTGGGGACATGTCGTGGCTGCTCGCGGTGAAGAACCGGTCATGTCGGCTATTCGAACGCTCATGCAGAATGCTACCCTTCGCGAGCAGCTTGGGCGGCGTGCCAGGGAGGTCGCGGTGGCACGGCATGATGCATCGGTCGTCAAGGCGGCGTTCTGGGCGGCGCTTTGCGACGCGTGTCGACAGGGCGGTGCCTAGCAACGGCCCGCGATCCGTCTTGCAGCATCGTGTCGAGTGGCGGTGGTCCGTGACTTCGTGACGAGGGAAGGCTCGAAAAGAATCTATGCAGCGATCAACGGCGAAAAACGATAACGAAGATGTGCGCCGCTATTGGAACCAGGAAGCGTGCGGCACCGCCCGTCCGATCGTGGGTGAGGTACCGGAGCTCAGTCGCGAATGGTTCGAACGGATCGAAGCTTACCGGTACGAGTTGGAACCGTTCATCCACTCTGTCGCCCAATTTACTCGTCACCGTGGTCGACGTCTGTTGGAGGTCGGCGTCGGCGCCGGGACCGATCACCTGCAATGGGCACGCGCCGGCTTGGAGTGCCACGGGGTGGATTTGACCGAGCGGGCGATCGAGGTCACACGCGCACGGTTGGCCTTGTACGGATTGACCAGCCACTTGCAACAAATCGATGCCGAAACTCTTCCCTTTCCAGACCAGTCGTTCGATCTGGTGTATTCCTGGGGCGTCATTCACCATGCGGAGCATCCCGAGCGAATCATCGCCGAGATCCGACGGGTACTGAAGCCGAATGGCCAGTTCATCGGCATGTTGTACGGAAGGCATTCACTCGTGGCCCTGAAGTTGTGGGTGAAATATGGCCTGCTCCGTGCGCGGCCTGACCGGACGCTGGCGGATGTCGTTGCCCACCACATGGAAAGCCCGGGCACGAAGGCGTACACCATTCGTGAAGCGCGAGAGTTGTATGCGCAGTTCTCTCAGGTCGCTGCGACACCGATGATGACGACCTATGACAGGCTGCGATTACCAGCCTGGCTGACACAGATCGTGCCCGCTCGATTCGGTTGGTTCATTTGCATTCAGGCGGTCAAGTAAGTGGGGCAAGGGCATTCGACCCAGAAGATTCTCATGGCTTGCGCGAATTACTGGACCACTCCGTTTCAGGTGGGGAGCCATCATCTGGCGCGCGGCTTTGTGGATGCCGGATGGACGGTCGGTTTCGTGTCTGATCCCATTTCTCCGCTACATCTCTTGGGTCCTGCGCGGAAGGAGTTGGCCAGCAGGTTCCAGCTGTACCGGGGCGATGGCCTGTGGGATCTGGACCAGAGGCTGTGGGCCTATGTTCCGGGAGCAGTGGCCACCCCGCGAAATGAGCCTATGCTGCGCAGTCACGCGCTTGAGCGCGGCTGGGCAAGCCTGACATGGCCTTCGGTCGAAAAGGTGGTGCGCAATCACGGCTTCGGCACGGTCGATCTCCTGTACTGCGATAGCCCGAAACATCTGTCCTGGCTCTCTCGTGTCGCCCGCGGCCGAACGGTGTTTCGAGTGGCCGACAACACATCCGGATTCGGACGCACGACGCCCGCCGCCCGGGCAGCCGAACGAGATCTGGCCGCCGCCGCGGATTTGGTGGTGTACAGTGCGGAGACCCTCAAAGACTATGTGGAAAGCCTGAAGCCTCGTCGGATGGCGCATTTGCCGAATGGTGTCAACTTTTCCCATTTCGCCAGGCCTGATGTGCCGGTTCCACCCGAGTATGCGTCCATACGCCGGCCGATCGCCGTCTATGCAGGGTATATGGATGCCTGGTTCGACTACGCGCTAGTGAATCGTCTGGTGGCGGCCTTGCCGGATATCTCATTCGTGCTCATCGGGGGATCTCGACACGCCCATGCCCGATTTACGCCTGCAGCCAATTTGCATCTGCTCGGGCCGCGGCCATTTGCGCGATTGCCGGAATATTTGCGGGCGGCGAATGTCGGACTGATTCCGTTCGATGTGCAGAGTCACCCGACGTTGGTGCATAGTATCCACCCCTTGAAGCTCTATGAATATCTCGCGGCGGGGCTGCCCGTCGTTGCAACCCGCTGGCGAGAGCTGGAGCGCCTGCAGAGCCCGGCGAAGTTGTGCGTGTCGACGGAAGAGTTCTCCGACGCAGTTGCGCGCGGTGTGGCAGAGTCGCCTCGGCGCGCAGAATACGCGCAATTTGCTCAGCAGGCCGACTGGCAGAATCGCGTCCTCCACCTGCTGGAGCTTGCTTTTCGAGAGTGAGTCCGTGGAGGACGTCGATATGACACGTCGATTGCTGACCATAGACATGCGCATGGTCTTGGACGCGGGGATTGGCACGTACTTGCGCCAGTTGGTGCCTCGAATCAGGAAAGCGTTGCCAGAGCTTGAGTTCTGCTTGTTGGGGCGTCCCGAAACACTGAAACAACTTGAATGGACGCAACACCCCGGTATCACCATCGTCAAATGTTTGGCACCCATCTATTCTCTGAGGGAACAGGTGGAGATCCCATTGAAAATACCGGCCAAGACCGATCTGTTCTGGTCACCTCATTACAATATCCCCCTGTTGTTCAGAGGGCGGCTAGTCGTTACGGTTCATGACACCTTTCATCTCGCGATGCCGCAATTTGTGAATGGCCTGCATCGGCGTGCCTACGCCTGGGTCATGTTCCGTGCCATCCGCCGCAAGGCCCTCGCGATTCTGGTTGTGTCCCAATTCGGGAAGAGTCAGCTGTTGGCATTCTGTCCTCAGGGATCGCAGCCGGTCACCGTGACGCCAAATGGAGTGGATGAATCGTGGGTGAGATTTTCGAAGGAACCGCGTCCGCACCCCAAGCCATACATGCTCTTTGTGGGCAATTTGAAACCGCACAAGAATTTGAAACGTTTGCTAGAGGCAATGGAGTCGATACAGACCCTGGTGCCGCACGACCTCATTATTATTGGGCGAAGCGAAGGCCTTATGACGGCGGATCACGAGGTAAGGAATCGAGCCTCTGGACTGGGGGATCGTGTACAATTCGTGGGAGAAATCGACCATGACGACCTCCTGCTTCGGCGCTACTATGCCTGGGCGGATCTGTTGGTGTTGCCTTCTCTGTATGAGAGTTTCGGTTTGCCCGCGTTAGAAGCCATGGCCTGTGGCTGTCCTGTCGTGCTGTCGAATGTGGGTGGAATGCCTGAAACATATGGAGAGGCAGCGATCTATTGTGATCCGTTGAGCAGCCAGGATATGGCGGCTCAGATCCTCCGCGTCCTGACCGACCGTGAGGTGCGTATCGGTCTCATCGGACGTGGACGGCATTGCGCGCGACGGCTGAATTGGGAAGGGACGGCGCAACAGGTTGCGACGACGATCAATCAATTGCTGCTCAGATCTTGAGGGGCCACGTAATCCTCATCTCCGTCGGCGCGGTTTCCTTACAGGTCATAGGTGCTGGATGTTGAGTGATCGGCCATGAGAGTCGCAATTATCCATGATTGGCTGACCGGGATGCGGGGGGGCGAGCGTTGCCTGGAGGCCTTTTGCGAACTGTTTCCCGATGCCGATCTCTATACCCTGTTGCATATCAAAGGGACGGTGTCAGCGACGATCGAGCGTCACCGGATCACGACCAGCTTTATTCAATCGCTGCCGCTGGCGGCGCGATATTACCGGTACTATCTGCCGCTGTTTCCTCGTGCCATTGAACGATTGCAACTGGACTCCTACGATCTGATCGTAAGTTCGAGCCATTGTGTCGCGAAGGGCATCCGTCCGCCGCCCGGAGCGAAACATCTCTGCTACATTCATGCGCCCATGCGGTACGTCTGGGATCAGTTCGATAACTATGCGCACGGCGGGCGATCGGGGGTCGTGGCCAGACTGGGTATGGAACTCTTTCGGAAGCGTCTCCAGGTGTGGGATGTGGCGTCCGCGGATCGGGTGGATCAGTTCGTGGCCAACTCCCATAACATCGCCCGGAAGGTGCAACGGTATTACAATCGGCCGGCGGCGGTGCTGCATCCACCGGTCGATTGGCAGACATTTCAGGCCGCGGAACATTCAGAAGACTTCTATTTGGTGGTCACCGCCTTCGCCCCCTATAAACGGGTTGATCTGGCCATTCAGGCGTGCAATGTTATGAAACGGCGACTGAAGATCATCGGCAAAGGGCAGGAGGAGGCGAGGCTCCGAAAGCTTGCCGGCCCGACGGTCGAGTTTCTCGGCTGGCAGCCGGACGACGTGGTGAGAGATCATTATGCGCGCTGTCGGGCGCTGCTCTTTCCAGGTGAGGAGGATTTTGGTATCGTCCCGCTTGAAGCTATGGCCTGCGGCAAACCTGTGATCGCCTTCGGACGTGGCGGAGCGTTGGAGACGGTAGTGCCGCTCCCGGCTGCCACACCATTCACGGAGGCAGGGGGTCGAGGGAGTTCGGGGCATGTGTCTGTGGCAGGCAAGGTTGCTACGGGCGTATTTTTCTTCACTCAGTCGATTGAGTCTGTTGTTGAGGTGATGGAGTCGTTCGAACGTTACCATGCGGAGTTTGACCCACATGCGATTCGCGACCATGTGGCCGCATTCGACCGCCGGCTGTTCAAGGAGCGTATGAGCGCCCTCGCAATGGGGGCGCTGGCCGGGACCGCTTCATAGAGGGAGCATGCTCAAACGCCACTCCCAATTTCTAAAGAGCCTGCTGTTTTGTATCGATCTCGGGCTGATCTGCGCCTGCTGGATCGGCGCGTACTATCTGCGTTTCTCCGAGATCGTGGAGCCTGCGACCAAAGGCATTCCTCCCCTCAGGATCTATTTGCTGCTGCTGGTGCCGATCGTTGCGGTGTGGGGCATGTCGTTCCAGGCGTTCGACCTCTACCGCCCGCGGCGGATGGGGACGCGATTGTCCGAGTTTCTGGATGTGGCCAAAGCCAATACGCTGTCTGTGCTGATTCTCGTGGCATTGACGTTTTTCTTGCGGCAGCACGAATATTCCCGGCTGGTTCTACTCTATTTCTGGCTCTTGAACCTCATTACCCTGGGCTTTTCGAGAGTGCTGTTTCGAGAGGCGCTCCGGTTCCTGCGTCGGCACGGGTACAATCAACGGCATGCGCTGGTCATCGGTACCAGCCGGCTGGGTCGTCGGGTCGTGGACGCCCTCGCTCAACATCCGGAATTGGGCGTGAAGGTGCAGGGATTTTTAAGTGCCGATTCCCGGAAGGTGGGCGAGTGCATCAACGGTGTGCCGGTGATCGGACGGTACGATAATCTGCAGGACCGTGTTCAATCGGGTATCGATATTGTCTTTGTCTGCCTGCCCCCGGAGGACGAGCAGTGGGCCGAAAAAATGTTTGCCTGTTTGGCCACGACCATGGTCGAAGTGAAGGCCTTGCCTGCCATGTGCGAATTCGTGAGTCTGCGCGCTGAAGCCGAGATGTTCGAAGGCCTTCCGATGATCACACTGCAGGGGTCGCCGCTGTATGGCTGGAATCTGGTCATCAAGCGCATGTTGGATGTGGTAGGCGCATCGGCCGCCTTGGTTTTATTCTCACCGGTGTTATGCGCGATAGCGGCCTTGGTGAAACTGACGTCCCCTGGTCCGATCTTTTTTCGTCAACTCCGCATGGGATTGGATGGGCAGGCGTTCGAAATGTTGAAGTTCCGTTCCATGAAACCTGATGCGGAGTCGGAAACCGGGCCGGTCTGGACGCAACCCAACGACGATCGCCGGACGCCGATCGGGGCGTTTCTGCGACGAACCAGCCTGGATGAACTGCCTCAGTTCTGGAACGTGCTGCGCGGGGAAATGAGCATCGTCGGTCCGCGGCCCGAACGGCCCGAGTTCATCGCGCGATTTCGAGAAACGCTGCCACAGTACATGTTGCGGCATAAGATGAAAGCCGGGATTACCGGGTGGGCCCAAATCAACGGTTGGCGTGGCAACACGTCGCTGGAACGGCGGATCGAGCACGATCTCTACTATATTGAGCACTGGTCGATCTGGTTCGACTTCAAGATCATGCTGCTCACCGTCTGGCGCGGCTTTATCCACCGGCATGCGTATTGATGCCTGGCGCCGTCGCCCGCTGCCGGCTTCCTGATAGACGTATAGCAAGGGTTTTGGTGGTCGCTTGCCGGTGAGTTTTCTTGAGTTTCCCTCGATAGCTTGTTAACATCGGCCGCACTCGAAAGCCTCTGCATGCCCAGCACAAATCGCCGCACAAAAACTTCAACCAAGCCTCGGTTCTCGCTCCAGGAGACGCTTCGAGGGATCCGGTTATTCGCGACGGATGTGGATGGGGTGTTGACTGATGCCGGCATGTACTATTCTGAATCCGGCGACGAATTAAAAAAGTTCAATACGCACGACGGGATGGGGATCAAGCTCATGCAAAAGGCCGGGATTGTGACCGCGATCATTACGCAAGAGTCGACCAAGATCGTGATGCGGCGCGCGCAAAAGCTGACGATTCCCGAAGTGCATCAGGGCGTCTACGACAAGCTCGCGGTGTTGAAGGAGCTGATCGCACGTCATGGTTTGTCAATGGATCAGGTAGCCTATATCGGTGATGATGTGAACGATCTCCAGGCCCTTGGCGCAGTCGGATTTTCAGCCGCCCCGGCCGACGGGATGCCGCCGGTGCTGAAGACGGTTCGGTATGTGTGCGAGAAGAGGGGCGGAGAAGGTGCCGTACGTGAAGTGGCCGATCTCATTCTGGCGGCTCGGCAACCGCGCTAAGTCCCTCGCAACCACGTCATGGTGACGGTAAAAGGCACTTCATGGATCTGACTGAACATCTCTATCCCGTTATTTTGGCCGGGGGCAGCGGGACACGATTCTGGCCGTTAAGCCGCCATCTCTATCCGAAGCAACTGTTGCGAATCATCGGCGACGAGACGCTCATTCAACAGACGATGCGGCGCGTTCTTTCCTGCGCGAAACCCGAACAGGTCATTATCTCCACAAACCCGGGCCAGGCGGATTCGATTCGCGTGCAATTGGGAGAGTGGAAGTCCGCATTGAAAGACAACTACGTAGTCGAGCCGGTCGGGCGCAATACCGCCCCGGCCATTGCGCTGGTGGCGGCGGAGCTGCTTCGGCGCGATTCTGAGGCGATGATGCTGGTACTGCCGGCGGATCATGTGGTGACCGGGGAGAAGGCATTCAAGGCGGCGGTCGAGTTGGGCGCCCACCTGGCCGGCAAGGGACATCTGGTGACGTTCGGAATTAAGCCGACCAGGCCGGAAACCGGGTATGGGTATATTCAGCCCAATCGGCGAAGGGCGCTCGCTAAGAAGGGGCGACTGACGGGCCACCCGGTCGCACGATTTGTCGAGAAGCCGAATCGAACCAAGGCCGCGCAGTATCTGAAAAACGGCAACTACTTTTGGAACAGCGGGATGTTTCTCTGGAAGGCATCCACCATTCTGGATGAAATCCGCAGGCATCAGCCGCAGATGGCCAAAGCCGTTCAACGGGTGCATGCCCTCATGGCCTCGGGAGCCGAGCCCGGACTGATCGAAGCCGCCTACAAAAGAGTGCCGTCTGTGTCGATCGACAACGGGGTCATGGAACAATCGTCCAACGCTGCGATGATTCCCGTCGGATTCGGATGGTCGGATGTGGGCAATTGGAGCAGTCTCGAGGAGGTGGCCCCACGCGACAAGGCCGGCAATGTCGTCAGCGGGCGCGTCATCGACATGGACAGTACCAATTCCGTGCTCTACGCGGATCGCCGGGTGGTAGCGACCATTGGGCTCTCCGATATGGTGGTGGTGGATACGCCGGATGCCACATTGATCTGTCCGAAGTCACGCTCGCAAGATGTGAAGCAGATGGTGGAAATCCTCAAGCAGCAGGGTGCGCCGGAACATCTGGAGCACGTGACGGTCTTTCGTCCCTGGGGCTCCTATACTGTGCTGGAAGAAGGGCCGGGATACAAAGTGAAGCGTGTGACGGTCAATCCGGGCGGGCGATTGTCATTACAGCTTCACCATAAGCGGAGCGAGCACTGGGTGGTGATCACAGGGACTGCTCGCGTGACCCGCGGCGACGACGTGCTGCATTTGCAGGTCGGGCAGAGCACCGCGATTCCCGTCGAAACTCCCCATCGCCTTGAAAATCCAGGCACGGAAACCCTCCACATTATTGAAGTGCAGAATGGACCGTATCTCGGAGAAGATGACATCGTGCGGTTCCATGATGACTATGGGCGGCTTGGCCGAGCACGGTAGGAGATCGAGATGGCACTGTTTCGAGAATATGATCTGAGAGGCATTGTCGGGGAAGAGCTTACGGAGGCAATCGCCGAGCAGGTCGGGCGCGCCTATGCCACCATTGCTCGAGAGCAGGGGGCCTCTCGAATCAGTCTCGGGCGAGACGGACGGCTGAGCTCACCCGCCTTGCAGCAAGCGTTGCTCCGTGGATTGCTTGCCGGCGGCCTTGATGTCGTCGACTTAGGTCTCTGCGCCTCGCCGCTGCTGTATTTCTCGTTATTCACATTGCCGGTTCACGGCGGGATCATGATCACCGGCAGCCATAACGCCGCCGAATACAACGGTTTCAAGATCTGCATCGGGAAGGAAGCGATCCACGGCGAAGACATTCAACGACTGCGTCGCGTGATGGAGGCCGGCCGATTTTCATCGGGCTCCGGTCAGCTTTCCGCCCATCCCATCATTCCTGACTACTTACAACATCTGAAAAATAATTTTACGGGGGTGCGGGCCGATCACCTACATGTCGTCATTGATTGCGGGAACGGTGCGGCGTCGTTGGTTGCCAAGCAAGCGCTGGAGCAGATGGGGTGTCGCGTCACCGGGCTGTACGATGAGTTGGACGGGCGATTCCCGAACCATCATCCCGATCCCACCGTGGTAGAGAATCTCCAAGACCTGATCACCACCGTGCAGAAACAGAAGGCCGATGTCGGCATCGGCTACGACGGAGATGCCGATCGAATCGGCGCGATCGACGAGCGGGGAGAAATTCTCTGGGGTGATCGCCTGATGATTGTGTACGCGCGCGATATTCTGGCCCGGAGGCCTGGCACCACGTTCATCTCCGAGGTCAAGGCCTCGCAATGTTTGTATGATGACATCGCGGCGAAGGGTGGGCGTCCCATCATGTGGAAAACCGGCCATTCCCTGATGAAGGCGAAATTAAAAGCTGAATCGGCGGTCCTGGCAGGTGAAATGTCCGGCCATATGTTTTTTGCCGATCGTTACTTTGGGTTTGATGACGCGATCTACGCGTCCTGCCGGTTGGTCGAGATTCTGGCCAAAACCAAGCAGTCACTCTCGAGTCTGGTGGCTGATCTCCCGCAGACGACCGTCACGCCGGAGATTCGCGTGGATTGTCCCGATACCCTCAAGTTTCAATTGGTTGATCAGGTGCACAAACAGCTGCGCTCCTACCTCGATGCAGGCCAGCCGGTCGGCGCATCGAACCTTCGTATGCGCGAATTGGTGACGATCGATGGGGTTCGCGCCATTTTCGAAGATGGCTGGGGTTTGATTCGAGCCTCCAACACCCAGCCCGCGCTGGTGCTTCGGTTTGAGGCTCCGTCGCCGGCGCGACTGGATGTCATTCGCGCAACGATTGAAACCGAGCTGGCGCAGGCACGACGTGTGCTGTCGGCGTAGCGTGCCGCTCTCCTCCTTTTCCCTCCGTTTCAACTTGTTCCTCGCCATCACGGTTCTGGCAACCATCGTGGCGTCCGCCCCGTTGGTCTCTTCCGCCACAACGGATGGGCAGCCTCCCGCTCCTGCTGCGCTTCCATTTGTAAACGGCGAGCGATTGTCCTATGACGTGACCTGGCTGGGTATGCGCGCGGGTATCGCCACGATGGTCGTTCAAGAAGGCCTCACCGCAGGGGGGCGACCTCAGCTCACCTTCACCATGACGGCTCGATCGAGCCCGACAGTGACAAAATTTTATCCCGTGGACAATCGCGGGGTTTCGCAAGTCGATCTCGACTCATTCCTGCCTACGCATATGACATTTGCCCGTCGGGAGGGGAAGCGCTTCAACGATTTTGATTATACCTTCCGGCATACCGAAGGCCTGGTGACGGCCGTCAAAGATGGAAAAAGCGATGAGCTTGCCATTCCGGCGGATGCGCAAGATGCCATGTCGTGCCTCTATTATGTGCGTAAGGTGCTGCCTTTCGTGCCGGGAGCATCCCTTTCGATGACGGTCCATCATGACAAAAAAAACTACAAGATGGATGTACGGGTCGAAGCCCTTGAAACGGTGGAAGGCCGTTGGGGCAAAAGAGAAACGGCCCGCGTGGTCGTCATCATGCCGTTTCAGGGTATTTTCCTGAACGAGGGCAATATTCGCGTCTGGTTCACCACCGATGAGCATCGGGTGCCCGTCAGAATGAAGGCCAAGGTTGTCGTGGGGTCGATTGTGGCCGAGTTGACCGACGGGTACGGAGCCACCTCACAGCCGTAATCTGCCTGCCTTGGTTTGCTCGTCCGGTCGGAAACCGCTATAATCACGCCGAGTTCGTGGGGAGGGCTTCGGCTCTGTCCGAAGCCCTCTTCATTTCGACCGGTCGTCGTTTGATCCACGAGGAATCCTGAGCATGGCGAAATTTCCCATTACACTGAGTCGTTTTATTATCGAACAACAGGCTGCGCATCCCGAAGCCACCGGCGAATTTTCCGTTCTGCTGACCCAAATCGGCCTCGTGGGAAAAATGATTGCGCATGATTTGCGCAGAGCCGGGTTGAACAAGATTCTCGGCACCACCGGGGAGACCAATGTCCAAGGTGAGATCGTCAAGAAACTGGATCAGATTGCCAATGACACCTTTGTTCGCGTCTTTGAGCACAGTGGTCTCGTGTGTGTCTTGGCTTCTGAAGAGATGGAAAAACCCCTGAAAATGGTGCATGAAGGAGCCAAGTATATGCTCCTGGTGGATCCGTTGGATGGATCTTCCAATACCGATGTGAATATGCCGTTGGGGGCCATTTTCTCCATCCGCAGATCGAAAACGGGGCAGTCAGTCGAAGATGAGTTGCTTCAAAAAGGGACTGAGCAGATCGCCGCAGGGTATGTGTTGTACGGGGCGAGCACCATGCTCGTGTTCACGGTCGGTCAGGGCGTGCATGGCTTTACCCTTGAGCCGTCCATCGGGGAATATCTCCTGTCCAACGAAAACATTCGAATTCCCTCGAGGGGCAAGGTCTATTCGGTGAACGAGGGCAACTACCATCGCTGGCCTGCCGGTACACAGAAATATCTCGATTCGTTAAAGGTGCAGGACAAAGCAACCGGGCGCCCCTACAGCGGTCGATACAGCGGGTGTCTGGTGGCGGATGTTCATCGGATACTCTTGGGTGGCGGCATCTATTTGTATCCCGGTGAGAACGATAAGCCGGAAGGAAAGCTGCGATTGATGTATGAGGGCAATCCGCTGGCTATGGTGGTCGAGCAGGCTGGAGGAAAAGCGACCACGGGGACGATGCGCATTCTCGACGTCGAGCCGAAGGCTCTCCATCAGAGGGTGCCATTGATTATCGGGAGTCCCGAGGATGTCGCTCAGGCAGAAGCCTCTATTCAAGGACGTGCGTAACGACTCATGTGACTAAGGTTGGTTGGGAGGATGATTATGAGCAATCGGGTCCAGGAAATTTTGAGCTGGTATGAGAGTGACAATGCGGGAACGAAGACGAACATTGCGCGGCTGCTGAATCACGGCAAGCTGGCGGGCACGGGAAAATTGGTGATCTTGCCGGTGGACCAGGGGTTCGAGCATGGTCCGGCCAGAAGTTTCGCGCCCAATGCCGGCGGCTACAATCCGCATTACCACTTCCAGCTGGGGCTCGATGCCGGATGCAATGCCTACGCGGCTCCGCTTGGATTTATCGAGGCCGGCGCCAGCCATTTCGCCGGGCAAATCCCGCTCATCCTCAAGCTCAACAGCCACGATACGCTTCACGATGAGAAGGACCCGATGCCTTCCGTGACCGGCAGCGTGCGGGATGCCTTGCGATTGGGTTGCTCGGCCGTGGGATTCACCATTTATCCGGGCTCGTCCCACTGCAATGCGATGTACGAGCAGCTGCGGGCGATTGCGGAAGAAGCCAAGAGCTGCGGATTGGCCGTCGTGGTCTGGTCCTATCCGCGCGGGTCAGGATTGAGCAAGGAAGGCGAGACGGCGTTGGACGTGGTGGCCTATGCGGCCCAGATTGCGGCCCAACTCGGTGCGCACATCATCAAGGTGAAGCTGCCTACCGCCCATTTGGAGCAGGCTGCAGCCAAGAAGGTATACGAGGCCGAGAAGATTCCCACGGCGACATTGGCGGAGCGGGTCAAACATATCGTGCAGAGTTCATTCGACGGGCGCCGGATCATCATTTTCTCCGGCGGCGCGAAGAGTGACGAAAAAACGGTGTTCGATGAGGTGCGTGCGATCCGCGATGGCGGCGGATTTGGCTCGATCATCGGCCGGAATTCGTTCCAGCGGCCAAAAGCCGAAGCGGTGAAGTTCTTGAATTCCATCATGGCGCTCTATGCGGGCGAGAAGCCGTAGTCGTCTCGACTCCCGGCACACACCACTATGGATGATTCTCGGATTCCAACTGAACCGCGGCCCTCGATGCGGTCCTGGGTATTTCCCGCCTTGCTGTTGGCGGCGGGGGTCCTGATCGGGATCGTCCTGACGTCCGACCTCGGATGGCTGCCGACCGGGCATGCCGTTCCGGAATCGTCTCCAGCGCCTGATCCCGCACCGCGGCCGGTCTCGACGGCGGTGCAGCCCAGCTTGCCCGGCACCGGCGGACAGAGTTTCGTCGACGTGGCGAAGATCGTCAAACCTGCCGTCGTGAATATTTTTGCGACGCGCAACGGATCCGGCGAGGAGGGCAAGAGCACACCGTTCGAGGACCCATTTTTTCGACGATTTTTTGGCGAAGAATGGATGAAGCGTTTCGAGGCGCCGAAGGAACGGAAGCAACAGGGATTGGGATCCGGGGTGATCGTCGATGCCAACGGACTGATCATCACGAACAACCACGTGGTGAACAAGGCCGATGAGATCAAGGTGTTTCTGTCGGACAAACGGGAATTCAAGGCCAAGTTGGTCGGCACGGATGCCAAGACCGACGTGGCGGTCCTGAAAATCGAGGCGACGGGACTGCCGACCGTAGCCTGGGCTGATTCCGACAAGTTGGAAGTCGGAGAGTTTGTCCTGGCGGTGGGGAATCCTTTCGGCCTCACTCAGACGGTGACGCTGGGTATCGTCAGCGCCCTCGGTCGCGCGGCCGGTATTGCCGAATATGAAGACTTCATCCAGACCGATGCGGCCATCAATCCCGGCAATTCCGGAGGCGCCCTGGTCAACGTCCGTGGCGAGCTGGTCGGGATCAACACGGCCATCTATAGCCAGAGCGGCGGCAATATGGGGATCGGCTTTGCCGTTCCCAGCAACATGGCCCATTCCATCATGGATCAGCTGGTTCAGCATGGAAAAGTCGTCCGCGGCTGGTTGGGCGTCTCGATTCAGGAGCTGACGCCTGAACTGTCTTCGCAATTCGGTGTGCCGAAGGATGTGAAGGGTGTGTTGGTCAGCGACATTATGGATGACAGCCCGGCGAAGAAAGCTGGGTTCGAGCGGGGAGACGTCATCGTCGAGTATGACGGCAAGCCAATGGATTCACCGGCGCATTTGCGAAACGCCGTGGCCCAGACGATGGTCGGGAAAAAAGTCACCGTCAAGCTCATTCGGGAGAAGAAGCCGAGATCCATCGAGCTGACCATTGCGGAGCAGCCGAAGAATCTCTCACAGGCGGCCGCGGAAGACAGTGGAGAGTCTCTTGCTCCCGCCGGGTTACTCTCAGATATCGACGTACGGGAGTTGAACACCGAACTCGCCGGCCGGTACGGACTGAAGTCGAGCGACCGCGGCGTGGTGGTGGTTCGGGTCAAGTCGGGGAGTCCGGCAGAAGAAGCCGGGGTCCGTGAAGGCGATCTTATGTTGGAGGTGAATCGCAAAGCGGTAAGCACGCTGAAGTCGTACGAACACGTCGCTGCAAATTTGCCGAAAGACCAGGCGGTGTTGCTCCTGTTGAAACGGCAGGGGCGCGCCATTTATCTGACGCTGAGGCCGTGATTGCTTCGAATCCTCTATTCGGGGCCGATCACAGAGAGGAGGAAAACAGTATGGTAACACGGGCCATATTTGTTCTTCTCAGCGCTCTTGCGGGGATGGCCTTGTTTCTGCGGGCCCAGGATCCTAGTCGTGAGTTTTTGTTAGTCGGGTTAGGAATGGGGGCGGTAGCCGGTGGACTCATTCTCGCCGGCGAATATGCGCTTCGGAGACTTTCATTCGGCATTATTGTCGGTGGCGCGGTCGGGCTTGCAGGGGGGCTGGTTCTGACGGGGTTGGTGGAGTGGGTGGGCAGTGCAGTGTTCGACGTGGAAACATTTCTGTTTCACATCGGCGGGTTAGTCTTTCTGCTGGGCTTTCCGTATCTCGGTTTAGCCATGGGTGCGCGATTCGGGAATGAACAGTTCCCCGGTGTCCATGCAGGGCAATCCGCATCAGGACCCTCCAACGCATGCCTCAAAGTGCTGGATACAAGTGTCATCATCGATGGGCGGGTGGCCGATCTGTGTGAGACAGGTTTTCTGGAAGGGCCTTTTCTGGTGCCCCATTTCATTCTGAACGAATTACAACATATCGCGGACTCATCTGATTCTCTCAAACGGGCGCGCGGGCGACGCGGGTTGGATATTCTGAACAAGATTCAAAAGATGCCCGATGTGGATGTCCGGATCATCGAAGAGGATTTTCCCCACGTGAAGGAAGTCGACGCCAAGCTGGTGGTGTTGGCGAAAAAGGTGGGGGGGCGAATTGTCACGAATGATTTGAACCTGAATAAAGTCGCTGAATTGCAAGGCGTCCGGGTGCTGAATATCAATGAGCTCTGTAACGCGCTACGGCCGGTCGTGTTGCCGGGTGAAACCATTCGAGTCTTTGTGCTGAAGGAAGGCAAGGAAGCCGGCCAGGGCGTGGCCTACTTGGATGATGGGACGATGATCGTTGTGGACAATGCGCGGCGTTGCATCGGCCGCAATGTGGATGTGACCGTGACCAGTGTGCTCCAAACCACGGCGGGACGCATGATTTTCACCCGCCTGAAGGAGGAGTCTGAGCGGGAAGAGTATCAGGTCGCGCGTGGGTAGCGTGGTGATGATGAAGCGCAGTGACCGGTCCTTATACGGCTGTCACCGTTTGCGAGCCTCGTGGCAGCCCTATGACGCATGCTCTGTCTGTTCCCTTTCCCGCGAGTGTATTCGTGTCCGCTCGTGAGCCGAATCTATCCCGGGTGGGTCCGCGTACGGTCGCCCTGGTTCCGGCGGCCGGTCGTGGCCTTCGCATGGGCGGCCATGTTCCCAAGCAGTTTCTCGCTCTGGGCGGGCGACCGATCCTCGCGCAGTCCCTTCGAGTCCTCCAAGCATCCCCGGCCATCCATGAGATCATTCTGGCCGTGCCCCAGGCGGAGCGCCAATATTGTCTCGATCATTTCGTGGCGACGGGTGAGTTCAGCAAGGTCACCAAGGTGGTACCGGGCGGAGCGCAGCGGCAGGATTCCGTTCGCCATGCCTTGGCGGAGGTGAGTGAGGAGACGGATATCGTCCTCGTGCATGATGCGGTACGGCCATTTTTAACCGAAGAGATGATTCGTCAGGTGGTGGCAGCGGCGGTGGAGCACGGGGCAGCAATCATTGCGCTGCCGATGCGGGATACGGTGAAATATGTGGGGGCCGGTGGAGTGATCGAACGGACCGTGGACCGCGGACCGCTGTGGCTTGCGCAAACCCCGCAGGCTTTCCGTCGTGCCTGGTTGGAAGAGGGCCACCGCAAGGCCCTTCTGGACGGCGTGCACGCAACGGATGATGCGCATCTTGTGGAGTTGATCGGAAAGCCGGTGGTCGTCGTCGAGGGAAGCGGTGAAAACATCAAGGTCACAAGGCCGGAAGATCTCGTGATCGGGGAGGCGATTCTCCGCTCAAGAACGGCAGCGAGGAGTGCAGAATGACGGCTGTACGCGTAGGATGCGGATGGGATATTCACCCGCTGGTGGCGGGTCGTAAGTTGATTTTGGGTGGGCTTGAAATCCCGCATCACAAAGGCCTGCAAGGGCATTCCGATTCCGATGCCTTGGTGCATGCGATTTGCGATGCGTTGCTTGGCGCGATGGGCGAGGGCGACTTGGGCCGCCACTATCCAAGTTCTGATCAGCGATTCAAAAATATTTCCAGCCTCAAGTTGCTCGAGGATGTCGTCGGCAAGCTACGCGCAAAGGGGTTCCGTCTGGCCAATGTAGACAGCACAATCATTGCCCAAGCGCCCCGGTTGAGTCCGCATTTGGCCGCCATGCAAAAGATTATTGCCGGGGTACTTCAGGTCGATGTCGACCTCGTGAACGTCAAAGTGAAGAGTGGTGAAGGGCTGGATGCGGTGGGACGCGAAGAGGCGGTCGCCGCGCAAGCCGTGTGCCTGATCGAGCGGGACTAACATGCGAGTTCGAGCGGGCTGTTGAGCCTGTCCCACCTATGCTAAAAGCAATTTCTCAGGACCTCCAGGCGATATTCGACCGGGATCCTGCCGCAACCAGCAGGCTTGAAGTCATTTTGACCTACGCGGGATTTCACGCGTTGCTGGCCTACCGGCTGGCACATTGGCTGAAGCAGCATCAGGTGCCGTTTTTGCCGCGCGCCATTTCTCAATTAGCCAGATGGCTGACGGGAATTGAGATTCACCCTTCCGCAAAGATCGGCGCCTGTTTTTTTATCGACCATGGCATGGGTGTGGTGATCGGAGAGACGGCGGAAGTGGGTGACCATGTGACACTGTTCCAAGGGGTAACCCTCGGCGGTACGGGAAAAGAGCGCGGCAAGCGCCACCCGACGCTGGGCAATCATGTGGTGGTGGGGGCGGGAGCGAAAATCCTCGGCGGGATCACGATCGGGGACAATGTGAAAATCGGCGCCAATTCGGTCGTCTTGAAATCAGTCCCGCCCAACTCGACGGTGATCGGCGTGCCTGCCCGGATTATTAAGTCCCAAGGCGAGCGGCTTCCGGATGCCACCATGGATCATACCAATATGCCTGACCCCACGGCGGATCGATTCGCCGCGCTGGAAATGGAGTTGATCGAGTTGCGGAAGAAGCTCGACAATCGCGACTCCGGGACGACTCGCTAGCCTGCCTTCTAGCTCCGCTCACAAATCATTGTGTCTGTAGTGGAATGCCCGGCGCTGATGACGCGGCCGGTGCTCGATGATAACCGAGTCCGGCGCGGTTTTGAGCCGCGCCGGGAAACTCGCCACTAGTTGGACAGGCACTCCTTCATAAACTTCTTCCGCTCGTCACCGGCCAGGTTCTTGGCTTTGGCGTCTTTGTTACAGGTCGTCATCTTGCTCTGCTGTGAAGTGCCGGCCGCGGCTTTAGCAGGCTTCGCGGAGAGGCATTCCTTCATGAACGCCTTGCGCTGGTCGCCTTTGCCTTCGCCGCTGAACCCCTTGGCGTCCGCTTCGGCATTGCAGGTCTTCATTTTGTTCTGTTGGGCTCCCGCATAGCTGAGCTGCGGGGTAATGAGAACGGCGGCGAGCAGGATCGACGACAAGGCTGCGCAAAGATGTTTCATGGGACTCTCCTGTTAAGGTGAACGGGGGTTGTCGGCGGAACTATAGCAAATGTGACCGATTCTGTCTCACGGGGGAGTCCCTTAGGTGGCATGGGGGATGGGGGTGTCACCGTAATCGACCCTGACGAGGTACAGCCCATGCGCGGGGGCCGTTCTGCCGGCGGCCGGGCGTGAACGGGCCTCGAGCACCGCGCGCATGTCAGTAGCTGTACGTTTGCCTCGTCCAATCTCCACCAGCGTCCCCACCAGACTCCGGACCATCTGCTTGAGAAAACGATCGGCGTAGAAGGACAGTACAACGAGATGGCCGTCACGAC
>VOPR01000056.1 GCA_009594995.1 Nitrospira sp. | reverse complement strand
GCGAGAAGCTGTGCGTGTAAAATATTGAAAAATAAACTGAATGACTCAAATGTACGCAGCGGAAGGGTGATGATTCACTAATGGAATCTGCCAAGATATAGGCAGGTCGTGAGAGGGTGTGCCCGTATATGGGCAGTCAGGAAAGGTGTCGGGGAGGGCGGCTGATATCCAATTTCTTCATGCGGTGCTGCAAGGTCGACCGCTTCATACCCAATTGCTCGGCGGCGCCCTGCTTGCCTGCCAGAATCCAATTGGTCCGGGCCAAGGTGTCCATGATATGCGCGCGCTCGGCCTCGGCCATAGTGCGTGGCTCGGAAATCCGTTCGGTCCCGCGGCCCAGGCCCTCGAGTTCGTCAATCGTCAGGATGGATCCCCGGCTGAGAATGACCGCACGCTCGATGAGATGCTCCAGTTCCCGCACATTTCCCGGCCAGTCGTATGCGGACAGGGCTTTGAGTGCTGCGCTGTTGATGCGTTTCACCGGTTTTCGATGCCGAAGGCTGTATTTCTTCGCAAAGTGCCTCGCCAGCAACGGGATATCTTCGCGGCGTTCCCGCAATGTCGGGAGGCGAAGCGGGAAGACATTCAGGCGGTAGAAGAGGTCGGCGCGAAACCCGCCGCGTTTGATCGCCTGTTCCAGGTCGACGTTGGTGGCTGCCAGGACGCGCACGTCGACGCGAATGGTCTGGCTCCCACCGATCCGGTTGAACTCCTGCGCCTCGAGCACGCGTAGGAGTTTCATCTGTACGTCGATCGGGAGTTCTCCCACTTCGTCCAGGAAAACGGTGCCGCCGTGAGCCAGTTCGAAACGTCCTAGCTTGCGGGAGGTCGCACTGGTGAACGCCCCCTTTTCATGACCGAAGAGTTCGGACTCGATCAGCGTCGGCGGGAGCGCGGCGCAGTTCACGGTAATCAGCGCCTTGTGCTGGCGCGGCGAGAGCCGATGAATGGCCTGTGCCACCAGCTCTTTGCCGGTGCCGGTTTCGCCGGTAATCAGTACCGTGGAATCCGTGGGGGCGACCATCTCGATCGCTCTGAGCGATTTCTGCAGTGCGTGGCTGTCGCCCACCAGGCTTTTCAGGTCCAGCGACGCACCCATTTCTTCACGAAGGTAGACGTTCTCCTGCTCTAATTGCTCCTTGAGCTGACGGATCTGGTCATACGCCGAGAGATTGCTGATGGCATGGGAGAGATGAAACCCGATTTGCTCCACCAGGGCCAGGTCCCGTTCGGAAAAGGCATTGCGTCGCTTGCTCCCGATGGCCAGGAAGCCATAGGGCCTTCCATGAATCAGGAGCGGGCAGAGCATGGCGGAGAAGACGCCGAGTGATTCGAAGTAGCGATGCTCGGCAAATCGTTCCTGGTTGTGGCCGGTGAGGAGCAGCGGTTTGCCGGTGGTCAGGATTTCGGCGGCGGCCATCTGCTCGAATGGAAATTGTCGCAACGCCTCCTGGTCGATGGCGACGCCTTCGCAAGCGACGATGTCAAACCAGCGATTGTGGGGTTCGCCGACAAAACGTACGAGCCCCGTCACATCATGGTGAATGACGTTGCTGAGGATCGGCTGAATTGAATGGATCAGGTTGTCGAGCGTGATGGTGCCGAGCACGACCTGGCTGTTGATGGCAACCAGCGTGTCGCGCTCTTCGGCTGCGAGCACGGCAGTCAGGACCGGTGCGATATGTTGGCCGAGGACGTCGAGAAAGATCCGGTCCTTCTCGGAAAAGGAGTCCGGTTTTCCCGGTGATACAGCCGCGATTACGGCCAGAGTTTTCGCCGTTGCGCCGGTGGTCGATTCAGAGGGCATTCTGATCGGGGCGACTAGGACGGACGTGGTGTGGCGAAGATGGGGGGCCACCGCCTGGGCCTCCGTCCACGGTGAACTGCTGAGATCCTGCGTCAGGATGGCTTGTCCGGCGCGAACCACGGCTTCCTTAATGGTGCCGGCAGCGGGCAATTGCGCGACCGGATACGCGGGGGAAGCCGGGTCGCGAAAACATTCTGAAACAGGCGAGAAAGCCGCGGTGGTTTCACTATAGAGGTAGAGCCCGATGACGTCGCAGCCCAAGGCAGGCGTGAGTTCCTGCTGGAGTCGTTCGTCAAACTGGCGGAGCGTTTTGGCTTGGAGCAGGCTGCTCAGAACGCGAAACTGATCACGTGTGGTGGTAAGGGTGCCCATATGTGGGCACTCTAACACGTCACGATCATCGATGAAAAGCTGAGGGGCGAGTCTCGAAGAAATTAGGCCTGCTGGTCCCTGTTGCGGGATTTGAGCGCATCCAGGCGCGGTTTGTCGAGGGTCACGTAGATGGACTTCTCCTGGGTGACCGTGACGGCGCCGGGGGCCTGCCCCTTTGATTTCTTGACCCACTTGCGCCGAGTGTAAATCACGTCACCCTTCCCGCTTCTCTTCAGATCGCTGTAGAGCAGAGCCAGGGTGGCGGCGTCACGTATCGTTTCGGGCGGCGGATCCGTGCCCTTTTCCAGCCGCACCACGACATGCGATCCAGGAGTCCCGCGAGCGTGAAGCCAGAGATCTTCGCTCTTGGCAAGTCCAAACGTGAGCTCGTCGTTCTCGCGGGCATTGCGCCCGACGAAGATCGGATGGCCGTCCGAGGAGAGAAACCGGCGAAACGGGCCGCGGCGTTCTTCGCTCGCGGTGCGGGTTCGTCGAGGGGATGAGGGTGCTCGTCCTGCAGGGCGCCCCTCCGTGCTCGGTGCCTGCCACGTTCCCTGCTTCATCGTTTCCAATTCCGCCTGAATCTGCTGAATTTCTGTCTCGATCTGGGTCAGGCGTGGAGCAATCTCCCGCTGGGCCGACACGAATTTCCGATACTTCGCAAAATAGGCATCCATGTTGGCTTGCGGCCCTTTGGTGGAATCGAGCGGAATGGTCAGCTCGGGGAGGCGTTCATCGTAATAGTCCACCACTGAAACGGTCGTCTGTCCTTTCTTGAGTAGGCCGAGATTCGCCTTCAACAGTTCGCCGTAACGCGCATAGTGTTCGTACCGTCCGGCCTGTTCGAGGTCCCGACGGAGCGCGGCCATGCGGCGCAGAAGTTTTTTGAGATTCTTCCGCAATCCGGATTCCCGCTGCCGGAGCTGAGTCTGGTGCGACAGTTCTGCTTCGCGCTCGCGATAGAGTATTTCCAGCCGGGCTGAAAGCGGAAACGGATTGTGGTCGGTCGGGAGCTGAGGCTCCACTTCGAGGGCGGCCGGGTCCTGTGGAGAGGGGCGAGAGGGTCTCGCCGTCGGGGGCTGATAGGTCTGGCCCACTCTGTCTTTATTGTGCCGGATCGTGGCGACCACGCGGGCGTCTGCATCCAGAAAGAGCAGATCTGCGTTGCGGCCGAATAGTTCTGCGACGAGCGAGATCGGCCCATCCCGGCTGGTGAGATCCAAGCGAACGATTCGGTCGCCTGGAAGGTTGTGAATGCCGTCGATGCGCGCTCCCTGGATTCGAGCTCGGAGCAGTTGGCAGAACGAGGGCGGGGTCGGCGGGTTGGGCAGGTTGTCATGAACCAAGTGGATCCGTGCTGTTCCGTCCCGGAGGGAACAGAGCAGCCGGCGGGTATGTCCGGGGACACGGACCTCAAGGATAAGGGTATCGGGGAGCGGTTGGGAGATTTTCTGGATCCAACCTTCGGCCAGGCCCGGCGCCAGTTCCTGAACAATGGAACCAATTTCTGTCGCAGTAAGAGCCATTTTTTGTATGCCACGCCAATCCCGCGACCGACGATTCGATCAGCCGTTTGGGGCGGGAAAGCAGAGAGAGTGAGGTTTCTAGCCGCGTTAGCCGATTCTACCCATTTTTGTCCCATGAGACCAATTCGGTCACAATCGGGTCAATTTGCCGCGAGCAGATCGATTTTGGCGTTATCGCATGTTCCGGCCAGTGAATGAAATGTCGTCCGCGCGTCGGTGGCATCTACATTGCTTCTCCCCACACCAGATAGTTGCTGAGTTGTTCTGATGGGCAACAGATCGTTCCGGCTCGACGGGGATCTCACAGGCTGTCCGAAGGGAGGCGACTCATGACGTGCACGCGATGTGAAGGGTTGATGGTGATGGACGACTTAGTCGATCTTCAAGAAAGTTATCATCCCATGCGGTTGAGTGGGCACCGGTGCCTGAGTTGCGGCAATGTGGTGGATACACTGATTCAGCGCCATCGGATGGTACAGAATTCCCATCTCCGTCCTGTCCCGGCGTCAGCTCCTGAGAAGCCGTTCCTGTTTGACCTGATCAAACTCACGGCGTAGTGCGAGCCCCGCGAAACCGGTGCCGGCTTCGCGGGGATGTTCTGCCTGTGGGATTTTCTGCGAGTCATCCCGTGAGCTCGCTGCTTTCTCGTTGTCCTACTCCGTTTTTACCGTCCCAGATTGCCTCACGACCCGTGACATATTTCCACACTCGTTCGTCCGTCCGCTGGCTTGTCAGCGATCGAACTGTCGCGTAGAGTGCGCCCGGCACTCTATGGGGCGCAGAAAGGCTGTGGGGCGATGACCATCTTTGACACGCGGATTCTTGAACGGTTGATGGAAGAGTTTCAGCGTTCGATGCGGGGCTTACTAAAGGATGTGTGCCGTGATTTCGAGCGGAATTACGCGGACGCGGTGTGCACGTTTGATCTGCCGATTGAGTGGTTTCTGCGACTCGGCCAGTCGTTCACGCAGGCCGAGTACAGCAATTGGAAAGTGGTGGGATGGATCGAATCCCTCAACGATCTGCTGTATTTCGTCGATATTGTCACGCAAGTTCGTCAGGAGCGATCCCGCCGGGACATTGCAGAGCAACTGCGTGCCGAGTTCAGAGAAAAGTTCTACGAGCACGGATATGCCGACGAGATTTTTCCTCATGCCAAGCCGGAACCGCGGTTGCTTCTCTCTCGACTGAGCGCCCTCTGTCACCGGCTGGCCCGGGAAGTCACGCAGGAATCCGTGTGCCTCGCTCCGCGACTGGCCTGCGCCTGGATGGCGCAACAGCGCCGGGACGCCTGGGTGGTGCCCTGCGACTTAAGCGCGAATGTCGAACGGGTTGAATTGCCCTGGGGGTGCGCCGTCGGCACGACGGGCGACTTCTATGAGGCGCCGGCTCCGGCTCGCACTGCGTTGAAACGAGCGAACGGGCAGGCGGAGTGGCTAATCAAGGCGTCTGGGATTGACCTTCTGGTCGGTGATCGAGCTTATCCCATGATGGAGTGCGGGAAACATGACCGGTGGCGTTGGCGCTGCCTCGCGCCGATACTGCTACGGGAGAGCCGATACGGTTCGCTCGTGCTCGGGCCGACCCTGGTCTATGGAAAAGACAAGACGCCGTTGGCGGTGCGGCCGACGAGGCCGCAGGCGGCGACGCGCATGCGCCGGGCGTTGTCTGCCATTGCATCGGCCTGGCCGGAAGGTGATCAGTTACTGGCGCTGCTGACCTCCCGAATCGTGCCGCTGAAAGCTGCCGGCGTCGTCAGCTTCAGCTATCGACATCGTCCCGGGCTCTCCGCCATCAATTGCTTTGAGCGTGATCAGCTCGACCTCATCGACGATCTGATTCATGAAAACAGCCATCACCACCTCAATCTCCTTCTGCGTAAGGATGTGATGTATCAACACGATCACAATCAGGAGATTTTCTATTCGCCCTGGCGGCGCAGCTTGCGGCCCCTGCGGGGAATTCTTCACGCAACCTTCACCTTCACCATGGGCGCCATATTGTTCGAGCGACTGGTGGCCTGGGGGACGAGCCGGGCGGGAAAAGTCAGCTGGGAAAAATCCGGCCTCACCCGGCGTGATCTCGACCGTGCCCGATTCCGTTGCCTGGAAGAAATCGATTCGGTTCGATACTCGCTCAAGGATCTCGACTATGCAGGCGGTCACCTGAAATGGCTTACGGGCGGAGGCAAGCAACTGGTGAGGCAATTGGCCGAAGTGCTGGGGCGCATCGAACGAGGGATCCAGGGGTATGAGCAGGAGGCGAGCCGCTCATCATTTGGTCCGGCGCTGCGTCGCCATCGGGCTGAACTGGCTCAGGCGCGAGAGACGTTAAGTCTGATGTAGCTGGCGATGTCATCGGACGCAGCGTGCGTGAAATGAAAACGGCCCCCGGCTTCAACCGAAGCCAGGGGCCGTTGCCTCATTGGAACTGCCCTATCGCCGCTTACCGGCCTTTCTTGCCTTTGGAGCCGGTGCCTTCTTCTGAGCTGCCCGCTTTCCAGGCCGTTTTCTTCCCGCTGCAGGCGCAGGCCGGACTCGTACCAGATAAGAACCAATTTCCGGGTCGCCGACTTGGGGGCTGGCCGTCGGTCCTTCACTCTCGGCATGGGAGCCGGTGATATTCAGCAGGCTGAGAAAGAGCCGGATGGTGCCGAGAATTCTAGTCGGAACGTCAGGTGGCGGAGCCGGTGGTTTCATGATGCCGCGTGTATTGATCACCGAGGTTCCGGCATGGAACACTTTGCCATTCATCAGGTTCTGGAGTGTCTGAATGCCCTGGTGATTCTTCGCGTCGTTCGGGGAGGGCGTGAGCGCCGGTTCGGTCAATCCTTTTGTGATGCCCGCATGCCCGCACAACTCGCTGATCTGCCCGCCATCGGCATACTGAAAGCCATGCGTCGTCGTCAAACGGCCGAACCCGCCCATGATCTCCTGGTATGACCGCCCGGCCGTCACCGTGAGATTCAACCACTGCAAATTGGTGTCGGTGTCAAAGGTGAGAAGCTGATCGCCGGTGCCTGGAATGAGATCCTGTTGAATCAGTGCCATAAGGAGCCTCCGTGGTTGCGCTGCAAGACGGTGGTCAGCAAGAACTGCGCCGATAGTAGCACAACGGTGCAGCGGGCGAAGCGGTTTCGCGCAGGTTGTCTCAAGTAAGGGCATCGTATCCGCTTGGATACAATAAGTATCTAAGTGGATACGCGCAGCGATGTTTCTGAGGCGGAAGACTGCCCTGTCTCGTCAATACGTAGGACTATACGTAAGCCGGATGGTTCAGGTTACCCTGTTGCGAACGGTGGTGCCTCTTCGTCAGTCTCTGCTTAAGGCTCGACCGTAACATCTACAAATGCCGGGACACTGTCCGCGCCTTTTTTGTCCGTCACGCGCAGCTTAAAGCGAAAGGTGCGTGTCTCCGAGACATAGGGCGCAGTGAAGGAGGGCTCTGCCATGTTCACATCGAGCATGGCGACTTTGCTGCCGCGCACTTGCCCCCAGGCATAGAACAGGGCTTCCCCTTCAGGGTCACGACTCTGGAGTCCGCTCAAACGCACCTTGGTGCCGGCCTTGACCGTTTTAGCGGTGCCGGCATCGGCAATCGGCGGTTCGTTCGGTTCGGGATTGACCTCCACGCGTACGTCGAGGGTGGCCTGTTTCCCGTGATTCGTCACGGTGAGCGTGGTTTTACCGATCCCTACAATCTGCAACAGACCATCTGGGAGCACTTTGAGGATGTGGTCGTTGCCGGACGTATAGATGGTGCCGGTACTGGGCGAGGAGAGGGGGCGGCTGATGCCGTCTGCGAATTCGCCGACCACCGGCAGTTCGAAGATTTTTCCGAGTGAGTCGACGTGGCCATAGGCAGAGGACTGCCCAGTCCGTCCGAGCTGCAGCGGTTTCTCCGTTTCAAAGTCGATGGAAAGGAGATCGGCTTTCGGCTGGACGGTGACGAAGACCTCATCAAAGACGGTTTTGCGTCCCAAGCGGCCTTGGGAAATATCCGCGATGGCCAGGAGCCGCATGCGGCCGATGGCATCAGGGGGAACAGGCAGCTGGCCACCATAGGGCGGAACGCGATCGACGGTGGAAGTCAGTGCCGGCAGGGCGACGACGGGTGCTCCCGTGATGCTGTCTTTCTGCCAATACTTTTCGGTTGCCATGCCACTCTGCGAGGCCTTGCCTGCGCGCTCCTCCCCTTGTTCCACCAGAGCTTCAGTCTGTTCGGGATACCAGTAGTACCGCACTTCGACGAGTCCGGCTTCCCTGCCGGCTTCGACCTCGGCGGCGGTGGGCTGTCCCGAGGTCAGGGTCGTGCCGTTGGCCGGCGCCACGATCTTGAAGGCCCGAGCGTGCGTTGCCCACAGTGTGCTGCTGACGGCCAGCGCGCACAGGCAGGTCAGTCGAACCCATGTATGGTGTTTCACGTGTGACGGTTCACGCATGATGGCTACCTCGTCAGGTGATAGGGGACGTCGGTCAGAATCACACGATCTTTAAACAGGAGGGCGCCCTTCAGCATGAACGCCCGTTGATTGTGCAAAATGTTTTGCCACCAGCGAGCGGGGAGAATTTCCGGGATCACCACCGTGACCCAACATTCCTGATCCTTCTGCAACACCTGTTCAATGTAGTCGAGCAGGGAACTCAATACCGACCGGTAGGGCGAGGGCAACACCGTGAGCGGCACGCCGCAGCCCCATTGAGCCCATTGAATTTCCACCCGCGCGGTTTCTTCCGGATCCACATCGACCAACACGGCCCGGATATCTCCTGAGCGACTCCGTGCATAGTCTACCGCGCGAATGACGGCGCGATTGACCCCGCCGATCGGGAGCACCACGATATTGCGTCGGGGCATGGGCGGGCGGTGTCCTCGTGACAAGGCAACCTGCTCGGAGACGGCTTTGTAGTGGGAGCGAATCGCGCGGAAAAACATGATCAGCATCGGGATGAGCACGATGACAATCCAGGCGCCGTGTGCGAACTTGGTGCTCGCGATAATCAGCGTGGCAATGGCGGTTGTGACGGCCCCGACGCCATTTACCAGTAGTTTCTTCTCCCAATGCGGCCCCTTCTTGACGAGCCAGCGTTTCACCATTCCGGCCTGAGAGATGGTGAAGGAGAGGAACACGCCGACGGCGTAGAGCGGAATGAGCGCATGGGTGTCGCCGTTGAACAGGACGATCAGCAGGCAGGAAAACACGCCGAGAATGATGACGCCGTTGGAGAAGACGAGCCGGTCGCCCATCATCGACATCTGGTGCGGCATGTAACTGTCGCGGGCGAGGATCGAGGCGAGGCGGGGGAATCCATTGAAGCTGCTGTTGGCCGCCAGGATCAAAATGGTCATGGTCGAGGCCTGCACCAGGAAGTACATCATGCCGGTGCCGAAGGTGGCGCGGGCGATTTGAGAGACGACGGTTTCCTCTTCCTTGGGCACGATTCCGAAGTAGTAGGCCATGGCGCTGATGCCGATGAACATGGTGCCGAGAATTACCGCCATGCCGATCATGGTAAACGCGGCATTTTTCGGTTCCGGTTTCTTGAATGCCGAGACACCGTTCGAAATGACTTCGACTCCGGTGAGCGCGGTACAGCCGGAAGAAAAGGCGCGGAGAAGGAGAAACAGGGTTAACGGCTCCGTGGGCGCCATGCTGGGGAGCGGCTCGACACGTGCCGCATGGCCGAACAGAATCTGGACGACGCCGACGCCGAGCATGGCCGCGATGGTTGCGATGAAAATGTAGGTCGGTACGGCGAAGAACTGTCCCGATTCACGCACGCCGCGCAAGTTGACGACGGTCACCAGAAGAATCGCGGCTACGCAGAGGGCTTCGCGATGGGGGAGGAGCGCCGGGACGGCGGAGATGAGCGCGGCCATTCCGGCCGCGACGCTGACGGCGACGGTCAAGACATAGTCGATCATCAGCGCCGCCGCCGCGACCAATCCCGGCCATTCACCGAGGTTCGACTTGCCGACGATGTAGGCGCCGCCGCCTTCAGGATATTCGAAAATGATCTGCCGATAGGACATCGTCAGGATAATCAGCAGACCGATGATCGAGAGGCTCAGCGGGATGGAATAGCCCACCATGGCTGCGCCGGCCAGGGTGAGGACGAGCAAAATCTCCTCTGTGGCGTAAGCCACCGAGGACAAGGCGTCGGAGGAAAAGACGGCTAGGGCGAGTCGCTTAGAAAGGCGTTCGTGAGCGGCTTCCTTCGTCTTGAGTGGCAGGCCAACAAGCCAGCGTTTCAAGATCATGCGACATTATGCCTCATCTGACGGAAGAGAGACAATGGAGCGGGGCGATTGACCAGGGGCATCGAATAGTGTGCGGTGATTTTCATTTCATCTCTTGCGCTCTCTGAGTTGCGCACGCGTGCCTGGAGCATCGATGGGACAAGGGGTGGTTCAGGTTCGCGGCAGGGCAAGGGGGTTGACAGAGACTTGCGACTTCAGTAATCTCCGGCACCTGTTTCAATGGAGTGGCCTGCGCGCGTGATGCCGCAGGAGTCTCGCCAATACGGCGTTTCCCAATGTCTGAGGTTTTCATGTTCTAATCCGTAGGCACTCGTAACATTTAACATTTAGTTCCTCATCCAACTCTATCCAAGGAGGCCGGTCCATGGATTGTCAGTGGTTCACTCGTGTCACGTCGCGCGCCCTCAGCGTCATCGCTGGTGGTGCGCTCGTGTGTCTGCCGCTAGCCGCATCGGCTGAATCTCAGCCGCATGCGGACCATGCGGTGCCGCAACAAACAGCAATGTCCCATCAGCTCCCGTCGTGGGCGGAGAAGTTGAAAGGGCAGACGATCGTCGAAGATGCGATGGCTGGAAAGCCTGAGCGGTCCGCGATGGTCGAACAGCAGCACCAACGGATCATGGAGCATTTGACTCAGGATCCGCAGGCGCAAGCGGTCAATACGGGTATGTTCAATACCCAGACCATGATGCACCAGTATGGGGCAGGCGGTCAGGACCTTCTTTTGATGTCCGACCCGCGAGTGGAACCAGTGGCACTGTCGGGTGGCGGGAAGTGCCCTGCCACTGCGCCGGTGAAGCAATACAATGTGTCGGCGATCAACGTCGAGATCACGCTGAATCAGTGGCTCGATTTTTATCCCGGCTATATGTACACGCTGGATGAAAACCTCGACAAGGTACGGGCCGAGGAGACGAAGAATCGGGAAGCCCGCGACAAGGAAGGGTTTGACCCGGGTGCGGTGATTCCCGGCGTGCAGGCTCAGTGGATTCAGCCGCTGACGATTCGTGGTAACCAGGGCGATTGCGTCAAGATCAAGCTGACCAATAAGTTGGAAGGCGGCGAAGACGTCAGCCTTCACATCCACGGTTCCAGCATGGTGGTGAGCGCGACCGGTGCCGCGGCGGCCACGACGAATTCCGATACCATCGTTGCAAAAGAGAAGAGCGGCGAGTTCGAGTGGTACATCCACCCGAGCACGCAGGAAGGTGTGCGACAGTTCCATACCTTCGCCAATGATCGCGAATTGACCGTGATGGGTCTGTTCGGATCCTTCGTCGTCGAACCACGCGGATCCGAGTACCTGGAAGCCCTGGGTACTGGTGATGCCACTCCGACCGCGAGCGGCTGGCAGGTCATTATCCGGAACGGGACCGGTCCGGATTTCCGTGAATTCGTCCTGTACTACCATGAAGTCGGCGACGAGGCTTTCCGCCCCGTCAATAAGAAGGGCGACTTCCTGCCTCAGCGTGACCCGCTGACCGACGCCTACCGCCCCGGCGGTCGTGCGATCAACTATCGCAGCGAACCGTTCGGTATCAACAACATGCATGTGCAGCACGAGTACTTCGGCTTCGAGGACGAGTCGATGGGGTATAGCTCCTATACCTTCGGTGACCCGTCTCCGACGATTCCGCGCTCGTACATGGGCGACCCGGCGAAGTTCCGCCTGGTCCATGGCGGATCAGAAGTGTTCCATAGCCACCATCCCCATGGCGGCACCATTCGCTGGCCGCGCAGCCCGCGCGCCATCGATGACATGAATTTGTGGACGACCGCCGGAAACGGACCGGTCAAGTATCCCGTCATCCGCGCCAAGACGGACCGTGTGGACGTCGAAGTCATCGGGCCGTCAGAGGCCTTGGACCTCGAGACCGAGTGCGGATCCGGCCTGTGCCAGCAATTGGCCGGCGACTTCCTGTTCCATTGCCACGTTGCGCACCATTATGTGGCGGGCATGTGGGGATATTGGCGGGTCTACAACACGCTGCAGCAGGGCGACATGCGTAATGACGTCATGCCTGATCTGCGTGAATTGCCCGATCGGAAAGGTCGCATCAAGGGCCCGATCACGTCGGACAAGTTAGTCGGCCAGACCGTGGATTGGTTCGGCAAGTCCTTCAAGATCGTCGAGAAGGGCAAGAGCGATTGGAAGTCCAATCCGGCCACGATCACCATCAAGGACTGGGTTGAGATGCAGCTCCCGACGATGGGCAAGCCGGGACACAAGAACGACGAAAAGGGACAGACGGTCTCCTACGATGCCACGGTGTTGGATTGGGCCTGGGAAGGCACCCGTGCATTGAGTGAGCCGGAGAGCACCGTTGATAATCCAAAGTACAGGTCGACCCATCCGGGGAAACGGCATCCGATTACCTTCGAGCCGTTGACCGGCAAAGTCGCCTGGCCACACCTCACCCCGCACTTCGGGCGGCGCGTGATGTTCTCTCCGAACCACGTGGGTGCGCCCTGGCTGGAGATGATCCGCCGGGATGCCAATGGTGAAGAGAGTGTCGATCAGTCGTTGCCTGGTGAGAACGGTAACTGGAGCCTCTGTCCGGAAAACGCCGGACGGAAGAGCTACAACGTCCACTTCATCAAGCTTCCGATCACCATTGCCAAGAAGACGGGCAAGGAGCCGCCGGTCATCGATCCGAACGGCTTGATCTACGTCTTGCATGAGGAAGAAGCCGAAATCCGGAAGAACGACGATCTCAAGTATCCGCTGGTTGTCCGCGGCAACATCTACGATTGCGTGGACTGGACCCTGACCAGCGAGTGGGATGACGACGACTATACGAACTTCCAGTCGTCGAAGATCAACACCCACTGGCATTTCCTGCAGTTCGACAATCAAGCCTCCGATGGCGTGATCACCGGGTTCTCGTATGAACAGTCGGTGCGTCCGTTCACGATGCTTGAAAAGAAGAATCCCAAGGGTTTGCCGGTTCCGATGAATACCGTGGTGACCGCGCCGGTCAAAAAGGGCGCGAACACGATTACGGTGAAGAATGCCAAGCAGTTCCATGTCGGTACGCTCCTCCTCGTGGGCGCCGACAACGTGAAGGGTAATGAAATTTCCCGCATCAAGGCCATCAACGGCAATACGATCACGTTGGCCAAAGGGCTGAAGAACGATCACCCGGCCAATGACATCGTCACGGTCGAGTTCGTGCGTCAGCGGTTCTGGGTCGATGCGGACGTGGGGACCGTGTTCTGGCACGACCACGCGTTTGGTGCGACCACCTGGCCGCACGGCGGCTTCGGCACCTTCATCGCCGAGCCGGTTGGATCGACGTATCATGACCCGAAGACCGGAAAGTTGATTCGTAGCGGACCGATTGCGGACATTCATACGAATGAACCGGTCGGCCACGGCGTGAACAACAGCTTCCGTGAATTGATGGTGCAAGTGCACGACACCGTGCCGCACACCGTCAATATCGTCACGGCGGGCAATCCTCCCGGGCAGCCGATCGAAGTGGCGCTCGAGGCAGGGAAGACCGTGTCCTTTGCCATGCCGGAGAAGATCTACATGACGCCGATGCCGTTCTTGAATGGTGGAACGCACACCACCGGCAGCGGTTTGAACTTCCGGGCGGCGCCGGTCGCACAGCGATTGGCGACGAATCCTGATGCGTCACAGATATTCAGCAGCCAGGTGCACGGCGATCCGTATACGCCCACCTTGCGTGCCTATGTCGGTGACACGATGGTGTTCCGTCTGTTGCACACCCTCATGAACGAATCGATGGTCTGGACCCTGTCCGGCCACACGTTCTGGACCGAGCGGTATGCCTCGGATGCGAATCGGAAGAATTCGATTCATATCGGTATTGCCGAGCGGTATGACCTGGTGGTTCCGGAAGCGGGTGGGTCGCGGCATCAAGCTGGTGACTACATCCATTTCAATGGCCGGTCTTCAAAGTTCTCTGAAGGCGGCTGGGGAATCATTCGTGTCTTGGACAAAGAGCAGGGCGATCTGAAGAAGTTGCCTGCGGGCTTCTCCATCAAGGGCGAAATTCCGAAGCCGTTGCCGGTGTGCCCTGCCGATGCTCCTGTCAAGCAGTTCAACGTGGTGGCGATGGATTACGCCGGCATGAAGTTCAATGCGAAGGCGCCGGAATCCATTGAAGTGGACTTTGAGCGGCGGATCCTCATGACCAACGCCGAAGCCAAGATCTATGCGTTGGAAGAGGACACGGCCAAGGTGGCTGCCGGCGCACATCCGATGCCGCTGACGCTGCGCGTCAACAGCGGTGATTGCGTCAAGGTTCATCTGAAGAACAAGATGAAGGACAGCAAAGCCTCCTTCTCTGCGATCGGCCTGGCCTTCGATCCGAAGGATTCCATGGGCGCGAACGTAGGGAACAATCCTGGTGACCAGACGGTCGCACCGGGAGCCGAGCGCGATTACACGTATTACGCCGATCCGTTCAACGGCGAGACAACCTCGCTGGTCTGGGATTGGGGTAATGTGATGACCAATCCGCGGAACGGCTTGTTCGGAGCGGTTGTCGTCGGACCTAAGGGATCGAAGTATCGCGATCCGAAGACCGGCGCCGATCTGTCCAATAAGAATTCCTGGGTGGCCGACGTCATCATCGACCGTTCGGTGCCGGGAAATGAAATGCGCGCCAACTATCGTGACGTGGCGTTGTTCTTCCAGGATGAAGACAACATCATCGGCACGAGCTTTATGCCGTATGTTCAGAACGTGGCGGGTTTGACCGGCGTCAACTACCGGTCGGAACCGTACAAGTTCCGTGAAGAACAGGGCTGCTCACTCGGCAAGGTGTTCCAGCCTTGCAAGGCGGATAAGCCGGAAGATCCGGCCACCCCGCTCATCGAGGCGCATGCCGGCGACCCGGTGCGTATCCATGTGTTGGGCGTCAGCAATGAGCAGAACGGCATGTTCAGCGTCGAGAAGCATGAATGGCCGATTGAGCCCTTCATGCGGGGTGCTGACTTGATCAGCGTGGTCGAATTCTCCGGATCGGAGACGATCGACGCGTACCTGCCTTCGGCGGGTGGAATGTATCGGCTGCCCGGAGACTATGTGTATAGCAACCAGCGGTTGCCATACTCGCAGTCCGGTCAGTGGGGATACGTGCGGGTGTTGCCGTCCGGTGACACCAGGTTGCTGCCGCTAACCGGCGCCGGCGCCGGTGCGAAGAGTGCTGAAGTGGAGCAGCCGGCTGCGCACGCGATTCCTGTCGCGTCGAAGTAAGCCGAATACATCTCACGTGAGGTGAGGAAGGGGGGGAGCCTGCAAGGGCTCCCCCCTTTTGTTATAGGGCGGGGATTGTGTATGATCAGCGAAGTGTGTGAAGGCACATCGACACCAACTTCATAGCCAACCTGATCGTTGTTGGAGGATATACCCATGCGAATGGCCGGACTCGCTCTGTTCACCGCTGCGACATTTTTCTCTTCTCTATCATGGGCGTACGATGAAATGACCGTCACCGATGGCGGAACGATTACCGGGACGGTGACGATGACCGGAGGGAAACCCACTCCGAAGGGATATAACCTGATCACCTTTCCAGACCCTGTCTATTGCGGTCGTATCTCGACCGGCACCGGTTGGCGGATTCTCGACGAGTTTTCAGTCGCGTCGGGCAGCGGGCTGAAGGACGTGGTCGTTCTCCTCACCGACGCGACGAAAGGCAAGCCGTTCAAGTTTGAGCCCCTCACCATTGAGGCGCGGGACTGCCGGTTCCTGCCGTATGTCACGGTCGTCAGGAACGACTCTGAGGTGGTGGTCATGAATATGGATCCGGTGATGCATGACATCCAGGCCTACGAAACTTCTCAGCTGGGTCCTCGGGTGCTGTTTAATACGCCGCTTCCCATGAACCCTCACCATAAGCGGCTTGTCAGCGCGGAAAGCCATGAACATCTGGCGGGAGAGCCGGTTAAAGAAGCCATTCATATGACCAAAGGGCGGCGGATTTTTGTCATGCAGTGCGGGTTCCACGCCTATATGGAGAGCTGGGGCCTGGCCGTGGACAACCCCTATTACGCCATCACCGGTGAGGGCGGGACTTTCACACTCCCTGATGTGCCTCCGGGAGAATACACGCTGATGGCCTGGCATCCCGGGTTGGGAACGATGATGCAGAAGAAGGTGATGGTGACGGAGAAGGGAATGTCCACCGTGGACTTTTCATTTGAGGCCCCGAAAGGGCGGCGGAGCGTGCACGAAATTGAGCATAATCCGCACTATGGGCCGGAGTCTCTCGGGAAGGTGGTCGATATCCGCCCGACCTTGCAACGCCAGGTTCCCTAACGGCGAACGAATCATACACGAGGAGCGTTATGATGCTGAATCGAACCCGCAGGAGTCATACCCTTGCAGTTGCCGTCCTGACCTGGCTCTGTCAGGTCGTGTCGCCGGTGGGCGCCTATGATGCCATCGACGTGCAGCACGGGGGGACGCTGGATGGCACGGTGACTCTGGCGGGAGCGATTCCAGAGCCAAAAGGATTCAATCTCATTACCTTTCCAGACCCCACGTATTGCGGGCGGATTTCGAACGGCAAAGGGTGGCGTTTGCTCCACGATTTCATCGTGACTGCCGAGGGTGGGCTGAAGAATGCGATTGTCACGCTTGAGGGCGTGGAAGCGGGCAAACCATTTGATATGTCGGTGCCGTTGATCGAAGCGCGGGATTGTATGTTTCAGCCGTGGGTGACCATTGTACGCAACGGGCATGCAGTGGAAGTGGTCAATATGGATCCAGTGATGCATGACATCCAGGGGTATGAAACCTCGCCGGAGGCGGGGGCGCGAGTCTTGTTCAATCAGCCATTGATCCTGAATCACCAGCATCAACGCGGCAATATGCGCGCAGTGCACAATCACGCTCCGGGAAAATCTCTGGTCGGTCCGGTCTATTTAAATAAGGGCCGGCGGACGTTTTACATGCAGTGTGGGTTTCACGCCTATATGGAAAGCTGGGCCATGGCGGTCAACAATCCCTACTATGCGGTGACCGACGACCAGGGTGCGTTCAAGATCGACAACGTGCCGCCCGGGACCTATCAAATGGTGGTGTGGCATCCTCAGGCCGGGCCCGGGGTGACGCGGACGATCACGATCGCTCCCGATGGCACCACGACCGAAAAGGTGGCGCTACCGGCTCCGAAGGGAAATCGAACCGCGTATCGGGTGATGGACAATCCGCGGTTCGGTCTTGAGTCGCTCGGCCATCCCGTTGAGATTCAACCGCTGGTGGAGCATCAGCACTAGTCGCGACTGGGCCGGCCTGTGGCGATGGGCTTTGGGAGGCTGTTTGTCCATAAGCCTCTGCCTGTCTTCTGGTGTTGGTGCCCTTGCGGAGGAGAGCGCTTCCACTGCGCCTGCCACTCGGCAGGCTGAATTCTCAGCATCGCTCGTGAAGCGGGTTGAAGGGCGTCGGTTTGAGGCCCAGGTCTTTGCGAAAGGGGACCGCATCCGCCTGGAATATAAGTATGCGGTCAAAACCGAGCTCGGCTATTCCAGCATAGAAATTATTCGATTAGACAAACGCGAGTCGTGGTTTCTGCTGGCCCAGCGTCGGCAAATTCTTTCGGTTCCTGTTAAGCCCGAAGAAATCCTGCCAATTCAGCCGACCCTTCCGGGTGAACAAAACCGGACTCTGGTGGGCGATGCCACCACGATCGGGCGACCCTCCAAGCTGTACGAAGTTCGAGTGGACTATAACGGCCGGAATGAACGGTTTTATGAGTGGGTGGATGTTGAGACCGGGGTGGTGCTGAAACTGGTGAGTCAGGATCGGGATTGGTCCATTGAATATCTGCGAATCCGGCTTTCTCCTCAGCCGGACTATTATTTTGAGGAGCCGACGGGGTATCAGCACTGGGCTCCGAAGTCCGCAACGCAGGAGCGAGGGTGAGAGCCTGTGACAGGATCAGGAAGGGATTTGATGGCAACGCAGAGTGAGAGTCGCTGGATTCGGACAATAGCAGGATGTATGGCACTGGCGTTGTTGTCCGCGCCGGTTATCGGGCTTGGGCCAGATTCCGCTATGGCAAGTTCGGTGAAGGATGTGCAGGCTGCATTCGATAAGAAACAGTATCAGGAGGCCCTCGATCTTATCGAACAGGTGACGAAAGAGAAGGGCTCTCAACCTGAGACGAGGCGGCTCAAAGTTCGATCGTTGATTTTTCTCGGAAAGCCCAAAGACGCACTGATCGAGTATGAGCGGCATGAGCAGGAATTGAAGCAAGAGGATCGGCCGTTATTAAGGGATGTCGCGCTCGGGTTCATCTATGTACTCGTGAAAGACATGCGCGAGCAAATGCGCGGGGCGGCGTACACCGCTTTGAAGGATGCGGACTCCCCGGATACGATTCCCGCCTTGGAGGATGGCTTGAGCGATGGATCAGGCCTCGTGCGTGCCCTGGCCGCGGAGGCGTTGGGGAAACTCGACGCAGGACGGCGTTCGCCGCGATTGCGGAATGCGCTCGAAGATCAGGCCGGGCTCGTGAAAGCAACGGTTCTCAAGGTGTTGGGGAAAAGCGGCGACCGTTCCGTGATCCCGCTGCTTGAGAAGGCCATGAAAGACGAACAGCCCGCAGTGCGCCTGGCCGCGGCTGGCGCGCTCTACCACACCGGACAGACTGCGATGTGGGACACGATACAAAAAGCGGCAGCGGCTCCGAACCCTGAGGAGCGGGCCACGGCATTGAGGATGGTGGGAGATTTGAAGGATGCACGCGGGCTCTCGATTCTCCTCGAAGCCATGACGAACACACAGCCTTCCGTGCGGGGGGCCGCGGCCTCGGCTTTGGGAGATCTCGGCAAGGTGCAGGGTATTCCTGCGTTGGAGCAGGCCCTGAATGACAAGATTCCGGCCGTGAAAACCTCGGCGGCGATCAGTTTGGGTGAATTAGGCGTCAAAGAGTCACTCGTGGCGCTGAGAAAGTCATTGGACGATCCGAACCCGGTGGTCAAGGCTGCGGTCGTGTCGGCGCTGCTGCGGGTTGAGGAGCCGTTCGAGTCCGTCGCCGGGGCGCTGTACGAATTGGCACAAAACACTGACCCCGGAACGCGATCCGCAGCTGGCAAGGCCGCGGGGAGGGCCCATGGCGTCAATGCGAAAGCCGCCGTGGAGTTTCTGGCCGGGCTGTTGAAAGATCCCATTCCACGGCCGCGCATCGCCGCCGCTCGGGCACTCGGTCAGATCGGAGGATCGGAGGTGTTACCGATTCTCAAGGCGGCGTTGCATGACGAAGATGATGCCGTTCGAGCAACCGTGGGCGGGTCGATTGCGCGGATTCTTGGTCACGCGAAACCCTTGCCGAATCATGCGAAATCGTGAGGCGTCGGATTGGCGGGATTTGAAGTTGACAGTGCGAGTGAGATTCCAGTATAGAAAACTGTTCAGAGGCCTAGGCGTGGTCCTCTTCAGGGCTACGTCATGAGTGGAGAACTGTCATAACAAGGGGCATTGGTCACCAGCCCTTGTGATTGAGTGGTGACGAAGTAGTTGGCCGGTTAATGTTCATTACAAGGAGGCAGTGACATGAAGAAGGGTGCGATGAAAGTAGTATTCGGCGTTGCGGCCGCAGCATTTTTGGCTGCGCCTCTCGCCTCGTTTGCCGGAGGCACGATTTCAGGGAAAGTGACCTATTCCGGGAAAGCCGAGCAGAAGGAGTTCTCCTTCGCCAAGTTCCCGAATCCGAAGTTCTGCCCGAAGAACCCGAACAAGAGCCTCATGGATGGCGATAAGCGTTTCCTCAAGACCATTGAAGTCGCGAAGGATGGCGGTCTGAAGGGTGCGATCGTCTCCGTGGTCGATATCGAAGATCAGGCGTTCCAGGATGGTTTCAAGGGGACGGACGTGACTGCTGAGTTCTGCGAATTCTTGCCGTTCAGCGGCGTCGTGGTGAACAATAAGAATTTCCGCGCTGAGAACAAGGATGCCGATCCTGATGATCCCAAGTCGGTCCTGGGCGTGTTGCACAACCCGCACAGCTTTGTCGTGAAGGGCTCCAGCTCCGCCACCGGTTTCAATATCGGTCTGGCGAAGAAGGGTGACAAGTTGGAAAAGCCGGTGACCTTCCGTGGCGGCGCCGAAAAGCAGGGCTTCTATCGTTTACAGTGCGACCAGCATGAGTTCATGCAGTCCTTCTTCCTCCCGGTCTGGAATCCGTACCACGCGGTGGTGAAGGATGACGGCTCGTTCGAGATCCCGGGCGTGCCTGCCGGCAAGCACAAGGTGGTTGTTTGGCATCCGTTCGTCGGCAAGGGCAAGCTGAACGAATTCGAGATCGAAGTAGCCGAGGGTGGAACGGCGAACTTGAAGGCTGAAATCAAGTAGTCTTCGCTCATTTTGGCGGGATAGCCTGCTGAAGGAAGGGCAGTGGTTCAGTTCGAACCACTGCCCTTTTTCTTTGTGGCCCCACCGATTTTTGGGTCGCGTGGGTCAGTTGCGTGACTGCTTTCGAAGCCGTTCTTTCTCCCTCCCTCTCGCCGGACAACCCGCATGGTTACTTGATTTTCAGCCCTTCCTTCGGTTCGCTACTCGCCTTGCGTTTCCCTTTCTGAACTGGGTAAGATGACCAATTTCAACACCACATTATCTAAGTGGGGGATCTGTGCCTCGCGAATTGTCTCTCGCCGAAGTCTTCCAGTTAGGCTACTACTGGGAAACAAAAATCCTTTTGACCGCGGTGAAGTTAGATGTCTTTTCCCTGCTGGACGGGCAGGGGCGTACCGCTCCCGAGGTTGCTGAAAAACTCGGTGCTGATACACGGGCGCTAGAGTTGCTCCTCAATGCGCTGGTGGCCATCCGGTTGTTGACGAAAACCGGAGACCTGTATGCCAATACCTCCGTGGCTAAAACCAACCTCGTCAAACATGGCCCCCAATATGTCGGCCATTTACTCCTGCTTCATGATGCGGAATGGAGTAATTGGGGCAAGCTCGAAGATGCCATCAAGACCGGCCGGTCTCCCGTGACGCAACATGTCTTTGAGACAGATCCTGCTCTCGGAGCCAATGTATTGTCTGTATTGCACCGGATCGGGCAGCAGAGCGGACCGGATCTGGCGAAGCGGCTCGCGCTTGGTGAGGCGAAGACCCTGCTGGATCTTGGGGGCGGCGCGGGCACGAATGCGATCGCATTTTGTCAGGTCTATCCGGCGCTCTCGGCAACGGTGTTCGATCTGGCCACGACCCTGCCGTTGACTGAACGGACCGTGAAAGACGCCGGGCTTGAGGCTAGGATCGCGTTGAAAGCCGGTGACTTTAATCGCGATTTGCTCGGGGGCCCCTATGACGTGGTGTTGATGTCGGACATCCTCCATTATCAAGACCTCGCCACCAATGCCGCTCTGGTGAAGAAAATTCATGGCCACCTCAATCCCGGTGGACGCTTGATCATCAAGGATCGATTTCTGGATGCATCCGGTACCAGCCCTGCCTGGACGGCGGCATTCGCAGTCCATATTCTCGTCAATACCGAACAAGGTGCTTGCTACCGCACCGCAGAGGCGATGCAGTGGATGCACGATGGGGGCTATGTCTCGGTTGAGGAAATTGAGCGGACGGCGGTGGTGCAAGGCGTCAGGCCGAGTGCCGGTTAGGATAGACAATGTTTGAATTCCTCCGACAGCCAGGCTTCTTCGGGACCCATGCGACGATGGGGGCCGATCTCAGCCAGTTGATGGCGACCCTGTTCACAGGTCTTTTCATTATCGGATGGTTACAGGCGAAGCAGCATCGCGGGCATCATCATCACTGGCTGATGCTGGGCGGCATGATCACCATGGTCGGATTTTTTACCGCCTACTATCTGTTTCGTCAGTTGGGCGTGCTGGCTTTCGAAGGCAAAGAAGGTTTCGGTGGCTCGCAAGCGCTCTATGATTATGTCTTTATTCCTGTGCTCACCATCCATATCATCCTCGTGATCATCGGGCTGGTCATGGCCGTCTACATGATCGTGTTGGGGTTTCGATCTCAGCAGTTCATCAGCGGAGCCCGTGTGCTCAGTGCCTCCCTCCTGCAGACATCGTGGAAAAAGGTCAGCCTGATCTTCGCGGTGCTTCTGGCAGTGGTGGCGGTCTTATTCGGGACACGCGTGATGTCCGCCGGATTCTCCATGCGTAAGCTGGAGGTCTATCTCGGGTTTCTTAGTTTGGTGGCGATTGTGTTTGCCGTGGAAATGGGCATTCAGCGTATCTGGCCTGATGGCGGACAGCGACACCGTGCGCTTGGCCGGTTCACGATGATCGTCTATTGTATTTTGTTTCTGACCGGAACCTTTACGTACGCGATGCTGTACATCTTGTACCCCGGCAAAATCGGGTAGCGACGCGGAAGAGAGAAGAAGGGCGAGCGCCTTATGCTTGTGTGCGGCTGCGGCGGGTGGATGCATACCGAGGGGGTCGAGGAGCGGTTGTCGAGTGACGGCGAGACGACCTGGTTTGTCCGCTCGGAATGTCGACCGTGTCGCTGGATGGTCGGAATCGACTTGCCTGCGGGACAGACTGACGGACTCGTCGATCGGTTGATGTGGTCGGATGATGCCAAGCACCGGTTGGATCGGGTGCCGCCTTATGCCGCCCCGGCGTTGCGCGAGTTGGTGGAAGGGTTTGCCAGGGCCAGGCGGCAGCGGGTCATCACCTACGATTTGATCGATCAGGCTCAAACCGGGGATATCGTGGCCTGGGATCCCGATGCCGAGCAGCGTCTTGCGAATGTACCCGCGCCCGTCCGTGCGATGGCGCGCATCGAATTAGAGCGGACGGCCGTGGATCGCGGTATATCTTCAGTGACTGTGGCGCTGATGGAAGAAGTCAAAGCGCGATATTTTGGCATGGCGGCGCAGCGAGCGTAGTCGTTCGCGCGAAGGCGGTGTTTCAAAAGCTCGCCGGGGCTTACTCAGTACCTCAGTCTTTTGATCCTGGTGGATGACACAATGTTGCATCGGTTGGCCTTACGAGTGCTTCCGAGTTTGACGCTGGCAGTCACGGAAGATTCGGTTCGGAAGCGCAAGCGTCTCGTCATGTTTGTCCCGGGACTGGTGGCCTTTGCGGTCTACCGGGCGGCCAAACAAGGGTTTTCTCTCGCGGATCCACTGACGTTGCTGTTGCTGTGCGGACTAGTGTCCATGGCAACGGCATTCTGTGCCTACCGTGTGGGGCGAGGCGTGCCCTTCATGGGCCTGGTGGCCGCAGACGGAGTGCAGCGGATCGGATGGATCCTGGCCTGGATCGGGTTCGTTTACGGTGTTCAGTTGTCTTTGCTGGTCTTGGCCCTGTTGTGGCTGGTGGGATACGACTATGCCAAGCATCCCGATGGGCCGGCGATGATGGCGCTCATCATCCCCAGTACGGCCGTTGCGCGAGACGCGTTTGAGATCGGGTATGTTCGCTGGCTTGAGGCCAGTGGGCGGCCGTTGATCACATTTCCTGATGGAGCGGCGTTGCGGGCTTTGTTGCAACGGTTCGATCACACGCTCTTGATCTGGGTCATGGCCGGCGTCCTTGGTTGTGTGGGTCTTTCGGCGCTGGTGGCGGCGGTTGTCAGCGGCGACCTGGTGGTGTTCGTGCAGGCGGGGATTGTCTCGATGGCGGCTGGCAGCGTCGGCGTGCTGGCGTTTTTTGCCGGCCAGGGTGAGCGAGAGACGTTGATGTCTCGCCTGGCCGCGACCAGCTGGGTCGAACTGATGAAATTCTGGTGGTGGCCGGGACTGGCCTTCGCGTCCACCTATTACCTGGTGCTGGTCGGAGGTTGTCTCTACGTATTGAAGCAGCCGATGAGTTCGATGGCCCTGTTTGCGGGGGTCGCCGGTCTCGTCGGCGGCATCATGCCGTTATATTGTTACTATTTGGGACATCGGCGAGAAGTTGAAAATCGTCAACCCGGAGGCGTGCCGAGTGCATTGTTGCGTTGCCCGTTCGTGATGGGCATTCTCGGTAAGTCTCGCGAAGCCATTGTCGGTTCGGCCTTGGATGAATCTGCGGCTGTCTTTGAGAAGAACGGCCAGAGAGTGTCGTCATGACCAAACGTCTTTCGCGTCCATCCGTGATTCTCCTGTTCGTCTGCGCGCTGTTGTCAGCCGTCAGTCTCATTCTGCTGAGTCCGCCGCCCCTCGTGGCGTCGGATCCGTCGAGCGATGTCTATTTTCATACGCCAGGTGTCCCCAGCGGACCTTCGGCCCCGACGGCGAATGATAACCAGTATCCGCAGGTCGGCTCGCTCGATAGCCGGCTGTTGATGTGGTTTATCATCCAGCAGCATACGTACTTCGGTGGTTTCGTATTGGCCCTCCCGGTTTTTTGCGTCCTGTTGGAGTTCTTGGGACTCGTGGCTAGAAACCCCGCGATGGCCCTGCGTTATGACGGCCTGGCTCAGGATCTTCTCAAGGTGGCGCTCCTCGCGCTGTCGGTCACTGCGGCGGTCGGCAGCCTGATGCTGACGATGTTCATCACACTGTATCCCAGCTTCATGCAGTACATGGGGGGGACGTTCAAAGGGATGATGCCGCTCTACGCGCTGGTGTTTGTGGGCACCACATTCCTGACAATTGCCTACTACTACAGTTGGGACAGGATGGTGTCTCCAGGCTCCAAGTGGGTTCATCTGTCGATCGGCCTGCTTGCGGTGGTATGTGGAACGTCGCTGTTGTTGCTGGCCAACTCCTGGTCTGCATTCATGATGGCGCCATCCGGTGTCGACGGGCAGGGGCGATATCTCGGCAACCCGTGGCACCTGCTTCGTTCCGCGCTCTGGAATCCGTTGAACCTGCATCGGTTTTTAGCGGACATTATGTCGGGCGGTGCGGTGGTGTTGGCCTACGCCTGTTACCGGTTCTTCTCGGGAAAAAGTCAGGAAGAACGAGCCTACTATGACTGGGTTGGTTACGTATTTTTGTTTGTGACGGTCTGCGCGTTGCTGCCGATGCCCTTTGCCGGCTATTGGTTGATGCGTTCCGTTTACGCGTACAGCCAGAGCATGGGCGTCACGATGATGGGCGGATTGCTGACATGGCTCTTCGTCGTGCAGGCCCTTCTGATCGGCGCCCTGTTTCTCGGCGTGAATTATTACCTCTGGCAAAGCATGGGGCGGATCCGCGGCGGTGAGCGGTATCAGCCCTACTATCAGTACCTGCTGCTGGCGCTGACAGGGTGCTTGTTCATCTGGTTAACCCCGCACACGCTGCTGATGACCGGCACGGAAGTGAAAGCCATGGGCGGCGCTCAGCATCCGGTAATCGGAAATTACGGTGTGATGTCGTCGAAGAACGGGGCGGTCAATGTGATGATCTGCATCACGGCGTTGAGTTATATCTTCTATCGACGGGCCAACCGGACGATGACCATTTCCTGGGCCAGGACGGGGAATGTCATCCTGGGAGCCCTGTTCGGTCTTGGGGCGGCGCACATCATCGGATTGTCGATTTACGGGTTTTATCTTCCGGCCAGTCTTCGTGTGGGATTGTCCGGTCCGCAGGCTGTGACAACGTTGTTGGTGGTCACTCTGGGATTGCTGCTGAACCGGCGTATGCTGCGCGGGGCGACGATTCATGGGCCGGTGCAGTGGGGGCAGATCTCTGTTCGTGGGATGGTCGGGTTGTTCGGCCTTGCCGCGGCCTTCACCTGGGTGATGGGCTTGATGGGATACATTCGTTCCTCCGGCCGGTTGGCCTGGCATGTCAACGAATTGATGCCGGATACGTCGCCTTGGGCCTTTACGCCGTCACTCGGGTTTGCGGCAAAGATGGTGACGATCAACATGGTGCTGTTCTGGGGAGCGGTCTTCTTCTTGTTCTGGGTGTGCCAGCGCGGGCAGCAGCCGGTGATGCATGAGGATGTGAGTGCGGAGAAAGAGGCGGGTTTTCTGCCGTCTCCGTCGCATGAAGGATAGGCAGGTTCATGAGGGAGTGTTGTGATGGGAATACGGATGTTTGTCGGTGCGGTAGCGGTGCTGAGTCTGGTGGGATTGTACACGGTGGTGGGGAGCAGTCGGTCTGTGCATGCGGCCGAGTCCGGAGTGTTGGTCTTGGAGGATTTTCAGTCGGCGGATCAGGACGGATTTCCCGTTGATTGGCAGCATGAGAACCAGCGGAGCCAGGCGAAGGGGCGTGATGCGTACAAGATTCAAACTGAAGACGGTAAAAAGTTCCTTGCTGCCAAGGATGCAGGGCAGCGTGTAAAAAAACGTAAGATCGACTGGGACCCGAAGGTGTATCCGGTCCTGACCTGGCGGTGGCGCCTCCACAAGGCTCCGAGCAATTCGGAGCCGGTTGCAGCGCTGTATGCCTCGCTGGATACTGATCTCATGTTCATTCCCGTGTTTACGAAATATATCTGGAGCGCCGGTAAGCCGGTGGGGACCTTCGTCGAAGGTGGCATGTTCAGCGGTTCGGAATTGGTGGTGCAGAGCGGGGTGCTTCCTGTCGGGGAATGGGTGGAAGAGCGCGTCAATGTCTATGAGGACTTCAAGCGCATTCATAAGCATGAGCCGGCGGAGAAGGCCTGGGGTATCTCGTTGTTCGCCGGTCCTGGCGTGGAGATTGATTTCGGCGCAGTCACGGTTGGGCCGGCCAAGTAAGTGCGAGCGCGCACTCCGATTGAGATGAGGAAATGATGGCAGCGATGAACCGCCCCTCGGCCAGCGCAGTGTTTGATGTGGTCCTTGGTGTTGTGGTCATGGGCACGGTCGGGGCGCTGATTGGATCGTTTCTGGGAGCCTCATCCATTCCGTTGACCGCTGGGCTGGGCTTGGCGCTTGGGGCTGTGGTTGGTTTTCTTGGCGGGCGCCGATTCCTGGTCAGCATTTTGGTGGGGACCGTCCTCGGTGGCTTGCTGGCCTGGGTGGTCGCCGGTATAGAAAAGATTTCATTCGGGGCCGGGGCCGGGGCGGCAATGGGCGGATTTCTCGGCGTGCAGATTTCAATGTTGCTGGATATGCGAGCGGCGCGAAAAGCCGCAGCATTGGAAACGAGTGATGACCCAGTTGCGGCGCACTCGGCGGTGACCAAATCATGAGGTGCGAGTAAGGCCATGGAAAATCGTGGTGTGTTGATCGGGTCCATTATCTTTGTCTTCGGGTCGTTTATTTTGATGATTGGCGGGTTGGTCTATGAATCGTACAAGGCCAAGCAGATGCGCCAACTGGCGCTCTCGATCGCGACCGAGGCTAAACCGGTGACGGTCGCTGCGGCACAGGACTTTTCCATGTACAAGACATTTATCGGAGATGACGGTCGGGAGATGGTGCAAATCTCCGAGGGCCCGTTCGTGATGGGCAGCCGCGACAACGATAGTGATCCCGATGAGAAGCCTGAACACCAGGTCTACTTAAAGACGTATTTTCTCGATAAACACGAAGTCACGCAGGATTCCTATGACCGGTTTATCAAGATGACGAAGCGAGTCAAGCGAAAGATCGAGGTGTTTGAAGACGATCCCGCGAAGCTCCTCAAGCCTGAAAACCCGGCCATTGCTGTGACCTGGGACGATGCAGAGGCGTACTGCAAATGGGCCGGGAAGCGGCTGCCGACTGAGGCTGAGTGGGAAAAGGCGGCTCGCGGCGAGGGGAAGCGCCGGTACGCCTGGGGTGACGAGTTTGTGGTGGGGTATGCCAATATTGATGGAACTGAGGATGCATTTCGGTATCTGGCTCCGCCGGGCTCGTTCGAGTCGGGCCGCAGTCCGTACGGCATTTACGACATGACGGGCAACGTCGGTGAGTGGGTGGCGGATGTCTACGAGGAAAACTTTTACCGGGCCTCACCCTATCGGGATCCGAAAGGGCCTGAGAACGGTGAGCAGCGAGTCATTCGTGGCGGGTCTTGGCGGGAAACCAAGCGGAACGTTCGCGCGTCCAAGCGCTTCCAGGCAAGACCGTGGCGGCATGACATTACGGTCGGTTTTCGGTGCGCCAAAGATGTTGATACCGACACCGCAGCTCAGTAGTCGGTCGTAGCATGTTGGAAACGCGTTTCAAAGTTGTCTTTCTTCTTGCGGTCCTGTTCGCCGCTAGCTTGCCCATTATCGCGATTCTTCGCGGCACTATTTCGACCCCATTGGAAGCGGAACCGCAACGCTCCGAGGAGGAAGCCGGGAACCCTGCCCAAGACTCCTCTGCGTCGGAGGCGCCGTTGGAGGAAGAGTTGGTTGCCATTCCTGCGGGACCATTCATCCGGGGTACGAGTCGGGGGGGATTCGATGAGCAACCTGAGCGGAAGATTTATCTCGATGAATTTCTGATCGACCGGTACGAAGTGACCAATGCGCAGTATGCAGCTTTTGTAAAGGCCACGGGGCATCGAAAATCAGGACCTCCGTCACGGTATGCGAAAAATACCGGCCGTATGCGAGGGGTGAATCAGCCTGCGGTCTATGTGTCCTGGGAAGACGCCAAGGCCTATTGCGAATGGCGTGGCCGACGTTTGCCCACGGAGGCGGAATGGGAGAAGGCCATGCGCGGGACCGATGGGCGTCTATGGCCCTGGGGCAACGTGGAAATTCCAGGGGGGGCGAACTGGGCTCGAGTTGACGACGGCTTTGAGGTGGCGGCTCCGGTTGGGCGAGTGCGGAGCGATGCCAGCCCGTACGGGGTCATGGATGGTGCGGGCAATGTAATGGAATGGGTAGACGATTGGTATCTGGAGGGGGCCTATGCCGCGGCTGCCGACCACAATCCGGAAAGTCCGGAATACGGCACCTACAAGGTCTTGCGCGGGGCGGCGTACACCAGCTCAGGATCGGACTTGCGTATCACCGCCCGCAGCAAGATGATGTCGGATTTTCGCGATGAAACGATCGGCTTTCGTTGCGCTCAATCCAGTGCGAAGAATGGTCGCGTGTCTGAGGTCGTGGGGCAGGAGAAAATCATAGGAAATCAAAGTAGTAGAGGATCAGAAACACGGCCAAAATGATATTGACAACCATTCCAGCCAAAACTATAATGTCGAACACTTTTGAGTTTTTAGCCATAAAAATCCCTTTAAAAATCATGTGCGTGAGGGATTTTGATTAACACAGCGTAGTTGGTGTGTCAATTTAAAATACGTACTTAAAACGTTGGGAGAATCATGATGGAAGCTGCTCAGGACGACGTCAAAGTTAAGGTCGGTAAAATGATTTTCTACATCACCTGTGCAGTCAGTCTTTGGTTTTTTTACTGGTTCGGAGGGATTCAGTGTCCTTGCTGATCCCGCATCCTGGCCTGGGAAAATGTTTATTACGTTGAGGGGGGTTTGAGATGGGCCAAACAATTGTGTATGTCGTCGTATCAGTGTTGATCTGCGTCTCGTTTTTTGCGGCTGTTGATCACTTTTTGATGGATGCGCAAGGATTGGACTTTTGGTATCTCCTTCGGAAGTAGTCGTTTAGGGGATAAGGCTTTGAAGTTGTTGTTCACATACGCGATGTATCAAGGAGGTAACCCATGGGCTCTGTAACCCGCACGAAGTTGATGTCGATCATGGCGCTGTGCGCGATGATCGGCCTCCTCCTCATGCCCGTTCTGGTTGCGATCCCTGCCCTTGCTGGTGACGGTGGCGCTCCTGCTGCTGACGCCAAGAAAGAGGGTGGTGACGCAAAAATTGAGAAGGGCAAGGACGTTTATTACAAGACCGAAGGCATTGTTTCGGGGCCTCCCGCTCCGAAGACAACGGACAGTGAGAAGGACTATCCGCGATACAACTTTGAAAGTCGCGTCCTTCTCTGGTTTGCCAACCAGCAGCATCTTTACTATGGCAGCTTCGTTCTGGCTGTGCCGATCTTCTGTATGATCATCGAGTTCATGGGTGTAGTGAGTAAGGACAAAGCGTTGGCGAAGCGATATGATCAGCTAGCCTACGACTTTATTAAGATCAGTCTTACGGCCTATTCGCTGACCGCGATCTTGGGTGGAATCCTGATCTTTACCTTCCTGACTCTCTATCCTGCCTTCTTCCAGTATCTCTCGGGTATCTTCCGACCGGTCATGCACATCTATGCCTTGATGTTCGTGGCGGAGAGTGGAACGCTTTATATTTACTATTACGGATGGGACAAAATGAAGGACGGATTCCTGAAATGGATCCACCTCAGCATGTCCGTCGTCCTGAACGTAATCGGTACGATCCTGATGTTCCTCGCGAACTCTTGGATCGGATTCATGATGTCCCCCGCCGGCGTTGACGAGCAGGGTCGGTATCTGGGCAACATTTGGCACGTGATTCACACGGCCTTGTGGAATCCTCTCAATCTCCACCGCATTCTGGGTAACATGGCCTTCGGTGGTGGTGTCGTGGCGGCCTATGCTGCCTACCGTTTCCTCTCGGCGAAAACCGATGAAGAGCGCGCTCACTACGACTGGATGGGCTACATCGCCATGGCGCTGGGAGTCTCGTTCTTGATTCCATTGCCCTTCGCTGGGTACTGGTTGATGCGTGAAGTCTATGCCTATCGGCAGCAGATGGGCATTACTTTGATGGGTGGTCTGCTGGCTTGGTTGTTCATCATTCAGGCAACCATGATCGGCATTCTGTTCCTCAGTACCAATTATTACCTGTGGCAGGCGCTTGGTCGGATGCGTGGTGCTGAAAAGTATCAGCGCTATATTAAGTATCTGGTTTTCCTGCTCACCTGCGGTTACTTGGTGTTTATCACCCCGCACACCATCGTGATGACGCCTGCCGAGTTGAAGGCCATGGGCGGTCAGCAGCACCCCGTGCTTGGTAACTACGGGGTTATGTCGGCCAAGAACGGTGGTATCAACGTGATCATTACGACCACTGTTTTGAGCTTCGTGTGGTACATGCGGGGCAACAAGGTCTCGACGGTATCCTGGGCAAAGTTCGGCAACATTTTCATGGGATGCTTTTTCTTCTTTGCATACCTCAACATCATCATGTTGGCTGTGTATGGCTATTACATCCCTGCGAACGTTCGCGTCGGTCTGTCAGTGCCGCAGGTGGCCACGACCCTATCCTGCCTGTTCTTCATGTTTGCGCTTAATAGCGTCATGATGAAGGGCGCAAAGCAGATGGGGCCGATCGAGTGGGGCAAGATTTCGGCGAGATCGCAATATGCGCTGATCATGCTCGCTACGGCCTTCACGTGGATGATGGGACTGATGGGATACATCAGGTCTTCGGTCAGACTCTTCTGGCACGTCAATGAAATCATGCGTGACAATTCGCCCTGGGCTTACACGCATACGGTAGGTTTTGCGGCGAATATGATTTCAGCCAACGTGTTGTTCTTCTGGATTAGCATCATGTTTGTGTTTTGGTTGGGTGCCTTAGCGGCAAAGAAAGCGCCGGTTGAAGCGAAGGCAGCCGTGCCTGGTCGGGCTGCGGCGCCAGCGGTTGGTCACTAATCAAAACGCAAGTAATGAATCAATGAGGGAAGGTCTCTGCGTTGCTCGTGCAGCCAGAGCCTTCCCCTCCTGCAGGAGGTTTGAGCTGTGATTGAACTCATTAAATCGGCCGTAGCGATGGGATGGCCAGCATTGGGGCTCTTAGTTGCCCTGATGTTTTACTTTAAGGCATCCATTTCGGATCCAGTTGCGAATAAGCGCGCGGTATTCAAGACATTCATTGGCATTTGGGGAGCGCTGCTCCTCTTCATGGCCATTGCCAACTACAAAATGAACTTCTTCGGTGAGTCGAGACTGTTGCCGGTGTCCCTTGTCTTGATCACCTCAATGACATTCATGATGGCCCTGTACTTCACGAATATCAGCGCACTGCTGAAAATCGGGGGCTTCATGTTCTTCATCGCTGCGGCACTCTCGGGTTATGGCAACTGGTTGCCGCAGGTCGAAGGTGGGTTCCCACCAATTGAAGAGAAAAAAGACTTTAGTAATATGCCGCAAGCTGAACTTGCTGACGAAGGTGAGAAAATCATCTTCGGTGGAGTCGGCCAGAATAAAGTTCAGGGCGCTATTGGTAAGGGGCAGTGCCCTCTTTGTCATGCCTTTCATAAGGGCATGTTGGGAGAACGTGCACCAAACCTCGACGGAATTCCTGAACGGGCAGAGACGCAGATCAACGATCCTCGTTACCATAAGGGAAACCCTGCCGCACGTGATTCTAATCAAAAGGAAGCATTCCCAGGTTCAGGGACTGCCGAAAACGGAATTCAGTACATTGCAGAATCACATGCTTGCCCAAGCTGCTTTGTCGTCGCTGGATTTGGTGTGAAGGGGACGAACGATAAAGAGAGCCCTATGCCTTCCATTCACAAGCCACCAATTTCGCTGAGCCTCCCAGAGCTGGCCGCGGTAGACACCTGGCTATATGCGAGGGAAGGTAGAGACGCGCCTGGTTTTGACGAAATTGTCAAATCCTACGAAAAATTCATTCCGGAATCGGATCGTCCGAAGCCGCCGACAGAGGGTGACAAGGCGGCCGGTGGTGGTGCATCTGCCCTGATGGCGGATGGGACTGAGCCAGTTGATCAAATCTTTGCGAAAGGTCAGTGTGTGGCGTGCCACACGATTCCTGGTATCGCAGGTGCGACTGGGACCATCGGTCCGAAACTGGTCGAAGGAACCAATGCCCCTCTTCGGATCAAGGACAAGGATTACAAAGGTAAGGCGAAAAGCGTTCCTGACTACATCATGGAATCCATTGTCGAGCCAAGCGCCTATGTCGTGAAGGGCTTCCCGGACAATACGATGCCGAAAGTCTTCGGCCAAAAGCTTAGCGCTGGCGCACTTAAAAAGCTTGTAGATTACCTGTCGCAGGTTCAGGAAGGGAAAGAGCCTCCCAAGGCTTCCTAAATTCGGCGAATAGGGATCTGGTTGCTATTGCGGAAGAAAGGGAGATGAGGACATGAAAGCATTAATGTCAGTCGGAGCCTTGATTGGCGTCCTGGGACTGCTCATGTTGATCGGAATGATCTTCGGAGTAGTTCCCTCGAACACCGTCAGGCTCGTTGAGGGCTACATGCCCATGCAGGTGTTGAGTGAGCTGGCGGTGTTCGTCGCTGGCTTTACCGGCCTGAGTTATTTGGCGAATTCCATGGGAGTCGCCTTTCCTCGGTTCTGGCAAGGGGTGTTGTTTTGGGCTTTTGTGCAAACGTATCTAAAGTTTCGGATCTACCCCCCGATTCCATTCAGCGTTCGGGCGATGTACGGCGTTGTGTCATTTGTCGCCGTGTTTATGTGGGTATCAGCGAACGAGGAGGACTGGAAGAAATTTCGGCAACCCATCCTCAATGTGCTTGATGCCAATACGGGCTTCCATAAAGCACTCCGTACGATGTATCTGATTCTCTTGCCGCTGCTCATCGGGGGCTTTTCATTCTTGACCATGAAGCCCAGTGTTGACGAGCCGATCGAATTGCGTACGGTGCACCCGGCACCTCCCGCCAGCACAAAGGTACATGGCAAGACCTATACGCTTCAAACTTCGCAAAATCCGTATCGTGTTAACCTTGAAGGTAAATACGATCAGGCCTACAGCAATAAGCTGATTGTCGAGCAGGGAATGGGACGCTTGATGGCTCCCAATGCTAACCCCTGGGACGAAAAGGCTGAAGGATATTTGAAGTACGTTCGTGAAGGCGGAGAAATCTTCTTCCAGAACTGTCACTTCTGCCACGGCGATAACTTGAACGGCCGCGGTCTTCATGCCTTTGCATTCAACCCGATTCCTGCGAACTTTACGGATCCGGGAACGATTGCGCAGTTGCAGGAAACCTTTATTTTCTGGCGCGTCGCTAAGGGCGGAATTGGTCTGCCGAATGAAGGATTCCCTTGGGCATCCGTCATGCCGCCATGGGAACAGCACCTGACCACTGATGAAATTTGGAAGGTGATCTTGTTCGAATACTGGCACACGGGATACTATCCTCGGACATGGGACTAATTCTGAATCTTACAAACAACCTGGGAGAACAGGTGGTGAGGTTAACAATGAGCAAACTTCGTTTGAACGTAAAAGCATCCCCGATCATCGGGGCTGCCCTCGGTGCCCTACTCATTTCAGCCAGTGCGGTTGGGATCGGGCAGGCCGGAGATCTTCCTGAAGGTTTTGCAAAAGGGGACTTAGCCCCTGCGCCGCCTGCAGAAATGATTGAGGCAGGAAAGCGCGTGTATTTCACCAAATGCGTGTGGTGTCACGGTGTCGATGGTGCCGGTGATGGACCTGGTGCTGATCGGCTTTGGCCGCGGCCCAGAAACTTCAACCAGGGCACTTTCAAGATTCGCCATACGGCAAGCGGAGAGTTGCCGCTGTTTAATTACAATGAGAAGACACCCGATTCCGGGAAGAACGACCTGTTCGATACGGTGACTCACGGTCTGCCTGGATCAGCCATGCCACCATGGGAAGGTATCTTGACCGAAGAACAGCGGATTCAAGTCTTGTCCTATGTGACCACACAGCTGGTGAAGGATCGAAAGTTCACCGACAAGCAGTCTGAGACACAGACGATTCTTCAGCTTGGTACGATTAAGCCAGCTGAAGCAACGGAAGACAGCGTCAAAAAGGGCGCCCAGTTGATCGTTGACAAGAAGTGCATTGAGTGTCACGGCGTCGAAGGGCGCGGAGACGGAAATGCTTTCAATCTTAAAGACGACTGGGGCTTTTCCATTCAGCCGGCCAATTGGCACAAATGCTGGAATTTCCGCGGCAGCCGCCAGGACCCATATAACGTCCGGAACATTTTCCGAACGTTTTCAACTGGCGTTAACGGTACCCCGATGCCGTCATTTGCGGACAGCACGTCTGTTGAAGATCGATGGAACATTGCTAACTTCGTAAACTCGCTGTGCGAGCGAGATGAAGAAGGTAAGCCACTTGGTATCGATCCTTTGACCGATAAGCCGAAGATTAATTTCGTGGTTCCTTCGGCTCCGGTGGAAGGCGAGATTTCAAGCGATCCCGAGAACGAAATGTGGAAGAAGGTCGGTCGTCGTTATGTGGCGATGGGTGGCCAGATTACCCACAAACCGCGAAACTTCGTGAATCGCATTGACGACATTTGGGTAAAGTCGCTCTATAACGAAAAGAGCGTCGTGTACCTGATTCAATGGGACGATCGAACAAAGAGCGTTGCAGAGGGTAAGCTTCCTTGGGCACCCACCCAAGTGAACGTCGAAAACTTTGGCGTCAAGGAACAGGCGCCGAAGACCGGCGAAGAGGGTTCTATCGCGGCGGCTCAGAATAACTATGCCGTCTATAATGACGCTATCGCGTTCCAGTTCCCGATCAAGTGGCAGGAGATTCCTGCTCCGTTCAAGCCACGTTATTTGTTCGGTGATGCGAAGTTCAATGCCGATATCCTGAAGTGGGAAGCGGATGGCTCGTTGCGTTCCTTCAAGGGAACGGGATGGGATCAGGACTTCGAAGAGCGCGATGATTTCGAAGAGAAAGTTAAGTTGCTGAAGTCGGAATGGAAGAACGGTCAGTGGACCGTCATGATTTCCCGCCCGTTGAAGGGCAACAAGGATGATTATGACGAGTACACTCGGTTCGATATCGGTAAGTACATTCCGATGGTGTTCTTCGCCTGGGATGGACACAATGGGGACGCTGGACGGAAGATGGCCGTATCGGCCTTCTATTACACGATCCTTCAGCCTCCGATTCCTCAGGAAGTATATATCTACCCGGCGGTTATCGCAGTTGGTGTGGTGTTCTTAGAGGGTTGGATGCTGACCCGACGCGCCAACAAGAAAAAAGGCAAGGTCCTTTAAGCGATAGCCTAATGAGGTAGTGTGTTCCGGCGAGGGGGTGAGGAAACTCACCCCCTCGTTGTTTTTGGCGCATGATGTATGGTCGCAAGCGAGGCGGGCAGATCCATGATTGAAGGTGTCTCAGGTATCTTGATCGCCGGTGGCAAAAGCCGGCGAATGGGACAGGATAAGCGTTTCATGAAAGTCAGTGGCGAAAGTGTATTTGAGCGAACAGTATCGGTCTTGCGTTCCATCTTTGCTGAGAACATTGTCGTCCTTGCTGAACCCATTGAACGACTTGCTGTACAAGACTGCTCTGTGGTCTATGATGTGATCCCTAATGCGGGGAGTTTAGGCGGAATCTATACAGGGTTGATGGCAGTAACCCAACCGAGGGTATTCGCTGTAGCTTGTGACATGCCGTTTTTGGATACTGAAATCATTCGCTTTATGGCTTCCTACGACAATACAGCCGACATCGTAGTTGCCAAGCTCTCCGGTAAATTCCACCCCACGCATGGGCTGTATTCAAAGCGCTGTATTCCATTTCTGAGGGTGATGGCTGAACGCCAACAACTCAAGATTCAGCAATTGTTCAAGCAAGAAGAATTGCGGATTGCCATTTTGGGGGAAAATGAGTTTCTCCCCTTCGCCTCAAGGGTACGTTCATTTCGCAATATCAATACGCCGGACGACTTGGCTTCGGTGGAATCACAACCTTCTATCGAGCGGTGACACCTCACGTTCAGCACGATAGCAACCGACGAGGGGTGCTCGTTATTCATCCCGGGGCTTTGGGCGATGTGTTGCTTGCCCGTCCGGTTCTTCACGCGCTCCAGCGTCAATTTTCTCAGCATGAAATCGCACTGCTTGCGGGTAATGCCGTGGGAACGCTCTTGCGCGACGCCGGGGAAATTGACCGGGTATTTCCTCTTGAATCCACCTATTTGAGTGAACTGTTTGCGGGGCATGATAGTCTGTGTGCCCCATTCAAGCGTTGGTTAAGCAGATGCGATAAGGCTGTTGGATGGTTCCGAGATGCTGATGCAGCCTTAGTTCGTACCCTCCGTGCTGCGGGCGTACAGTCCATCAACCTGAGGTCCAGCTCTTCCCAGGAATGTTTTGCTGAGCATCAAAGTGATCGTTATCTGGAGTCCGTAGAAATCGCGGATGCAGGACGGGCTTGCAACCTTCCTCTTATTCTATCTCCGGCAGTTATGGCGGAGGCGCAACAGATCTTGAGGTCGCTCAATTGGGACAGCAGGTCGCCGTTGGTGGTAATTCACCCGGGAAGCGGCAGTCCGCATAAATGTGTAGAAGCATGGCGCCTGGCGGAGGTTATTCAGTGGTTCATCGAGGTCGGCATGACTCCTATGCTACTTGAGGGCCCGGCCGATCGTGAGCCCTGTGCTCGAGTGCTTTCTGCGCTGAGGACACCCGTGCCGGTCATTCGTGGGCTGAATCTGTCTAAATCAGCCGCCGTTCTCGCGCAAGCTGCGCTCTACCTCGGGCACGATTCCGGGGTTACGCACCTCGCCGCTGCATTGGCCGTTCCCACCGTTGCCTGTTTTGGCCCGACCAATCCGCGTCGCTGGGCTCCGCTCGGGCCTACGGTGTCGGTTGTATCTGGCGAGCCGTGCGCTTGCTCGACTTGGAGCGACGTAGCGAGTTGCCAGGCGCGAGTCTGTCTTCAGATTGCTCCAGAGCGTATGATTGCTGCCTGCCGCGCACAGTTGGATAAGCAACCATAGTCCCCACCGACGAACCGGCGATCTTGTCTCTCATGTCCTGGTGTGTTAGATTCCCAGTTTGATTTTCGCTGTTTCCACGCAGACTTAGAGGAGTTCTTGTGACTCAGGGCGTAGTGCAGGACAAGGTCAGTGACGCGTTGGTCGGGGCGCTTCGATTGGCACAGCAACGAGGGATGCTCAAGGTAGAGCAGATGCCGGTGATCAACCTTGAGGCACCGAAACGACCTGAGTGGGGAGATGTGTCCTGTACGGTTGCCATGTCCTTGTCTGCTGCTGAGCGCAAGCCTCCTTTCGAAATTGCTCAGATTATTATCGATCATATTCAGAACCGCGATGCGCTATTTGCCCGCGCGGAGATTGCGCGGCCGGGATTTCTCAATTTGACGGTGAGGCCTGACCTTTGGCTGGAGGTGCTGCGACATATTGAAACGCAGCGGGCGGATTATGGCCACAGTCGAGTGGGGCAAGGGCGCCGTGTATTGGTGGAATACGTCAGTGCGAATCCAACCGGCCCGCTGCACGTTGGCCATGGTCGTGGTGCTGCGGTGGGGCAAGCGTTGGTCCGTCTCCTGCGTGCGACGGGGCATGACGTTGTCAGCGAATACTACATCAACGATGCAGGCCGGCAGATGAAGCTGCTGGGAGTCTCTGTTCTGGCGCGCTATCTAGAGTCATGCGGGCAGAAGGTGTCGTTTCCCGAAGATGGGTATCAGGGTGAGTATATTCGTGCGGTTGCCGCACGTGTGAAAGCGGAGCAGGGCGTGGCGTTGCTCTCACTTCCCGTCAGTGATGCGGAACAGCGAAGCAAGGAGTTTGCTTATCGGGAATTGCTCGCTCTCATTCGGCAGGATTTGGAGACCTTTGGAATTACCTTCGAGTCCTGGTTCAGTGAGGCTTCATTGTTGTCTTCCGGTGCGGTCGAGCAGGTGCTGAGCGAGTTGAGGGGCAGAGATCTGCTGTTCGATCAGGACGGCGCGCAGTGGTTTCGCTCATCAGCCTTTGGCGATGAAAAAGATCGGGTCGTGCGCAAGCAGGAGGGGGATTACACGTACCTTGCCTCCGACATTGCGTATCATCGCGATAAGCTGCGGCGCGGGTTTGATCTTCTTGTCGACGTGTGGGGCGCCGATCATCACGGGTACATTCCGCGGATGCAAGCGGTCGTGCAGGCCTACGGATATCCGAAAGAGCGACTGCGAGTCGTGCTGGTGCAGATGGTGAATCTACTGCGCGGCGGGCGGAAGGTCGAGATGTCCAAGCGGGCCGGAGAGTTCATCACTCTTCGGGAAGTGATGGATGAAGTCGGCGCGGACGCCGCTAAGTTTTTCTTTCTCATGCGCGACTCCAGCACACACCTGGATTTTGATTTGGAATTGGCCAAACAGCAGTCGCAGGAAAATCCTGTGTACTACGTGCAATATGCACATGCGCGGATTGCCAGCCTCCTGCGCGTGGCGGCATCACGGGGTATCGATTGTCCGCTCCCGAGCCAGGCCGATCTCATGCTGTTGCATGATCCCGATGAACTCGCGCTCATTCGAAAACTGTCGGCGTTCCCGGTCGTGCTGGAGTCGAGCGCCGTTGAACTGGAGCCGCATCGAATGGCCTACTATCTTCGTGAGCTGGCAGGCATGGTGCATCCTTTTTACAATAAACACCGGATTTTGCCTCCGGCACCCGATAGCGAATCAACCCCCGCCGCATCGACCGATCCGGCGGTTTCCACAAGTCGGACGGCAGACGTGGTGTCGCCAGGCCTCACAGGAGCTCGACTGGCCCTGATGTGGGCGGTGCAGCAGGTGGTCCGAAACGGGTTGACGGTGCTGGGCGTCTCAGCCCCGGAGCAGATGTAGGACTGCCGATCGCATGCTGTCGTTTCGTATTACCCATGAAGAGGCAGGCGGGCGGGCTCGGGTCGGTGTTCTCACCACCGGGCGCAGCGAGGTGGCGACGCCTGCTTTCATGCCGGTCGGATCGCTCGGCAATGTGCGCAGTGTGGACGGCGAGGAATTGCTGAAGATGGGCTACGGGCTCATCTTGAATAATGCCTATCACCTGTACCTTCGGCCCGGCCACAAAGTCGTGCAGGAATTGGGCGGCGTACATGGGTTCACGGCCTGGCCGGGCGCCATTCTTACCGATAGCGGCGGTTTCCAAGTCTTCAGTTTGGCCAAGTTTTGCAAGGTGACGGACGAAGGCGTGATCTTCCAATCCCATATCGACGGGTCGTCACGGTTCATCAGCCCGGAAACCTCGATCGAGATTCAGGAAGCATTGGGTGCGGACATCATCATGGCGTTCGATCATGTCGTCGCACTGCCGTCCTCGCTCGACCAAGTTCGTGCCGCCGCCAAGCGGACTTCTCTGTGGGCGCGCCGGTGCGTCGAGGCTAAGCGACGGGCGGATCAGTCATTGTTCGGCATCGTTCAGGGCGGACTGGATGCCGGATTGCGGGTGGAGTCGGCGCGTGACCTGGTCTCGGTCGGATTTGACGGGTATGCCGTCGGCGGCTTATCGGTGGGCGAGGACAAGGCCGACATGTATGCGATGTTGGATGTCACGGTGCCCGAGTTGCCGTCCGCCAAGCCACGTTATTTGATGGGCGTGGGCATGCCCGAAGATTTGGTTGAAGGGGTCGCGCGCGGGATTGATATGTTCGATTGTGTGGTGCCGTCTCGTCATGGCCGCACGGGGTGGCTGTTTACTTCATTCGGGCGTGTCGTTATCAAGCAAGCCAGGTACGCGCGGGATGAACAGCCTATTGATCCGGCCTGCCGATGTCCGGTCTGCACTCGATACACGCGGGCCTATCTGCATCACTTGTTCGGCGTGAAGGAGATGTTGGGCGCCCGCCTCAATACGATCCACAATCTGTGGTTTTTTGCAAAGTTGATGGAAGAGATCCGGAGCGCCGTGCGGGGCGGAACCTTTCAGGAGTTTCGTCGTGAGTTTCACCGCACCTATATCGTGGACCGGCCGACCGGCGAGGGGCGGTCGGAAGTTGAAAATACGAACGTGTCTTAAGGGCGACACAGGCAGGGGGCTTTATGTGGGATTCGGTGGCATGGGCACAGGGAACATCCGGGAGTGCAGGCGCAGGGGGCGGCCTCTTGTCGCTGGTTCCGTTCGTCCTGATCTTCGTCATTTTCTATTTCATGCTGATTCTGCCGCAACAGAAACGCCAGAAGCAGGCGAAGGCAATGCTTGAGACCTTGAAGAAGGGCGACAAGGTGGTGACGGCTTCGGGTATCTGGGGCACCATCACCAACATGGGCAAAGAGACGGTGACGCTCCAAATTGCGGACACGACCAAAATCAAAATCCAGAAAGAGCATATTGCTCGGCTGCGCGGTGACGAAGAAGATTGACGCACGCGACGGAGACGGGAAGGATTGGCGCACGTATGAAAAAAGTCGGCGGACGGTTGTTGGCCCTAGTGACGATGGTGGTCGCTTCGATCATCTTTTTCTTGCCCTCCTACCAACCTCTGTACAAGGAATTGCCGCGGTGGGTTCGTGAAGTTCTGCCGGACAAGGGCATTACCTTGGGGTTGGACTTGCAGGGCGGCATTCACCTGGTGCTCGAGGTGGAAGAGGATCGGGCGGTTGAAATTGCAGTGGAGCGGACGGCGGCAGGACTTCAGGACCTTCTGTTGGAAAAGAAAATTCCCGCCGAATCAGTCAAGCGGACGGGGGGATCGCAAATCACGATCGCCTTTCAGAATGCCGAGCTGAAGGCCCAGGTGCAGAAGCTTCTGGATGATTTCCCGACTTATGTGGAGGTGGAGTCGGCCGGCTCTGCCAACAAAATTGTATGGGAATTGCGGGATGCCGAAATTAAGCGGATCAAGGACTCCGCCATCAATCAGGCACTGGAAACGATTCGCAATCGTATCGACCAGTTCGGTGTGGCAGAGCCGTTGATTCAGCGCCAGGGGCTGAATCAGGTGGTGGTGCAGTTGCCGGGCATCAAAGATGCCAAGTTGGCGAAGGACCTCATCAAGCAAACCGCTCTGCTCGAGTTCAAGTTGTTGGACGATGAGAATCAGCTCAAGCTGGACCTGCCGAGCCGGATTCAGAAGGGGAAGGAGCGTGAAGAGGCGCTTCTGAAGCAGATTGAAGGGAAGGTGCCGGAAGGCGATCAGATTCTGTTCGAGCGGATCGTTGAAAAGGAAAGCGGCCAGGAATGGCTGGCTCCGTACCTGGTGAAAAAGCGGGTCATGCTGGCGGGCGACGTGTTGAGCGACGCGCGGGTGTCCATCGGCCAGTTCAATGAGCCGTATGTGTCCGTGACGTTCGATGCAAAAGGCGCGCGCGAGTTTGACCGGATCACGGGTGAGAATGTCAAAAAGCGTATGGCCATCGTGCTCGACAACACGATCTATTCGGCGCCGGTGATTCAAGAACGCATCAGCGGAGGAAGAGCCCAGATTACGGGAACGTTTTCGATGGAAGAAGCCAATAACCTCTCCATCGTGCTACGAGCTGGCGCGCTGCCTGCTCCGCTCAAGATCATTCAGGATCTCACGGTCGGTCCCTCCCTCGGACAGGACTCGATTGAGAAAGGCGTCAAGGCCACGCTTTTTGCGGGTCTACTCGTGATCGTGTTTATGGCCAGCTATTACCGGCTGTCCGGTGTGATTGCGAATTTTGCGCTGATGCTGAACCTCATCTGTCTAATCGGATCGCTGGCGGCATTGAACGCCACGCTGACCTTGCCCGGCATTGCCGGTATTATTCTGACGATCGGCATGGGCGTCGACTCAAACGTGCTGATTTTCGAGCGCATCCGTGAAGAGCTGCGGCAGGGGAAGGCGGTGCGTGTTGCGATCGATGCCGGATACGACAAGGCCCTGCTGACCATCGTCGACTCCCACGTGACGACATTGATCACCGGCTTTGCACTATTCTTGTTCGGCACCGGGCCGATTAAAGGTTTTGCCGTGACGTTGTGTCTCGGCATCGCGATCAATCTCTTTACCGCGCTGGTCGGGACGAAAGTCATTTTTGACCTCTTTAATCAGCGCAGGAAAATTGAGCAGCTCAGCATTTAGGAAGGAGCCGGCATGTTCGAGATTTTGGGGAAGACGAATATTGATTTTATGGGGAAACGGACCATCTCGTTCGCGCTCTCCGGCATCCTTGCCTTTTTGGGCATCATCGCGGTGCTTCAAATTGCGCGCGGCGCGGCGAATCTAGGAATCGACTTTGCCGGTGGGACGGCGGTGCAGCTGAAGTTCGACCAATCGATCAGGATCGACGAAGCCCGTCGCGCCTTGGAATCGAACGGCCTGGGCTCGGCTGAGTTGCAGGAATTCACGCAGGACAACAAGCTACTGGTCCGCGTGAAGGCCTCCACGACGATCGAGGAGAAGGTGGCCGAGCGGGTTATGGCGGTGTTCACCAAGGAGTTCCCGGGCAACAAGTTCGTGGTCGATTCCAGTATGGAGATCGGCCCGACGATCGGGAAGAAGCTTCAAGAAGATGCCATGATTGCGGTGCTGATCTCATTCGTCGGAATCGTGCTCTACATTGCGGTCCGGTTTGAGTTGCGGTTCGGGGTGGCGGCCGCGCTGGCGACTTTCCACGATGTGTTGGCGGTGTTGGGCGTGTTCTACATCCTGGATAAAGAGATTACCCTGTTGGTGGTGACGGCTTTGCTTACGCTGGCCGGGTATTCGCTGACGGATACTGTGGTCGTGTTCGATCGAATTCGCGAGAATCTCCGCACGCGCCGGCGTGAAGATGAGGAAACCATCATCAATCAGGCCATCAATCAGGTCCTGAGCCGCACGATTGTCACCAGCTTGACCGTTGTGATCGTGCTGATCCCGCTGGTGTTGGGAGGAGCCGAGGTGTTGCACGATTTCTCGCTGGCCTTGCTCGGGGGCGTCATGTTCGGCACCTATTCGTCCATCTTCGTGGCGAGCCCGTTGCTGCTGCTGTGGCCCGGCAGCGCCGGGAGCCTCCTGAAGCGTCGCTAGGCACCGGCTCCGACGAGCCGGGCCTAGGCCCTGCCTACTGTTGAGAGAGGGCCGTTTACCGGGGTACGCCGCACGCATGCTGTTCTGGAGCCGGTCACACAGTCTCCAGCGAAAGATCATCACGGCGATCGTGATGGTCGGGCTCCTGCCGTTGGGCCTGTCTCTTGTTCTGACCTACATCGAAGAACGCCGGGCGTTGCGCGAGACGATCGGCGCCAACTTCAAGGAAGTGGCAGTCGAGGCCGCCCGGCGGATCGAGATGCAGGTCACGCGCGGCATCAATGAAGCGCAACAGCTCGCCGCCACGCCCTTCCTCCGCACCTCGGTGACGGAATCCAATCGCACCTATCTGGACAAGGACGAAAAAACCGTCCAGTCGATGATCAAAGCCTGGCAGCAGCGGTGGCGTCAGCGAGACAAGCAAAGCGAGTTTCCGCTGTTCATCAACCGCATCGTCACCAACTATCTGATCCGGTGGCACGATATCCGAAAAGCCGACTATGTGGGAATTTTCGTCACGGACAACCGCGGCGCGCTCGTGGTCAGTTCCATCCCCCAAGTCGAGTACTACTACGGCAAGACCGCCTGGTGGCAAGCGTTCATGAAGCGTGGATCCGGGAAAGTGTTCGTCAGTGATATTTTCTTTGACCCTGCCTTCGGCACCCATGTAGTCAACGTGTCGGCGCCGATCATCGATGATGAGCAACATGTGATGATTGGGGCGGTGACGGTCCTGCTGCGTCGCGATACCCTCTTCCATTCCGTGTCCGAAGCCACGGTCGGACAGACCGGGCATGCCATGTTGTTCAACTCGGACGGGGTTCCTCTTGTCTGTCCAGTCCTGGCGCCGGAAGCCCATGTGGTGAAGCCTGAGTTGGTGAAGGCCATCAACGCGAATGCCGCGGGCTGGATAACGGCGCCCAATGATTCGCATGGCGGTGAGAACTCGATCGTAGGGTTTGCGCCGGTTCGCCTGGGGACCGATCTCACGCCGGAGAGTTTAGGCGGCAAGGGGTGGGTGACATTCGTGCGGCAGGATCCTGCCGAGTCCTACGCCCCTCTCTCGCGGCTCGTGGTACAGGTCACCGTATATGGTCTTGGTGTGTTCGGCGTGTTGCTGCTCATCGGCTTGACCGTCGCGCGGCGCATTGCCCGGCCGATCGGTCTGTTGCACGAGGGCGTGCAACGAATCGGGAGCGGGCGGTTGGATCAGCAGCTGGACCTCAAGACCGGTGATGAAATCGAACAGCTCGCCGAGGCCTTCAACAAGATGGCGGCAAATCTGCGGATCTCGTTCGAGCAGATCGAGCAGCGCATGGAAGATGTGCGACGCCTGGAAGCGCGGTATCGCGATCTCATCGAGCATTCACCGGAAATGATTTATCAGCTCAACAAGGCCGGACAGTTCGTGCATGTCAACAAGACGGGTCTGGACAAGCTGGGCTATACCCTGGAGGAAATGCTTCACATGCATCTGTGGGACCTGGTTCCCAAGGGGCGTGAGGCAGAGGTGTTGGCCTATTTGGAACGCCTGGTGTCGCAGGGGCGAAGCACGATTGAGACGGTGTTTGTGGCGGGAGACGGCCGCCCCATCGATGTGGAAATCCATGCAACGGCATTATTCGAGAGCGGCGGCGGACTGGTTCATTCCCGCGCCTTCGTCCGCGATGTGACGGAGCGGCATCTGTTGGAAGAACAGATCCATCGCTATACCACCAGACTTGAGCAAGCGGTCAACGAGCGCACCCAACAATTGGTGGCCTCGCAAGAGCGATACAAGGCGCTGTTCGATCTGGTGGCCGATTCCGTGTTTATGGTCGGCGAAGACGGAGTGATTGTCGCCGTGAACAAACGTGAGGAACAGGCCCTGGGGTATTCCGAGCAGCAGGTGGTGGGGAGTAGCATCCTCGATGTGGTCCTCCCGGTTCACCATGAGGAGATGCGGTCGCTGCTGGCAAAAATCCACTCCGGCGAACGCCAGGTGCCGACGCAAGAAATCACCGTGCGTGATGCCGGCGGCAAGGAAACGCCCGTGGAGATGGACCTGATCCTGGTGCGCGGCAGCGATCACACCTGGGTGATGGTCCAGCTTCGCGACATCACCGATCGAAAGCGTCTTGAGCGGCAGATGCATACCTACCAGCAGGAGCTGGAGGCGAAGGTCAGTGAGCGGACCCGGGAGATCGAAGAGACCAAGCAATATCTTGAGAACCTGCTGGAAAATGCCAATGACGTCATTTACACCCTCGATAGCGAGCAGTGCTTTACCTACGTCAACAGCAAGATTCTGGCGTGGGGCTATGCGAAGGAAGACCTGCTTGGGCGGCCGTATCTGGGACTGTTGTCGAAGCGGCATCGTGGGCGCCGGCTGAAATCGACGCTGGATATTGGCGTCAAACAAGTCTATGAGGTTGAAGTGCTGACGAAATCGGGCGAGCCCCGTTCCGTTATGGTCAGCGTGTCGCCGCTCCACGGAGTCGATGGGGAGATCCTAGGCGTTCTGGGAATCGCCCGCGACATGACAGACACGAAGAAGCTCGAACAACAAATCAGAAATTCGGAGAAGCTGGCGTCGGTGGGCAAACTGGCTGCGGGGGTCGCGCATGAGATCAACAATCCGCTGGGCGGCATTCTGAACTGTCTGTACAACATGCGAAAGGGAACGCTTTCGCCGGCGCGGCAGGAAGAGTATCTGGCGTCGATGGAGGACGGCCTGCGCCGGGTGCAGCGGATTGTGCGGCAGCTCCTCGATTTTTCGCAGCAGCACAATCCGGAGCTTGCGCTGGCGGATATCAATCAAGTCGTCAATCGCGTGTTGTTGCTGACCGATCACCTGTTCGTGCCCCACCGGGTGCAGTTGGAGACGGACCTAGCCGGCGATATGCCGGAAATCATGATCGACCGTCATATGATGGAACAGGTATTGATGAATCTGGTGTTAAATGCCATTCAAGCGATGCGGAGCGGCGGAGTGTTGAGCATTCGCACCACCGTGGAGGAAGCCCATTGCCTGGTCCGCGTCCGGGATTCTGGTTGCGGAATTTCATCGTCCGTTCTGCCGAGGATTTTCGATCCGTTCTTTACCACCAAAAATGAAGGCGAGGGGACCGGACTTGGCCTGTCGGTCAGTCTGGGTATCGTAGAGCGGCACGGAGGACGAATTGTCGTCGAGAGTGAAGTCGGAAAAGGCACGACGTTTACCGTCTCCATTCCGCTCTCGGCCGAACGGTATGCCATCGGGAGGTTTTCGTGAAGGGGCTCAAGGTATTCATTGTTGATGACGAACCGCTGATGCGACTGTCCATGCTGGACGCCTTGGAAGGGGTCGGTTGTGAAGTGATGGCGGCGGCAACCGGCACTGAGGGGCTCGCTGTCCTCGGCACGCATCAGTTTGACATCGTCATTACCGACTTGCGCCTTCCCGGCGCCGACGGACTCACAATTCTGAAGACTTGCAAAGAGCGGAGTCCGACCACGGAAGTAATTTTAATCACTGCTCATGGATCGGTGGATACGGCGGTGGGGGCTATCAAGCTGGGTGCCTACGATTACATTACCAAGCCCTTTCAAATGGATGAGCTGCTCCTGATCGTCGAGCGCGTCGGCAAGATTCTCGGGTTGCGGCGGGAAAATCTTGAGTTGAAAGAGGTGCTGGAAGACCGATTTAGTTTTGGCGGCATCCACGGCTGCAACCAGCACATGCGGGCACTTCTGGAGAAGATTAAGCTGGTGGCGGCGACCGATTCGCCGGTTTCCGTCGTCGGCGAGCCTGGAACCGGTAAAGAGTTGGTGGCGCATACCATCCATTTGAACAGTCCGCGACGAGATCAGCCGTTGATCAAGGTTTGCTGCGCCGATCTTCCAGAATCTCTGTTGGAGGCGGAACTCTTCGGCCATGAAAAGGGCGCGTTTGTCGGAGCTTTGCGACAACGACGAGGACGTTTCGAACTCGCGCACAAAGGGACGGTGTTGCTCGACGATATCGACGCTCTCTCTCCTGCCCTGCAGACCAAAGTGTGGCGAGCGCTTGAGGGGAAGAAGTTTGAGCGAGTCGGCGGCCGGGAACCCGTTGAGATCGATGTCCGCATCATCGGCGCATCGCGGCACGATTTGAGGGAAGCAGTGGCGCAGGGACGGTTTCGCTCGGATCTCTGTGAGCGGCTTGCCGCCGTTCAAATCGTTGTGCCGCCGTTACGCGAGCGGCGTGAAGATGTGCTGGTGATTGCTGAGCATGTGCTGAAGGCTCGCTCGACGACTCTCGACAAATCCTTGAAAGGGCTTTCCCAGCCCAGCCGGGATTTGCTTCTGCACTACTCGTTTCCCGGCAATGTGGGAGAGTTGGAGCAGATGGTGGAGCGCGCCGTGGCTCTGGGGCGAGATGGAGAACCGTTGCAACCCTGGGATCTGTGCGGGTTCCAGACCTGTCCGTTTCTCGGAGGAGCGCCTCAATCGGGCTGTGGCTTTTGTGCTGAGGGTTTGTCGGCCAAGGTCGCAGCGCCGGAATCGGCACCAGCCGCGACACTGGCGACTGCGCGGGAGGCATTCGAAAAGGACTATATTGCAGCGGTGTTGAAGCAGGTAGACGGCAGCCGGACGAATGCGGCCGCCGTGCTGGGATTATCCCGCAAAGCCCTATGGGATAAGTGCAAGCGGTACGGCCTCTCCTCCGCCAAAGGCGAGGCGGAGGAGAGCGACGAGTAAATTACTCCGCCGGTTCCTGGCCGCCTTCCCACAGTTTCACGGTACGATCCCAGGAAGCGCTGGCCAGGCGCAATCCATCCGGTGAGAGCGCAATGCCTCGCACCGCGCCGGTGTGGGTTTTGTCGGTCCGGAAGTTTCGGCCGGTCGCTATGTCCCAGAAACGAATCGTGTTGTCGTCGCCGGCACTGATGAGGACTTTTCCATCCGGTGTCACCACGAGGGACCGCACCCATCCGTTGTGCCCGCGGACGACGCGGAGTTCGTTCATCGTCGGCATTTCAAAAAACCGGATTGTGTTGTCACGGCTGCCGGTGATCAGCATTTTTGCATCGGGCGTGAAGGTCATCGCGCCGATCCAGAATTCCATGGGTTTTTGGAATCCTCCGTCGTCTTCGATGAAAAATCCGCGGGTTTCCGTCGAGTCCTCAGCGGTTTCTTCCCAATGTCCGTTGTGAAGGATCTTTTCCTCTCCGCTCGGCAGGACTTCCCAGATTCTGATCTTGCCGATATCGGATCCGCTGGCCAGGTGCACTCCGTCTGGTGAGAAGGCCACACAGACCGACCAATGGTGATCGTATTGATCCTTGCCCAGGAGGGTCATGAGGTCGGTTCCGGTCGTGACTTCCCAGATCTTGATGTCTTTGTTGTGGCTGCCGCGCGCCAGCATCAGGCCGTCAGGCGACAGTGAGAGGCTACAGACATTGTGATCGTAGCGGGTAAACAGAAGCTTGGTCGGTTCCCCGGTCTTTGGATTCCAGAGGCGGATGGTCCGGTCTTCGCTGCCTGAGGCAAGCGTGCGGCCGTCCGGCGTGAAGACCAGAGCGCGAATGTCGGCGGTGTGGCCGCGCAGCGAGCGCAGCAGGCGTCCGGTTTCAATGTCCCAGATGCGGACGTATCGATCGACGCCACCGCTGACGATCGTCTGACCGTCGGGGGCATAGGCCACCGCCCACACGCCATGTGAATGCCCGCGGAAGGTCTTGAGTTCCCGCAGCCCGTTTTTCCAATACTCTAAATGGTCAATGACCGGGGTCTGTGGCGTTCCCCCCTGGTTCGGCACCGGTGCTGAGGAAGGAATGGTCGGGGGCGCGGTGGTTTGGTTGCTCATAAAAGTCTTGTGCCTCGTCCCTGTTCTGAGCGGGGGCTGTTGAGCCCCGGCTTAGCCCGCTGTGGTTTGCAATACTCGCCGAGGGGTTTGTATAATCGGCGGTCGTTTCGACGATCGTAAGAGAAGGACTGGGAGCAAGTCAAGCACAGCACTCGCGCGGGTTTCATCCCTTCACCGTACCAGAACATGTGAGGTCTTATGACTACCGGAGTAGAAGTATCAAAGCCGTTAATGGAGATCCGTTTTCAGCCGGCCTTACTGCAGGAAGTCATCGACTCCTTTATCGAAAAAACGGAGCGGGAAGGGGATCCGACCTACTACAAAGAGTTTCATGAGCTGGCCGATCCGATCTATGAAAAGTTCACGCTGGATGACCGTGAAGCCGAGTTCAAAAAGCTGTATCAGTATTTGTTCGGTATCTGGGGCTTTTCCGATATCATCCGCGACGCCTTCAATGAGTTTCCCGAGCTGAAAGCTCGAGTCGGTATCGTGCTGGTCAAGGGCGTGCTGAAAGAGGATCAAGAAGGCGTCGACGTTCTTCGCAAGTGGGGCTCGGTCGAGCACGATCTGGCCAAGCAGTTCGAGGAAAAAGGCCTGAAGGGGGTCGGGATTAAGCTAATTCCCCGGCGGTTCTATGATCCCGCGCTGACCCGCTATTGTCGCCACGAACTCATGCACATTCATGACATGCTTGATCCTGCCTTCGGATACGACCCCGATACCAGGGTCGGACAGAATCCCGGCGAGGAAACCCTCATCCTGCATCGCTACCGCATTCTCTGGAATATCAGTGTTGACAGCCGGTTGATCGCGGCTGGCAAAGAGCCGATGTTGCAGAAAGAGGATCGATTCAAGGAGTTTCGCTCCTGGTATCGGAAGATTCCGCCGGCCCAGCTGAAGTCGGTATTTGAAGGCTTGTGGCAGACGAGTTATTTCACCCATTCCGAATTAGTGGAAATGGCGACCGATACTCTGCGCATCCTGGATCGCGCCGTGGATGTCGAGGGCGGCGAAATTCCGGAGACCACCAATAAGGTGATGCTGATGCCGGGGTTTCCATGCCCCCTATGCCGGTTCCCGACCTATACCTGGGTGGAAGACATGGAGACCAAGTTGGAACCCTACATTCTGGACTTCATCCGCGAGAACCATCCGGGCTGGGATGTCGAGTATGGGGCCTGTGATCGATGCGTGGAAGTCTATAAGTTGCGGGCCGACGGTGTGATGTAAACGGAGAGCATGGTGGCCGGTGATCCCAAATACGGGCGTCGCGATTTTTTGAAAGACTCCGTGGTCTCTGTGGCCAAGGCGGCGCGGGAGTTTTCCCTCCATAAGGACGCGCCTCGGGAGCAGCCGGCTGCCCCTGTGCGGATTGATTGGTTGCGTCCCCCCGGAGCGGTCGACGAAGCCACCTTTCTCGAGCGATGCACACGATGCAGCGACTGCATCAAGGCCTGTCCCCCTGGGGCGATCGTCAGTGACCTCTCCAACGGCACTCCGGTAATCTTTGCCAATCAGGTTGCCTGTGAACTGTGCGACGATTTCCCCTGTATCGCCGCCTGCGCGACGGAGGCGCTCCTGCCGGTTGGCGATAGTTTTGAGGTTCGGATGGGCACGGCGACGGTCTCGCATCGAGTCTGCACGGCGGGACAAGGGTGTCATGCCTGCGTATCCAAGTGTCCCGTTGAGGCCCTCTCAATGGATTTTCATGCACTCCGCCTTGTCGTGGAGCAAGAGCGTTGTGTCGGGTGTGGTATGTGTGAGCAGATTTGCAAGACCGTTAATGATCGCATCGCGATCAAGGTCACTCCGGCGCGAAATCTTTCAGCCGGCAGCATCAGCTTCTGAGTCGGTCGTGTGTTCATGGGTTCAAAGCGTCAAAATATCATGCAGATTAGTGAAACATCGGCACTGGTGGCGGCGGCAAAAGAGAGAGAGTTCATGCTTGACATCCCTCCCTCCTTTACCTATCATACGCCTCCTGTGCCGCAGGACTCAGATGTTGCGTAGTGTGCGAAAAAAATGCGCAACATGTTGAGGTGAGGAGCAAGATACGTATGACATCGAAACAAGTCGTGCAGCCCACCTCCCCGTCCTCCACCGCAATCGCTCCCCCCAAGGCGGTTCCTATCAAGGATTCGCCCGCTGTTGAACGCGCGCTCAATCGCAGCAAAATATATCTGCTGTTCTCCTGGAGTTTGTTGTACCCAGAGGACGAGGAGTTTTTGGATTACCTGCAGTGCGGTGAGTTCGTCGAAGACGGACGCGCTGCCTTAGACGGGTTGCGTCTTGCGTTGGACGGAATCGGTGGCGACCGGGCGAATCAGAAAATCGCCCTGATGAAGAAGCAATTTGATCAGATCGAGAAGCTGGTTTCGGCGGAGTGCGTCAACTGGCAAATCGGTGATCTGCAGACGGAGCACCGCCGTGTGTTCACCAACGTGATCACGCTGGATTGTCCGCCTTACGAAACGCTCTTCGGAAACGATCACGTGTTTGCGCAATCTCACGTCATGGGCGACATCGCGGGATTCTACAAAGCCTTCGGTGTCGAGCTCTCTAAGGATGTTCACGAGCGTCTGGATCACCTCAGTGTCGAGCTCGAGTTCATGCATTTCCTGACCTATAAAGAATCCTATTCACGTTGCCATGACGGTATCGACAAGACGGAAATCGTCGTCGATGCGCAAAAGAAATTCGTCAAGAATCACATCGGCCGATGGGTGCCGTTGTTCTGTCGGATGTTGGCAAAGAAGTCCGACACCGGGTTGTTCAAGCTCATTGCCGACTGTATGTCGGAGTGGATGGATTTTGAGGTCGCCTTCCTCGGAGTCACTGTGCAGCCATACTCCGAGGCGGACTATAGACCAGCTACCTTCAATGCTCCGGAAGGTCAAACCTACGAGTGC
>VOPR01000074.1 GCA_009594995.1 Nitrospira sp. | reverse complement strand
AAGTGAAAGACGCCCTCCTTGAAATCGGGATCCAGGGCATGACGGTCACGGAGGTCAAGGGCTTCGGCCGCCAGAAGGGCCACAAGGAAACCTATCGCGGCCAGGAGTACACCATTGAATTCGTGCCGAAGGTCAAAATCGAAGTGGCCGTGAATGACAGCCAGGTTCAGCGCGTGCTGGAAACGATTACGCGCGCAGCGAAAACGGGCAGCATTGGCGACGGCAAAATATTCGTACGTGACCTCACCTCCGCCGTCAGAATCAGGACCGGCGAGACGGGAGAAAGCGCGCTCTAGGTATGTCGCACGCTGTGAACGCGGATTCCCATACGGTGCAGGACCCGGCTCCCCTGGCGGTGTCTCAACTGCTGGCTGAGCAGCGTCAGGCGATTCAGCAGCGGTTGCTAGCCGGCGCGTCGGGCGAAGAGGTGGTCGCGGCCACGACGGATCTGGTCGACGGGTTGATCGTAGGCCGGTACCGGACGGCGGCGCGGACCGGTGGCGAGGCGCTCACGACGGCCGGATTTCAGCATTGTTGCCTGGTGGCGATCGGCGGCTATGGCCGTCGGGAGTTGGCGCCGCATTCCGATATCGATCTGATGTTTCTGTTTCACCAGGATGCGGCCAAAGTCATGCCGGAGCTGGTCAAGCAGGTGCTCCATCCACTATGGGACAGCGGATTTCAGGTCGGGCATAGCGTGCGGACCATCCAGGACTGTATCGATTTGGGCCTGGCTGATTTGACGGTTCGTACCTCCATGATGGAGGCCCGCTTTCTGGCGGGTAGCCCCGAACTGTTTCAGCAATTTCACGCGCGCTATGTGCGAAAGGTCGTGTCGAGCGGATTCGACGGGTATCTCGAGCAGAAGGTGGCCGAGCGGCAGCGCGAATACCACAAGTTCGGCGAGACGGTCTATCTATTGGAGCCGAACGTGAAGAAGAGTCAAGGCGGGTTGCGCGACCTGCACCTCCTGCAGTGGATCGGCTCGGCGCGTTTCCAGGCGCCCACCATCCGTGAATTATCCGACCGCGGCATTCTGTCCCAGGCCGACTATCGGGCGATCAAAGAGGCCAAGGAGTTTCTGCTACGCGTTCGATCCTTCCTCCATATTCGGGCCGGCATGGCGCAGGAAATTCTGACGTTTGATGAACAGGTCTGGCTGGCCAAACATTGGGGCTTTGCCGACCAGCCGCATTTGCTCGCGGTTGAGCAGTTCATGCAGCAGTACTATCGGCATACGATGGGGCTGCATGCGGCCATGATGCGATTTGTCGAGCGCTGCCGGAGCCGCTCGCTGTGGCAGCGAATCGCACGATGGCTACCGTCTCCTCGAATCGATCAGTATTTTGCCGTTGATGGCGAGGCGTTGACCGTGCCGGCGGAGCTGCGTTCCCAGGTCCTGGCACAGCCGGCATTGCTCTTGACCCTGTTCAATTTAGCCCGATCGCGCAAACTGAGCATCGATCCCTCTCTCCTGGAAGACATTCACCGGCATGCGGAGACATTGTCCGTCGAGCAGTTTCACACGCCTGAAACCGGACGTACCTTTGTATCGATTCTGGCTGGCCCCGGCACGGCGCGCACACTCGAGGCGATGCACCGCGCCCACCTGTTGGAGAAACTGGTGCCGGCCTTTTCGCGAGTGCGCGGACTCATGCAATTCAATCAGTACCACAAGTACACGGTCGATGAGCACAGTCTGCTGGCGGTGGCGAAAGCCGAAGCGCTGGCCGAACATACCGGCGTGCTCGGAGAAGTGTATCGGGAAATTAAGCGGAAGGATTTGCTCCATCTCGCGCTGCTCCTGCATGATCTGGGCAAGGGCCATGAAGAGGATCACAGTGAAGTCGGCAAGCGGTTGGCTGAAGAAACGGCTGCACGGCTGGGGTTCGATGAACGGGACACGCGAACGCTGGTGATGCTGGTCCATCGGCATTTGTTGATGGCCCATACGGCCTTTCGTCGCGACCCCTATGATGAAAAAGTGTTGTTGCCGTTCGCGCGAGAAGTCGGCACGCCGGAAGTGTTACGCAAGTTGCTGGCTCTGACCGCCGCCGATATCGCCGCAGTCGGCCCTGATGTGCTCACGAAATGGAAAGAATCTCTCCTCGTTGAACTGTACCTACGCGCCATGCAGGAAGTATCCGGCGAGCGCGAGACGGCCGATGAGCCGCAGCGACTGGCGCGCATCGCCGATGACGTGGTGGCCCCGTCGCATGGCGTGCAGGACCTGCCGAATGACAAGGCCTGGATTCGTTCGGAACTGGAACAATTTCCCCTGCGCTATGCCTACGGGACGAGTCCGCGGCGTATTGCCGCCCATCTGAGCGCCATCCGTCGGTTGCAGCCGGGCGGCGTTGTGGTAGAAACGGATTTCAACGCTCCGCTTGGAACCTGTGAATATGCCGTGATTGCGCACAACGATCTGATCCCGGGGTTATTTTCGAAGATTGCCGGTGTCATGGCGGCGGGCGGGTTGCAGATTCTGGATGCGCAGATTGTGACCAGAAAAGACGGGATCGTCGTGGATACGTTTCAAGTCGCCGATCCTGACTATCAGGGCGCTCCACCTGTGGAGCGGCGCGAGTCGATCGGTTCGACCATCGCGGAGGTGTTGACCGGCCGACAGCCGATCGAAACAGTGATGCGGCGAGGAGCCCGGTTGAACATGGGACGGTCATTGCCCGCTCACCGGCAACCGTCGGAAGTGCGCATCGACAATGAAACCTCCGACCGGTTTACGATTCTTGATGTTTTTGCGGATGATCGGCAAGGATTGCTGTACATTATCACGAACGCCATTTTTCAATTGGGTTTGTCCGTGCATGCGTCCCGGATTTCCACCCGGCTCGATCAGGTGGCCGACGTGTTTTATGTGACGGGGATGGACGGCAAGAAAGTGGAAGACGCCGGACGCCTCGAAGCGATTCGGGCATCGATCCTCAACGAAATTGAGCTGTTTCTCGGAGCTCATGCGGCGTAAACGACAGGGTGTGAGTGGTTCTTTTATCGGCGGTTGAAAGGAGGAGGGGATGAACGTTCGTGAGGTGTTAGATTTTGCAAAGAAGAATAAGGTCCAGGTCGTGGACATGAAGTTCGTCGACCTGATCGGCACCTGGCAGCATTTCACAATTCCTGTCAGTGAGCTGACCGAGGGCCTGTTCAAGGATGGTTCCGGGCTCGACGGGTCATCGATTCGGGGTTGGAGAGCGATCAACAATAGCGACATGCTGCTCGTGCCGGACCCGGCAACCGCCTGCATGGATCCATTTTGCTCCGTGCCCACCTTGAGCCTCATCGGCAACGTGGTCGATCCGATCACGCGTGAAATGTACGATCGCGATCCGCGGTTCATCGCCCAGAAAGCGGAGAAATATCTCCAGAGCACCAAGATCGGCGACACCTCCTACTGGGGGCCGGAAGCCGAGTTCTTCATTTTCGATCATGCGCGCTATGACCAGACGAACCACAGCGCCTACTACCACATCGATTCAGACGAAGGCGTGTGGAACATGGGCCAGGAAGGCGTCAACCTGGGCGGGAAGATCCGCCACAAGGAAGGCTATTTCCCGGTTCCGCCGACGGATACGCAGCAGGACATCCGCACGGAAATGATTTTGGAAATGGAAAAGGCCGGCATCGCGACCGAGAAGCACCACCACGAAGTGGCGACGGCGGGCCAGGCGGAAATCGACATTCGCTTCGACAGCCTCCTGCGCACTGCCGACAAGATGATGATGTTCAAATACATCGTCAAGAACGTGGCGCGGCGGCACGGCAAGACGGTGACCTTCATGCCGAAGCCGATTTTCGGCGATAACGGATCGGGCATGCACACCCATCAGAGCATCTGGAAGGACGGCAAGCCTCTCTTTGCAGGGAAGGAATATGCCGGCGTCTCTCAGATGTGCCTGCATTACATCGGCGGCATTCTGAAGCATGCGCCCGCTCTGGCAGCCTTCACCAACCCGTCGACCAACTCCTACAAGCGGTTGACCCCGGGTTTTGAGGCGCCGGTTCTCCTGGCCTATTCGAGCCGTAACCGGTCAGCCGGTATTCGCATTCCCATGTATTCGCCGAGCCCGAAGGCGAAGCGAATCGAAGTGCGTTTCCCGGACCCGGCTGCGAACCCCTACCTGGCCTTTGCCGCCATGTTGATGGCCGGCTTGGACGGTATTGAAAACAAGATCAATCCGGGAGAGCCGGCTGAAAAGGACCTGTACGATCTCGAGGCCAAAGAAGCGGCGAAAATCCGGACCATGCCGGGCAGCCTCGACGAGGCGCTGAACCACCTGGAGAAGGACCATCAGTTCCTGCTCAAGGGCGGGGTGTTCAGCGAAGACCTCATCGAAGCCTGGATCGGGTACAAGCGGACCAAGGAAGTGGATACGATGCGGTTGCGGCCGCATCCGTACGAATTCTTCCTGTATTATGACGTGTAGTCTGCGGCCTCCTCGTCAAGGGAGCTTGACGAATCCGTGAGGCGATGGTATACATGCAGTGCGTGGGTGAAAGCAGGCAACGACGCCTGAAGTCGAACCCGCGCCACATACAGTACACGGACAAAGGCGTCCGTCATTCTTCAAAGAGTGGCGGGCGCCTTTTTAATTTCGCCGACGTTGCAGTCGGCACAGCATAACAGGCGGGCTGGTAGCAGCCTCGTCGCACCGGACAAAGACGTCCTCCTCCCCATTGCGGGATGAGGGCGTCTTTTTTTTGCTGGCGGATCACCAAAGGAGAGTCCCATGCATACAGCCGATCATGAGCGGATCGCGGGGGTGGCGGCAAAGAAGTGGGCGTTTTTTGAACAAGCGCCGGGCGGGTATTTCATCCTGTCGTCCTTAGCCGGGATTTATCTCGGGTTCGGCATTGCGTTGATCTTCAGCCTCGGGGGCCCGCTGGCAACAGCCGGATCTCCGGTGGTCAAACTGGTTATGGGCGTGTCGTTCGGTATCGCGTTGACGCTCGTGATTTTTGCGGGCTCCGAGCTGTTCACCGGCAACAACTTGATCGGTGCCATCGGCGGTTTGTCGCGAAGCCTCTCCTGGACGCAAGTCATTCAGCTCAATGCCTGGTCCTGGTTCGGAAATTTGGCCGGATCAATGGGGCTGGCCTGGTTGATCGTCGAATCAGGTGTGTTTGCCAAGGGGCCGTCGGCGGACCTGATTGAAAAGGTGGCGGCGGTGAAAATGTCTCTCCCGGCGTGGGAGCTATTCGTGCGGGGGATCCTGTGCAATTGGCTGATCTGCCTGGCCGTGTGGATGACCGGGCGGACGACGAATGATACCGCAAAGATCCTGCTGATCTTCTGGTGCCTGTTTGCCTTCATCGGCACGGGGTTCGAGCATAGCATCGCGAATCAATCGTTGCTGGGCATGGCGCTGTTCTTGCCGCATGAAGCGGCTGTGACTTGGGCGGCCTTTTGGTACAACCAGCTCTTTGTCGTGCTGGGGAACCTGGTTGGGGGCGGGTTATTTGTCGGCGGGCTGTACTGGATGGTGAGTCCCTATCGTGTGGCCGAGGTCCCGGTGGCTTCGGTCTCTCGTCCGGCCACATCGGCGGTGGTCGGGTCGTAAGTCAGAGTGGCGAGCGTGCATCTTTGCAGGCGGATCAATCACAGGAGGAGATGATGGAGAAGGAAGCAATGCGAAAGGCGATCAAGGCGCAACGGTTGAAGAAGAAGGTCACGATTGCCGAGGTGGCCAAAAAGGTCGGCAAGAATCCGACGTTCGTGGCGGCAGCCTTAAATGGCAATCACCGCCTGGTCCCGTCGGACGCAGCGAAGGTCGGAACCTTGCTGGGCCTGAACAAGGAGCAGGTCGCTGCCTTGAGCGCCTTTCCGGTCCGGGCGGATTTCCCGAATCTGACGGATCCGTTCAAGTATCGCCTGATGGAAGTGATTGGTGTCTACGGGGACTCAATGCGGGAGATGGCCAATGAAATGTTCGGTGACGGGATCATGAGCGCCATCGATTTTACGCTGGACATGGAAAAAGTGACGGGGCCTCAAGGGGAAACCCGCTGCAAGATTACCCTGAACGGCAAGTGGCTTGAGTACAAGACGTTTTAGCCAGATCACTCACGGTGTCGCGGAGGCGGCGCTCAGACGAAGGGAGGACACCATGAAGACGAATGAAGAAACCGCAGTGCTGACGCTTCTCAGGCGGCAGGCACCCCAGTCATTCGAGGAATTGATGGCCCTCTCCGGTCTGAGCGCATCGCAGGTCTTGCTGGTGGTGGATCGTTTGAGTCGGGAGGGCGCGGTGGTGCTGAGAAAGTCAGGCCTGGACTATTCCGTCGCACTGGGGAGCACGATATGAACAAGATTGAGGCCATCAAAGCAGAGCGTGACGGACTAACGGTGCGCGACATGCTTGAGCATTATGCCCAAGCGGGGTGGGAGTCCATTCCTGAAGACGATATTCAACGGCTGAAGTGGTACGGCCTTTTCTTGCGCAATCCCACGCCGGGCTTTTTCATGTTGCGGGTACGGATGCCGGGCGGTCAAACCACGTCGGTTCAACTGCAAGCACTGGCGGACATCGCCCTTGCCTACGGCAACGGGGTCATTGATGTGACCACCCGCCAACAAGTGCAATTGCGGCACCTGACGATTGCCCACGTGCCGGCGGTCTTCGCCAAGCTGGAAGAGGCCGGACTCACGTCGATGCAAACCGGCATGGACAGCGTACGCAACGTGATGACCTGCCCGGTGGCGGGCTTAAATCCGAACGAATTGTTGGATGGCACGGAGATCGTACGCGCCATCAATAGGGAAGTGTTGGGTAATCCGGCTTATACGAATTTGCCGCGCAAGTGCAACATCGCGGTGACCGGCTGTACGGACAATTGTCTCCATACGGAGACGCAAGATATTGCCCTGGTGCCGGCCTACCACGATTTGGGACACGACAAATGTTTCGGCTACAACGTGTTGGTCGGAGGCAAGCTGGGCTCCGGCGGATATCGCATTGCGAGTTCGCTGGACATGTTTGTGAATCCTGCGGAGGCCTTCGAGGTCTGCCGGACCCTCTTGCATATCTATCGCGATCACGGGCCGCGCGAGAATCGCACCCAAGCGAGGTTGGCGTTTCTAGTGGAGGCGTGGGGAGAGACGCGACTTCGTCACGAAGTTGAAGTACGCATGGGGCGTGCCCTGCCGGCCGCCGGCGTCGATGCCAGGGCGGTAGGAGAGCGCGATCACATCGGCATCTTCCGCCAAAAACAACGTGGCCTGAATTATATCGGCCTCAAAGTGTTAGTGGGTCGGATCAAGGCTGCCGATCTCCGCAACATCGCCGCGCTGGCAGACCGGTACGGGACGGGCGAAGTGCGGCTCTCGCCCGCGCAAGCCTTCGTGATCCCGCACATCAGCGATCGTGTGGTTGGCGAATTGGCGGAAGAGCCGCTCGTGAAGCAATTTGCCTATAACCCGTCACCGCTCTACAAGGGACTGGTCAGTTGCGTGGGTAGCGATTATTGCAACCTGGCCGTCATTGAAACCAAGAGCCGGGCCGTGGAGACGGCCCGGGTGCTGGAGCGTAAGTTGGGCGAGGGGCTGAAGCCGATCACGTTGCACTGGTCTGGTTGCCCGGCCGGATGCGGGAATCATCTCGTGGCCGATATCGGGCTCCTGGGTAAGAAAGCCAGGGTGGGCGGTAAGGTCGTCGATGCCGTTGATATCTTTGTCGGCGGTCGTTCCGGCCCCGATCCGAAGTTGGCCACGAAGATCATGGAGGATGTGCCCTGCGACAAACTTCCGTCGGTGCTCGAGAACCTGATGCCCTACCACACGCGCGACAAGATGCATCGTGTGCGCGGCAAGGCTGCGCCCAAGGCAGCGGGGGCGACGAAGCCGGCGACCGCCGGCCATGACACGGCCGGCGCCATATCTGGCCTCACACCGCAACCGTTTCCGGCGTAATGTGTGAGACTTGAGCCGGTGCTGGAGTTGGGTTATTCTCTGGCCTCAACAAGGGAGGCAGCATGGCCAAGAGAGCAAAGTCGAACCAGGAACCGGCTGATCTACTCAGCCGGCATATAGAAGAGATCCGGGAGACCTTAGTCGCATTCCAACCGTTCTTATCCCGGCGGAAAGGCAACGCATCGCTGGAAGGATTTGACGAGCAGGCCGAAGAGGTGCTCAGCGAAACTTTCGGGGGCGCGTCCGAGGAACTCGAAGCCTATCACTATGCCAAGCTCGGCGAAGCGGCGATTCTTCCGGAGGAGGCGCAGGAGGCGGGGACACATAATCTCGATCGGGAAAGCCTGCATCAACGCAAGCAGGTCCTGGAGAGTTGTCTTGCGCAGCTCGAGCTGAAAAAGAGCGCCAGGGTTGGGCGGGATTGGCGACGAACGTTGGGTGAGCGGATCGATGGCCGCACCGTGGCGGAGTTCATGTCGTCCGAGGTCCGCAGCGTGCACAAGGGCGCCTCGATCAAAGAGGCGGGTCGCCTGCTGCAGAAATGGCGGATCGGCTCACTGCTCGTCGACGACGGATCGCGCTACATCGGCATTATCACGGATACGGATCTCAGCCGGAAAGCCGTGGCCAAAGGGTTGGACCCGAATAGCACGACCGTGATGTCATGCATGAGCAAGGCGGTCGTGACCATTGAGGATAGTGAGCCGATTAAGGAAGCGTTGCGCCTGATGAAAAAAGAAGGCATCCGGCACCTGCCGGTCACGGAAGACGGCACGATCATCGGCGTGTTGTCGGTAGGAGACTTGCTCCGCGCCTACCAAAAGATGCTTGAACTGTAAATACGCGAGCAGCTCATCGCGCTGCGGCATGATGGCCGCAGCGCACCGTGCCTCCACTGCGCATCAGGCACCGCAGGCGGCTTTGAGCAATCCGGCCGTGGCCGTGCCGGGGTTTGGTGGAGACCATTGGTTGGAGCTGCTGGCCGAGCGTACTGCTGTGCCACTTCCCATCTGCCCGGAATACCAGCTGGATTTGAGCGGCTGGCTCTTCTTCGCCTGACAATCGTATTCGCGTTGGGTCACTTTAGATGAGGCGGCGGGCCCGCCGTCCGTCTGCGGCGTTTTGTAGTCGAACAGATCCGACATGACGACCGTCTCATCCGCCTTCTTGATGCTGGCGTAGTCGGCATAATATACGTAGTTGTCGGTTTCGCCGACCTTTGCCCAATCCGCCGCTGCCTTGACGGCAGACCCGGCGCCATCATCGCCCCCACTACATCCGGACAGTACCGCACAGGACAGTACGACAAGGGCCACTCGTGCTAGCATTGCGCCTCCTCTGTATGAGTAACCGTGGTTTCTCACTATACCACGTCACACTCCACTTGCTTGGAAGGAGACGTATGCACGAGCCGGTAGCTGGAAAATCCACGGGGAAGAGTGTTGTTTCGAGGGTGCTCGGAATCATGAACTCGATGCGCATTGGAGCGCTCCTCCTCGCGGTTTTTGTGCTGTCCTGGCACTGTATTGGAACTCGGGTGGCCATCGCTGCCGAAGTGCCGACGACTCCGGGTGTGGTGAAGTGGCATCCCGGGCACTACTACGCGCCAATGACGTTCATGCGGACGAATCCGAGCATCATGGCGCAGGTCTATGCCGAGCTGAAGGCAACACCTGCGCTACGGGGTTTGCAAATGCGGTTTCCGTGGCCGGAATTGGAACCGGAAGAAGGACGTTACGACTTCAAGGGGATCGAGCAGATTCTCACGGAGCTGGCATCCGTGAACAAGCATCTCGTCATTCTGCTGGAGTTGAAATCTTTCAATCCGCAAACAGTGCCGGTGCCGGGCTACCTGCGAACGGAGGCGTATGAGGGCGGGGCCTTTCCATTCAGCACGTATGGGCAGAGCACTCCACGGGGATACAATCTCAAGCTCTGGAACTCCGGTGTGCATGATCGGCTGGTGGCGTTGCTGGCCGAGTTGGGAAAACGTTTCAACGGGCACGCGAACTTCGAGGGCATCGGATTGCCTGAAACCGCCTTCGGCCAGCCGCTTGAGTTGATATCCAGCCACGATACGGACAAGTACTACGATAACCTCTTGGACGTACAGCGGCAGATGCGCACGGCATTTCCCAATACGTTGACCTACCAGTTTGTGAATTACCCGCGCGAGATTCTGCCCGGGTTCGTCGATCAGTTGCGAACGATCGGGACCGGGATGGGAGGGCCGGACATTTTCATGGAAGATCCTGGATTAAACTTCGATCACCCGAACAAACCCAAAGGAGTCTATCTCTATTACCCGCACATGTCGGGTTTGATCCCCCTGACGCCGTCGGTGATGCAGGCGAACTACGACAATACCAGATATGACGGGAAAGGACGGGTCCCGACCATCGGTGAATTGCTCGCGTTCGGCCGCGACCGACTCAAGGCCAACTACCTGTTCTGGACGCGCGCGCCGGGCCATTTTCAGCAGGTCCTGGAGCAGATGCGGCAGATTCCGCTACAGGGAAATCCTGCCGGGGGGTTGGATGCCTCCTGCCCGAAGGCGTACCAAGGCTGCGTGGAGTAGCCGCAGGCAGATGGAAATGTACCGTCTGCCGCCGCAAGCAAAACAGCTCGAGCGAGTTGTTCCAGCTGTCGGCTTAGCTACCGCAGGCGGCCTTTAACAGTCCTCCGGTTGCGGTCCCCTGAGCAGCGGAAGACCATTGATTAGAGGTGCCGGAGGACCGCACGACGGTTCCGGCTCCCATCTGGCCGGAATACCAACTCGACTTGAGCGGCTGGCTCTTCTTGTTTTGGCAGTCATATTCGCGCTCGGTCGCCTTTGACAGGGCTGGGGCTCCTCCACCTTCGGCCTGAGTGCTCTTGTAGTCGAACAGGTCCAGCATGACGACCGTTTCATCGGCCTTTTTGATGCTGGCGTAATCGGCATAATAGATGTAGTTGTCTGTTTCGCCGATCTTGGCCCATTCTCCCACCGGCTTGATGCCGGAGCCTGCTCCGCCGTCGCCTTGCCCGCATGAAGTCAGAAGCGCGCTCAATAACAGCCCTGCCAACACTCGCGTCAACATGGTAACCCTCCTCCAGAAGTGACTCCGCCATTCCACTGTACCATGGTTTGACCGAATCTCGACGCGGGGTGATGCGCTACGTAGGCAAAGAGGCGAACAACATGATGGGCACTGCTGGGGGGCTCCGACCCGAATCGGAGTAAATGGTTCACTTCAAGGGAAAATAGCGAGCCAGTGTAGCTATCGTCGCCTCATTGACGTATTCATCAAGGAACTATCCCGGCAGCGTGAACAAGGAACGCTGAAGAGTATTTATGATTTGGATTTGTTTCAGTCACGCTCGCTTGTTGTTTCCCTCAGGGATCGATTGAGGGGGGCGGCGCCGGCAATGACTCCACCTATCGCGTCTCACACCTTCCCGAACATCTTTTCAAAAAACTCTCGGTTCTGTTTCATATGCTGTTCAATGTCTGAGAGCAGGTGCCTGGCTCCAGCCTGCCAATCTTCGGTTTGATACCCGACCCGTCGGGCGAGGAAGATGAATTCATCAGATTCCGGTGGCGGGAGGACGAGGTCCTTTGTGTTGCCTCGCACCATGCGTAGGCCGTCGATCAGCATGCGGATGAAGAGGTAGGACTTGCGGAGGTTGTCCCCGGTCGTACGGGGGATCAGGCCTGCGTCAATGAGCGCAGAGAGCGCGCGCAGTGTGTTCGATGTGCGCAGGCTTGGAACTCGATGGCCGTGCATGACCTGGAGGTATTGAATCGCATATTCCAATGTCACGATGCCGCCGTGGCTGTGCTTGAGGTTGATCTGCCCCGGTTCAACGAGTTGCTTCACCTGCTGCCGCCGCAGATCGAGGGCAGTCGCAAGATCCCAGGGAGCACCGCTGTAGACGAAGCTGTCGCGATGGGCTTCGACCTTCTTGCCGAGCGCGGCATCCCCCGCGATATGGCGCAGCTTGATGAGCGCTTGCCGTTCGAACGGAGCTGCCAGGCCGTCGGCGCTATAGTATTTGCAGACCTCGTCGAACGCATTCGACAGTGAGCCTTTTCCACCGTGCGGTCGCAGCCGGACGTCGATGTGGAAGATCCCTTCCTGCTTGGCTTCGATCCATTGCAACAGTTCCTGCGCCAGCCGTTCGAAGTATTCGCTGTTCTCGATGCCTGCCTTCCCTGTCGTGTGTCCAGGACCGCCATAGACGAACAACACTTCGATGTCGGAGGCGTACCCCAGTTCGCGGCCGCCAAATTTTCCCGCGCCGAGAATGGCAAAGGGGCAAGGTTTCTTGTTGGCGAGGCGAGGCGAGCCGTAGAGTGTGGTGAGTTTGGCCTGGCAATCGACGAGGCTGCGTTCGACGATGACTTCGGCTAGTTCGGAAATCGCCAGGGAGAAGTCTGGAAGGTTCGTTCCCGGCTCGACGATGTGCTTCATGTCGATGCGGAAGAGTTCCTGATCTTTGAAACGGTTGAGCGCCTCCTTGCGCGCTTCGTCGGTCTTGGCCTTGGCAATAACACGGTTCAGGTCCTTGCGCAGCGTGGCTTGGGGCTTGATCAGCGGCGCGTCGCGATAGTCCTTGAGCAACGGCAGGAGGTTGACATGTTGCCGCCGGAGGAAGTCTTCCCATAAAAAGTCGCTGGCGCCGAGCAGGCGCGCCAGAATGGGAAACGTCTTCTTGTCGTTGACGAAGTCCCACGCCTGTTTCTTTCCGGCTTGGCGAGAACCCTCGAGCACGAGATCGAGAAACTGATCGAAGGATTCCAGCGCCTTGGCGGGGTCGGGGGCCCAGGTCAGCGCGTGGGTGAATTGTTTGATGAGCACGGCGGTGAGGCGGAGCTGTTCCTGGTCGCCGGGGTCCAAGAGCTTCTGTCCGAAGCGATTGCGGACATAGAAGCGGTCGTGCAGTTTGCCTTCTTCGATCGCGAATTGGGCCTTGCTGATGTAGACGTTGCGCATGGCCAGTGCATTGGCAAAGGCGTAGAGAAAGGCCGGGGTGTCGTCCGACCGGATGTCCATGATCGTATCGGTGGCAGACTGGCTGTTATCGAAGGTGATGTGGACAGTATGGAGCAGGCCGCTGAAGGAACTGCGCCGTTTGCCCAGATGTTCGATCAACTGCCGATTGACCTGCTGCCGCGCCTCGTCAAATTCGTTCGTGTCCAGCAGCGCGATCATGCGCGCGAGTTGCTCGCCCAGCCGCTTTTGGTCTTCGACGGTGAACAGTTGTCCTTCGGTGGGACTCACGGTGAAGACGTCCACGATCTTTTTTCTCGTGAGTCCGGGGCGGCCCTGTGGTCTGGGTCGTGTGCCGTACGATGGGCTTGAACGACTGGACCGTGCCGGTTCGCTTTCCGCGGAGGTAAAAATTCGGCCTTCTTCGATGTTCAATCCGAAGGCGGAGAGCAGTCCACAGATCGTGGCAAATTCCGAAAAGTAGTCGTAGGCGACGATGGTGATGGTCCACCGTTTGCGGTCGAGTTTTGTGAATCGAACTTCGCAGGGATGGTCGGGCGTGAGAAGCGCGGCCAGACTCACATGGTCAGCGAGGAGTTTGGGCGAAAAGGTCGCGAAATAATCCGGGTCCATCCTGATGACGAAGTCCTGCAGGATGTCGGCGTCGATGCCCTGGCAGAGCGGAGCCAGGGTCGCGAGAATCTGGTCGCGGTCGGCGTTCGCGTGCAGCATGCGTGCTGTGGAGTATACCCGAAGACGGTCTCGTTGTACCGGAAGAAGTGCACCAGTATAATGCGACGCCATGACACGACGTTCTCCACAAAAAGATTCGCTCGCGCCGCACGCAGCAACCGCTTCCTCCCGGGTTTATCCTGATCCGACGCCGTTGCTGGTCGCGACTGGTCTTGAGCCGGAGCAGGTAGCGCTGATCTTGACTCCCTATGGAGTTGTGAATCCGGCTGAGGCAGATACCAATATCCAGAGTATGGCGGGGGAACCCCATACGCGCCGGCTGTTGGCGGCTATTCTGGCCGGTCTGTTGGCGGAGGTGGCCCGCACCGCCGATCCCGATCAAGCCCTGAATCATTGGGAACGTCTGCTGGCAGGGAGTGTAAACCGTTCGTCTCTCCTTCAGTACCTCCAGGCTTCGCCCAGAATGCTGGGGTTGCTCTGCACGATTTTCGGGAACAGCGATTCCCTGGCCTTTGCCCTGATCCGGGATCCCATGCTGGTCTATTGGCTGGCGGAGGAGGATGTCTTGACGACCGCCCCGACCAGGGACGGGATGGTTGCGGCGCTGCGCCAAAGTTTAGGATCCCTCAAGGCCACCGAGTTGAAGCTGGATGTGTTGCGGCGCGTGCGGCGGCGGGAAATGTTGCGAATCGGCGTACGGGATCTCCTACGTCTGGCTACCGTTGAAGAAACGGTGGGATCGCTGTCCGATCTCGCCTCCGTTCTGATCCACGCGGCCTATGAAATCGTTGATAGAGATCTCAAGGCTGTGCACGGGACGCCGATGCATCAACGAGCGGATGGCACCTGGGTGGAGACGGAGTTTGTCGTGATCGGCATGGGCAAGCTGGGGGCCCATGAATTAAATTACAGTTCAGACGTCGATCTGATTTACGTGTATGCATCGGCGGACGGTGACACGCGAAAAGGAAAAGGCAGTCGCCAGACCATCGTCGAGAGCTTGTCCAATGAAGAATATTTTGAAATGCTCGCGCGGTCGCTCACGAAGGCCTTGGCTGAACAGACGCGTGAAGGCGCGGTGTTTCGCGTGGATCTCCGGCTTCGTGCCGAAGGGAGCGTGGGGCAACTCGCGCGTTCGGTAGAGGCCTATGCAAAGTACTACGCCCAACGCGGGCAAGTGTGGGAACGGCTCGCCTTGTTAAAGGCTTGGCCGGTGGCCGGTTCGCCTGCGGTCGGACAGGCCTTTGTCCAGATGGCGGAAGGGTTCGTGTTTCAGCAGGATCCTCAACCTTTGACGCGCGAGCGGGCGCTGGCGGTGATTCGTGACGTGCGTTCCGTCAAAGAAATGATCGATGAGAAGATCGCCGCGCGAGGGCATCAGCATCGGAATGTGAAGCTGGGAACCGGAGGCATTCGGGAGATTGAGTTCCTGGTTCAGACGATCCAGGTACTCATCGGTAGGGCTATTCCGGGTATCCTCGATCGAAAGACCGTGGGAGCGCTTCACCGGTTCTGCCAACACCGGTTCGTGAAGGAAGAGGAAGAACGGCAATTAGCCGAGGCCTATTGGTTCTTACGGGATGTCGAGCACAAATTGCAGATGATGCACGATCTGCAGACGCATGCGCTCCCTGACAGCCCTGAAGAACTGCAGCGGTGCGCGATACGAATGGGCTATCACGCGGAATCGCGTGACGCGGCGTTAGAAAAGTTTCTGTCGGATCGGCAGCGGTATACGGCGGTGGTGCATCAAACGTTCCGGTCGCTCTTCTACAACCCGGAAACATCTGGGCTCTTGGAGGCGGTGGTGGCTGCAGCGGAAGGCCACTTCCGCCGCAGCACGTCTCGGCTCGAAAAAGAGACCGGCCCGGCGGGGCCACCGCCGGACCGGTCTGCGACAGCGAAGAAGAAACGGAAACCTTAGTACATACCTTCCATGCCGTGGTTGTGACCAGCATGGCCACCGGCAGCTTCTTTCTTCTCTTCCGGCAACTCCGTGATCATGACCTCAGTGGTCAGCATCAAGCCCGCGACGCTGGCGGCGTTCTGCAAGGCACAACGCGACACCTTCGTCGGATCGATGATACCGACCTTGATCATGTCCACGTACTCGTCGGTCGCGGCATTGTAACCGCCGTTCGGATTCTTGTCCTCGCGCACCCGACCGACTACCACGGAGCCTTCCGCTCCCGCGTTGGCAGCGATCTGACGAACCGGCTCTTCGAGCGAGCGGCGCACGATGTCCACGCCGACTTTCTGCTCCAAGGGCAGATCCTTGAGGGAATCCAAACCCTTGAGACAGCGCAGATAGGCCGTGCCTCCGCCAGGGACGATGCCTTCTTCAACGGCCGCCTTGGTGGCATGCAACGCGTCTTCCACGCGCGCCTTCTTTTCCTTCATTTCGGTCTCGGTGGCGGCGCCAACGTTGATGACGGCCACACCGCCGACGATCTTCGCCAACCGCTCCTGCAGCTTCTCGCGATCATAATCCGAGGTGGTCTCTTCGATCTGGGCCTTGATCTGCTTCACGCGGCCTTCGATCTTCTTCGGATCGCCATGACCTTCGACGATCGTGGTGTTGTCCTTGTCGATCGTGACGCGCTTGGCGCGACCGAGATCCGTCAGCTTGACGTTCTCGAGCTTCAAGCCGAGGTCTTCGGAGATGACCTGGCCACCGGTGAGGATCGCGATGTCTTCCAACATGGCTTTGCGGCGATCGCCGAAGCCCGGGGCCTTCACCGCCGACACGTTGAGGGTGCCGCGGAGCTTGTTGACCACCAAGGTGGCCAGCGCTTCGCCTTCGACTTCTTCAGCGATGATGATGAGCGGCTTGCCCAGCTTGGCAACCTGCTCGAGGACCGGGAGGAGGTCCTTCATGCTGCTGACTTTCTTTTCGTTGATGAGGATGAGCGGCTCGTCCATGACGGCTTCCATCCGCTCGGCGTTGGTCACGAAGTAGGGGGAGATGTAGCCGCGATCGAACTGCATGCCCTCAACCACGTCCAACGAGGTGGTCATCGACTTGGCTTCTTCGACCGTGATGACGCCATCTTTGCCAACCTTTTCCATCGCTTCCGCGATGAGGTCGCCGATGGTCTTGTCGTTGTTGGCGGAAATGGTGCCGACTTGGGAGATTTCGGTCTTGTTCTGACAGGGCTTGCTGAGCTTCTTCAGCTCACCGATCACGACTTCCACGGCCTTGTTGATGCCGCGCTGGATTTCCATCGGGTTGGCACCGGCAGTGATGTTCTTGACGCCTTCCCGGTAGATCGCCTGGGCCAGCACCGTGGCGGTGGTGGTGCCGTCACCGGCCGTATCGCTGGTCTTGCTCGCGACTTCGCGAACCAGCTGGGCGCCCATGTTTTCGTAGGGGTTCTTGAGTTCGACTTCCTTCGCCACGGTCACGCCGTCCTTGGTGATCGTCGGGGCGCCGAACTTCTTGTCCAAAATCGCGTTCCGGCCCTTGGGACCGAGCGTCGCCTTCACGGCATCGGCGAGCTGGTTCACCCCTCTCAGGATGGCTGCCCGTGCCGCTTCGCTATACAACAATTGCTTTGCCATAATCGTCCTCCGTTAGTCGTCAGATAATCGTTAGTCGGGTTCGTAAGATTAGTGGGTGAAGATACCCAGGATGTCTTCTTCCTTGAGGATGAGGCACTCTTCATCTTCGATGCGGAGCTTGCTGCCCGAATACTTGTCGAACAACACCTGGTCACCGACCTTGATGTTCTCGACTTTCTTTCCGATGGCCTGCACGACACCCCGCTGCGGCTTTTCCTTCGCAGAGTCAGGCACATAGATTCCGCCCGCGGTGCGTTCCATTTCCTCGGTGTAGGTGACGAACAAACGATCACCGAGCGGCTGGAAATTCTTCGCAGCCGTGGACTTCTTCTCTTTCGATTCCGTAGCCATACCCAATCCTCCTTCTAGATTAATGAGCGTCGAGGCCCTAATGTACAGTTGTGTGAAAGCTGGAAATTCAGCTCTGACGTGTTACTGCAAGGGCTACCTGCAGAAAACTCGAGACATAGATAGCGCTAGGAAGAGGCAAGTCAATGGATGGACTATAAAATTATTCTGTCCGGAGATGCAACGGGAAAGTGCCGCATAAGTCATTGATTCTACGACTCAGGCTCTCTGCCTTAGCCTTGTGGATCGTGAAAACTCCTGGTCTGACCTTGCCGGACCGGCCCTCTTGCCGTGGATCGCAAAGGTGCTCAGCCTCGTTATGGAGCCCTCGTAACCGCCTTGCCGGTCAGCAATTTCAATACGTTGCCGGTGATTTGTTGAGCCGCCTCGCTGGAACGCGCCGTTCGCAGGGCCGGGGCATTGTAGTCGTCGAGGCCCCAACTCCATTGAATGGTTCCCGAGGCAAACACAGGGGCTCCGCTGGGAGCCTGGTAGAGGGTCATATCGCCATACACCACCTGTCCATCCCGTTGATAAGGAGAATGGGCCAGGATGGTCAAACCGGTTGGACCGCCGGGAAAGGCTCGATCGATTTCATACCCAAGCAGGCCGGGAAGACGATGATCAGATGGTAAAGTCACACCATCGAAGAGTGGATGTGAGGGCTGCGAAATGAGCACATCTCCATCCACCGGGACGGTCTCATACATGACGCCAAGTAACTTGTGTTCCGGTCGATGTGTCGGAGCCTCGCGCCATTGCACGGTAATCAGCGCATCGTTCGACGGGTCACCATCCAGGGCCAGCGGGTCTTCCTGGAGGGCGACTTCTTTATAACTCACCATGGTCCGATTCGGTTCACCGGTAAGGAGGCTGGGTTCCAGTCGGATCTGCCAATAGCAGGTATTGGCGGAAAAGAACCCGAGTCCTATTCCCTGATCGCGGGCTGCCTCCACGTGCCCCCGCATTTCACGCGACCAGTATTCGTCATGACCAACGGACAGCCAAGACTTATGACCTTTCCAGAATTCCGCCTGAGTGTGGGTATCGATGTCGGTGCTGTAGGTCACGTCGTGCCCGTTCCGTTCGAGCCAACGCACCATGTTGTACTCCCAGCCGGCGGTCGAAAGGGCACGGGTTGGGTGGATCGACATGGCGGTGAGGAACTCTCCCGCCCCGGTGCCGCTGCTGCCATGGGGGTGCTGGCTCCTGGCATAGGGTCGGTTGAAGGAGACCTTCCGGGCCCACTGCTCATTGTGGCTGTTGGACGGATAGGTCGATTTGCCGCCCCAGTTGTTGTAGGCCTGAAAGGTCGTGACGCTGGACTGAAACAGAATATCTGACGGCCGATCGTCTTCTCTGACGACAAAAATGATGTAGCTCTGTTTCCCGCTGGGCGAGCCGGTGAGCTTCACGAGATAGACGCCGCTGAGCCATTCATGCGGGTCATCCGCTTGGGTGCTCAGGATGTAGGAGACGTGCCAGTTACATTCGATCAGGCCGGTTACGGGGTCTGCCGTCGGCATGGGCTGTTGAATGCCGGGCAGGGCTATCCCATCCTGGACTAGACGAGCCCCCGTGCCTCCGTACCAACCCATTCGATAGATCGCGGCGATCACCGTTGGATCGATGCTGTGGATGTACAAGCGCAGACTCTCGCCGCGCTGAATGCTGGTGGCCGAGGCGTATCCTTCTACCTCATGGTCGGCCGGATCGGTCAGTACCCAATCGGATTGCCCGGGACGGGCATTTTCCAGCGTGATCGGAGAGGCGGCGTAGGAGGGCACTATGAACGCAGGTTCGATGATGCCGGCCAGCAGGAGAGCGGCCCAGGCAACCCAGAAGCGAAGCCCCGTCTTACATTCGAAGACGGTCAAAGTCCTTCACGTCCTTCTTGATGAAGTCGCGGAGCCGTTTGATGATGCGCGCCTCCAATTGCCTCGTGCGTTCTTTGGTGATGCCATATTTCGTGCCCATGTCCTCCAACGTCAGCGGGGTTTCGGAAAGGATGCGGTTGCGGAGGATGTCTTCCTCGCGTTCGTCGAGCGTCTTGGTGAACTCCGCCAGCTTGCGCCGAAAAAGTGCCTTGAGCTGGGTGTCGGCCAGTTTTTCGTCTGCCGGCTGCTCGTGCGCGGGCAGGATGTCCATCAATGTGCCGTCGTGCTCCTGGCCGATGGGCTGATCGAGCGACAATTCCCAGCTGCCCAGCCGCTGATCCATCTCGATGACATCGCGTTCGCGTACGTTGAGGCGGTCGGCCAGGAGTTTGCTGTCCGGCGCGAAGCCTTCGCGTTCGAGCTTGGCCTTTTCCTTTTTGAGATTGTAGAAAAGTTTTCGCTGGTCCTGGGTCGTGCCGACCTTGATCAGTCGGTAGGTGTTCAGCAGGTACCGGAGGATGTACGCTCGCGCCCACCAGGCCGCATAGGCGTAAAAGCGAACGTTTTTCGTGGTGTCGAATTTCTTGATCGCCTGCAACAGTCCGACGTTGCCTTCCTGAATCAAATCCATGTGGTCCGCGCCGGTGTGAAGGTATTCGGAGGCGATCGAGACCGACACGCGCAGGTTGGCGAGAATCAGCTTCATGGCCGCATCGCGGCTACCGCGTAGCTGGTATTCCTCGAAGAGGCGTAGCTCTTCCTCCTTGCTGAGGTAGGGATACCGCCGGATTTCCGTCAGATATTGCTGAAGGGTGGTAACCGGAACCAGAGAGGTCGAGAGCGGGGCCTCCTGCGGCTCTTTCGATGGCCGGCGGTCGGCCGCTTCATGTTCCTCCGTCACCTCGTCGTCCGTCGGCTCCAGGGCCTCGGGCTCGATAGCATCGGCGTCTTCATCCAGCTCTGCGTCAGAATCCGAGTCGTGTGTCTGTTTGCGCTGTGTCATAGAGGTCGAAGCTGCGGGCCGCCACCACGAACGCTCATCATGAATCGTCGGGGTAAGGGCTGACTATACCAGATGTCGGGTTCCAGGTAACAACGTGATACCGCCACTTGAACCTGCGTCCCTTGCGTCTCTGAAATCACGCCTCGTATAGTGCGTGGGTGGTTATGAGAATCCAATCGGATGATAGGGAGGCAGGCAGTCCGGAATGCAGTCGTTGATGAGCCTCAGCACGTTGGGGGTGGCGCTGCGCAGCGGGCATTGGCCGACTTTGGCCGGCGCCTGGATGCATCTCACCGTGAGCTTCATGGTGTGGCTGCTGTTCGGAGCCTTGGCCGTGGCGATCGGGCAGGAACTGGGATTGACCGCGACAGAGCAAAGTGTGTTGGTGGCGCTGCCCTTGTTGGCCGGCGCGGTGCTGCGAATTGCCGCCGGTTGGGCCTGTGATTGGTATGGGGCGAAGCGGACCGGTCTGCTGGTGTTGGGCCTTCAACTGCTCGCGGTCATCTGGGCGGTCTTCGGGGGAAGCAGTTATGCGGAGCTTGTTGGCATTGCGCTTCTACTTGGTGCTGGAGGGGCGAGTTTTGCGGTGGCGATGCCGGTGGCCAGCCGGGCCTATCCCCCCACCCATCAAGGTCTGGTCCTTGGCTTGGTGGCCTCGGGCAATATCGGGACCGTGCTGGTGCTGCTGTTTGCTCCCCGATGGGAAGCGCTGCTGGGATGGCACTGGGCCTGTGGGATCATGGCGATTCCCATTCTGGTGGCAATCAGTCTCTTTGCTACTGTGGTGCAGCGTGAGCCGGCCGCGCATGCGACAGGGGAGGGGGCCTGGTGGCAGGCGGCCTGGCGGATGGCGCGGGTGCCGTCGGTCTATTGGTTGTGTCTGATTTATGGCGTGACGTTTGGCGGATTCGTCGGGCTGACGAGTTTTCTCCCGGTGTTGTTGCACGATCAGTATGGAAGCGATCCGATCGTTGGCGGCTCCATCGCCGCGCTCTGCGGGCTCACGGGGAGTCTGATTCGTCCGGTTGGCGGGTATGTGGCGGATCGATGGGGCGGACTGCGGGTGCTGGTTGGCGTATTTGTTACCCTCGCATTGGTGACGGTGCTGGCTGGGTCGCTTCCGTCGCTGCCCTGGGCCGTAGGATTGCTGGTGGTAACCATTGCGGTGATGGGCTTTGGAAATGGGGTAATTTTCCAAATCGTCTCCGAGTGGTTTCCGAAGGATATCGGTCTGGCGTCCGGCCTGGTGGGGGCGGCCGGTGGGATTGGCGGCTTCCTGGTGCCCATCGGGTTCGGGTTGCTGCGGGAAAGTACGGGCACCTTTGTGTTCGGATTTATGGGATTGGCGGTTGTGAGCGCCGCGGCGGCGATGACGGTGAGTTCGGCCTTGCGGTGGCGTCCGCGGGTGGTTGCGCAGGTGCCCAATGTGGGAGGTTTTTCCCGTTGACAGGTATGTGGTGAAAAGAGTTAGCTGGGCCACCGACGCGGGCCTGGCTGGACAATTGAGGGACTATGGCGACACCGTTTAATTCGATCGAAGAGGCGATTAAGGACATCAAGAAGGGGAAGTTCATCATCCTTGTCGATGATGAGGATCGCGAGAACGAGGGCGATCTGGTGATGGCAGCCGGCAAGGTGACGCCGCAGGCCGTCAACTTCATGGCCAAACATGCGCGCGGTTTGATTTGCCTCGCGTTGACGCCCGAGCGGGTGGAGGAGCTGCAGTTGGCGCCGCAGGCGGCGGAAAATACGGCCACCTTCGGAACCGCCTTCACGGTTTCCATCGATGCCCGCAAAGGAATCACGACCGGCATTTCCGCGGCTGATCGCGCGACGACGATTCACGTCGCCATTGATCCCCGTTGCACCCCTGCCGATCTGGCGCGTCCCGGTCATATTTTTCCTCTCAAGGCGCAGGTTGGCGGCGTGCTCCGGCGCGCTGGGCAGACCGAGGGATCGGTGGATCTGGCACGATTGGCCGGGCTCTATCCCGCAGGAGTCATCTGCGAAATCATGAACGAGGACGGCACGATGGCCCGCGTGGCCGAGCTGACCAAGTTTGCCAAGCGGCACAAGTTGAAGATGGTGACGATCAAGGCTTTGATTGAGTACCGCATGCATCGTGAGACCTTCGTGCGGCGGGCGGCGAGTGCCTTTTTGCCCACGACCTTCGGTGATTTTGAGGCGATTGCTTTTGAAAATGACATCGACGGTGCGACCCATATTGCTTTGGTAAAGGGGCAGGTCGATGCCGAGACACCTATGCTGGTCCGGGTTCATTCCGGTTGCCTGACGGCAGATGTGCTGGGGTCTCTGCGCTGTGATTGCCGCGAGCAACTCCATCGGGCCATGGAGATCATTCAGAAGGATGGCCGTGGAGTATTGCTCTATCTCAATCAAGAAGGGCGGGGCATCGGACTGCTGAATAAGATCAGAGCCTATGGCCTTCAGGATTCCGGGAGCGATACGGTCGAGGCAAATCTTCAGCTCGGCTTCAAGGCCGATTTGCGCGACTATGGCGTCGGCGCACAGATTCTGGTGCAGCTCGGCCTGCATAAGATCCGTTTGATCACCAACAATCCGCGCAAGATCGTCGGCATTGAAGGCTACGGGCTGAAGGTGGTCGAACGGGTGCCGATCGAAATCGCTCCTCGCGCCGATAACGAGAAATATCTCCGTACGAAAAAGGCCAAACTCGGTCACCTGTTGAAAAAAGTCTAACCTGCCGCCGCGTCTCATCCTCGGGTCCGCTCGTGTAGGAATATGCGCTACGGGCGGCCTGAAACGTGTAGCCATTTGAGGGCCTTTCCAGGTATGATCGCCCTCTTTCTTCGGCGTACGCACAGTTCATGAGACGTCTGAATCGGTATCTCATTCCATGAAGCTTCGCAAAGGCTCCCAAGATGCGACTGGTCTGACCTTTGGCCTCGTGGCGAGCAAATTTAACAAGTTTGTGACGAGCCGGTTGCTGTCCGAGTGCGTCAAGGCTCTGACGAAGGCCGGGGTGTCAGACGAGGCGATCGAGGTGGTGCGGGTGCCGGGCGCCTTTGAAATTCCTCTCGTGGCCCGCCAGCTTGCCCGGTCCGGTCGATTCGACGCGGTGATCTGTCTTGGTGCCGTGATCCGTGGTGATACGCCTCATTTTGAATACATCAGCGCAGAGGTTAGCCGAGGCGTCCTCCAGGCGTCGATGGAGTCGAACGTGCCGGTGGTGTTTGGTGTCCTTACGACTGATACGGTGGCGCAGGCAATCGAGCGCGCGGACCCGGCGAAGCTGAATCGTGGCGCCGATGCCGCAAAAACCGCGATTGAAATGGTCAATGTCATGCGACTGCTCAAAAAAGAAGGGAACGAGGACGTGCCGACGGCCGCCTCCTCACGACGAGCCGGGCGATCGGCCACGAGGCCGAAACGCTGACCGGCGTTGCACTATGGCCTCTCGACATCAAGCCCGTGAACGGGCGGTACAGATTCTCTTTCAATACGACATTCATGGCCAGGCCGGGCCCTGGTTGGACGATTTTTGGATTCAATATCCGCTGTCTGAAGAGCTTCGAGCTTTCGCGGAGCGATTGGTGGCCGGCGTCCGAGAACACAAAAAAGAGTTGGATGCGCTCATCGGTACCTATGCGACCAATTGGAAGGTCAGCCGCATGCCGATCATCGATCGCAATATTCTCCGTCTGGGATGTTTTGAGTTGCTCTATGCGCCCGAGGTGCCGGCTAAGGTGACGCTGAACGAGGCGATCGAACTGGCGAAGAGTTTCGGTGACGAGGAAGCCTCCAAGTTTGTGAACGGGATTCTCGACAAGGTGCTTGGCTCGGACACCAGGCTGGAGCGGAAACGTGCGTTTCCGGAACTGCCGGTGGTGGGGAGTGATAGTAGTGCGAAGTCTGATGCGTGAAGCATCTTGGGGCAGCGAATGGCGCACGCGGTTTTCAGGTCATGGTCGATAGCTCTGCGCGTGTTTTTCCGGACGAAAGACGAGTGACGCTTCAGGGACGGCAAACAATGAGGATGCGATGATCGATCGATATACCCGTCCCCGGATGAATGCCATCTGGGATTTGCAACACAAGTACGAGATTTGGCTGGAAGTGGAACTGCAGGCCTGCGCCGCATTCGAGCGGGGTGGACAAATCCCGCGTGGCACCAGCGCCAAGATTCGCAAAAAAGCCAAGATCGATGTGGCGCGTATCGCCGAAATCGAAAAGGTCACGAAGCACGATGTGATCGCGTTCCTCGAATCGCTCATGGCGTCCGTCGGACCCGAGCATCGCTTTCTCCACATGGGACTCACGTCGTCGGACATCGTTGATACGTCTCTCGCGGTGCAGATGACCGAAGCGCTCGATCTGATTCTCGAAGATCTCGACGAGCTGATCGCGGTCTTGAAGAAACGCGCGCTGGAGCATCGCCATACGGTGATGGTGGGTCGCTCACATGGTATTCACGGCGAGCCGGTGTCATTCGGTTTCAAACTGGCTATTTGGTATGAGGAGGCCTGCCGGCACCGGACGCGGCTGGAAGCAGCTCGGAAAGATATTGCGGTCGGGAAGTTGTCGGGCGCGATGGGAACCTTCGCGCACCAAGGGCCTGAGATTGAGGAATACGTTTGCGGGAAGATGGGATTGGCCTCCGACCCGGTCTCGAACCAGATCGTGCAACGCGACCGGCATGCGGCCTATGCGTCGGCGTTGGCTTTGTTAGCGGCCACGATCGAAAAAATCGCGACCGAAATCCGTCACCTGCAGCGGACGGAGGTCTTGGAAGCGGAAGAATATTTTTCCGAGGGGCAGAAAGGCTCGTCGGCCATGCCGCACAAGCGCAACCCGATTGCGTCGGAGAATCTCTGTGGCCTGGCGCGCCTCGTGCGAGCCAATAGTCTGGCGGCGATGGAAAACGTGGCCCTTTGGCACGAGCGTGATATCAGCCACTCCTCGGTGGAGCGGGTGATCATGCCCGATAGCACCATTCTGGTCGATTATATGCTGGCTCGTGTGACGGACGTGATCAAGAATCTAGTGGTATATCCCGAGCGGATGCAACGGAATCTGGATCTGACCGGGGGCCTGGTCTATTCGCAGCGGCTGCTGTTGGCGTTGATCGACAAGGGCGGTCAGCGCAAGGAATCGTATGAGGCGGTGCAGCGCAATGCCATGACAGCCTGGAAGGGCGGGGTCGGGTTTCAGGAACTCGTCGGAAAAGATCCATTCATTACGACTCATTTAAAGCCGGCCGAGATTACAGCCTGTTTCGACCCCATGTATTATCTGCGGCATCTTGACCAGGTATTTCGCCGGGTGTTCGGCTCTCGTGCAGTACCGGCGTCGCGTCGTCGAAAGAGGCGGGGATGAACATCGTGGCACTCATAAGACTGGCGCTGATGGTGGCCCTGTGTCTCGGGGCGACCAACGGGACCGCACGGGCGACTGATCGGGAGGCACTTCTCACCCAACCCGGCGTGTATGGGACCTTCGCGGCGTTCCAGATGGACCACGACTGGTGGGATCTGACTGGAGAGGCGCGGGTCATTGCCGTGTCCGAGGTCAAAGGACTCGTTGAACAGTTTTCCCACAAGCTCGTGATCGACTCGTATTTGCTGCGCGGCCTGTCTGACCATGCGGACGTCATGTTCAGGGTCCATGCCCATGCGCTCTCGGATACGCAGCAGTTTCTTACGTCGTTGTTGGGCACGCGTTTCGGGCGGCATCTGGTGGCGACCAACTACCTCCATGGTCTGACCAAAAAAGCGGCCTATGTTCCCGGGTTTCCCGAGCAGATGAAGCAAGCATTGCAGGTGTCGGGAGAGGCGGGAACGAAGGTCTATGCCATTGTGATCCCGATCAGAAAAGATGCCGATTGGTGGGCCCTCGATCAGGACACTCGCGGGGCGCTGATGCAAGAACATACTCAGGCGGCGCTTCCCTACATCAATAGCGTGAAACGGAAGCTGTACCATTCCAGCGGTCTGGATGACTTCGACTTCATCACCTATTTTGAAACGGACAAGCTGGATGAGTTTCACAGTTTGATCCGTGCGCTGGAACCGGTGAAAGAATATCGCCATGATCGGCGGTTCGGGCATCCCACGTTGCTGGGAACTATTAGACCGCTGGACGACATTCTCGAATTGTTCGCACGGTAGTGGAGGATTGGCATGGCTGGCGAACCGACAGGCACAATGATCTATGAGGGGAAGGCCAAGAAGATTTTCACGACGGAACGGCCGGATCAGGTGTTGCAGTACTTCAAAGACGACGCAACGGCCTTTAATGCGCAGAAGCGCGGAACCATCGTCGATAAGGGCGTGGTCAACAACAAGGTATCGGAGCGGCTCTTCAGGCTTCTCGAGAGCCAGGGCATTGTCACGCATTTCATCGAACGCGTGAGTGACCGCGAGATGCTCACCAAGAAGGTGACCATCGTGCCGGTGGAGGTGGTGGTTCGGAACGTTGTCGCCGGGAGTCTGGCCAAACGGTTGGGGCTGAAAGAGGGCGCCGCCATCGATCCTGCGATCATCGAGTTTTATTTCAAGGACGATGCACTGGGCGATCCGCTCGTGAACGACGATCACCTACGCCTCTTGAATGTGGCCACTCCGGCTGTGTTGCGGGAGATGCGTGAGCTGGGCCACAAGATCAACGCGGTGTTGTTGCCGTTTTTCAAAGAATGCCGAATGGTGTTGGTCGATTTTAAGTTGGAATTCGGCGTCTTCCACAATCGACTGATCCTGGCCGATGAAATCTCTCCTGACACCTGCCGGTTCTGGGACCAGACGACAAAGGAATCGATGGACAAGGATCGTTTCCGGAAGGATTTGGGCAAGATCGAAGAGGCGTATCAGGAAGTGTTGAAGCGGGTCTGTGGATGAGGAGTGAGGGGCGGCCCTTGCTCGCGCAACGCGCGGCCTCGCAAGGCCCCCGTTGAACGTGCAGAACGCCCGCCTTATCGTCCCCTGCAACGTGTGGGGAAAGGACCGGGGAGAAGATGAATAGGTTTCTGCAGCTCTTTCTGCATTACGGCCTCGTGGCGGCGATTCTTGTCTGGGCTGCCACCGTCGCCCTGATGGCCTATCACCTCAAGGAATCCCCGTGGCGTTGGGCGTTCGTTTTGATGTCGTTGGCGGGACTCGGGACAGTGGGGGTGATTTTCTGGATTCGTAAGTACGTGAACAATACGGCGAAGACTCAGCAGCCCGTAGGGAAGGCACAATGAAAGCCAAGATTCATGTCACGCTGAAGCAGGGGATTTTGGATCCGCAGGGGAAAGCAATCGAGCATGCATTGGATTCGCTCGGGTTTAAGAATGCGGCGAACGTGCGGGTGGGTAAGTATATGGAAGTAGACGTGACCGAGACCGACAAGGCCAAAGCCGACGCGCAGGTTAAACAGATGTGCGAAAAACTGTTGGCGAACACGGTCATCGAAGAGTATCGCTACGAATTGCAGTGAGGTCTGGACGAGATGGCAGAACCTGACTGTATGTTCGCGGAACGCGCACGATAAAACGGTGTCATTGTGAGGGTAGGAACGCGAAGATGAAAATCGGCGTGGTAGTGTTTCCCGGCAGCAATTGTGATCACGACTGCCAATATATCTTCCGGGATGTGTTAGGCCAATCCGTAGAGATGATTTGGCATAAGGAAACGCTGCTGGCAGGAGTCGATGCGATCGTGTTGCCGGGCGGGTTTTCCTATGGAGACTACCTTCGGACGGGTGCCATCGCCAGATTCTCCCCGGTGATGGGAGCGGTGAAAGAGTTTGCGCGTAAAGGCGGGTTGGTGATCGGTATTTGCAACGGCTTCCAAATTCTTCTCGAAGCGGGCCTGTTACCTGGTGTTATGTTGCGGAACACCTCGCTGAATTTCATTTGCAGGGACGTGTATGTGAAGGTGGAGAATGCCGCGACCCGGTTTACGAATCGCTGCGAATCCGGCCAGGTCCTGAAGATCCCTATCGCCCATGCCGACGGCAACTACTACACCGATCCGGTCACGCTCGGCGGCATTAAGGCCAATGCCCAGGTGATTTTCCGCTACTGCACGGCTGAGGGGAAAGTGACTTCCGAGGCAAATCCGAACGGGTCGCTCGACAACATCGCCGGGATCATGAACGCCGACGGGAACGTGTTAGGCATGATGCCGCATCCGGAACGGAGCGCGGAGGCGGTGCTGGGCAACGATGATGGCCGCTTGATTTTCCTCTCGATGTTGAGCGCGTTCGACAAGTCAGATCTGCAGTCCAGATTGGTCGGAGCATGACACCCGTTTCAACGAGCCGGGTAGGAACTGCCGGTAACCCTCTACGATAGAGAATGTGCAACGCATGAAATCACTCGTCATTACCCAAGCGATCCTTGAGCAGCACAAGCTGAGCGAGGATGAGTATAAGAAAATTCTCGAGATCCTGGGGCGGGAGCCGAACTGGACCGAACTGGGCATGTTCTCTGCCATGTGGAGTGAACATTGCTCCTATAAGAGTTCCCGTATCCATCTGAAGAAATTGCCGACGACGGGACCGCGAGTCGTTCAGGGCCCTGGGGAGAATGCCGGAGCCGTGGATATCGGCGATGGCCTCTGTGCGGTTTTCAAGATGGAGTCCCACAACCATCCGTCCTTCATTGAGCCCTATCAAGGTGCGGCAACAGGGGTCGGAGGGATCTTGCGCGATATCTTTACGATGGGGGCGCGACCGATTGCGTTGCTGAATTCGCTGCGATTCGGCGGCCTAGACAATGCGAATACCAGGCATCTTCTCAAGGGCGTCGTGTCAGGCATCGCCGGTTACGGGAATTGCATGGGTGTGCCCACGGTTGGTGGTGAGATTGTCTTCAATGACATCTATGCGCTCAATCCTCTGGTCAATGTGTTCTGCCTGGGCATTGCCAAGAAGGATAAGATTTTTCTGGGCAAGGCGGCTGGGGTGGGCAATCCTGTGATCTACTTCGGCTCGAAGACCGGGCGCGATGGGATTCACGGTGCGACGATGGCCTCAGATTCGTTCGATGAGCAAGCGGCTCAGAAGCGCCCGACAGTTCAGGTCGGCGACCCATTTACGGAAAAGCTCTTGCTGGAAGCCTGCTTGGAACTCATGGCCGGCGATTGCCTAGTCGGCATTCAGGACATGGGGGCGGCGGGTTTGACCAGTTCGGCTTGTGAAATGGCCTCGCGAGAAGGAACCGGTGTGGAGTTGGAATTAGCGGACGTGCCGCGGCGTGAGCCGGGCATGACGCCCTACGAAATCATGCTGTCCGAGTCGCAAGAACGCATGTTGATGGTCGCGAAGGCCGGCCGTGAGGATGAGGTCATCAAGATTTGCCGCAAGTGGGATCTGGATGTGGCGGTGATCGGGCGAGTGACGGATACGGGCAAAGTAGTCCTCAAGGACAACGGACAGGTAGTCGCGGAGATTCCGGCCAAGGCCTTAGCCGACGAGGGGCCCCGGTATGATCGGCCCAGTGCGCCGCCTGCCTATCAGGAGATGCTGCAGGCGTTGAATCACGATGCGTTGCCGGATGTAAAGGACGCCAATGCGGCTTTGCTCGCGCTCTTAGACTCGCCGACGATTGCCAGCAAGCGCTGGGTGTATGAGCAATATGATCACATGGTGCGGACCAACACCATGGTGCGCCCCGGGTCGGATGCGGCAGTGTTGCGCGTGAAGGGGACGAATAAGGCGTTGGCGTTATCCGTCGATTGTAACGGACGCTATTGTCTCCTGAATCCATATGAGGGCGCCAAGATTGCCATCGCGGAATGTGCACGAAATCTGGCCTGTTCTGGCGCGGAGCCGATCGGGGTCACAGATTGTTTGAACTTCGGCAATCCCCAGCGCCCGGAGGTCATGTGGCAGTTCGTGCTTGCAATCGAAGGACTCAAAGATGCCTGCGAATCTTTGAGCGTGCCCATCGTGAGCGGCAATGTGAGTTTGTACAATGAGACGAATGACCTGTCGATTTATCCCACACCCATGATCGGCATGGTGGGATTAATCGAGACGGCGGATCGAACCGCCACCCAGTGGTTTAAGCAGGCCGGCGATGTCATCATTCTCCTGGGCCGAACGCGTGAGGACCTTGGGGGAACGGAATATCTGAAAGTGCTGCATCATCGTGAACAGGGTTCGCCGCCATTCCTGAATCTTGAGGATGAGAAAGCCGTGCAGGCCTGTACAATTCGATTGATTCGGGAAGGACTAGTACAGTCAGCGCATGACTGCTCCGACGGCGGCTTGGCTGTGGCTTTGGCCGAGTCTTGCGTCTCCGGATCCGATGCGCGAGTAGGCGCTGTGGTACAATTGTCGCTTGATGGCTTGCGTCGCGATGCATTGCTGTTCGGGGAGAGTCAATCGCGTATCCTTCTTTCAGTCAAACCGGAACAGGCGGAAAAAGTTCTGAGCCTGGCTTCGGATGCTGGAGTACATGCGGCTCGAATTGGCACCGTCGGAGGCAATCGATTGGTCATTCAAGTGGAAGGCAACCAGCGTACCGCTGGATGCACCGTCGATCTCGATCTCATTACTGTTCATGACCATTGGGCCTTCTCAATTCCTCGAACATTAGGTCAGGAGTAAGGTACAGGCGCCATGGCCAAAGAACTACCGTTGATCTCCCCCGACAAGTTTCACGATGAATGTGCCGTCTTCGGCATCTACGGTCACAAAGAAGCCGCAAACCTCGCCTATCTCGGTCTTTACGCCCTGCAACATCGCGGGCAGGAAGCTTCCGGTATCGTGTCCAACGATGGCGAGCAGTTTTATGTCGAGAAAGGCCAGGGACACGTAGCTGATATCTTCTCGCAGCAAGCCTTGGCGCGACTCCCCGGCACCATGGCTATCGGTCACAATCGCTATTCCACGGCGGGTGGAGCCGGCCTTAAGAATGTGCAACCTCTGAGCGTCAACTTTGCGTTCGGGAACCTGGCTGTGGCGCACAATGGAAACCTGATCAATGCCACCATGCTTCGCAGCGAGCTGGAAGCCTATGGTGCCATCTTCCAATCGACGTCCGATACGGAAGTCATTATTCACCTCATTGCACATTCGCGGGCGGATACGCTCCTGGATCGTGTGATTGATTCGCTCATCCAGGTTCGCGGCGCATTTTCTGTCGTACTCATGACCGATCAGGGTGTCATTGCGGCGCGTGACCCGCATGGATTCCGCCCGCTCTGCCTTGGACGGTTTCGCGATGCCTGGATTGTGGCGTCCGAGAGTTGTGCCTTTGATTTGCTCGATGCCGAATATGTGCGCGAGATTGAACCGGGCGAGTTGGTTGTCCTGGATCATCGGGGTGTGACGAGTTATAAGCCTTTTGCGCAGACCAAGCCTGCAATGTGTGTGTTTGAGTATGTGTATTTTGCCCGCCCTGACAGTCGTATTTTCGGCGGGAGTGCCGTCTATTCGATTCGAAAGGCGTTTGGCCGGCAATTGGCACAAGAGTCAGGCGTGGAGGCGGATATCGTAATTCCAGTGCCGGATTCCGGAGTGCCAGCGGCCTTAGGATTTTCGGAAGGGTCGGGTCTTCCATTCGAAACCGGGCTTATCCGGAATCATTATGTCGGGCGCACCTTCATAGAGCCGGAACAGTCGATTCGTCACTTCGGCGTGAAGGTCAAGCTCAACGCCGTTCCAGAAGTCCTCGAAGGAAAACGTGTCGTCGTTGTGGACGATTCTTTGGTTCGCGGAACGACGAGTCGGAAAATCGTCAAAATGCTCCGTCACGCCGGTGCAAAAGAAGTACATATGCGGATTAGTTCCCCGCCGATTGTCTCTCCCTGTTTCTACGGAATTGATACGCCCACGAAGAAGGAGTTGATCGCATCGAGCCATACCACCGACGAAATTCGTAAATACATCACCGCCGATAGTCTCGCCTATTTGAGTCTCCAGGGCATGGTCAAGGCTGCCCCCGGTACTCCCGGGCAGTACTGTGATGCCTGTTTTACGGAACAATACCCCATCTCCTTTACTCGAGCAGAAGAACTCCAACTCGGGCTGTTCGAACCTCCGCGCTAAAAACAGACTGTTCGCTGGTTCAGAGGATCGTCTGGACTTCTTCTCACGCCTTGTTAGACTGAGGCATGTCGTTGATCCGGAAATACCGCCTGATTATCAGCACAGGACTTGTGGTGCTGGGGATACGAATAGCCTTGCACCTGGTGAGTCTCCGTCGCTTGCTCTACTGGCTCTCCTACGTGCCCGTCTCTGTAGGTGAGGGGGAAGCAGTCATAGAGGATACGGCTTACTACACGGATCGTTGGCTGACCATGTTCCCCTACAATCCCAAAGGCAATTGTTTTCCACGCGCCCTGACATTGTTTCTGTTTTCGCGCCGCGCCGGGCTTCCTGTTGAATTCAACTGCGGAGTCATGAAATTGGATCAGCATCTCGAAGGGCATGCATGGCTGACGCTGAATGGACGGGAGTTTCTCGAACCCTCGTCCTATTGGCAATCCTTCACCGTAACCCTCAAGTTTCCTCATCCACCGGCTGTGTCGTCTGACTAGTCTCCTGGTTTTCCAGCCCCTTTCACGTCTCTCATTGTGTCATACCCCCTGTTCATCAGACGCGCCTCGATTAGGAGCCACAGGCCTGAACGTCAGTCCACCTTAAGTCACAATTAAATAAGGGTATTGCGACTGCCGGCGGGGGGCCTCTGTGCTTCCAGTGCCCGTCATTTTCGCCATGAAGGCGTTCTTCCCCTCCAAAGAGATGTCTGCCCAGCCTCACTAGGAATAGATAAAGCGACCGGCTGCGGCTACCTTTGCTGATATGCAGCCTTCGCCTACGACACGATTCTTATCTATCTCACGGCTGCACCCAGTCGCTCACAACGGAATTTTACAGAGTTTCAACATAGCCGGTGTGCACTAACGGTCTGAACCTGGAGGTTCTCTATGCCCGCTGCAGTCCCTGTTTGGAGTGAGCGCCAGATTGAGCTTTCTCAGCTGTTTCCGAAGCAGAATGAAGACGTCCATAGCACGGTGTTGGATGGAGACAGTGTCCTCCTCAATCTGCGTACCGGCCGGTACTACACCCTGAATGCCGTTGGTTCAGTGGTGTGGGAGCAATGCACTGGCGCATGTTCCCTTGCATCTATTCTGGCCAGCATTTCCGAGAGATTCGATGTGACATCTCAGCAGGCACAATCAGACCTCGTTGATCTGGTTGTTCAGCTTCGACAGGAGGGGTTACTTCATACTGAAAGGAGGTGAGTCAGGATGAAACAACAGAAGAAAGCCGAGTACGTGAAGCCGGAGCTCGTGAAGCATGAGTTGTTACGCGATGTGACAGCCATTCAGCTGTCTCGCGTCATCAATCAGGACAGGGCCTAGTCGGTAGGGCGGCTCGGCCTTCCTAGATTGAAGGGCCGAGGTGTTCTCCAACGTCTTAAGGTTTGTACGCTCAAAAGGAGGTAGTCAAATGCAGCAAGATACGAAGCGCGAATATGTGAAGCCTGAGCTTGTGAAGCACGAGTTGTTGCGCGATGTGACGGCTATTCAGCTGTCTCGCATAGTGGATCAGCGAAGCGCGTAACTGCCTCAATGCTTCCATGAGAGCAGCAGCTGGCCGGTCGTTCAGGCCGGCCAGCTAGCGCCAAGGTGTCCGGGGTTTATGGACTAATAATGGCCTGTATGAAGAGGCGGTAATGTCCATCACATCAACAACAAACGAACTTCTACTCTCCATCCATGGCATAGAAATGAAATTCAGCACCAACTCTCCTGAGTTGGCGGATTCTGTTGAGACATTACTCCACCATTTTGTATCCAACATCGTTGTAGCTCAACCCGTGCGGATGCAGTTTAATGCGGTTGACCATCGCCGGGATATCCCGGTTCGCATTTCCGAGGCGGCCCAATCGCTCTATAGCGGATCAGGTCTTGTGATTGGGCCAGGTCTGCAACCGACTTGGCTTTGCGACATTTACTCAGATCGGGGCCTGTTGATCGCCGATTTTCACGACGAAGGTCTGGTGGTCATTGATGGCACTTCGCATACGGCACACGGATATCTTGTGCAGCCGGAATTGATGGCGCCGGATATCCGGGTGAGTTTCGTACATTTTGCGATGACTGAATTATTGAAACGCCGCGGACTTTACACCTTTCACGCCACGGCTCTCGAGCACAATGGAAAGGGTGTGTTAATTCCGGGTTTCAGCGGGCGTGGGAAAACGACTTCATTCCTGTCGTTGCTGAGATCCGGCTACCGCTATCTCTCCGATGATCACCCCTTCTTTCGACTGCGCGAGGACAGAGTAGAAATTCTCCCCTATCCACTGAAGATTAACGTCACCGACCAGACCATTTCATTTTTCCCTGAGTTGCGCACTGCGCCGCCGTCCATTCTCCACGCAGGGAAGCCCAAACGGTATTTCTATGCTGAGGAGCTCTATCCGGGACCGCTTGGGGGGCCCTGCGAGCCTGCCGTGATTCTCTTCCCAACGGTGGTTGATTCCCCGCACAGTTGCCTTGAGCCCCTGGCGAAGAAGATGGCCTTGGAAATGATTCTTCCGCATTCGTTGCTCGTGTATGACGCGGAGGTAGCTCGTCGGGAGTTTCAGGCGCTTGCGCGGCTGGTTCAGCAAGCAGATTGTTACCGGCTGCATTTCGGTCGCGACGTCATGGACTTGCCGTGGTTGGTAACACCTCTGTTGGAAAAATGCTAAGCAGGAGAAAGAACTGAGATGGGACAACACTCGGGATCCATGGTCGCTCGATGGAAGCCATCCCACACGAGGAAAGGGTTGCGTATTGGGAAAGTCGCCTCGCCGGGTCTATCCTTGATGTGTGCAGAAGGCCGTTTACTCGTGCTCTGTGCGCGAACGACGGTAAGTGAATTTGTTCGAGTCGAAGTTGCAGACCTGGTCTGTGATGGTATTGATTGGGACTTAGTCTGGCAGTTATCGAAGGCACACGGAGTGGCGCCGCTGGTCTATCGCAACCTTGCCACGATCTGTCCTGCAGCATTGCCATCGGCCATTCATGAAGCTTTCCGTCGGCACAATCAGGCCAACGCCCTCTTAAATACGTTGCTTGCCAAGGAACTCGTGATGCTTCTTGACGCATTGGCCGCAAAGGGCGTCACGGCGATTCCATTTAAAGGCGTGACGCTGGCCCAAACTGCCTATGGTGATCTCAGTTTGCGTGAATGTGCGGATATTGATTTGATTGTTGAACAGGGAGCAATTCCTCAGGCACGACAAGTGCTGTGGTCACTAGGCTACCAACTCACCAGCCAGGATACAGGCGTGGGCGATGAGACGGGCGAGGCCTATCACTTCTTCCAAAAAAGAAATGGCATTGTAGCTGTTGACCTGCAATGGATTATGGCTCGCCGCCACTTTGGGTTTCGGCTTGACCGGAGTGCATTCTGGAATAGGTTAAAGCCAGTCACCTTGCCGGCAAAATCGGTGATGGGGCTTTGCCCTGAAGATCTGTTGATTCTGCTCTGTGTACATGGATCAAAACATGCTTGGGAGCAACTGAAATGGGTTTGTGATGTGGCGGAACTCCTGCGTCGGAGGCCGGCATTGGATTGGAGCCGCGTGTTGTTTCAGGCGAGTGAATGGAAGTGCCGGAGGATGGTCCTACTGGGGCTATCCATGGCCCACTATCTATTTGATGCCGTGTTGCCGCGCTCGGTGATGCACGAAATTGAAGCAGACGCCGACATATCCGACTTAGTGAGACGGATGCCCATGCAGTTCCTCAAAAATCCCAGCCACGGTGTTGATGAAGATTGCGCGGATGCGCTCTATGTGACCATGAAAGATTCCTTGTGGGAACGCTGGAAGTTGGGCGTGGCCCTTTGTCGCGCTGAGGCCGATGTGATCACTCGTCCATTGCCATGGTTTCGATTTCAACGAAAGCTTCGGGTATTGGCGGCTTGTCTCAAGCCGCTCCATTGCGTGGTAGCCAAGTGGATCCTTTCTGTTCGCATGCGTGAAATGGTTGTACGCTGGTTGCAAAGTTCCTGAAGATCGTTTTGCTCTCCTCGTGTCCAACTCGGCCTTTCTTGATTGGCACGGGTCATCCCGCCTAAGTGGTTGCTCCTGAAAAAATTCGCATGCTAGGATGCCAGCGTGATCAGTATTCACGAAGGACCGTCGTGAATCGGCTTGGATGGGGAGAGGCTGCGTTCTTTTCCTGCTTGCTTTCAAGAAGGAGGCGCTGATGAAACGAATTCTGATAGCGATTGCCATCGCACTGGCTCCATTGTGGGCAACCCACCTTGTTGTTGCCGCCGGCTTCTTCAAAGTAGGGGAACCCGCCCCGGCGTTCGCACTCACATCGATCACTGGAGATGCTGTCTCGCTTGAGCAATTGAGGGGAAAGGTGGTCGTTTTGGGCCTATTCCACATTTGCGACCCCTGCATGATGCAAGGGTCCAATTTGCAAAAGGTTCATGAAGTGATGACCGGAAAAAATGTTGCCGTCGTCGGAATCAATTCATCGGGAAACTCCAAACGAGATGTGGGTGAATTCCTCAGTGCGTTCCCGGTGAAGGTGACGTATCCATATCTCCTCGATCCGAATAAAACTACGGACAAGCTCTACGGCGGCGGGAAGTTCATTCCCAACGTGTATGTAATCGATCAGCGTGGCGTGATCAGGTGGCAGCGTGTCGGAAATATGGAACTGGCCGGTGCTGAGGTCGTCATTCAGGAAGTGGAGAAATTACTGTCCTCTGCTCCCGCTGCCACCACCGGCGCAATGTAGAGAGGAAAGAGGGGCCATGGACGAATGGGAAGAGGGTAAAGAGAAGTTTCTTGAGGTGGTGAGGGGAATTAACCCTTCGGTCGACGTCGTGATTCCGACGAAGCCGACCAACAGCATGTTCCTCATTTCCCTTACCAAAGGGGCCAACCGGAAATTCATCACCGTGTCAGAGGACGATATTATCGACCTTCCTGCTGAAGCCGGTATTTGTGCAAAGGTGACGAAGACCCTGCAGGATGCCATTGCAGCCTTGTAGCTCGGACCGTGTGAGGCGAAACTCGTGAAACAACTACTCCCTGGTATTTGGCAATGGTCCTGGTTTTCCGAAGAAAAGCAGCTCAATTTTAACGGGCTGTTTCTCACGGTCGGCGAACATAAGATCGTAATCGATCCTCCTCCGATGACAGCCGACGCGAGTACCCTTATTCGGCGTCAGGGAGCCCTGGATTACATTATCGTGACGAATCGTGACCATATACGTGAGGCGGTGACCTATCAGGCGGAGTTTCGCTGCCAATTACATGTACCCGAGGCCGATGCCACGCAGATGGAGGTGAAGCCGTCGAAGACCTTCAAAGACGGTGAACTCCTGCCAGGCGGTATTTGGGCAGTTCAGCTCAAAGATCAGAAGTCTCCCGGGGAATCGGCGCTGTATATTCAGCAGGGGAAAGGCGTGTTGATTGTCGGCGACGCACTAATTGGAAAGCCGGCGGGAGCCTTGAGCCTTCTCGCCCCTGAAAAGTATGGCGATATAGGGAAGGCCAAAGAGGGGCTTCGGCGATTGCTGAAATACAACTTCGACTCGATTCTTGTCGGTGATGGCGCTAGCATCATAGGCGGAGCTAAGCAGGCACTGGAGCACGCGTTACAGGCGTAAGGACAATGGGGCTTCGAAACGGTCTTTCAGAAGAGCTCAATCGCCAGGGCAACGAGCATTTTGCGCGCGGGCATTACACCGAGGCCTATGCCTGTTACGCAAAGGCCTTAGAGTGTGATCGTTTGACGGGCGATCACCGAGCGCTGAGTGCAACATTGGGGAACCTAGGAAATATTTGCGCGGTGAGCGGACGCCGTGAGTCGGCGCAGAGTTACTATCAAGAAGTGCTGGAATTGCAAAAAGTTTTGGGGGACGACAAAGGGATTGGAACCACATTGGCCAACCTGGGCAACCTCCGCGCCGATGCTGGTGAGTGGGACCGTGCCAGAGCCTACTATCTCGAGGCACTTGATATTATGACCCGGGTACATGACGAACTCGGCAAGGCCGTATTGTTCTCAGATCTCGGCTTGGTCGCTCGAGAAACCGGACAGTGCGAGGATGCACTTCGATATTATGAGCAGTCACTGGTCCTGATGCGTCGGTTGAACAATCAAGGCGGCGTGGCCGATGCCTGGCGGATGATGGGGAGAACTTTCGCCATCCAAAAGCGATATGAGGACGCCATTGCTTGTTGTCAAACGAGCCAATCAATTGCCGAACGCAGCCGCGATGAACTGCGGGCCGGGGGCGCGCGGTATGTCCTGGCCCAATGTTATGAAGATCTAGGGCAGTTGCAAGTTGCGGTTGAGTTACTTGAGCAGGTGGTGCGAATGGACCGCAAATACGATCTCCCCAAATTAGCCGAGAATACTACCCGCCTTGAACGTCTTCGTGCCCGGCTCGATGCCGAGGATCCCACGCCACAGCCAAGGCAGTCCCGCGCATGAGTACTGTTGCACTTCCAGCATGGGAACAGGCTCGTTCGAAGCTGCGCACCAGCATTCCGCAATTTTATGAACTGGAGCCCGGTGGTCCCCTTGCTCTTGATCTGAGCGACGATGGATGGGTGCTGGAGCTGAGGTCTGATGGTCAATTTCTTTGTCAGCACGGAATCGCCATGGACGATGTGAAAAGTCTGATGTGCGACGGGACGACCGAGGATTTGGGGACCGATGAAGTGGCCAAACAGGCCAAGTATTTTCTGGGCCCTGCGGTGTCCAAGAAACGCCCGGCTCTCCTCAAGGCCGGGTTCGCTGAGCAGACGGATATGAATGACGAATATGTCGCGATTACCTTTTCCAAGACGGTCGACTTTGATCGTTACGATGAGGTGATTGCTGCCGTGCGCTGGTGTCAGAATCTTTTTAGGGCGTAGTTCTGCGGTGCGACGATGGATTCGACCTCCTCGTAACATCTCCTCCCATTGCAAGTATTGAAGCTCTTCGCTCTGGCCGCCTACCGATTGCCGGGTGCTATCCTGACCGCACTTGAGCTGAATCTCTTTAGAGTCATGGGCGCTGCAACGTGGTTTGTTCCAAAGCTGGCGCAGACTCTCAAAGTGAGCGATCGCGGGCTGGACATTCTTTGCCTTAACCTGGCCATGTGCGGATAGTTAAGCAAGCGTAACAGCGCATTCGCTGCAACGTGTTGCATGTCAACGTCCCCAGTTTTGGGAGGCCTATCTCAAGTGACTGAAGAGTCAGTCGGCAGATTGGTCGCATTTGACGCCAACGGTTGGAAGTGGGTGCCCGCTGGCCCACGATGCGCCTGATTCGGTGGCCTATCGACGCCACTTCACCCGGGCTATGCACTACCGTTCGTCGGATGTATCGCACGAGTTGCCGCGTAGATCGAATTGCATCAGGCAAAGACCTTTCCCCCCGCTTGACTTCATGTAGGAAGCAAACCGGGACAGTACGATGCGGTCTGGCATTCAATCGTGCTGCACATCTATTGACCCGAGAAAACTCAAGCATGGTTTCGAAGAGTGTATTCTTCCTTGTCCCAGGGCGGTCGACCGATCATCCAGGACGTATTCTTTCACGATCGAGAAGTCCTCTATCCGGAAGAGGCGAGCCTTTTTGCTGTGAGTATGTTGTTCCTCGCGGAGCACGGAAACACGTATTCATGCTGTGAAACGGCTGAGTGGCTTCGAGGGGTAGGGTATCTGAAGATCAGGCCGATTACGATGAAGAAGGGAACTGAAGATTGGGATGGGGGCCTCCTGGAGGCCGTTCGCCGGGTTGGAAAGTGAGCACGCACCGTCCTCCGAAAATCATGATAAGAAAGTTGAGCAGACTGCTGACTACTGTGAGTATCAGGATGAGCACGCGCGGAGATCCCTGACTGGCCTCCTGGACGATCGTTGCGAGATCAAGTGCCAGAGCGATCGTGCTGTAAATGACCGCTCCCATCACAGTCCATGGTTGGCGGATCATGATTAGCCCGCCTAGCAGCAGCGTGGGAAACCCGAACAAAAATCCCAACAGGACGCCGTCTTTAATCGTTGAAAGTGGTGCGGCCGATCCGACCCCGAAGAGCACGCCTTCCAAAGCAATCAGCACAGCAAGAAGAGAAATGACCGGACGAGCGCTTTCCATAGCGGCACTATAACCTCGACGTTCGCCTGCCGCAAGTTTCCTTCTTTGTCTGTAGTGGATGCGATACTCTGCCTCATGACCATCCGCTCTGGCCCCGGTAACGTCCAACTGATGCACTCTTCGTTCTACTCTCTGTCCGACATGTTGCCTGTCCCCACCCTTTGAGGGGAGAGCCAGGTCAGCCGAGTCATTTACCACGGGTCCCCATTCGAGTGAGAATCCGTCACTCACCGGGGAGGGACACGTGGCTCCATATAGACTGCCAGCGAAAGACGAGAATCTGGTCGGCGAAGCAACGCGGCGCACAGGGTCTATCCAGTCGTGTTGCGGGACAATCAGACGACGAGTGTTTCTGATGCTGTGGCCGACGGTCGCCGCTGTTTTCCTGTCGGGTCTTTCTTGGGCTACGCCGTATCACTTTTCAACCGGGGCTGGAACTCCTCGCGAACCAATTGCTGATTTAATAGGGCACGCGTCGACCGGCCATTCGGAAGTACTGGCGGCCGGGTTCGGGTTTCAAGCCGCAGGGTCATCGAGCATAACGGTTCGGACCTATGAGGTGCAGACAGGCGCTATTCTTTCGGAAGATTCATTCGACGTGAGTGTCAAGGAGGAAGGGGCCGCTGAACATGATGAGAATAAGGGGCGCATCTTTGCCGGTGGAATCGGAATCGACGGTCAGGGGAATTCCAGGTTCATGTTGAGAGTATACGACGCGGAAACCGGAAGATTTCTCTGGGAAGGCCAATTGAACTTACTCAAAGTCGGTGAGGCGGGGGCAGCCAAGGCCAAGGCTACGATTATTCCGGGTCTGGCTTCAGTAAGTCCTGCGTCAGAGCGCCTTCCTAACGCTTTCCAAGCCCTCTTCTCCGTGCGCGCCGTGAATCCCCTGACAGGAAGGCTGGTCTGGCAAGATCAGTTCGCTCCAGGAAGCCGAAAGCGAGCGGGCGTAGCGGGTGTGTCATGCAGGGGCTGCTTTATTCGGCCGGTCAACGAGCCAATCGGCCATATTTTTGATTTGGTCGTGCGGACCTACGATCGCACATCTGGAAAGCTGTTGTGGGAGGATTCATTCGAGCAGCTTGAGCGTATTGAAGAGCCGGCAATCGTGCCCGAGACCAATGCCTATCCTCAAGCCATCCCGTTCTGGAATTCCGACGGAGTTTCCGAAACCGAAGTGTATGAAACGGCTCTAAGGTAACGGTTACGATTTTGGCGACGGTACTGTAGCACCCAGACTCTCTGCCCACTGGTGCTGAAAGTTCTCATAGGAGAGTAGAAGCCTATCCTGCATGGCCGCGGCAATCGTTTGGCGGGCCTTCAGGTGAACCAGCACTTCTTGCACCTTATGCATGCCGAATCGCTCAATGAGATAATGGGTAGCGGCATTCGCTTCCATGTAAGCGACGCCGACCTTTTCCGCCGGCAGATTTTCCCAGCTACCCTCCAGAGCCGCCAAGGGAACTAAGCTATTGTCTCCGGCCGGTATGTTCCCGACATCCTGCCAGGAATCACTTGCCAACTGCATTGCAAGCCCCTCATTGAGCCAAGTTGGAATCGCTCCGCCGGTAGCCCCCAGTTCTTCATGAATCAGCGCATGGACAAACTCATGGCGGAGGACCCGTGTCAGCCAGGCGCGATCGGTTGCGGCGCCCTGGGTGGGAATTTGGATGCGTCCCAATACTGGATCAAACAGGCCGTCTGCCCAAATGGGGCTACCGGTTGCTCCTTGGAACTGATTCTTGGTGTGGAGTACGACCATGATTGGTTTTGACGGGAAAAAATTGAACTTCTGACCGATTTCTCGGTAAGCCTCTTCCAGGATATCCAGTACGGCCGTCCAGGTCTCCGGATCCTCACTTCCGTCATACTTGACTGTGAAGTGCACGCTGTTATGAGTGGAAAACTTTTCCTCCACTTTTTCCGTGCGATGGACCTTGGCAGTGACGGCCTTTACATAGGATTGCAGGCCAGGGTCCTTTTTCAGTCGTTCTTTTGCCTGCGCCAGATGCTTTCCGGCCTCTGACAGGTGGTCTTTTTCCTGCAGCAGGTCCGCCAAGGCAACGTGGGGAAATGGTTCATCCGGGGACAGCGTCAGTACCTTTCGGAGGAATTCCTCGGTGAGTGCGGGGTCTCGTAAGCCCCAGTAGGCATGGGCGAGATTGAGATGGGCTACCGGGTTTTGTGGATCGAGGGCCACTGCTTTCTTAAATGCTTTCACAGAGATTTCGGTTCCACCGTTGTTTTCCTGGAGGATACCGAGGTTGTTCCACAAGATGGCCACATGGCGTTTGGTGGCGGATTCCGAAAGAATCGACGCGGGGAGTTCCTGGAGCTTTGCTTCCGCCAGGGCGATATTGTGCTTCTCGAGTTCTTCGTGGATCGCGCCGAGCAGTTCGGAATGTCGAGGGACTGGAATGCTGACGGGATCAATGGTTCTGGACCGCTTTATCTCCGGAACCACAGGTTGTGGGGGCGGTGCCACTGGGCCGGTGGAGGCGGAGCTCTTCTCGTCTGAAATCACTTGGGGCGGTGGTGCAGGTGTCTCGTGGAAATATTGCGGCTTGAGCCACGACTGATAGAAGATGAAAATGGCGATGAGAACAGCCAAGGGCCCGAGAATATGTTTGATATTGCGTCGATACATGGGTGTCCTTCCGTGAGTCCTACACGAAATCACTCTAACACCGAGCCCGGGGAGGGCCAAGAAAAGTTGTAAAAGCCAACGGGGGCCAACGCGTTGGCTCTTCCTTTTGAGGACGGTCCTTCGTTGAGCCGCCAAGCAGCCTGTGGTACGATCCCGCTCCAGGATGCCACGTCCTGATTCCACCCACCTCCACGATTCGTTCCAGGCGTTCCTGCAGCGTGTCACGAGACCCATTGAATTCGCCTGTCGCGATGCCTATGCCCACCTTCCGGCAGTCAAGAACCTTGACCATTTTGTGTCGGACCAGGTGATTGGCGCCCTTGGTGAACGTCTCTATCCTCGTGCGCTGGAAGTGGAACTGCTCTCGCTACGGAACCTCTTCGTTGACTTTCACACGCGACTTACAGCCACCGAACAGCAGGATCGATTGTCGCAGGCGTTGAGTCTTCTTCGTCGCTTGCAAGAGAGCGGGGTCGTGACCAATCAGTCGACCAATACCCTCAAGGAGAAGGCTCAGAATGTAGCTTCCGTGAGTTATGGCCCTGCCCGGCGCCTCTGGGAGTTGTCCATTCAATTTGCCAAGGGGGTAGGGCCGAAACGAACCCTGCTGTTAGAACGTCTGGGGATCCGCACGGTTGAGGAGGCCCTGTGGACCCTGCCCTGGCGCTACGACGACCGATCGGTCATTACGCCTGTCGCCAAACTGATGGCTGGCGCCACATCCTGTATCTGTGGGGTGATCAGCCAAGCGGAAGCAACGCGCGCGCGCGCCCGCCGCCTGTCGATTCTTGATGTGGCCGTTCAGGATACTACCGGGACGGTGCACGCGGTGTTTTTTAACCAGCCTTATCTGGAAGACATGTTGAAAGAGGGCGCGCGGGTCATGATGGTTGGACGTGTGGTTGCCGGCCGGCGTGGCTGGATGGATCTGCGAATGGAACCCACGCAATTTGAAGTGCTCGATGGTGGAGAGGATGAGTTGCTCCACGTCGGACGGATCGTGCCGATCTACCACGAGACGAAAGGTTGGACCTCGCGTCAGATGCGCATTCTGATGCAGGGATTGCTGACCGAGTACGGGGGAGAATTGGAGGAGGTACTGCCGCTGTCGGTTCGTGCTCGACACCGGTTGCCGCCGATCGGCGAGGCGATCCACCAAGTGCATTTTCCGCCGCCGAAAACAGATCTGGCCGCTCTTGAACGTGGTGTGACGGTTGCCCACCGCCGGTTGGCTTTTGAAGAATTGTTCCTCTTGCAGGCCGCCATGGTGCTTCGGCAGCGGGAGGTGAAAGAAGAACTCAAGCGCGTTCGGTTCAATCCCTACGCGGTACAGCTGAAGCAGCTCGCGCAGCGGCTGCCCTTTAAGTTGACGCCTGCGCAGGAGCGCGTGTGGCGGGAGATACAGGCCGATATGGTGGCCGCTCGACCGATGAATCGATTAGTGCAGGGAGATGTCGGGTCCGGGAAGACAGTGGTGGCGTTGCATGCGTTGGTGATGGCTTGTGGTTCCGGTTGCCAAGCGGCGCTGATGGTTCCTACCGAAATCCTGGCCGAACAACACTATCTGAATCTCAGGCCATTGCTGGAAGCCGTCGGGCTGAAAGCTGTGCTGCTGAAGAGCGGCGGCACAGCCAAGGATCGAACTGCCATTCTGAAGCAGGTGGAGTCGGGTGAGGCGCAAGTGGCCATCGGCACACATGCGCTGATCCAGAAGCATGTGACATTTGCCAACCTTGGTCTGGTGGTGGTCGACGAACAACATAAGTTCGGCGTCATGCAGCGAAAGACATTGCTCGAGAAGGGATACCGGCCGGATGTGCTGGTGATGACCGCAACGCCGATTCCACGCACGTTGGCCATGACCGTCTATGGAGATTTGGATGTGTCAGTCATCGATATGTTGCCGCCGGGCCGTAAGCCGGTGAGGACCCTGCTGTACTCTGAGGGGCAGCGCCACAAGACGTGGCAGTTGGTGGGAGATGAGCTGAGGGCCGGACGACAGGTGTATATCGTCTATCCGCTGGTGGAGGAATCTGAGAAAGTTGATCTGAAGGCGGCGATTCAGGGAGCGGAACATCTGCAGCGTGAGGTATTTCCGGAGGTCCAGGTCGGCTTACTGCACGGCAGGCTACCGACTGCTGAAAAAGAGCGTACGATGGCAGCCTTCAAGGCCGGGACGCTTCAACTTCTCGTCGCCACCACGGTGATTGAGGTGGGTGTCGATGTGCCGAACGCAACCGTTATGGTGATCGAGCATGCCGAACGATTCGGTCTGGCGCAGCTGCATCAACTGCGGGGGCGGGTCGGACGAGGCGCGCATCAATCGTTGTGCATCCTCATGGCGTCCTATTTAGTGCGCGAGGCCAGGCCTCGGGTCAGTCGGGACGGAAAACCCGAGCAGAATGCCTCGAATGCGCAACAACGATTGGCGGCACTCGTGAATTCACACGATGGATTTATCATTGCGGAGGAAGACCTTCGCATCAGGGGCCCAGGCGAATTCCTCGGCTTGCGGCAATGGGGTGTGCCCGAGTTCCGGGCAGCCAACCTGGTGCGGGATGTTCAGTTGTTGGAGCTGGCGAGGCAAGAAGCCGCTGCGTTGTTGGAGCAGGACCCCGGGCTGACCCTGCCTCAACACCAGGCGTTCAAAGCTGCGATGTGTCGCCGTTGGCAGGGCAAGCTGGCTCTGGGAAATGTGAGCTGAGTCGAGAGCCGGCCGGTGGAGGAGTGAATAATGGGAATGTTGCAGCGCTTGAGTCATGATCTTCGCGCCGGCTGGGTGACCTTGCGGCATGGCACGGCCAAGGTCGCCACCAGAGCGCTCGAAGAGGGCGAGTTGCTGCGCTATCGGCTGGAGTTGCGCAAGGTGGAGCAGCAGCTGGACGACCTGCATGCCGACATCGGTGAACGAACGATTGAGTTGCACGATCGTGGCGAAGCGGCGGAGCGCATCCTCTCCGATGTGGAGATTACCCGCATGATGCAACAGGTTCGGACGCTGCAGGATGAACGGACAAAGCTGCTTCTCGAAATGAATGACATCACCGTTGAGGATCAGTGAGCGGTTGCCTATGACCAGCGTGCCTGCATCCATGCCAATTTTTGCCGGTATCGATATCGGGACGTTGACCTGCCGGCTGCTGATCGCAGAGGTGACGCCGCACGGACAACTGCGTGAACTGCGATCCGATCGGCGGATTCTTCGGCTCGGCCAAGGCGTCGATCGAGATCGTGTGCTTCGGCCCGAGGCCATGGCACGGGTGGTGGCGACGCTGAAAGAATGGCGTCAGGCGATGGACGGGTATCCGGTCGAGGCGTCAACGGTTGTCGCGACGAGTGCCGTGCGCGATGCCGGGAATCGCGAAGAGTTTGTCGACCTCGTCGCGCGCGAAACAGGATTCCACGTCGAGATCATTTCAGGAGAAGACGAAGCGCGCCGGACTATGCTGGGCATACGGTCTGGCCTGCCTCCCGGTGTGACGGATTTGCTGGCCTTGGACATTGGGGGAGGAAGCACGGAATTCATCCTGGATCGACCCGGGCAGTCCCCGGTGGTGCGTTCGATTGATATCGGCGTCGTGCGGTTGTGCGAACGGTTGCTCCATCACGATCCCCCGACGAGTGAAGAAATTCAGTCGGCGCGTGAGTGGGTGGCGACGGACACGGCGGCTGCAGTAGCCGGCATGCCGCGTCCAGCGGCGCTCACCTGTGTCGGCACGGCGGGAACGATCACGGCGCTGGCCGCTATGGCCCAAGAGTTGCCAACTTACGAACCAGCACGGATCCACAATTATGTGCTGACACTGGAAACCGTCAAGGGGCTGGAAATGCAGCTCTTGAGCCGATCGAAAGTGCAGCGAGAAGGCCTGCCTGGGTTGGAGCGCGGGCGGGAAGACGTCATCGCCGCCGGCGCAATCATTTTCTCTACGGTACTAGAGACGCTTGGAAACAAGGAGTGTCTTGTCAGCGATTTGGGGCTGCGAGAGGGAGTGCTGCTCCACCTGGCAGGTCAGTGGAAGTGGCGGTAGCCGAAGTCGCGAGATTATCGCTGCGAATACCAGCGCAGGCCGCTTTTCTGTTCGGTGAAGGTCGCTTGGGGAATGCCGCCCGGCTTTTCGAGGAGCAGCACCTTGAAGTCGATGAGGCCGAACCAGGCGGGATCGGCGATGTCGTGGTAGTGGCAACCTTGCAGTTTGGGCAGGATGTCGCCCAACGTGTTGTTGAGCTCACTCTCTGTGTAAGCTCGCACCGCAAAGTTCCGGCCGAGTCCCTGACAAAACCGCTGAATGGTATAGGCAGCCCCGGTGCAGAGGACCTTCGTGTCCGGTTTGATCTGCAGAAATTGCGGGAGTGACAGATACCGTTCTTGAAATCCCAGCCACCGCACGGCTTGCCGAAGGTGGCTGTATTGCACTTCGTATTCAGTGTGGTGCGGAAGCTTCACCGCCGCTGGCCAGCCTTCTTCAATGCCGAACTCCGTGAGGAACGCCCGGCCTCCGGGCTTCAGCACCCGCCAGACCTCGGCGACGAATCGCATCGGCCCGAGGTTGAAGATCACTTCTTCCGGCAAATCCTTCTCGAGCGGCAGTCGTAGTCGCCTGATCCAATCGAGGGCTTCCTGATGTTGCGCGGTGTCTCCCCGGCCGTCGGTGAGCTCCTTGCGGCTCAGTTTCACCGGCGTCATGTCGGCCATATTCTCGTTGTCGATGATGAGGTCGACCGAATTGTCCTTAAACGGCAGCCACTCCCCGTTGGCATGGGTGCCGGTGCCGGTCCAGCCGCCGGCTTTGGCGCGTTTGGTTTGGAGTTGGAGAAAGGGACGAGTGACATCCAGCGAAATATACTGAATTCCCTGCTTCTCGAACGGCAACAGTTCTTGTCCCAGCTCACGGGCGACGTAGCCGAGCCCGCCGCCGATCTCGACGATGACTTTGGGTTTCGGCTTGAACCAGCCCAGGCGGCGCAGCTGACGCATCAGCAGGCGTCCATAGGTGGTGCCCCCCAGCGCTTCGCACGGTTCGCGGAACAGGTGTGAGACGGTGGTTTCGATCAGGTCGAAGTGGCCGTCCTCCAGGTCGCTTTCTTTGAGCTCGTGGACGTGGAAATCCTCGAGATGTTCTTCGCCTTCAAAGTCCTGCTGGCCGGACCAACTCTCCCGAATTTGTTGCAGGAGAAGATCCCATTTGGCCTTATGTCGGTGGCCGCCCGGCGGTTCGGTTCCGAAGTAGCAGAGGGAATAATTCGGAATCGACCACCGTTCCAGGTGCCATGAACCGGGCTGGCCGTCCGGCCCGCAGATCTTGTTTCCGTACTTTTCTACCAGGGCGCCGACGGTGATGTGGCCGTTCATGGAGGTCAGCATTTCAATCCCGACCATGTTGAGGCGAACGAGCGGGAAGTCATCGTCGAGCGGCGCGAGCCACCATTCATCGAAGGCGTGCTGGTAGGCGACAAGGTCGGGGATGCGCCAGGCAAGCAGGTTGAGGACGTCGCCACTCAGACTGAGCGGCTCTTGTATCGCTGCGGCAGCTTTCATCGTGTCGGGCAGTCCTGTACCAAAAGAAACCGCAGCCTACACGAGGCTCACGCCGACCTGCAAGAACCCTTGTGAGATCGAGTGCGATCTTAGGTTTGCGAAGGGAGCATCGGAGAGTCAGCCACGATGATCATGCCGCGCATGATGGGATGAATGCGGCATTGATAGGGATAACGGCCCGGAGGCAGGCTGGGGATGGTGTAGGTGCCCCCCGGCTCGACGGCGCCGGAATCGAAGGCGCAACGCCCGCTTTCGTCAAGACAGCCGTCGTGGGTGACGGTGTGATGGGTCGGGGTGGGATTGTCCCATCGGATGGCGCCGCCTGTCGTTACGGTGGCGGCAGCGGGGACATAGTAGGGCGACCCGCTATCCATGAGGACCTGGGTAGCCGGGGGAATCGCAGTCGAAGGCCAGGCTGTAAGGGTGCCCACCGCAAGACTCAGAAACACAGCGTGCCACTTCATGGGGTCATGACTCCAGTGATTACCGTCTTTCTATTATACATAGAGACAGGCTCAATTCGGAAGGATTCACCGACCTGCTCGCGGCCGGTACCTGGCTTGTCGGTGCAGTCGGAACAATGAGCACAGATAGGTGCCAGGTTAGAGGGGTGACAGCCTCAGCCTCAAAGTATGCGGTGGCGTTGCAGTCTGACACAGTTCCCTGTTGACGTGAGATGGTTGCAACAACCTGGTTGTTCATGCTAGATGGAGGCCGCTTTACCACCGACGTGCCATGCTGAAGACTTGAGAGGAGGACGTGGAATGGCGAAGAAGATCGTGAAGAAGAAACGCTCTGCGGCACCAGCCGCTCGGACGAAAAAGGTCGCGGTGAAAAAGGCGAGCAAGCCCAAAAAAGTTGTGAAAGCGAAGCCGGCCGCAAAAGCGAAAAAGCCTGTAAAGGCCAAGAAGGCGGCGGCAGCAAAGTCGACCTCCAAAAAGACGGTCAAAAAGCCCGCCAAGAAAGTTGCTAAGAAACAAGCCCCGGCGAAACCCGCGCGTTCTTCAAAGGCGAAATCGGCGGTCAAGGCTGTAACGCCTGTGTCGAAGCCAAAACCCAAGTCGAAGCCGGCCGCTCCGAAAGCCAAGGTGCCGGTTGAATCTCCTGTCGCCGTTCCCGAGTCCAAACCAGTAAAGCCGGTTGCCCCCGAGATTGGCAAGGCGGCTAAGGTGGAAGTTGAGCCTCAACAGCTGGAGCTCGATGAGGACGAAGAGGAGATGGCTGAGGATCTGGATGACGTGTCGGAAGAAATCGAGGAAGAGGAGATAGAAGAAGAACTCGGACTCGACGGCGAAGACGACGACGTGGATTATCTCGAAAAATCAGAAGATCTGCTCGACGACGCAGACGAGTATCGGAACAATTAGCCCGGGCTGGTGTCGTGCTGTGCCGGCTTGAACTCGGTCGATGCCTCTGCGTGCCCAGTGCCTTCCACCCAGTAAAGGCTCCACTGAACATGCCTGATCCGATAGTGTTTCCTGCTGTGCCCGGTGTCGTGTCTGCGGGCGCCTCTCGGTTCTGTTGCGACAGCCCTGTGCTCGTCGTGGCGGTGCGTGCCAATGCAGATCGGCCACACCACCCATGAGTCACTTCCTTTTTATTGCCGGGGCCTTGCGCGAGCGGAGTTCTCCTGAGAGCGCCGAGTTGCAGCTCGGCGCAGGAATTTGGGGCCTCTGCACGGCGTTGATCCGCGACAATCTTCAAAAGTTTCTCACGCCGGAATCTCACGGATTGGTGTACGTGCTGAAGGAAGGCATTCGAGCCGAGTTTGCGATCGTCTCGCCGGTTCAGCCCTTCCAGGCGTTGGATGAATTACTGAAGGATGAGGTTCGGACGGAAGCCCGCTATGGGTTTGTGCAGGTCAAACCGTTGCAGCGGTGGTCGGGCAATGCGCCTGACTGCCAGGTGTTGCTGCAACGGGTCTTAGGCATCGAAGAACAGGCGGAGTTGAGCAGGCGGCTCAGCCTCGGCATGCACCGCCTCACGGACGAAGAGTATCGGTCGATTCGCGAAGGGTTGGGGGCGGGGGAATAACGGGCAAGTGCTTCGCGGCTCACGGGGTTAGTCGAGGGTGCCCCCTGTCATGAGATGGTAGGCTTCTTCTACCGTGCTGACCTCTTTGACCTCGACATTGAGGTCCCAGGCGAGGCGGGTCAGATTCCAGCGCGGATCATCACGCTGTCCCTGGGGAATCAGAATGGTCCGATATCCCTCGCGAGCCGCCGCGCGGATCTTGTCGGGAATGCCTCCCACCGGGCCGATCGTGCCATCCCTGGAGATTGTGCCGGTCATCGCAACCCCGCGCCGGATCTGGTCCCCTTTGAGGAGTGCGGCAAACCCCACGGTCATGACCCCTCCTGCGCTCGGGCCGTCGGTGCCGGTCGAGGCGTAGGCAATGCCGATCACACTGACGGTCCCGCGGTGGTCGACGTTCGGCGTATGTTCGAGCGCGTATTGGAATGCGAGGGCCATGGATCCGAGGTTGGTCTGTCCAGGTTTGATGTTGCCGCCTTGCCATTGCAACACGATCGGCGAAGGACTCGGCTGGTGGTCCCAGCGCAACAGGAGCACCTCGAAGACACCAAGGTGATTGGCTTGAATCGCGGCTAACATGGGGACTTCAACCACGGACTCCGCGGCGGCTGGTCGAAGGGGTGCGACCAATAGGCAGATGCAGGGGACCAGAAGTCGCAGCATGCGCAGGCCGGTTCCCGCAACGGACTGAAGAGTCGTGGCATGCATATGAGCGCAAGTCTAGCAAAGCTGGGTATGGTGTAAAGTGTTGGCGCAGTTCTTGGTCTTCGAGTTTACACAGAGAGTGTGTATGACTAGGTTGAATCAGCTTACCCGAGGGCAGCGTGTTTCTCTCTGGGTGCTCGGTATCCTCTGCGGGATAAGCCTGTTTCCAGGCCTCCTGTTTGCCGAGTGCACGACCGAGGGTGGAGGGAAGAATGCGACCGGCGCTTTCACTCTGCATTTGAGTAGCACCTGCACGGAGGCTGAGCGGGAGGCGCGTACCGTTCCCGCTCAAGAGCTCATGCGCGCGCTGGCGGCAGGGAAGGGCATTGATTTGTCGGGGGTCGTTATTCAGGGCGACCTGGTACTTGATGAGCTGCCGGCCCAGCGGGTAGCTGCTGTGCAGGGATTGTCCCTGGAAGATCGTCGGGTACTCGAGGGGCTCAACGATGAGGACGTGCATGTCATTCGTGGGCCGTTCGTGATCAAGCACTCGCGGGTGAAGGGGCAGATCGTCAATCGTCTGAAGCGCGGATTCGTGCTCATTACCGGACCGGTCGTTCTGGTACATACCGGTTTTGCCGGCCTCGTCGATCTGTCGCGTACGGTATTTCTCGGCCTGGTTGATGGATCAAATGCGAAGTTCGAGCAGGAAAGTTATTTTGTGCAGGACCGCTTCACCCAGGGTGCCATGTTTTCTGATACCCGGTTTGGAACGCATGCCCGATTTCACCGGTCGATGTTCAGCGCTCCGGCGATTTTTCGCGGCGCCGACTTTCCGGGTTTGACGGAATTCTTGGAGGTGGTGTTTGAACAGGACGCGAATTTTGCGCGCGCCGCGTTTCATATGGGAACCGGATTTTCCGGCGCGCATTGCCGGGCGAAATGCGATTTCTCCTCGACGCAGTTCGATCGGGAAGCGTTCTTTCTTTTTGCGATCTTCGATCGCGCAGTGACCTTTGGCTCCGCGCGGTTCAATTCGCAGGCCGACTTTTCCGACGCTGCATTTAAAGAGACGGATGACCTGGCACAGGCCACGTTTGCGCGTGCGCCCGTCTTGACCAGAACTGCCCGGGTAACCCCTGCTGTGCCGGGTCGCTCCGAGGCAGGGCCCTTTTCTCAGGCCCTAACAATCGGGTTGTTCATTGCAGCACTGGGGATTTTAATCTACGTCCTGAAGGCGAAGTGACGGCTGCCGAACCCCCAACATATAGTTTTAGTGTTGCCCCATCCCCCCATAAATTGGTATAAGATTGAAACTTTGTCCAAGGGAGCGCCTGGTACCTGATGGACCAACCTGAACTGCCCTACCAAGTCAAGATCGAGAACTTTGAAGGTCCGCTCGATCTCCTCTTGCATCTCATCAAGAAAAACGAAATCAACATCTACGATATTCCGATTGCGCTGATCGCTCAGCAGTATTTGGACTATTTGTCGGTGATGAAGGAATTGAATCTCGCCGTCGCCGGAGAATTCCTCGTGATGGCGGCAACGTTGCTGCACATCAAGTCGCGCATGTTGTTGCCGGTGGATGAGGTTGCGGTCGATGAGGAAGAGGGCCCCGATCCACGCGAAGAACTCGTCCGGCGATTGCTCGAATATAAGCAATTCAAAGAGGCGGCCTCTCAGCTGGATTATAAAGAGCGCCTGTGGCGGGATACGTTTGGCCGCGAGCCCGGTCCACCGGAGGAGGTGGCCAAAGACGAAAGCCTGCTCGACGAAATTTCCTTGTTTGATCTGGTCGATGCGCTGCAGGGCGTCCTATCCCGTCACCCCGGAAAACGACTCGTCGAAATCATCCCTGA
>VOPR01000088.1 GCA_009594995.1 Nitrospira sp. | reverse complement strand
TTCGGCCTCGTCCGCCTTCTTGCGCTTCTCAACAATGGTGCCGCGCAATTTCTCCAGCGTCTTCTTTTCCTGCTCGATCTTATCGGTGTACGAATCCTTACGCTCGGCGCCGGCCGAGACCGGAACCAGCAACAACGCCACGTGGAGACTCAGCAGGAGGCATCCCGATTGAATCCACCTCATGCCCGACCCTCTCCGAACCGTAACAGCGAGAGAAAGCTCCCGGCACAACCCAGAAAGAGTCCCACCAGCATGAGCACCAGGCACATGTCGAACGAAAAGAACGTCAATAGCGCATCGACGCCCAGGAATCGGGTAGCAGAATGGATTTGATGGCGGAACAACTCGAAGCCGGCTTTTAAGATCACCAGCGAAAGAGCGCTCCCGCACAACCCGAGTGCGGCACCTTCCAGCAGATACGGCACACGGATAAATGTCGTGCTCGCTCCGATCAGCCCGAGAATTTCAATTTCCTCGCGACGCGAATAGAGCGCAAGGCGAATCGTGTTCGCGATGATCGTCACCGATGCAGCCGACAAAATCACCCCCACAATAATGGCGGCGACTTCAATGTACCGGACAATGCCTGCCAGCGCCTCCACCCATTCCTGGTTGTACTGAACCTGACTGACGCCGGGAATGAGTTGGGTGCGATTGGCCCACCGCCGCATGGCATCCGACGAGCGAGACTCCGCGGCCAACGTGATAACGAATGACGCCGGCAACGGGTTTTGTCCGAGCCCCTGCAGCAGACGCGACTCGGCGGGAAACTGCGCCTGAAAATCAGACAGCGCCCGCTCTTTGGAGACAAAGGTCAATGCCCCCACCGCTCGATCAGCCTTCAATTGCTGTTCGATCTCGCTCCTGGTTTGCTCGGTCAGATCATCCTGCAGGTACACCATCACCTGGATATCCTGCTCCAGCGAGGAGGCCATGGTCTTCAAATTGACATAGAGCAGCAGAAATACGCCGACACAGGCGAACGTAAAGGCGGTCGTCGCAACGGCAACCACCGTCGTCGTACGGTTGGTCAATACATTGGCAACCGCTTCGCGCAGCAGATAGAGCAACCGCCTCACGAGGCCACCTGCTCGCGGGACACCACTTTCCCATGATCCAGTGTGATCACCCGTCGATTGACTTGCGCCAGCACATTGGGATCATGCGTCGCCACGATGATGGTCGTGCCCCGGGCATTGATGGCTTTGAACAGCTCGATAATTTCGCTCGTCAAATCCGGGTCGAGATTCCCGGTCGGCTCATCGGCCAGCAGCATAATCGGTCCGTTGACGATCGCACGGGCGATACAAATGCGCTGCTGTTCCCCGGTAGACAAGCCGGGTGGGAAGAGATCTTTTTTGTGGTCCAACCCGACGGAACGCAATGCATCCGCAACCTTGCGCCGGATTTCAGTCGTGGACGCGCCTTGCACCAGCAAGGGCAGCGAGACATTGTCGAACACCGTTTTTTTTGGCAAGAGCCGGAAGTCCTGCAACACGACGCCCACCTTGCGGCGCAGCACGGGAATTTCCGACGGTCGCAGTTTCGACAGGCTGCGACCCTGCACAAGAATCTGCCCTTCTTCCGGACGCTCCGCCCCGATCAGTAACTTCAGCAAGGTCGATTTTCCGGCGCCACTCGGCCCCATCAACAACACGAACTCGCCCTTCTCAATTTCAAGGGTCACATCGGAGAGCGCCGGGCGGCGATCATAAAATTTTGAGACGTGAAAAAGTTGAATCATGGATGGTGATACCGGCAGCGATCAGCGTGTGGGACTGCGTCGAGTCGTCGCTCCTGACTGCCCCGGGCCGAACACGCAACAGACGCGTTCGAATTCCATCCTACCATCGCAGATCATCCCCCGCGACGTCGAATGCATTCGCAATATGTTGCACGGCAGCACCGGTCACAGCATCGTCCTGTATCAGCACCACATCAAATCGACAGGCACGATCCTGAATCCGGTGTTGGGCCAGATACTGCGCCGCCAGTTGAACGAGCTTCGCACGTTTGCGCGCATCCACGGCTTCAATCGCGCCGCCATAGGACCCTGTCCGGCGCCGTTTGACCTCGACGAACACCAACACACCCCCGTCATCCGCCACCAGATCGAGTTCACCCAGCGGAGAACGCACATTCCGGCCAAGGATTCGGAACCCCTGCCGCCGCAGATAGGCTTCTGCTTGCCCTTCCCCTTCATCCCCTACCAGGCGGCGGCGGTCACGCATCGATCGAGCGGGCTCTCAGTCCGGATCGGAAAGCGAATGGAATGCAGCCGCGCCTGCCGCAAGCAGAGACTGTACCGGCGCGAAACTGCGACGATGGATCACACAGGGCCCGTGCTCACGAAGCAAACGAAGATGCTCCGGAGTTCCGTACCCTTTATGCTCTGCGAAATTGTATTGGGGATACCACCGGTGATATTCCACCATCAGACGGTCTCGCGTCACCTTGGCAACAATCGAGGCTGCCGCGATGCAACAAGAAAGCCCATCGCCCTTGATGATGGCGCGTTGAGGAATCGAGAGCCCGGAAAGGGTCACGGCATCCAGGAGCAAAAAGTCCGGCTGAACCGGGAGCGCCTCCAGCGCGCGACGCATTGCCAGCTTGGATGCGTGAAGGATATTCAGCCGATCGATCTCCGCCTCGGTCGCAGCCCCGATACCGACACTAACCGCCCGGCGAACGATTTCGACAAACAGCCGATCACGGTCAGATTCACCGATCTGTTTGGAATCGTTCAATCCCGGCAGGCGGAATCGACGCGGCAACAATACAGCCGCTGCAACGACGGGACCGGCAAGAGGCCCACGTCCGGCCTCATCCAATCCGGCAATATGCCGGTACCCGCGCGACCGAGCCTCCACCTCAAATTCCTCGGTGGGGCCCCCTGTCGTCGGGTTCAGGCTACCAACCAAACGTGCGCCTCTGTCCTGAGCTTATACGGAAGGCAGTACTAGGCCTTTGCGGCTGCTGCAGTCGCCGCTTCCAGCTTGGCAGCAGTCTGCGCCTTGCTTTCAACCTTGAACTCGCGGTCTTCCACCTTGGCGAACTTGCCCTTCTTGGTCCGCAGATAATACAACTTGGCGCGACGGACACGTCCCTGACGGACGACGTCGATCTTCGCCACGTTGGGCGAATGGATGGGGAACGTCCGCTCGACACCGACGTTGTACGACAGCTTCCGCACCGTGAAGGTCTCGCTGTTCAGCGTCCCTTTGCGGGCAATCACGGTGCCTTCATAGACCTGGATACGTTCTTTTTCACCTTCAACGACCTTCACGTGGACGCGAACGGTATCCCCGATCTCGAACTTGGGTGCCGTTTTTTTGGTTAAGGATCGTTGGATCCGCTCTAGCCGATTCATAATCTTTCTCCTCCTCTCAACGAACAGGTACCTGGACAAGACTCTCTTGCATCACTTCACTCAACAACCGTCGATCTTCCAATCCAAGCTCGCGATCCCGCAACAGATCCGGCCGCTTCAGATAGGTGTTCCGCAACGCTTCCTTCCGGCGCCACAACCGGATCGCCTCATGGTGACCCGATACCAGCACCTCGGGAACCGCCATCCCACGCACCTCCGCAGGCCTGGTATAGTGCGGATATTCCAACAACCCTTCAGTAAACGACTCCTCGGCCGCCGACGCCGCATCACCGAGTACGCCGGGGACCAAGCGGGCCGCAGCGTCAATCATCACCAACGCCGGCAATTCCCCTCCGGTCAAGACATAATCGCCGACGGAAATCTCCTCCGGATGCAGCGCGACACGCACACGCTCGTCCATCCCCTCATAGTGCCCGCAGACAAACACCACGATTCGGTCATCCTGCGCTAGGGACTGCGCCAGATCTTGCGTAAACGGCCGTCCCTGCGGAGAAGGCACAATCACCCGCAAAGCCGCATCCGGATGTGAAGACTGATACCTGGCGCGCAGGGCATCGATGGCCCGCAGGACCGGCTCGGCCTTCATGACCATCCCCGCGCCGCCGCCGTACGGCACATCATCCGCCGTCTTATGCCGGTCGAAGGTATGGTCCCTCAAATTCTCGACACAGACCTCAAGCAATCCCTTCTCTTGGGCGCGCTTGAGGATGCTCTGGCCAAGCACCGGAGCCACCATATCAGGGAACAATGTCAAAACCGCGCACCGCATCTTACAGGTCTCCGAAGCCTTCGGGCAGTCGAACCGTCATCACTCGCTTCGCGACGTCTACGGCCACCACGATCTGTTTTGCCGCAGGAATCAGCAACTCTTTCCCCTCCTGCCGCACCACGAAGACCTGGTTGTCAGACATGGCCAGAACTTCTTCGATCTGGCCCAATACCGTCCCGGCTTCGTCCTGTACCACCATTCCAATCAAGTCGCATTGGTAGTACTGACCGGTCGGCAGCGCCGGCGAGTCTCCACGCGGAACTTGCAAGAGCCCACCGCGGAACTCGGCGACCTGCTCCGGAGTCGTGAAGGCTTCGAATCCCATGATCATCGTCGGCCCGCCGGACCGCACGTGCGTAACACGCGTGACGAGGCTCTTGCCGCTCGACGCAACAATCGTCACCTCGCGAAGCGCCTCAAATCGACCGGGCACATCGCTCAGCGACCGTACACGCGCTTCACCACGCACCCCGAAGGATCGCTCGATCCTTCCAATGGTCACCAGCTCTGCCTGATCGAGCGGCGTCATGAGATCCGGCTACTTTTTGCTCTTCTCGTCTTTTCCCGGCTTCTCAGCCTTGGCGCTCTTCTCGGTCTCAAACTCCTTCCAGACCCCGTGCCGCTTCAACAGCGTCCGCACTGTCGTCGTGGGCTGCGCGCCATGCCGCAACCATGAGAGCACCCGTTCCGACTTCAGCACCGGCACGGCCGGATTCTTCAACGGATCGAAAATGCCGAGAATTTCCAAAAACCGACCGTCGCGCGGCTTGCGTGAATCCGCCGCGATAACCCGATACATCGGCCGCTTGTGTCGCCCCGTCCGTGCCAATCGTAAATGAACCGCCACTAGAACCTCCTCAATATAATGAGCGTTCAGCCATCGGCTGGGTCCGCTCGGTTAGGACTCTCTTCTCTACCGGTGAATACGTACGCACAAAACCGCTCCCGCCCGTTTACATCCCTCGAAGCATTTGCGCCAATTGACGCCGCCCGCCGGCTCCGCCCGACATGACCTTGGCAATTTTCCGGGCTTGCAAGAACTGCTTGATCAGGCGATTGACCTCTTGCACGCTCGTCCCGCTGCCGCGCGCAATCCGTTTTTTCCGGCTGCCATTGATCAACGTATGATCGCGCCGCTCGCGCGTGGTCATGGAGTCGATCATGGCCGCGACCCGCTTCATTTCTTTTTCAGGCAATCCGCTATTCGCGAGATCTTTCAATTTTTGCCCGCCCGGCAACATCCCCAGAATTTGTTCGAACGAGCCCAGCCGATTCATCTGCCCCAGCTGCGACCGGAAGTCTTCCAGTGTAAACGTGCTGCTGGTCAGTTTCTTTTGGGCGGCCTCCGCTTCTTCCCGGGAGAATGTTTCCTGGGCCTTTTCGATCAACGAAAGGACATCACCCATGCCGAGGATCCGCGAGGCCATCCGGTCCGGATGGAACGGCTCCAGGGCATCGAGCTTTTCTCCCATGCCGAGAAACTTAATCGGCTTCCCGGTCACGGCCCGGATCGAAAGCACGGCACCGCCCCGCGCATCACCTTCGACCTTCGTCAGAATCACACCAGTAAGGCCGACTTGCTGGTCGAACTGGCCGGCCATATTGACCGCATCCTGACCGGTCATGGCATCGGCAACCAGGAGCACCTCGTGGGGGCTCACGGCTTGCTTGACCGCCACCAGTTCGGCCATCAATTCGTCATCGACATGCAAACGCCCGCCGGTATCGAGCACCACCAGGTCGTAGCCCTGTTCCTGGGCGCGCTCCACTCCGCGCTGGCAAATACGCACCACATCGGCGCGGGAGGCATCAACCTGATCGAACCGATGGACATCGATACCCAGGTCGTGCCCGAGACTGGCCAGCTGATCTCCTGCGGCAGGACGACGCGGGTCGGCCGCCACGAGTAACACCCGCTTGCCCTGGCTCTTGAACAACCTCGCCAGCTTGCCGGAGGTCGTGGTTTTCCCGGCTCCCTGCAACCCCACCATCATGAGAATCGTGGGCGGCCTGGAGGCGAGACTAATGCTGGACCGCTCACCGCCCATCATGCCGCGGAGTTCGTCCCAGACAACTTTGACGACCTGATGGCCTGGGGTCAGGCTTTTCAGCACTTCCTGACCAACGGCCTTTTCGCGCACGCGATCGAGGAACTCTTTGACGACTTTGAAATTTACGTCCGCCTCAAGCAACGCGAGGCGAACTTCCTTCAACGCCTCGGCGATGTTGTCCTCAGTGAGCACACCCTGCCCACGAAGCTTCTTGAGGATCCGTTCAAATTTCTCGCTTAACGCGTCAAGCACCAGTCACCAAAGAAAAAGGCCATCGAAGCCGGGTTCGAGCCAGAGCTCCGATCGCCTCGAAAAACATCAAAAAAATAGCATCGGGCAGTCTATAGAAGGGGGGCGCGTGAAGTCAAGATATTCGGCACCTCCACAGACGACGTCTTTCGGCCGTTCCGCACCGGCTTTTCTGAGATCCCGCACCGCCCCGGACATTCCAAGAGGCAGACGAGTCGCGCCACTCATGGTCGAACGGCGGAGAACATTCATGCGGGGATGGCGCAGGAGAGAGCCTTCGCAATCAGTAACATGTGCTCACCCCGACATCTGGCATGCATTTTGTTGACATCAATTTACGCTTCCGATATGGTGCCTCAAGTCGGCACATACCGTCGACAGTGTGAACCGGGAGAGATATCGGATGAGAAAATCGATCGGCGTGCTGCTGATCTTTATCCTGATCGGCGGAATGCTGGGCGGGATTTTCGGAGAAATTCTGCGCGTAATGGCCCCGAACGGCGCGATTCAAAATATCTTTGCCAGCAATTTCTCCCCCGGAATCAACCCGCCACTCACCGTCGACCTGGTTCTCCTCAAACTGACCTTCGGCTTCAGCATCAAGGTCAGCCTGCTCAGCGTGTTGGGCATGTTTCTGGGAGCCTATCTCTACAAACAGATGTGACGACGTTCCGACCCGCCGCGCAACCCTGCAGCTGACCCGCTACTGCGCCAACTCCAGCGCCTTCAGCTTCAGCGACCTGATCCGATTCCGCAACTCCGCCGCCCGCTCGAACTCCAATTTCTTCGCCGCCGCCTTCATCTCCACCTCCAGCCGGCGAATCAGCTGCTCCGTATCGCCCGTCGCTGTGTACTCCCCTGGCGACTCCGCCGCCAGTTCCAACTGACCGGCATTCGTCCCTCCGGACGCATAGTCGAGCACCGGAATCAGCTTCTTGATGCTTTCCGGGGTAATACCGTTGGCCACATTGTAGGCTTCCTGGATATGACGCCGACGCGCCGTCTCATCCATGGCGCTCCGCATCGAGTCAGTCACCGTGTCCCCGTAAAAAATGACCCGGCCGTCCAGATTTCTCGCCGCGCGCCCGGCCGTTTGAATCAACGAACGATGCGACCGGAGAAAACCCTCCTTATCGGCATCCAGGATTGCCACCAAACTAACCTCCGGGAGGTCAAGCCCCTCCCGCAACAGGTTGATGCCGACCAACACATCAAACACGCCGCGCCGGAGGTCGCGAATAATCTCCGCTCGCTCCAGCGTCTTAATGTCCGAATGCAGATACCGCACCTTCACCCCGAGGTCGTGATAATACTCCGTGAGATCTTCGGCCATACGTTTGGTCAGCGTGGTGACCAGAACGCGATTGCCCTTCGCCGCCTCCGCCCGCACTTCCGCCAGTAGATTATCGACCTGCCCCTTCGCCGACCGCACATCGATGAGGGGATCCATCAAGCCGGTCGGGCGGATGATCTGCTCGATGACCTCGCCCTTGGCATGCTCCAGCTCGTAGGGACCGGGTGTTGCCGACACATAGATGACCTGCTTCACCATCCGCTCGAATTCGGCAAACTTCAGGGGGCGATTATCAACGGCGGACGGCAGCCGGAATCCGTAATCCACGAGCGTTCGCTTCCTGGAAAAATCGCCTTCGTACATGCCGCCGATCTGCGGCACCGTCGCATGCGACTCATCGACGATCAACAGGAAGTCTTTGGGGAAATAGTCCAGCAGCGTCGGCGGGGGATCTCCCGGCGCACGCCCGCTCAAATGGCGCGAATAGTTTTCGATCCCGTGGCAATAGCCCATGGCACGGATCATTTCGAGATCGAATTTCGTGCGCTGCTCGATCCGCTGCGCCTCCAGCAGTTGACCGTTTTTCTTGAACGCCGCCACGCGCGCGTCCAGCTCCTCCTCGATCCCCGTGATCGCCCGTTCATAACGATCCGGCGCAATGAGATAGTGCGTGTTCGGATAGATGGCGATCTTCGGCAACTTGCCCAGCGATTTGCCGGTCAGCGGATCGATCTCATGGATGGCATCGACGACATCCCCAAAGAGTTCGATGCGCACCGACTTGGCCTCCGACGAAGCCGGGAAAATTTCGATGACGTCGCCCCGCGCGCGAAACGTTCCGCGGTGGAAATCCACATCGTTGCGCGCGTACTGAATCTCCACCAGTTTCGCCAGAATCTTCTCACGCCGCGTCTCCATCCCCTCCTCGAGGTACACCAACATGTCATGGTAGACCTCCGGCGACCCGAGGCCGTAGATGCAGGAGACCGAGGACACGATCAGCACATCGTTACGCTGCAGCAACGATGTCGTCGCCGCATGGCGCATCTGGTCGATCGCATCGTTGATTGAGGCATCCTTCGCAATATACGTGTCGCTCTGGGGGATATAGGCTTCAGGCTGGTAGTAATCGTAATAACTGATGAAATATTCGACGGCGTTGTGGGGGAAGAACTGTTTGAATTCCTGGTAGAGCTGACCAGCCAGAGTCTTATTATGCACGAGCACGAGGGTCGGCTTTTGCACCCGCTCGACGACATTGGCCATCGTGAAGGTCTTGCCGGAACCGGTGACACCCAGCAACGCCTGATGCAGCTTCCCGGCCAGGATCCCGGACGTCAGCTTCTCAATCGCTTGACCTTGGTCGCCGCAGGGCTTGAATGGAGCTTCGAGCTTAAAAGGAGGCATAACCGAACCATCTTAGCATGCCCGCTGACCGAATCGCTTCCTCTTGACAGGCCCTCTCCGCTATGTAACGATTCGTTACATGCACTCGACAGATCTCAAAACCGCCCGCCAGGCTCTGGGGCTCACTCAGGAGCAGCTGGCCGACCGGCTGAAAACCACTCGCCAGACCATCGCGCGCTACGAAATCGGCACCCATAAGATTCCCTTTGCCGTTCGACTGGCCATTGACCACCTGACAGCCTCGGCGCACATTCCACTCGCGGGACTGGTGGCGGCGGGTGACCCCATCGAACCGATTCCTCAAACCGAACTCGTTGAAGTCCCTTCCGGCATGAAGGGGCGCGGCGAAACGTTTGCCTTGCGGGTCAAGGGAGAGTCGATGCGGGACGAAGGTATTCTTTCCGGCGATCTCGTCATCGTCCAGAAACAACACACGGCCCGGAACGGCCAGACGGTGATTGCCATCGTCAACAATGACGCTACGATCAAAACCTATTACCGCAAAGGTTCCACGATCGAGCTGCGTCCGGCCAATGACACAATGAAACCGATTACGATCAAACCGACGGATTCTTTTCGCATCGAAGGCCTCGTCATCGGAGTCATTCGTTACTGCAAGCCATAGGATCGTGCCGACCCGGGACATGATGGATCGCCAGATTGTGTGCCTTGCGGTGCCTTCGTTCGAACTCGCGCTCGCGCGCTTGGTCGAGCCCCGCCTCCGCAATAGGCCCGTCGGTATCGCCCCCGCCGCGCTGCCACGCACCCTGCTGCATGATGTGTCTTCCGAAGCCGCCCTGGACGGCCTCTACCCCGGCATGACCGTCCGGCAAGCGCTGCACCGCTGCCCCGCGCTTCACATCCTGACGCCTGATGCCACCCGCACCGCTCAGGCGCACACTATGCTGTCTCATATCATCACCCGTTATGCGCCGGTCTGGGAACCGACCAACCCCGGCGCCTTCCTGCTGGACCTGACCGGCACCATGCGGCTCTTCGGGCCTGCCTGCGACACGGCTGCGCGCCTGCAACGGGACATCGCCATGCAGGCGCATCTCGACGGCGTGTTGGGAGTCGGCAGCAACAAACTCGTCGCACAAACCGCTGCCGGCCTCGTGCAACCGGCCCAGCTCTATGAGGTCCGCCACGGCTCGGAACGAGCATTTATGGCGCCTCTCTCGATTGAAACCTTGCCGCTGCTCCATCACCCCAGAATGAAATCCGTATATCAGTGCTTGAACGATCTGAATCTCCGTACCTTCGGCGACGTGGCCGACACGCCCCTGCCCGCCCTGACTCTTGCCGTCGGCAAGTGGGCTGCCCCCTTGCTGCGCTGGGCCCAAGGCATTGACTCCACACCGGTCATGCCTCCACCGATCCAACCCAGCGTGGAAACCTCTCGCACATGGGAGCCGGACGAGATTGATGACGGGACCATCTGGCATGGCCTGGCTGATTTACTCGAAGAACTCTGTCGACTGCTGCGAACCCGGCAGCGCGTCTGCGGGCAACTCGCGTTGACGATCCGCTATAGCGATCATATCCGTGCAACAGTCCAGCACCATATCGATCCACCCAGTTATTGGGAGATCGATTTAACACCGCCGCTCCGGACATTGTTTCGGCAAGGTATCCGGCGCCGCGTCCGCATCAGCACGCTGACCCTGGGCGCAACCGACCTGACCTCGCCTGCCGAGCAAGGTGACCTGTTCAACACCATCGACGCTGCATACAACCGCCGAGCGCGCGCGCAGCACCTGACGCTCACGCTTGACCGGCTCAAGGCGCGTTTTGGGAACAACATCATTCGCTACGGCAGAACGCATTGACGCAGACCACGACCATGGCGTCCCCATTCGTTCATTTGCATGTTCATTCCTCATACTCGCCGATGCAGGGCGTTCCGTCACTTGAAGCCCTCTGCCGGACGGCGCGCGCGCAGGGCGCTGACACCCTCGCGCTCACGGACACTAACGGCCTGTACGGCGCGATACGATTTCTCGATGTCGCCCGCGCATCCGGCATCAAACCGATCCTCGGCGCCGAACTGACGCACCGGACACAGCGCGCGGTCCTGCTCGCAAAAACACCAGACGGATACGGCCATCTTTGTCGCATCCTGTCGGCCCGCCATACCGACGACGCCTTCGACTTCATCAAGACAGTGGCCCAATACCGGGCCGGGCTGATCATCCTTTCCGACGATCAGGCCGCCCTCACCGCATGGCATCGACAGGCACCGGACGATCTCTTCGTCGAATTGACGCCGGGGCCGGATATGGCCGAGGCCCTGGCATTCAGCCGCCGGTCAGGAGTGCCACCGGTCGCGACGACCCGCGCGCAATTCCTGACTCCATCCGATTATCAACTTCATCGTCTCTTGCGCGCGATTGCGCTCAACACCACCCTGTCCCGATTAGCCGATGAGGCTTGCTGCAAACCCACCCACTGGATGATGCCGGAGGCCGAACTCAAACGACAATTTCCCCATGTGCCGGAAGCCCTCACCAACAGCCGTCAGATCGCCGAACGATGCGCCACCGACTGGGACTTTAAACACCTCATCTTCCCCTCGTTTCGGCACCTCTCGGCCACCCAGGCCTTCGACCGCCTTCGCGCACAGACGTACGAAGGCGCGCACCGGCGGTACGGAACACTCTCCCCTGCCGTGTCTGCGCGCATCGACTATGAACTCGCCGTGATTCGCGACAAGGGTTATGCGGATTATTTTTTAATCGTCGAGGAGATCGTCCGGCAAGCCCCGCGTACCTGTGGCCGGGGCTCCGCCGCCGCGTCGATCGTGTCCTATTGTTTGCATATTACGCACGTCGATCCGATCCGCCATCGCCTCGTCTTTGAACGCTTCCTCAACCCCGGACGGCATGATCCGCCGGACATCGACATCGACTTTCCCTGGGATGAACGAGACGCCGTGCTCAACCGGGTGTTTGCGCAATATGGCGAGCGGTCGGCCGCCATGGTCGCCAATCAAAACACGCTGGCGATCCGCGCGGCGATTCGCGAGACGGCAAAAGTATATGGCCTGCCGACGGCAGAAATCGGCCGGGTGTTGCCCTTGATCCTGCGACAAACAGACCACTTTTCCGCGGCGGCCGACATGGAGTCACGCGCTTGGACGGCACAGCTCTGCCGACAGGCGCGACTCTCCTCCTCTTGGTCTGACATCATTCACTGGGCGCTTCAACTCGACGGACATTTCCGCAATTTGAGCCTGCACTGCGGCGGCATCGTCCTCGTGCCGGACGAGATCCGCCGGTACGTGCCGGTCGAACGCTCAGCCAAGGGCGTCCCGGTCATTCAGTGGGAGAAAGATCAAGCAGAAGAAGCCGGGCTCGTGAAAATCGACCTGCTCGGCAATCGCTCGCTGGCGGTCATTCGTGATGCGCTCGCCGCCATCGCCCGGCATACCGGCCGACAGATCGACTATGCGGCCTGGGATCCGCTCACTGATGCGCGAACCACCGCACTGATTCGGCATGGCGACACAATGGGATGTTTTTATGTGGAATCACCCGCCACACGACTCCTGCTCAAAAAACTCTGGACCACCATGCCGGCCGCGCAACAGGCTCAGGCCAACGACTTCGAATATCTGACGATCGTCTCGTCCATAATCAGACCGGCGGCGCATCGGTTTGCGGACGACTTCATCCGCCGAGCCCATGGGCAGCCCTACCGCGCACTTCACCCGACGCTGCACGACGCGCTGTCGGAGACCTTCGGCATCATGGTCTATCAGGAGGATGTCATGAAAGTCGCCGTGGCGCTCGGCGGATTCTCCATCGAAGACGGAGACCAGTTACGGAAGATTCTCAGCAAGAAACACAAGCAACGACAGCTTCACGATTACCAACGGCAATTTTGCGCCGGAGCGCTGGCACGGGGAGCGGATCTGCGCGCCATCGAGCAGATCTGGGCCATGATCATGAGTTTTGCCGGTTATAGTTTTTGCAAACCTCATTCGGCCAGTTACGCGCAGGTGTCTTTCAAATCGGCCTATCTCCGCGCCCATTACCCGGCCGAATTCATGGCCGCGGTGATCAGCAATCAAGGCGGGTTCTACTCGACGTTTGCCTATGTGTCCGAAGCGCGGCGGATGGGGCTGACCATTCAACCGCCGGATCTCAATGAAAGCGACTGGGCCTATCAGGGGCGGGAAAAGAACCTGCGCGTCGGGTTGATGCAGATCAAAGGCCTCCGGAAGGAGATCGTCGTTGACGTGATAGCGAAACGAGCCGCTCAAGGGCCGTTTCAATCGTTCCAGGATTTTCTGGAACGAGTCGAACCGGATCCCTCGCAGGTTCGGCTACTCATCAAAGCCGGCTGCTTCGATCGCCTCGCGGGTGAGCTCACCAGACCGGCCCTGCTCTGGCGTCTACTGGCATGGCGGGAGCACTCGCCGCCCCGGTATCTCCCCATCCCGCCTGAATATCCGCTGTCGCGGCTGATCGCAGAAGAGATCGAGATATTCGGCTTTCCTCTGCGCTGCCATCCGCTTGATCTCATTCCCGCCGGCCACGTTCCAGCAGAGATCGTTCCTGCCTGCGAGATGGCCCGGCACATCGGCCGCTCAATTACCATGATGGGAATGCTAATTACGGAGAAGGTCGTCCATACGAAACACGGCGACCCGATGGAGTTCGTCAGTTTCGAAGACCTGAGCGGGTTATATGATGCGACGATTTTTCCGGACGTGTACCGGCGGACTTACCACCTGCTCGGCACGAATCGCGTCTATGTTATTGAGGGAACGGTCGAAGCCCACTTTGCCGCCATCACGCTGACCGTCACGGCGATTCGGAGAGCACCCTACCGGCAGGGAGCACAGCCGGCTATGCACCGACTGGCCCGCCGATAGGATGAAAGAGATCGCTTAAGGAGTTTTCTTTTCCGGGGCGTCCGCAGCATCACCCTTTTCCACTTTGAGGATATTCACGTCGAAGGTGAGGGTCTTTCCGGCGAGCGGATGGTTGAGATCGATCAGGACCTTCTTCTCATTCACTTCCAGGACCTTCACCAGGCGATTATCCGAGGCTTGCAGGATGTCCCCGACCTTCACGTCCTTGGGAAGCTTATCCTTATCGATACTTTGTCGCAGCTTATTGTTATAGGGACCATAGGCGTCCTGCGCCGCCACGTCGATGCGCCGTTTCTGTCCGGCTTTCATGCCGTCGAGAGCCTTTTCGAGGCCGGGAACGATTTCATGCGCCCCCTGCATAAACGTAATCGGCTCCTGCCCGACATTCGAGTCGGCCACGCTCTTGTCCGGAAGCGTCAAGGTATATTCCAATGACACCTTCATGCCATCGGCAATGACGAGATCGCCTTGCGCGAAAGCGCCTTCACCGAGAGCCAGACAACCGGCGGCAACCATGACGCTGAGCAACAGATTCCGTCCACATCTCATCGACGATCCTCCTCAATCATGCCGGACAGCCTCCCTGCCCGGCATGCAGTTCATCAACTATTACCGCGGCGCGGAGCGGCCGGGCGATCGGCACGCCAGCCCCGGCGGCCTTGGCCGCCTCTGGCATCCTGGGACATGGAATTGGGACGCTCTCCCGTACGACGCGGCCGGGCATCACGGCCCCGCCCATCATGCCGGGATTGGCCATTCGACTCCGGCTCATGGGCAGGAGGCGGCAACGCCGCCAACGTAGGCAGCGTCAAACGCTTCGTTTGAATTCGCAACCGGCGCACCATAGCCAGATATTCATGCTCTTCTTGCGGAGAGAGAATCAAGAGGGTGGCGCCGGACCGTTCAGCCCGGCCCGTCCGGCCGGTACGGTGCACGTACGAGGTCGGATTGCCCGGCAATTCATAATGAATCACCTGCGAGACCGCCGGTACATCTAACCCGCGCGCGGCCACGTCAGTCGCCACCAGCGATCGTAACCGCCCGGAGCGGAACGCCGTGAGCGTCCGCTCACGCTGAGCCTGGGAGTGATTGCCGGTAATCGCCCCGACTGAAGCCGGCTCCCCACCCAAACGGGCAGCCAATCGCTTCACCTTATACTTCTGGTCGCAAAAGACCATCGACTGGTCACCGGCTTCCGGCGATTGGAGCAAGGTGTGAATCAGTTGCACCCGCGAAGCCTCGCTGGGCACGACGTAATAGGCATGCGTGATGGTGGTCGGCGTATTCACGCCGGGGTCCACAGCTGTGCGAGCAGGATTCTTCAGCATCGATTCCGCCAGCGTAAGAATGTCCGGCGAGAAAGTGGCTGAGAACAGCATGGTCTGCCGCTGCGTGGGAAGCAGTTGAAGAATCCGCTGAATGTCGCGCAAGAATCCACGATCCAACATTTGGTCGGCTTCGTCCATCACGACATATTCGATACCACGCAGGTCTAAATGACGCGTACCTGCGACATCCAACAACCGGCCGGGCGTTCCGATCACAATCATCGGCGGCTGGCGAAGGGCGCGGTAATGCCGCTCGATGGGAACACCGCCGTACACCGCCAGCGACGTCACCGTCGGCGGCGCATACTTACGGAGTTCCATTTCAATCTGAAGGGCCAACTCACGGGTCGGTGCCAACACGAGTGCACGCGGCGACCGTGATGATCCGGCCTGCGCGGACGCATGGCCGGCGGGCTTCCACCCTTCCTTGACGGCCCGTTCAATTAACGGAATGAGAAATGCGAGAGTTTTCCCGCTCCCCGTTTTAGCCTGGGCTAAAAGATCGCGCCCCTCCAGCGCCAGCGGAATCGCGGCACTCTGAATGGGAGTCGGCGCGGTAAACCCGGCCTGCTGCAAACGGTCAGCGAGAAACGATGTAAGAGACAATTCGGCAAACGACACCATGCAATGACACTCCTAAATCTCTATCTTGGGAAAACAGGGGTAGGCAACCTGATGGCCCTGCAGACCAGAGAGAGGACAATTCGGTAAGAGAAACGCAGGGGCTACCCTGTCGGCAGCCCCTGAATAGGTATATAGCAGCGAGCGCAGCTTAGTGCCGGCCCCCGCCCATTCCACGTCCACCGCCACCAGAGCGGGGCTCCTGCGGACGGGCTTCATTGACCGTCAACGTGCGGCCACCAAACTGAGTTCCGTTCAACGCATTGATCGCCGCTTGCGCCTCAGAATCTCCCGACATTTCCACGAAGCCGAAACCACGCGACTGGCCGGTGAACTTATCCGTGATGATGCGCGCAGACGTCACCGCGCCGTGCACCGCGAACAGGTCACTCAACTGTTGCTCGGTGGTTGAATATGGCAAGCCGCCAACGTAGATCTTCGAACCCATTGGGTTCCTCCTTTGAGAATAGAATGGTGTTGTCTGGGACTCGAGAAAGAAACGAGGAAGGAATGGGGCGAAGATGCAAACACAGCGGCAATCTTAGCTCTGACTTCCGAAATTCCCGGGAAGAACCCAAAACAACATCGAAATCGAGCCCTGTAATTCTTCTTCTACTTCACCGCCAAGGCTCTTCGCAATGAAGCACCTTCACTGTATCCTACCGAAATGGGAAAGGCAAGCGCGAAATCATCCCTGGGAAAATCACGGCCGCTCGTTCCGGCGGCCTCCCTCGACTCTAATAGGCCGCCGGAGCCGATAAGGGCCGGCTGGAATATAAGGGGGCTGCATTGAAATTGTCGAAACGCGCAGAAGCCTCCCCTCGCACCAACATTCCTACCTGTCCCACTCCAAGCGTCTGATCTTCAACGGATAATGCCAGGCTCCCGTCGAAAAAGGTTTCTACGAAATCCTTGCTGATAATGGTATTACGCTGCACCCGGAGCGTGTGCCACTCCACCGGCTTCGCCTTGATGGCCGCCCGGCCGATGACCGACTCCTTCCCATCGATCACACGCACGACCTGAATGACCTTCTGAGCAAGATCCACCACGGTCGCATAATAGTTCTGGGGATCTTTCATCCCGAACACCACGCCGACCTGCCCGGCCGAATGACCGGCTCCTTGCTGAATGCGAACGACCAGATCCGGGTACTCATACTGAAATCCCTGTGCGACAAGAATTTCGTTACACCCTCCACAACCGGATGTCCCGAGCAACACATTGGGTGCAGAAGGCACGGCTGATTGCGCCTCCACCTTCCACGACCCTCCCCGTTGCTCTCCCGATGCTACGGTCGCGAACCCCTTCGGCAGTGATCCCACTTCATCCTTGTCAAACGTCCAATCGTTGAACAGCTGAGGATTGGCCTGTTGCCGCAAATGCTCCGCCTTCTCCGTGGATGTTTCCTTCGGCACAGCCCATGCCGTCCCGACCCCGCCCGCTAACACACCTGCGAGCGCCGCGACACTGGCACACTTCATCGCTCTGGGAAAATACGTCGAATAGAACCACCGACCGTTACAAACTACCTGTATCTGCCTGACCGGCTCTTGTCCATATTGCACGGGAGTACTCCTCCTAGAGCGGATCTCACGACTTTCGGGGTGCGGCCTTGAGCTGAATGATCTCCTGCTGATAGCGATCACGCTCAGCCAGGATTTTCTTCCGCCGCCACCCTCGCGAGGTCCACCATTTTATTTTATCCATGAATGTGACCACGGGTGGAGGAACGCTTCCTGCCGGCCCGTGCTGAAATTCATAGCCCTGATGCGTGCCCTGATTCTCACGAAACCGCGCATACTGATGGTCGTACAGACCCTTTCCCTGCTCTGCCATAGCGTCTACCCCTTGCGTTACCTGTCGAGCTGTTCGCGATCCGGTGCCGTATCGAATCCGGGAATCATGATCCGGAGTCGACCCGGGAACCGATAGTACCTTGAGCCCTTCGCTCTCTGCAACGGGGCCCTTCCCCTATGCTATAGTGCCTCAGCCGCCCCCACTTCAGCGGCAGAGATTCGGAATCGAACATGGACCTTCGACAGCACCCTCCCCGACGGTGGAGCGACGCAGTGGCAGGCTTGATATGGTTGCCACGCCTGATCGATAAAGTACGCGCATTTCAAGCCGGTATGCTCGGCAGCTATGCGTACCCTTCGGCGCTGGATCAGTCCTTCATGCGACACCTCCGGTTCACACCGGCCCATATCGAGCCGCTGGTTCGAGAGATGACCTCCGATGAGGCGATTGCCGCAGCCATTCGTCAGCGCATTCCACTCAGCGATGAGGAAATCCGGACACGCTGCGCAGCATTTCAAGAAAAATATTGGTGGGCATTCGCAGTTCTGGACCGAGACGACGGTTATGTCCGCGGCCTGGGGTACCCGATTCCACGCTTCCTCCAAGCGCCGCTCTGGCGGTGGTATCAACGCTGGTCGGCACAGAAGGCCTCGGCCACTTCTCTGTGATGCCATTCTGTTGCGCCATGCTGACCACACCCTCCCACCATGCCTTCCCTTTGTTTGCTAGAGCACGTTGCCCCCGACCCATTTTAGGACTGATAGTCACCCTCCTGTTGAGCCTGGCTCCCACTCAAAGCTTCGCCGCTGACTCCTTGGACGGTTCCGCGCCACTGACGCAAGCCTTGCAGCTGATTTCCGCCGACCGCATGCTGGCGGACATTCGCGCCTTGAGCGGACCGGAATTCAACGGACGTCAGACCGGCACGCCCGATGACCTCTCTTCCGCCGAGTTCGTGCGGCAACGATTCCTGCAGTTGCAGGGACACCAGTCACCAGGCACCAAGCCGAGCGACATGGCCGATAGCCTCAATGACCATACACACCTGCAATCAACCTCCGTCGGCACAACGAGTATCGGACACAATCCGCTCGTGCATCTTGCACTGACGCCTGACGCAGTACCGGACCAGATCGGCATCGACTACCTACCCGTTCTCGACTCGCCTTCTGCCGACCTGCAGGCCTCAATTGTCTTTGTCGGATACGGCATCTCCGATCCAGACGGCGGGTTCGATGAATATACGAGGCTCGACGTACGAAACAAGATCGTGCTGTTTCTCCGCGGCAAGCCGGAACGGTACTCCAAACAGGTCTCGCACGCGGACAAGGTACATGCGGCTCACGCGCACGGCGCACTCGGGTACCTCACCGCAACCGGGCCGATCCTCAACGCGTATGAAGCCCGGCGTGGGGTGACGGGTCGCCCAAGCGCTTTCTACGGATTGGCGGACTCGCGCAGAACAATCCCCGGCGCATGGATCAGCACCGCCCGCGCCTCAGCCATCCTCCGTGCGCAACCACCCGGTGACGACGACCGCCTGCGCGCTCTCCAGCAGACTCTCAACGAAAGCCTGGTGCCCCAGTCGGTGGGCACCGATACGATCGCGACCCTGCGCTGGGACAGCGCGCAACAGGAGGGTGCCCTCAACAACGTCGTCTCCATTCTGGCGAGCCGCGATGCGACGCACCAGGATGAGGCGATTGCGATCGGCGCCCATCGCGATCATTTCGGGAAACAAGGCGGGCTACTTTTTGCCGGTGCCGACGACAACGCATCCGGTACGGCCGTAGTCCTGGAAGTGGCCCGCGTGCTCAGCACCATCCCGGGAGGACTCAAGCGATCGATTGTGTTGATCTCGTTCAGCGGAGAGGAACAGGGGTTACTGGGATCGAAGTTTTATGTCACACAGCCGGCCGTGCCACTAGGCTCGACTCGCGCCATGATCAATGTCGACCATGCGGCGGTTGGAAATGGTCGACTGACGATCGGCGTGACCGGGACAGAAAAAACTACCGCGCAACAGGCGGGACAAGCAGCAGGATTGGCAGACCGCATCGATGTGTTCGGTTTTTTCCCAGGGGGAGACCATGTGCCGTTCAAGGAGGCGGGAGTGCCCACGATCACCGTCGTGAGCGGAGGCATTCACCCGCAGTTTCATCAGCCCACTGACACGGCAGACACGGTCAACCCGGACATTCTCGCCGCTGCCGCTCGCTACGTCCTCGCCATAGTCTGGCAACTCGCCGAAGCGCCCTGACCCGACAGAGCAGCCGGCCTCAAGTGTCCACGGCTATTTGACCGAGACCACCTCCACTTTACCGACACGACGAATGACCGTAATTCCCACATCCAGGTCATGACGTCGAAGCAGCAAATCCACCGACGCGGTCCCCACCTTCAAGTTCTTGATCTGCATCTTATCGATGAACTCCGGCAGGATGGGATGGTTGAACACCACCTTCTGCTCCGAGGCGAGGATCGACAACCCCAGACAGGCTTGCAGCACCATGAACGCAGAACCGGCGGCCCAGGCTTGGGGATTACAGGCCACGGGATAGCGTGTCAGGCCCTGGCCTGGCCGGCGCACAAATCCGCAGAAGAGTTCCGGTAGCCGGTGAAAATCGAGGACCAGACTGACCTCGAACATTCCGGTCATGATTTTTTCCACTCCGGACTTGAGGCCGTAGCGCGCAAGCCCGACGGCGATCATCGCATTATCATGCGGCCAGATCGATCCGTTGTGGTACGACATCGGATTGTACCGGCGTTCTGAATCGGCAAGGGTACGTACGCCCCACCCGCTGAACAATTCATCGGACATGAGCGTCTCGGCCACGCGCCGGGCACGCTCCTCGCTCGCAATGCCCGTGTAGAGACAGTGGCCGGCATTCGACGTGCGGACCTCACAGGGCCGCTTCTGGCCGTCCAAGGCAAGCGCGTAGGTGGAGGATTCCTCGCACCAGAATGCATCATCGAAACGCTCCTTCAGTGACCGCGCCTGCCGCCGGAGCTGGCTGGCCCGATCGACATATCCCAGGGCCTCCGCAAGTTTCGACGCCTGCACCTTCGCGTCGTAGACATACCCTTGCACTTCGCAGAGCGCGATTGGCCCTTCGGCCAACGAGCCGTCCGCATGGGATATGGAATCATGCGAATCTTTCCACCCCTGATTGTCCAGTCCCGTAGGCGATTTCCGCACATACTCCACGAATCCATCGCGGTCGGGATCACCGAAGGTATCCATCCAGGTCAACGCCGCTTCGAGATTGGCCCAAATGGACTGAATAAAAGCCAGATCCGCCGTCCGCTCGTAATAGGCGCCGGCCAACATCACGAACAGCGGGGTGGAATCGACGCTGCCATAATAGAGCCCGAAGGGAATTTCGTTCAGTGCGGCCATCTCTCCCTTGCGGGTTTCGTGGAGGATCTTTCCCGGTTCGGCATCCTGAGCGGGGTTCACCTCCTTGGCCTGCGTCGAAGCCAGATAGGCCAGAACGCCGCGCGCCAATTCCGGCCTGATCCACAAACACTCCAGCGCCGTAATCACCCCATCCCGTCCGAAGGGCGTGCTGAACCAGGGCACACCGGCATAGGGATACGGCCCTTCCGCGGTGTCGGTCACCATCATACGGACGTCCAACACCGAGCGGTTCCACCATTCATTGAACTGGGCGTTGGAGGTCTGGATGGTACAGTCCTCCGTCTGCTCCGCGCCGAATGCCAACCCTGCTTCAGCCATCGCCGCGTCATACGACAAAAACGTCCGGCGACTATCCGCCACATCGCACGCCACCATCACCGCCACTGAAATCTCCCCCTTCGGTTCCAACTCGATCCCGAACGTGGCTTGCGAGGCGGTGATCTCCAAGGGCTCCGGAGCGAACTGAATGCGCGCTTCCCGCGTCACCTCGTCGAGGCCTTCATACCGCAACACCAGCAGATCTTTCCGTAAGACGTTCGGCAACATGCGGCCTTTTCGTTCACGCTTCTTGCCGCGAACCTCAAAGATATCCGCGAAGTCGGCTTCAAAGCGGATCGACAACGTCATTTTCACCGGGGCCAGGCTGTAGTTCGAGAGACGAAACCGCTCGTAGCTCACGCCGTTCCAGAGAAAGCGGGACCGAAACACGTGAACACTCCCGCGCGGAATCGCAATCCGACCGTCTCGATACAGATCCGGATTCGTCAGGTCGACGGCCAGCAAGGCGTTGTCTTCCTTGACCGTCGAGCTGAGCAGCATCGGCCGATCGTTGTTCAGAAATAGCTCCTGCCGCGAGAGGAATCGAGTTCCTTGATGAAACACGCCTTGGGTTCCCCGGCCTACCGGTTGGATGTCGCCATAGCGGTCAAACACGCCGAATGTCTCTCCATGTTTGAGCACGCGGGTCCGGTCATCCGCCATCGATGAACTGGCCAGGATATAGAACTGATCATTCACACTAATGATTTCTTCCACGTCTTCCTCCCGTGATCCCAGAATCACCGATGCGACAAGCTGATGCCCTCAACATGCCTGGACGCCAGCTGCGCGCGCTCTGTTCGCTCCGTCTGCGGAGACACTGTATAGGTCAAGCCACGCGACACAAATAGATTTGCTGCTGAACTCAATGACTCGTGGGCTGCGTCACCATGACGACAGGCCCGGCTTCTTCCTGATGGGGAACACTCGCCTCCGCCCAATTCACGTGCACCCATCGGGCTACCCGCATGGAAACCAGCGCCGACAGAAAGAGCCCGACACCGATTCCAAACACGCTGGGGCGCTCGCCGAATTCCTGCGTCACCCATCCGAAGATCGTCATGCCGGCGATGGCGGACGTCATGGCGCCGAGATTGTAAATCGCCAATACCCGACCCAACAGCGACGTCGGCGCAATCTCTTGTAAGACCCCCCAGGCCACCGGCGTCAGCGTGCCGGCGCCCATTCCAATGATCACCATCAGCCCCGCCGCCGCCAACCGATTCGACGTGATGATCAAGCCCAGGAGCGCTAGACCGCTGATGAAACTGGAGACAGCCATCAATTGAATTCGCTTCGGCAGCGACCAGGCCGACAGGGACACAAGGCCCAGCGACACCAATAACAGTCCGATCCCGAAGGCCGACCACAAATACCCGACTTCGATCGGGCCGAGATCCAGCAGCTTCTTCCCGAACACCGGAAAGAGGGTGCTAAACGCACTCGTCGCAAAGGTGTACATCGATGCCGCGCCGATCAACATGAGGATGACCCGCTGCCGATGGAGCACATAGTGAAACCCGTCGACAACATCACGGAACGTTCCAGCCAGAGACCCCTCACCGGCAGAGACTGATTCCGTCCGGGGAAAACGGATAAATAAAAAGCAGGCCGCCGAAATGACATAACTGACGGCATTGACACAAAGCACCTCTTGCGAACTCATCGTCGCGATGCCGACGCCGCTCAGGGCCGGGCCGACGATGATGCCGATGCTGGTCGTGGTCTGGAGCAATGCATTGGCGGCGGTAAATTCGTGGCGGGCCACCAGCGAGGGAATCGCCGCGGTTAATGCCGGGCCGAATACCGCCGAGGCGACGGCATGGACAAACACCATGAGATACAGCCGCTCGATACTGAATGAGTCGACCGGTAACAAACAGGGCAACACGCCCAGCACCAGGGCACGAATCAGGTCGCTACTGATGAGCAGGAGTTTCTTGGGAACACGATCGACGATCACCCCGATGAAGGGGCCGAACAAAATGGGCGGTAGCGTTTGCAACAGCCCGATCATCGTGGTCTTGAGAGGAGAACCGGTGATGGAGTAGACAAACCAGAGCAACGCGAGCTTCGACACCCCATCGCCGATCTGCGAGACCATCTGGCCCCACCAGACAAGCGTGAAGTCGCGCGTCAACAGATGCGGCGACCACTTCACGTTCGGGCGCCCCGGCCCTGTTCCGCTCGCGCGCCCTGATTCTATTGCGTCAGCAGACTGCGTGTCGGACCTCCTACGGCAATCGACTCATGAACCATTGCTATTCGCCGGCCACCAATCGCACCGCATCCGTATTCACCGCGCGCACGCCGGGAACCTGGCGAGCCGCCTGAGCCGCTTCGAGCACAATGATCTGAAACCGCGTCGCCCCGTTCAGCGTGACGATGCCGTCCTCTGTTTTCACATCGAATTTGACTGATTGCAAGGTTTTGCTTTTCTCGAACCGTTCCTTCACCAATTGAGTGATGATCTTGTCGCGTTCTGCGACGAGCCCGTGGGCCGCATCTGCTTCCACCTTGAGACGATTTTCAACGGCATGCACCCCTTCGAGACATCGGATGATGTCCGTGGCGACGCGCTTGTCCGACTCCTGGCCCACCTTTCCCAACAAGACAAGATCTTTATCCTTGGCATCAACCTCAATGTCATAGGGGAACAGATGCGGATCCGCCATAAGCGCCAGCTTGGCCGTCACCATCGATGAACGCACCGGCTTCTTGGTTTCCGGCTCGGCAGTCTTCGGACGCTCCCCCGCACCGGGCTCACCGGAAGGAGCCGGCACCTCCGCCGCGGGCTTTACCTCAGGCGCTTGCGGTACCGAGGGGCAGGGATGCTCGACCGCGACTTCAGAATCTTTTGGCTTCGGCTCCGGCTCCTTAGATTTCTGCTCCGCCTCCTTCGCCTTATGTTCCGATTCCTTGGATTTCGTCCCAGACTCCTTGCCCTTTGGTTCCTGACTTTTAGGCTTGCTCTCCGCGTCCTTGGACTTTGGCTCAGCCTCCTTCGCTTTGACGTCGGCTTCCTTTGATTTTTGCTCGGTCGGCTTGGCGTCCGCATCCTTCGGTTTGGGATCCGGCTCTTTTGCTTTCGACTCCGATTCTTTCGCCTTCCCCTCGGGCTCCTTCGATCCCGGCACAGGTGCACCTTCCGGCTTTGCCTCGGAGGCCTGCTCTGCCCAAGCCATTGAGTTCACGCCCCACAGCCCCGAGGCCACGAACAGCGTCAGAACCCCAGCCACACACACGGTCTGATTGATCCGCATCGGCATACGCCCCTCATGTATTGATGTCTATCGAACCAGCGAGGCCGATCATCCAACACTCGCCCATTGTCCCAGAACAGGCCACATCCCAGACAGAAAAGACATACGCGACGGAGAAACAGAAAGCAACTCTGACGACCGCCCTCTGGACGGTGCAACGGCAGGAGCGGCAGCAGAAGCACAGGGACGCTGCCGTAGATATCAAAACGATCGTTGTGAAGGAAGACTATGCGACAGCCGGACTCACCACGAGGCCACGGCGGCTTACCTGCAGCGTGACCATCGCAGTGAGTAACAAGAGCAGTCCGATTCCGATGAGACTGACGGCAGGACCGAGCGCATCGGCGGCCCATCCGAATCCCGCCATGCCGACCATGGCCGATGCCATTCCGCCGACACTAAATGTGGTGAAGACACGTCCAAGCAAATGTTCCGGCGTCACTTCCTGGAGCATCGCCCAGACAACCGGATAGAACAACGAGGTGCTCCCACCGATGATGACGATCAGGAGAAAGGTGCTGAACAGCACCGGCGTCTGAATCAATCCCAAAGCGCAGACCGCAATACCCCCGATGGTCAGGGAGCGGCCGATCTTCCCGATACGCTCCTGGAAGGTTCCTTGCGGCGTCCGGGCCAGCCAAATGGAGGCGGCTAACATTCCAATACCCAGAGCGGACCACAACCAGCCAAGCTCCATCGGCCCCACCTGCAGCAGCTCTTTCGCGACCACCGGGAGAAGAAATACGAACGCGCTGATGGCCAAATTGTAGAGGACGGCGGTGATCATCAATGAGAACACCACCCGGTGCTGCAAGAAGACGAAACGGAATCCCACCATCATGTCCTGTAGAACTGGAGTCCCCAACACATCAAGCCCTTTCACCGACCGAATCTCTCGCACGCGAATCGGGAACAGGAAGAGCGCGGACAGCAGGAAGGTGGCGGCGTCCACGTACAGGACATTTTGGGCGCCGATCAGCGCGATGCCGAGTCCGCTCATGGCCGGTCCCAACAAGACACCAATGTTGGTGGTGCTCTGAAGGAAGGCATTCGCCGTCGTGAGTTGAGACCGCTGAACAATCAGGGGAACGGCGGAGGCCAGGGCCGGGCCGAACACGGTAGAGACGATTGAGATCAGGAAGACCAACACATAGAGCCGTTCCAGCGTCAGCATATCAAGCGTATAGAACAGCGGTATGAGCAGCACCATTAAGGTTCGTAACAGGTCGACCACGATCATGACGGTCTTCTTGGGGAGATAGTCGAGGTAGACACCGATCAGCGGGCCGAATACCAGCGGAGGAATCGTCTGCAACAACCCGATCGCGGTCATCTTGAGCGCGGATCCGGTCATTTCATAGACGAACCACAACAAGGCGACCTTGTTCAATCCGTCACCGATCTGGGAAATAACCTGACCGGCCCAGAGACATCCGAAATCTCGGGTCCCCAATAACCGCCACCCATTCACATTGGTTTCAGGAGTGGACTTCGACTCGTCTGCCATACTGGTCCTTCCGCGAGGTTGATGTCGCGCTGGCTAGAGGTTCGAGGCGTGCTGCGGCCCCGTCTTGCTCGGGAGCGCGGCGGCATCCGCGATGAGTTGTTGGTAGATTTTCACGTAGTCATGGGTCATGCGCTGGGCGGTGAATCGCTCGTCGAACACCTTGCGGCATCGATGACGATCGATCGTGCCAAGCTTGGATACCTGGCTTACCATCTCATCGAGATTTTCACTGATGAAACCCGTCACACCATGACCAATGATTTCCGGGATGGATCCCCGTCGGTAGGCGAGAACAGGTGTCCCACAGGCGAGACTCTCGATCAACACGAGCCCGAACGGTTCCGGCCAGTCATAGGGACAGACCAGTCCGATAGCGTTTCCGATAAAATCACTCTTCTCTGCGTCCGTAATCTCTCCGACAAACTCGATCAAGGGGTGATCGAGAAGCGGCTCTACAACCCGCTCGAAATAGGCACGATCGGCAGGATCGACTTTCGCCGCCATCTTCATGGGTATGCCGACACGTTTGGCGAGTTCAATCGCTTGATCCGGGCACTTTTCCGGCGAGACGCGACCCAAAAAGGCCAGGTACTTGCCCGGTTCGGGGTGGAATTTATAGAGGTCGTGCGGCAACCCGTGATAAACGGTGTTCTGCCAATTGCACCAGGGCAACGGCTTACGCTGGGAATCCGAAATAGACACCAACGGCAACTCCGCAAAGTCACGGAAGACCGGCACGAGCTCCGGCAAATCCAACCGCCCGTGCAACGTGGTCACGACCGGTACGCGACAGCGGCGGGAAAGGGAAAACGCCAGAAAGTCGAGATGGGAGTGGATGAGGTCGAATTGGTCGGCAGCCGCGAACACCTGCTCCATCATCTGAATCAGCGGGGCTTCGCGGTTGAAGATCCCGGTGTTCAGCCGCAGCGCCTGCTGGCAGGGCGCCTCCAATTTTGCCTTCGTCACCGAATCACCGCTGGCGAACAGCGTCACTTCGTGCCCTTGCCGGACGAGTTCTTCCGTCAGGTAGGAGACGATGCGTTCCGTTCCTCCATACAACTTCGGAGGGACGCTCTCCCACAGCGGCGATACTTGGGCAATCCTCATACGCGCAATCTCCTTTAAGCTTGAACGGTCAGTGACGGGTGCCTGAAGCCAGCGGCTCGCATAACTCCGCGTCTACCACCGTCCATCGGCATTCTTTCTGTTCCGCATATTTGATTCAATTGACATCTTTGACATGGGCACATTGTTTTTGTCGTCTTGCTGCAATTGAAGGTGATGAGACGCGATGAGCGGAGGGCAAAGCAAGCGTCATACCGCCACTGGCGTCAGCGATAGGGCCAACTCACACTTCTCAGAAATCATTCATGTAATCAATTACTTGAAAGTTATCAGCCAACCTTTTAGCTCATGAACACCTCAAGGTACGGCCTGTGGATTCTGTTGATAAATAAGACATTCGAGCAGAACGGCTGTGACAGGCTTGCCTCGACACACCAAACCGCCACAGAGCGCGGTCACTGCCGCGCCAGAAAGTTACGGCATGAAGAGCTCAGAGGCGTTAACGAAGGAGCGCCCGAGAAGCCGGAACGAGGATTAACCTTGGCAGCATTCTGAATAGGAAACGACCTGCAGCGGAAAACGCGAGGGTAGAGTGGCGATCACGGAATGTCGTCGAGCAGGCCCGACTGAATGGGAGGAAGCGGCCCTGTTTCACGAGGCACGGGAGGAAAGACCACGGGCGATCCGGCTTGATTCGCGCCCTGAATCAGCCCCACCGACAGTTGCGGTCCGAGCGTCATCATGGCGCCGCTCCAAGCCTGCCCGGTGGCGGGATTCCGGAAATTGTACGATTCGAAGTTATTCCCGAAATTATAGATGAAACCCTGCGTCCCCTGATTATCGGTATACAGGTTGCCGGGCCCGGCGAGATTGAATAACGGAGCCACGCCGCCGTTAAACCCGCGCACGCCCGAGACAGATTGCGCCGCTGCCGTGGACGCGACCACCAGCATCACCAGCCCTGCCGCCGACAGGATCCTGTTCACGCAATTCGCAGCCACACACACTCTCCTCAGCATGGACACCGACTTCCGTTTATGGTACCACGCCACCATCATCTCGAATTCAGTATGGCCCAACCCAGACCTCGCATCAAGGAGTTTGTTATGAAGAAGTCAATCCTCCGGGGATGCCTTTGTATCGGGAGCGCGGCGGCGCTCTTTCTCTCAGCGGCGCCCGATTCGTTTGGACTGGAAGTGAACAAACCGGTCCCGACGGAACGCCGCGAGCCCATGTCGCTGGCTGATGCCGTCCTGAAAGCGCTGCAAAACAACCTCGATATCCATATCGGACGGCAAACCAAGGAAAGCCGCCTGGCCGACATCATCATCGAACAAGCGAAGTTCGATCCGACCGTCAGCTTGAACGGGCAATACAACCGGCAGGTCGCACCGCTCAACCGGCCGATCCTGGGCTTCACCGGGGCCAACCTGCAGGACATTACGAAGTTCGATCAGAACACGTCCACGGTGACGGCCGACATCACGCAGAATCTCCCGACCGGCGCCAACTACGATTTGAACTACAGTCCTCAGCGCAGCTATGTGAGCGGCCCCAACACCTTCCTCTTCAACCCGGCCTGGACCGGCGGCCTCGCCCTCACAGTCACCCAGCCGTTACTGAAAAACTTCGGAACCGACGTCAACCGGACATTCATCTCGATCGCGCAGAACAACGCCACGGTCGAGCAGCATGTGTTCCTTGATCGCGTGCTGACTGTCATTGCCACCGTGGAACAAACGTTTTGGGAAATGGTATTCGCGAACGAAAACCTCAAGGTCGCGCAAGCGGCGCTCAAGGCGGCGGAAGAACTCCTCGCCAGCAATCGCGCCAAAGCCAAGGCCGGCGTCATGTCGATCGTCGATGTGCTGCAAGCCGAAGCCGCCGTCGCCTCGCGAGTCGAACAGATCCTCGTCGCCGAAAAATCAATCCGCGATCAGGAAGATCAGTTGCGCCGCCTCCTGAATCCTGCGGAGGAAGAGCTTCGGCAGGACCTGCGTCTCGTCCCCACCGATCCTCCAATGACATCGCTGGAGGCAATCAGCCTGCAGGAAGCCATCGATATCGCCATGGAGCGCCGGCCGGAGGTCTTGCAAGCCGGAAAGAACGTGGAGACCAGCGAGCTCAATGTCAAATTCGCGAAGAACCAGTTACTCCCGACCCTCTCGGTACAAGGAACCATGGGGCTCTCCGGTTTGGGCGCCGACTATGGTGACGCGACCAGACGGAACTTCGGCGGTGATTTTTACAATTACGGGGCCGGTCTCGTTCTCAGCTACCCGATCGGCAACCGCTCGGCCTATAGCACGTACAACAAACGGCAATTGGAATCGCGCAATGCCCAGTCCTCACTCCAAAGCGTGCGGCAACAAATCATCGTAGGGGTCCGCGAAGCCGTGCGACGCGTTCAGACGGATTTCAAGCGGATTGAAACGACGCGGTCGGCTCGCATCATGGCCGAGAAACAGTTGCAGGCCGAGCAGGAACGATTGAAGGTCGGCCTGAGCACGACCAGATTTGTCCTCGACTTCCAGCGCGACCTGGCGACGGCGCAAGGCAATGAACTCCGGGCGACCGTGGACTACAACAAGTCGCTCTCGAACCTGGCCCGCAACAAGGCCACCACCCTTGAACGGTACAGACTGCAGCTCGAATAGTTTGTCCATGAACAGGCCTGAGGATGCGCGACCAGCCACTGCGACTCAGACCAACGAACGGGGAGCAGTCCTCGGGCTGCTCCCCCTCACCGCCACGCTCCTGTTTTACGCCTCTCCCCTCGCGCTCCAGCACAACCACCTCTACCAGTTCCTCCCACAGGTCTGTGCCTACATCGGCTTGATCGCCTGGAGCAACCTCAACGGGTCCACGATCCGGCGCCTGGGCCTCGCACCTAACCTCATCACCCAAGGTCTCCGCCAAGGAGCGGTCACGGGACTGGTACTGGGCACCATCAATGTTCTCTTCATTCTCTACGTCGTGCCCCGCCTTGGTGGAGACTACAGATTCTTGGCCGACACACCACATGCGAAAATTCCCCTGCTCCTCATGGTGCCCTGGTTCATCCTGTTCATCGCCACGATGGTCGAGCTGAACTTTCGCGGCTTCGCCCTGGGACGCCTCATAGCACTGGGGCTTCCAGCTCCGCTCGCCGTGCCGATGAGTGCCCTGCTGTTTGCGTTCGATCCCTTCCTGGTGGCAACCTTTCAACATCTCCATTGGATTGCCGTCTGGGACGGGCTGGTCTGGGGGGCACTGTGGGTCATGCTCAGGAATCTCTATGCCCCCATCGTGGCCCACGCCGTCGAAGTCATCGTCTTGTATAGTGCCATGCGAGCGATCCTGACCTGATAGGGCCCTGCTCCGGCAGCCCGAAGAACCTAAAGTAACCGTTGCACTCACGATTGATTCACCGCTCCTGATGAAGCAACACGGCACTCCATGAACCCTTCCTTCTCAGGCCACCTCGTCAACGATGTCTTCGGCGATCCCGGCCTGTTCGTGGAAGTGCGTTGGTCCAAACGTGCCCTCCTCTTCGACCTCGGCCACAACGATGCACTTGGGCCCACCCGCCTCCTGCGAGCCGGCGACATCTTCATCTCGCACACCCACATGGATCACTTTATCGGCTTCGATACGCTGCTCCGCGTGGCCCTGGGGCGCGGCAAGACGCTGCGACTCTACGGACCGCCCGGGCTGATCGGTAATGTTCAAGGAAAACTTCACGGCTATACCTGGAACTTGGTAGATGGGTATCCGCTCACCATCACCGTGCAGGAATTCCACGAGCAGGCAATCCACCGCGCCACCTTCCTGGCAACCGACGGATTTCAGCGTCACAACACTCCGGCCCCATCCCCTATCAGCCATCAATCCGGCCATCGCTTCTCGGTGCTCGAGGACCCCATGTTCACCGTGGAAGCAGTCGCACTCAATCACCGCATTCCCTCCCTGGCCTATTCGCTGCAGGAGCAGTTTCATGTGAACGTGAACAAGGAGCGGCTGCACGAAGCCGGGCTGCCGGTGGGGTACTGGCTGAAGGAAGTGAAACAGTATCTCTGGCAGGGCAAGCCGGACAACTTTCGGTTTCAGGCGACGCTCTACCATGAACACCATAAGGAGGAGAGGGAATTTGTCCTGGGTGACGTCCGCGAGCGATTCATCACCATCAGCCGCGGCCAGAAACTCGCCTACGTCGTGGATGCCCGGTACGATGAAGAGAACGAAGCCAGGATCGTAGAGCTTGCGCAAGGCGCCGACATCTTTTACTGTGAGGCCCCCTACCTTGAGCAGGATGCGGACAAGGCGAGGGATCGCTACCACCTCACCGCGCGCCAGGCCGGAGTCATGGCAAAGAAAGCCGGCGTGCGCGAGCTGGTCGTGTTCCATTTCTCCCCGCGTTACACGGGACTAGGCCACCGAATCGAGGCGGAAGCACAACAGGCATTTCGAGGCAGCTGAAGGAGGCGACGGATGGGTGAGTGGGTGAAGTACGCGCTGTACTTCCTATTGGGAGGAACGATCGTCAGCATCTCGACCTATCTCGGCTCGCAAGGCCGGTCGTTTCTCGCCGCCTTCGCCAGCACTTTTCCAGCAATGACCGGCGCGACGTTTGTCCTCATCTATCTCAACGGCGGCAGCGAACACCTCGTCACGTACGCCAAGAACCTGCTCTGGTTTGTGCCGCCCTGGCTCGTCTATGTCGGTTGCATGATCTACGGCGTGGAGCGGGTCGGCTTCTGGCTGTCCATGGCCGGCTCATTGGTTCTCTACATGTGCTGCGTGGGGCTGGTGAAGCTGCTGGCGCGGTAACACTTCCTTTCCTGCCGTGCTCGCACTCACACGGACGCCCGCTGAACGGCTCTTTCGCTTGGCGCAGGAACTCGCCATACAACTAGGCTACAACGTGGACATCCTGGACCTGAAGAGCATGACAACGATCATGCGCGCGAAGATTATTAGCACCGACCGACGCCTCAAAAGCCACGACAACCAGGCCCGCGCCCAATTCGAGATGTATGCATACTCCGACGATGCGAGGCTCAACGACTAACGGCGAGAGTTACTCAAGGACATCAAGGAGCGCGGGCTGATCTATGGCTGATGACGTGGTGCCCCCCTAAACGTCCAGCGATCAGAGCCCAAGCAACTCAGTTGCCGACAATGAATCGTCGAGTCGAGCCTGCCCGACGACCGAGCCCTCACGGCAAAGCCACTCGGAAAATCGTACGCCTTCAGGCAAGAGAAGAAACGCCAGCCGTTCCAAGGCATGAGGAGACAATCTGCATAGATTACGCATGAACTCCACGCTCAGATCGGATGAATAGATAGGCCACACGGCCCGTTGGACATGTAGCAGAAATCGGTTGAACCGGTCGTGATACTCGTGGAGGTCAAGAGGACTCACATAGACCGCCTGATGCAGTCCTTCCTGTGCAAGCAACACCACGTCCCAGGGACGTTCGACCAGAACAACCGATGAAGGAACCTTCTGCCCATTGGCCGCGGAATAGACCAATCGATTGGATCGATGAGGCGAGAGCAGCTGTTGCCCATAAGGAGAAACGTGTGATGACCAGGTGAAGGCTGCATCAGGCCCAAGCGACTGCTCGTAGAAGCCGCAACAGTTGCCGTCGCGATCGCGCACCGGCAGGAGAAGAGCACTATCGAACTCGCCGGCCTTGAATCGATCTCCCAAGCAAGACATCCATCCATCGACACCGGCCTGCTCAAGTTCGTCAGGCGTGAACCCTAGGGCACGCAACCGACCCAAGAGTTGCTCGCCCAGCGCATACGACATCACTCCAAGGGAGATTTTTTCTGTCACTGCAGCCGCGACGCCCTCTTGATTCAACCAGCCGCGAGCCGATGCTCCTGCTCGGCCGCAAATCAGCGACTCATGAGCAAAGCGGTCGATCGCCTCGATGATGCAATGGAATCGTTTCAGCTTCGGTCGCTTACCCTGCAACGCACCCGCAGCCATGAGCTTCCCCACTGAACGCAACGATTCCGGCAGACTGAGTCCCTCCATGCGCGCATGGAAATCCAGGGCATGCCCACCCGCAAGGCAGTCTGTGCAGAGATAGGAATCGTCACGCGTATCGACCAAGAGCGAATCAACGTCATGCCGACAGAACGGACAACGGCCAGTCAGACGGCTGACGTCATCAGGAGCGGACTTAAGTGATACATAACGTCCGAGCAGCTCGACAGCATCGAGATCGTCCAGCAGATTTTCCCACTGTTCGGTAGTTGTACCACCAAACGCCTGGGCAGGAACTTCCAAGTAAGTATCACCAGACTTTGCCAAATGGCCGGTACTGAAGGCGGCACTGCCGCGGAGCCATTGTGCGGCGGCAGCCTCGCCGGGAGCTGGGAAGGTAGAGCCGCCTCCAACCGTCGCCAAGATTTTGAAGAACATCCTCCTCGTGAACATAACTTTCCCTCCTGCGATTGCAGTGAACGATCTTTGATTCCGAATAAGGGAAAGCTTACGGCGAAAGCGTGACAGAGAAGGTCACAGGAGGACGGGGAGAACTCTATATTTTATCTCAAGCAGCCCGTGCAGCGAACGAATCACCCACCGGCTTGGCTTACCGGGCCATCCCACAGTTCTTCCAATTGCTGGCATCGTTCAATGCACTCCATCGTCGGAATCATTTCAATTAATAGTTCCGGCGTGAGATCCGTAAGCTCGTCCGGATCAGACCCGTCGTCCACGGAAAGCTGTTTCCTCATATCATCGATGAAACGCTCGTCAATGACAAACTGCTTACCTCGCCAATTGGTATAGATATAGCTGCTCATCGAAAGACCTCCCGTCAATCAATCGTGAGGTCACTGGATTCGATCGTCGCGAAACGCAAGATTCCAGATCGCATGCATCACGGACCATACTCGTCTTGTTGTTGCGGATCGAGACTCAGAATGACTGAAGAAATAGGTGGCCGACGTCTGACAATCGCACAATCCCCTTTTGCCAAAAGGGGCCACAACAAAACCCCCGATCCCCGCCAATATTTTGAACACCATGCGTCTCGCGAACATGGCTTTCCATAATCGTAGTTCAGCGGACCTTTGGGAGAACGAAGGAAGAGTACTAGAAAAACATGACGGAGACGGTCACGAAAGGATAGATTGCTCTGAGAATCGCTACGGGAAACTTATCTGCAACTCCCTTGCAAGACCTTCCTTAAATTGATCGGCCGTACCAAGCATAGCCTCCTTATTCGTCAGCTTCGAAAGATCGAACTGAGCACCATAGATTGACACACCATTTTTATCATTAGTAACTACATTCCAGTCAGATGGATATCTAGATGGATAGTTGATTGCTGGATGCCAAACATCGTCATGCCAGTTCCGCCTCTCATCTCTGTCACTCTTGAATGCATAAATCCCAAGAAGCGAAACGCAGTTTTCCGCTGGAGAGAAAGTCACGGGATTTGGCTCTCCCTTTTTCCAGCTAATTCCCTCAGGATAACCTGAATCCGAAACAAGGTGAATGTCCAATAGCCATTCCCCTCTCTTTGGATGGTTTTGATCAGTGAGGGGAGAAAGAAACAAGAAGCTCACGCGGTACATTGGAAGCATGTCCCACACCCACTTGTCGAATGGATTAGCTGTAGCTGGCCTATTGAATCCATAGCCGACGCAGTACGGTCGGAGGCTCATTTCGTTGGCGAATGTCATAGCCAGATCTAGGACTCGCCGTTGATATAGAAACAGCAAACGAAAAGCCTTCCTGACATCAAGCAAAGCCTTTTTGAGCTCATCACTATTAGATTCCATTAGAAATTCTCCTTGCAAACTGCCCCAAACTTTCATCGCGAATCGAGCAAAACGGTATTGCTTCACCGCCCAAACTTTCCAACCAAGTAGGCTGTCTCGATTGGACATCGTACAATTGGAAAGCCTCCAATATGTCTTTGATTACAATCAAGCTGTGCGCACCAATTTGCTCCGCAGATACAACAGCCTTCAACGCTTTGGCGATCAACTGCCATGAAGTTCCAACTAACTGTATCCTCACTCCCTCCTTACCAAAGTTACGCAATTTCTCTTCAATCTCCTTACGAAAACCGACCACGCAATCATCGGTAACTTCTCCTAACCCACTGACCATCATCAACCATATTTGCCTGCCCTGAATCTGTTCGTTATATCCAAGCCACTCGAGCGCAAGCTGTTCGGCAACCTGAGAAAGCACGCCATCATAGCGCTTTGCTTCCACTGCAATATCCATTTTCTCGAAAGAGAGAAAAACATCGGGTATGCATCTCTTTCTATCACTTATTGTCTGAGGGAGATCCCAAGTAGGCCAAAATTCAGACTCTCTAAAGTCTCCTGCAGTCGGCGGCAAGCTTCCCGATGGAATTGATGCTTCGCATAAAACCTTCCAAAAAATATCGGCTGGAAGATATCGTAGGCGCTCAAAGACAGCCGCCGTCAGGAAATCTTCAAGGCTTCTAAATTGCTCCTTAAAACTTTCTCCTTCTATGTCCTTCTCAAATAATGTCCCAATTTTTCCATGCAAAATTGCTTGAAGCATTTAGGTACTCCCCACGGCATCGCTCAATCGAGATCTATACAAAATGTTACGGCCTCACCCCGCAGCGTAATAGCACGGTCCTACGTAATCTGTCGACGGCGTTGAACCGTGCCACAACATCTTCAATCATGTTGGCCTGCTCGAATCCCGGCCTCGCCTCATCGAACTCTCTCCGACAACTGATTTGCTCCTGAATGACCTGCGCCAGGGACTTGTTGAGAGTCACCTGCATGAGTGAGTCGGCAGGGGTCACGATCTGCAATAGGAGCGGCAACAGCCATCCCATGACGAAGCTCCTCCCCGCATTCACTCTCCCATCAACTGATGAAACGGGATTGCCTGACTCATCGCATCCTGCACCGCCTGGTGCCCACCCGACTGCAGCAATGAGAGGAGCCCGCCCTTGGATGGCACAGTCATGACGAAAAGCTGTCGAGACTCACGTTCCAGGCGTTCAACAAAACGTAACGCAGTCGCCGACCTCTCTCCTCGGTAGTCGAATGCACAGACGAAATCGTAGCTGGAGGCAAGCAGCGTCCGTAATCGGACGGGATCGGTCGCGCTATCGAATAGGTAGGCCGCATTCTGAATTCCCGCATTGTGCAAGGCGACGACCTCCCAGGGCGACTCCGTAATTAACAGCCTCTTGTGCCGGTTGAAATCCTGCGGCCAGACAGGAGCAGGAAAGATCAGCCTTCGCAATCGCCGCTCCGAAACGGCCAAGGTATCCTGCGTCCATCCCCCATGCAGCGAGTCCTGCCCCGGAATGAGTCTGTGTTTCATGAAGCCCCAACTACGCCCGGCGTGATCGCAGATCGGAATGAGCAGGTACCCGCCGCCATATCGATCAACCGGCTTTTCCTCACCATCCTCGTTTCCCCGAATCGTTTGCAGCAGTTTCGGTATCACATACCCGGCAGCGACCAGATGGTTGCTCAAGAGATCATCCGGTTCAGGCGGCGAATAGCCGAGCCGAAACCGCTTGATCGTGGACTGCGTCATCCCCTGTTCAGCCAGACATTGTCGAGCCATCTCCCCGTCCGGTTTCTCACAGAGCAGTTCATGGTAGAAGCACTGTGCTTCCTCCAACATCCTGTGCGCGTGTTCACTCTCAAGGCGACGCCCCTTAAGCACCCCCTCTTTCAACAGTGCATCAAGACGTACCGCCGCCACCTCATGCGGCAGTCCTTCAGCCCTCGCGTAGCACTCAATCGCGGAGCCCTCGGCTTCGCACCACATACAGCGAAAAGACTCGGGTCCCACGCGAAAACCTGCCTCGCCGCAAAACAGACAATGCGAGCTGCCCCGGATCAGATTGATCTCGGCTGAACCGGGCATGCTGGCTGCGGAGGCCACGTACGCGACCACCTCTACACAGTCCAAGTCATCCTTGAGATTTTCAAACCATTCAAGCCCCAGGGATGAATGTTCGTGCCGTGAGGAAACACTATCGGGAGACGGGTCTTGCACCTGCCGCGACTCTACGGCCGCACCGCGGGCAAGCTGGCCAAGACTTGGCGCAAACGCACCCAGCCCGAATGTCGCGGCGAACTTGAAGAGATTGCGTCTCGTCAGCATGAGCCCCCCAGCTATTGAATGATAGAAGGCTAGCATGCAGGCGTGACAGAGAATGTCACAGTGACCGAGACGATCGAATGAAACGAGACAGCCGGGCCCCTGATCTCAAATCCCAATGTATTAGCACTAACAGAACTGGGCGGCGGACTACTCGCTCTCCAACTGCGCGCGTCCAACGAGGGCCTTCTGAGGCCGCGCGTTGCGCGAGCAAGGAGAGTGAGTAGTCCGCCGCCACTCCACCTATCTGAAGGCAGGAAAGACTAGGAATAGCGGCTCAGAGCTCGACTCAGTTGAGCCTTCACAGCCTCAACCAGTGCTTGAGGTTCCAACACTCTCGCCGCTGCCCCCCAGGAGAGTACCCATGCAGCAAGTTCCTCCATCCCGCCGATGCGAAAGGACACGATCACGGAGCCGTCCCTCTGAATCTCGTTCTGCTGACTCGGATGCCAGCGACGCTCCTTCACCAGATAGGCGACATCCGGGGCGAACCGGATGCGGACGGTTTGAGCCGGTTCATCGACCAAGCCGAACAGGTTGTCATAGACCTGTTCCACTTGTAATTCTTCGGGCAAACTGAACCGCTCCTCAAGAACTTCCACCGAGACTATCCGTTCCACCGCGAACATGCGCAAGGCCTCAGCCCGATGCGAATAGCCAACCAGATACAAGCCAAACTGGTACAGCAACAGCAGATAGGGATCGACACGATGTTCTGCCGGCTCCTCGTAATCCGGCCTGCGATGCTGGAGGACGATGGTGCACTGCAGGAGTAACGCCTTCTGGAGTTGCTTGAGCAGAACCTTCTGTCCCGCATAGTCGCGCACCGGTCCGGAACGAGGCAGAAACACCTGATTGATGCGCGCCAGGTGATTGAATACCTTGTGAGACAACCCGCCCTCGACTTTCTTGATGAGACTGTCCAGATCCTCGACAAACGGTGTGCCCGTCAAATAGTCGAGATGGCGCTTGGCAAAATGCAGCGCCATAAGTTCATAGGGAGATACCGTAATCGGCGGGAGCCCCTTATAGCCAGGCGGCAGACACCAAGTCTTTTCGCCCTCCCCGTCCGATTGCTCCAGCGGATGCCCTTGTTCTTGGATTTGCCCCAGATCGCGATAGACCTGCCGCTTCGTCACCTCGAAGGCTTCGCTCAGATCCTTCACCGTCATCGAGCGACTAGCCAGTGCGCGCACCATGCGAGCAATCCGGTCGGCCTGACTATAGGCCTTGGCACGTCGCCCTCGTTGCGCTACCATTATCCCTCCTCCTTCCCCTCTAACAGCCTCAGCGAACGGCTACTCGCCGCCCACCTTAAAGAACTTCAAGTGATAGTTAATGGTCACCCCAAAGTGCTCCTGGAGCAGCTTCTGGCACTCTCCCTCACTCGTCACATGAAGTTCCTGCGTGCCACCAAGTCCTCGCACCTTGAGCAGTTTCCCGGTGAATGTTTTCCGCCCCTCCTGAGTAGGCATCGTGCACATCCATCGCTGCACGAAGGGCGAATCGGGTGCGTGCGAGTGGTAATAGTTGGCAAACCGGTAGTCCACCGGCAGCCAGGGATCGAGCGCGAAAGAATAGAGATTCGTCCAGGCCTTCTCGATGTGACATTGCAGTACATGCTCTCCCCGCTCGTCTGTCGTAAGCCGAAATTGATCCGGCCCTTGCCGATGCTCCAGGCCAGTCAGAAAGGGCAACGGCTCACGCAATCCCTGCCCTCCGAATCCCACATCCACAATCCAACGCTCTCCGTCCAGATGAACCAGTAGCACCTGGTGACTCCGCGGTCTTACGCCTTCCGTCCCATACAACACCCGCGCAGCCAGTCGCGTGACGGCGAAACCAAGATCCTCCAGGAGGATCGCAAACAATCCATTCAACTCGAAGCAATACCCACCCCGGCGGCCGGGCACGATCTTTTGAAACAGATCGGAGGGATCCAACGAGATCGGGCGACCAAGGTGGATGTCCAGATTTTCGAACGGCACGGTCAGGACATGGGAGAGGTGCAAGCCACGCAACGTCTCCCTCGACGGCACCACCGGGCCTTGATATCCGATACGCGCGAGATAGGCTGCTCGATCAAACATAGAGTTCTCCAATGAGAGGGCCATTATACGAATCTGCCCGGGCCGATCACACAGGTCTCCGCGCCGACGCCGGCGGGTGACATTGCAGACGACTGCGGCGCTTGCTACGATGGTCGGTCCTCCTCGAATTGGAGACGCCAGGATGGCCACCCGTACTCCCCCGCATCGAACATCGAATGACCTGATTGTTGAAGGCGCGCGCCAGAACAATCTGAAGAACATTTCTCTGCGGATTCCCCACGACAAGGTCACGGCAATCACCGGCCTGTCGGGATCCGGAAAATCCTCGCTGGCCTTCGATACGTTATTTGCGGAAGGACAATGGCGCTATGTCGAATCGCTCTCGACTTACGCGCGCATGTTTCTCGACAAGGTAAACCGCCCCGACGTCGATCGGATCACCAACATCCGCCCCGCGATCGCCATCGAGCAGAAGAATCCCATCCGCACAGCCCGCTCCACCGTCGGAACCGCCACGGAACTTGCCGACCTGTTACGGTTACTCTTCGCTAAAATCGGCAAGCCCGTCTGCCCGGACTGTAATCAAGAAGCCCGCGGATATCATCCCGGCTCCCTGGCAGAGGAACTACTCGCACAGTTTCCCGACGCGCGGGCGATGATTCTGTTTCCTGTGAAGGATCTCGGACCAGGCCATGACCGCTCACTCCTCGACTCGCTGACAAAACGGGGATTCACCAGGTTGCGTTGCGGCGACGAGCTGCTGGACCTCCACGACCAGGCTACGCTCCCGGAAACACGCGAGTCCGGCATCCAGGTCGTGCTGGATCGGCTGGTCCTCAGGCCGGATAACCGGCACCGGTTGATCGAGGCCATCGAGATCGCCTTTCAGGAAGCCGAGGGCACCTGCCAAATCCTGGTGATCGGACAAGGGCTCCGGACCTACAGCACCCACTTTCGCTGTCAGGGGTGCGGTCGGACGTTCGAACCGTTACGCCCGCTACTGTTCTCCTTCAACCACCCGCTCGGCGCCTGCCCGGAGTGCAAGGGATTTGGAAACATCCTGCGCTACGACCAGGACCTGGTCATTCCTGATCGCAGCAAATCGCTCGCCGGCGGCGTCATCGAACCCTGGAGCAAACCCGGGTCGGACTGGTGGCAGAAGCAGATGTTACTGGCGATGAAAAAGCAGGACGTCGATTTAACGGCGCCGTTTCAGGATCTGCCTCCGGAGGTGCAACACCTCATCTGGGAAGGCAGCGACCACGTGGAAGGAGTCCGGCAATATTTCGACTATCTGGAAACCAAGCGCTACAAGCTGCACGTGCGCGTGCTACTCAGCCGCTACCGCAGCCCGGCCACCTGCCCCACCTGCCAGGGCAGCCGCCTGAAACCGGCGGCCCGCTTCGTCAAACTGGCGGGGCATGATTTCATTCAACTGAACGATCTGACCATTGAAGCCGCAGCGGAGTGGTTTCATCGGTTGGCGTTACCGGCCTTCGATGCGGAGGTCGCAAAAGATATCCTGCGGCAATTGCAGGCCAAGCTGAGTTTTCTGCTGCGGGTAGGATTGAGCTATCTGACATTGTCGCGGCAGACGAAAACCCTCTCCGGCGGGGAGGCCCAACGGATTGCCCTGGCTAACCAGCTCGGCTCGCGCCTGGTGGGAACTTTGTATGTGCTGGATGAGCCGACGATCGGACTCCATGCGCGGGATACCGCTACCCTGGCCGGCATCCTCCGTGACTTGGCCGACGAGGGGAATACCGTCGTGGTCGTCGAGCACGACCCGCTGATGATCCAGGCCGCCGACCATATCGTGGAAATGGGGCCTGCTTCAGGGGAACAGGGGGGCCAGGTCGTCTGCGCCGCCCCGCGCGAACAATTCATCGCCGACCAGAAATCTCTTACCGCCCGCTACCTGCGAGGCGAGGAACGCATTCCGCTTCCGAAAACCCGCCGTTCCGGCAACGGCACAATCCTCAGCATCGCCGGCGCCGCCGAGCACAATCTCAAGAACCTGCTGGTACGCATTCCTCTCCACATGCTGGTCTGCATCACCGGCGTGTCCGGCTCGGGAAAAAGCACCCTTATCGAGGACACGGTGTATCGCGCCGCCGCGCGCGCCTTTCGTATCGAGTCGCTCCCGATGGGAAAATTTCAAGCCATCAAGGGGCTCGAACATCTCAAGGGCGTGCGCCTCATCGACCAGCAGCCGATCGGCCGCACTCCCCGTTCGAACCCGATCACCTACCTCAAGGCGTTCGACGAGATTCGCCAACTCTTCGCCTCGGAACGGGACGCCCTGCGGCAAGGCCTGACGCCCGGGCACTTCTCCTTCAATGCGGCCGGCGGGCGGTGCGAGCGCTGCGAAGGGAACGGGTACGAAAAGCTGGAGATGTATTTCTTCGAAGATATTTACGCCACCTGCGAACAATGCAACGGCCGGCGGTTCAAACCGGAGATTCTCGCCATCAAGTATCGCGGAAGGACGATCCACGATGTCTTGAACCTGACCGTCACGGACGCGCAGGCCTTTTTCTCCGGATCCCCCAAGGTGACGGAAAAATTGTATCTGCTCTCATCGATCGGATTGGGGTACCTCCGTCTCGGCCAGGCGGCAAATACGCTTTCCGGAGGAGAGGCCCAGCGGCTGAAGATTGCCGCCGAACTCAAAGATCCGTCGGCACACAACCAGCTCTACATTTTGGACGAGCCGACCACAGGCCTGCATCTCGACGACATCAAAAAGCTGTTGGCGGTGCTGCACAAGCTCGTGGATGCCGGCAATACGCTCATCGTCGTGGAACACAATCTCGACGTCATCAAGACGGCCGACTGGATCATCGATCTCGGACCGGAAGGAGGCGAAGCCGGCGGACACATTGTGGCCGAAGGCCGCCCCGAACAGGTCGCAAAAGTCGCGCAGTCTCACACGGGAAGATTTCTCGCACAGGTGCTCGGCGCGCCGCGCGCCTAGTTGGAGGTAGGGTCGAACGGCATATCCGCGTAATGGCGGGAGGTGTCATCGAGCGAAAGGAAAATGTCCGACCAGATGCGCGTCGGTTCCTTATCAAAGACCAGCGTAGGATCGGCAGGTATCGTAATCCAGGACCCGGTTTGCATTTCCGACTCCAGCTGGCCCGGTCCCCATCCTGAATAGCCCAGATAGGCGCGGAACGATTCCTTGCCCGGCTGTTCCATGAGGATCCGTTCCATGATCTCGAGATCGCCGCCGAGACAGACGCCATCAAACACCTGGTGCGAATTCTCGGGAGTCTGATTGATGCGGTAGAGCATCATCACCTGATTTGTTTGCACTGGGCCGCCGGAATACAACACATGTGGTTGACCTTCCAGAATAGGAACCTGGGGAAGCGCTTCGGAGATGGACATCGCGGTCGGACGGTTCACGATCACACCCAGTGCTCCCTCAGGCCCATGCTCACAGAGGAGCACCACCGCCTGCCTGAAATTCGGGTCGCTTAACGCCGGTGCCGCCACGAGGAGAATGCCTTTACCGAGTGGAGTAGTCATGGTTCATACTACCGTGCGCCTGCGGGTGACGCAAGTTGAGTCACGAAAAGGATAGGCGGCTGATCAGGCGCCATACAAGGCCGGACGGCGATCGCGCAAGAGGTCGTTATACGTATTAAGCGCTTTATTTCGCGCTTCGGCGGGATCGATCTCAACGACGGTGATGTCTTCGCACTCCCGGGGAGCCCGGTGCAGAATTCGACCACGCGGGCTGACGACTTCACTCAGTCCGATGAACGTCAACCGGTCCTTCCCCCCGCGGGCCTCGCTGCCGATCCGATTCGCCGTCACGCTGAACACGCGATTTTCCAAGCACCGTGTCACCATGGAGTCCGGACAGTTCGGCAGCACGAGATTGGACGGATGCGCGATGATCTCCGCACCCTGCAAGGCGAGGGTGCGCGCCGATTCCGGATAGTACCAGTCGAAACAGATCATGACGCCGACCTTGGCAGGACCGATGTCCCACACGTGAAACCCGCTATCGCCGGGAGTGAAGAACAGGGTTTCCTCAAAAAAAAGATGTGTCTTGCGGTAGCAGCCGATAAATCCCTTCGGCCCGACCACGACCGCCGAATTGAAACAGTGCTGACCGGCCCGCTCGGCTAATCCGGCCACAATTGTCATCCCGCGGCGGGCGGCAATCTCCATCAGCCTGCTGGTCGTCGGCCCGTCCGGCACCGCTTCCGCCAGCCGAAAGACCTCTTCCTGCGACACGAACTGATACCCGGTGGCAAACAGTTCCGGCAACACCAGAAGGTCGGCCTCCACCTGCTCAAGTCGAGCCGTGATGAGGTCGAGATTGTGCGCGACCTCGCCGAACACCGGATCACATTGAACATATCCGACCCGCATCATGCTACCTTTCTACACAAAGAAAAAACGGGCAGGGATGCCCCTGCCCGTCTTATCGTACGCGCCGTCGATGCGCAAGAACTGCTTACATGCCTTCAGACAGATGGGGAAGGGCGTTTTCCACGGCTTTGGTCGCCACATCTGCGTGGCCGGCCTTGCCGTGCTCGATCCCGTCCTTGAGTCCCTTGATGGCTTCCGTGACATGCGGATTCTTGGTTTCGGCCGCCGCGCCCTCGGCATGCTTGAGCGCTGCTTCCGCATGCTTCACCAGCGCGTCCGCATGGCCTTGCTTCCCATGCGCCACGGCTTCCTTGGCATGCTCCACCGCTTCGGCCTGGTGCTTATTGCCTGCCGCGAAAGCCACACCGGCTACCATCGGCGCGCCGACGAGCGCCATCATCACACCGGCTACCACGACTCCTCGCCATTTCGCAGTCTGCATGAACAGCCTCCTCTGTAAGTATGTGCACCGCATAATTGCAACGTTCTTCTATTTCAGCATAAAGAGGGGCCTGCATCCTGTCAAGACGGACGCATGCCGGTCGGCACCTGCGACTCCGACAGGCCGAGCAGTTTCTGCAACGCGACCAGATCCTTTTCCACCGGACAGGCGAAATCGCGACTCCACTCCCACCAGGAGCCTGGATAGTTACGCAATCGCGCGTAGCCCGCCACACGCAGAATGAAATACAGCCATCCCGAACGTACGCCGCCCGTGCAATAACACACCGTTTCATGTGCTGGATTCAGCCCCTTGAGATCCAATTGCGCCTTAATCGCCGCCAGATCCTTCACGGTCGCATCAGCATTCAGGAATCCGCTCCAGGCTACATGAACCGCGCCGGGGATATGACCGGGCCTCGGAATGCCGGAGACCTCCTTGCCGAGGTACTCTTCCAAGCTCCGCGCATCCACAATGGTGGTCTCCGGGTGCGGCTTTCGCACGATGCCTTTCAGCTCATCCTTCATGATGATCGCAGAGGCCCTGGGCGACACGGTGAAATTGCCCGGCGTGGACCGGACTGCGCCATGTTCGAACGGGCGGCGTTCATGAATCCATTTCACCCACCCACCGTCCAGCACCTTGATATTTGTATGGCCCAGGTACTCCAACATCCAGAACATGCGGCCTTCGTCACCCCAGTTATCGAATGGATTGGAGTAGATGACGACCTCGCTGTCTTGATTGATGCCGAGTGCCTGCACCCGTTTTTCGATCCGTTTCAAGTCCGGATCCAGCAAGCCTTTGGCGATGGCCTCGGGATCACTATACTCGTGCCAGGTAGAATGGACGGCACCGGGAATATGCCCGCCGAATTCGTACGTGGAGCGTCCCCGCACGTCGAGAATAACCAGGCCCGGTTGCCCTAAACGGTTCTGAAGCGTTTCACAATCGATGAGTAATGGATGTTGCATGGGTTCCTCGATCTCGGTCGGTGGATACTTACCCTTGTGATACTGCCGGATTCGCACAGGCCATCGGCGGCGGCTCAGGCAACGGATCGGCAAACGCGGCTGCCAGCCCCTCGTTCAGCGGCACCTCCCGCTCATACACCGTGAAGGCGTAGGGGTCATCCGCCATGAGGCCGTACTTGGTCTTCAACATGTCGTGCTGCCCGTCGGTCAGAATGTGGTACCGAACGCGGGCCTTCAACGTCAACCCCTTCGATGCCTCAGGCATCCGATAGGTGAATTGGTAGTCCCGGCTCGCCAGGGGAAGCAAGCGGTTATCGTACAACTCCACAATAGCCGGTTGCCACATAATCCAGCGCCCCATGGTATGCGATTTTTCGGCTAATACCTGCTGGTTGCCGTCCTTCACCGAAAACTCGACCGTAAAGTGCCGATCCGGATCGCCCGTGGGAAGTTTATGACCGGCGCCTGCGTTCGTGAGGGTCAACGCGACCGTCACCTGCTCGCCCGGCTTGGGCGCCGCAGGCGTTACCTTCACTTGAATCGCCGCCGCCCGCTTCACCATGTCCGGATCATGCCCGCCTCGCCATAGATGCCGGCGTCCCCGCCTGATCGGTCCGTTGTCCGCCACGGGGCGATCGACCGCCGGCATATGGCAGCTTTGGCAAATGAACCCACGCTCCTGCATGAAGTACTTGCCTTCGTATTCGGCATAGGTCCCGCAGGGCCCCACATTATAGAACTGTGCGGGTCCGGACACGACATTGTGGCAACGCGAACAAAACTGCGCCGTGCGGAAGCTCGGGTCAAATTTGGTTGGATGCGGCGCGGCGGAATCGTCAAAGGGGCCGAGGATGACCCCGTCGCGTACATGGCAGGCGGCACAGGTAATCGACTCCTTTTGCAGCGCGGCATCGAAATGGGGATTCGGCTCCTGCGTCGCTTTCTCCACACGGCCGCGGGGAATGTCCTTGACCAGCGTCGGCTGCTGGTTTTCCAACGGCGTATGGCAATTCAAACAGACCCAGATGTGCTTGTCCTTTTTCCAATAGGCCTGAAAAAACGGATCCTCGTACGCATGCGCATGGATGCTGGTCTTCCACTCCTCATAAATCTCGCGATGGCATTGTCCGCACGACTCCGCCTTCAAACTGGTCAACCCTTCAGGGATCTTTTGAAACGGTATCGCGTGGGCATATTCGGACTTGAGCCCGAAAATGACGACCGGCTTGACCTCGGTGTAATAGAGGTAGACCAGCCCGGAGATTGCCGCGACTCCGAGCAGGACCTTCAGCCACAATTTCATGCCGCCACCAGCGCCCGGATGTGTCGCTCAACCGATGCGGCCAGGGCCGTCAGGTTATACCCGCCTTCGAGCGACGACAGCAGGCGACCCCGGCAATGTTGGCTGGCGATGCCGGCCACGATCGCAGTCAGGTCCGCGTACCCCTCCTCCGTCAATCCCATGCTCGCCAACGGATCATCACGATGCGCATCGAAGCCGGCCGAAATGATGACAAACTCCGGCTTAAAAGCATCGGCAGCCGGCACCAACACTTTTTGGAATACCGCCCGATACTCGTCGTCGCCTTCGCCTGCCTCCATCGGCACATTGATGGTGAGGCCTTGCCCGGCTCCGGTACCGGACTCCGTTGCGCGGCCCGTGCCTGGATAATGGGGATATTGATGGATACTAAAGAAGAGCACCGACGGATCAGCCTCGAAACTGTGCTGCGTTCCGTTGCCATGGTGCACATCCCAGTCGACGATCAAAACCCGCTGCACTCCGTAGCGCCTCTGTACGTAGCGCGCCGCGATGGCCACATTGTTGAAGAGACAGAAGCCCATGGCCCGTCCCGCTTCGGCATGATGCCCAGGGGGACGCACGGCGCAAAAGACATGCTGCACCTGGCCGGACATAATCGCATCTACTCCTGCCAATGCGCCGCCGGCAGCCAGATAGGCGGCCGTGAGCGAGCCCGGCGACATAGATGTATCCGCATCCAGAGCAATCCGGCCACTGGCCGGAGACTCCTGAGTGAGATGTTCGACGTAGGCTGGCTGATGGACGAGCGTCACCCACTCCTCTTCGGCTTTCCTCGGCTCGATCCGCGTCAGTTGAGCGGCCAGGCCGCTCTGTTCGAGCCGTTGCATAATCGCACGCAGCCGATTGGGCGACTCCGGATGCCCGGCACCCATGTCGTGAGCGAGATATCGTGGGTCGTAGACGAGACCGGTTGTTCCCATCACTAAGTCCTTACAAAGTCATGCATACCCCGTCTCGCGAGTCAGGAACTGCGGCTGCGAGATCCGCGTCGCGTTCTCGAGATACGCCTCAACGTTGTCAGACTATCACGCAGGAAAGAGCGTAGACAATGAGCGGAAACACATGCTACCGTTCCCCTTCACCTCATCGATCCGCTGTGGAGATACTGATGCCGAATCCGAAGATTGAACCGCTGAAGCGAGTGTTGGCGATGGAGCCGGACGACGATGTCGCCTGGTTCGGTCTGGGGAAGGCCTATATGGACGATGCTAACTTCGAAGAGGCCGCCAAGGCGTTGCGGCAGTGCATCACGGTGAAGCCCACGTATTCCGCGGCTTACTATGCGCTGGCTCAATCCCTGTTGAAGCTCCAGCGCTTTGACGAATGCCGGCAGGTGTCGGATCAAGGCATTGACGTGTCTACCAAGAACGGAGACGCGATGGTGACCAAGAATCTGGAACTGCTCAAGAGCACCCTGCCCGCCTGATCCCTACACCATGTTCCGTGCGGCATCTCTCGTGTGACGTCCACTAGGATTCTGATCCCACGTCTCACGCTTCATCGAATATCCCTGTCAGGCGGATGCCGCTCCGGATTCGTCGTCATCCCCGGATTGAGCTTCTGCTTCGCGCTGTTCGGCCAAGGTTGTCGCAACCTCATCCAACCAACGGCCGGCCCCATCCAGCACTTCGCGCACCAATGGCTCCGGGTGGCCGGTACGTTTCATCGTCCACTGACACACATACCCCAGCAAATCCTCCCGCTCGAAGCGGCGGGTCGATTGCGTCGACAACAGCGACAGTTCCGACAGCCCGGTCCGGAGAATTTCTGCCACCGTGTCCCGTCCATAGGAAGTGGCCGCCGTCACATATTGAATCGCCCGATTGATTTCTTGTTCGGTCATGTCCCCACCCATGCGCGGATTGTAACATTCAAACCGGACCTGTCAACGGTGTGGCGGCCCGATCGGCCTGCCGTGAAAGAATCTACACGCCCGGAACCGGCGACGATGGTATGATTCCTCCTATCATCCATTTTGTAGGAGCCCAGATCATGCCCGTTTCGCGCAAGACTGCGTCCGCTAAGTCCGCCCGTCGTGCCTCGACTTCCCGGGAGTTTGCCGACCATTGGGAACTCTCAGACCTGGTCGCCGATCCGGTGAAACAATTCGACCGATACCTGAAAGACCTGACGGCCAAAGTCACTCGATTTGAATCGGCCCGAGCAGAACTTGCCGCCACAATGCCTGAAAAGGCCTTCCTGGATCTGCTGACGCTGTCGGATCAGATTGCCAGGGACTCCGGGCGGCTCGGCGCCTACTCATACCTGTGGTTTTCCGAAGATACCAAGCAGCTGCAAGCCCGGTCGTTCAAGACCAAAGTGGAAGAGCATCTCACCGCCCTCCAGAACCATCTCCTGTTCTTCGATTTGTGGTGGCAGAGTGTGGATGAGAAAAATGCAGACCGGCTGATGGCAAACAGCGGAGACTTCCGATATCACCTGGAGACGATCCGGCGCTTCAAGCCCCATACGCTCTCTGAGCCGGAAGAGAAAATCATCAACATCAAGAACATCACCGGGCAAAGCGCCGTCCACCAGCTCTACGACGTCGTCACCAACGGCTTCACCTTCACGATGCGCGTGGGCGGGAAGAAAAAGACGATGAATCGCGAAGCGCTGACGGCCTACCTGCGAAGCCCTAAGGCCGCCGTGCGTGAAGCCGCGTACCGGGAAATGTATCGGGTCTATGAGTCACAGCAGGATCTCCTCGGCGAAATCTATAAGACGCTGGTCAACGACTGGAAAGCAGAGAATCTCCAGTTGCGGAATTTCAAGACGCCGCTGGCCTCCCGAAACCTCAGCAACGACATTCCCGACTCCGCCGTAGAGGTCCTTCTGGCCGTGTGCATGAAAAATGCGCCGATTTTCCAGCGGTATTTCGGTCTCAAGGCAAAGCTCTGCAAAATCAAAACAATGAACCGCTACCACATCTATGCGCCGCACCGGGCCGAACAGAAGACGTACCGGTATCCGGACGCGGTCCGGATGGTACTCGACGCCTACTACGGCTTTTCACCGCGCCTGGCGGAATTGGCGCAACGCGTCTTCGCCGACCGCCATATTGATGCCCGTACCAAACCGGGAAAAATGGGCGGCGCCTATTGTTACAGCGTGACGCCAACCCTGACGCCCTACGTGATGCTGAATTTCACCGGCGAGGCGCGCGACATCGCCACCATGGCCCATGAGTTAGGCCATGCCGTCCACGCCATGATGGCCGAGCACCACAATGTCTTCACCTTCCACTCAACACTGCCGCTCGCGGAGACGGCCTCGGTTTTTGGGGAGCGCATTCTATCCGACGCCTTGATGGCCTCGGAAACCAGCAAATCGGTGAAGCAGAGCCTGCTCGTCAACCAACTGGATGACATCTATGCCACCGTCATGCGGCAGGCCTATTTCGTCGCCTTTGAACGGACGGCCCACGACATGATCGCCCGGGGCGCGACGACCAACGATCTGGCGGCCACCTACATGACCCTGCTCAAGCAGCAATTCGGAAAATCACTGCGGGTGCCGCAGGAGTTCCAATGGGAGTGGCTCACCATTCCGCACCTCTATGCCAGCCCCTTCTATTGTTATGCCTATAGCTTCGGCAACCTGCTCGTGCTGGCGCTCTATCGCATGTACCAGGAGCAGGGCAGCGCATTCGTCCCGAAATATCTGGAACTCCTTGCGGCAGGCGGGTCGAAGGCGCCCCAGGCCATCCTTGCGGAGGTGGGTGTCGACATGAATTCTCACGCCTTCTGGCAATCCGGATTTGATGCGATTTCAGGGATGGTCGACCAACTGGAAGGAACGATGAAATAAACGCGAAGTGCTGCAGACCGGCCTGCCGATGGCAGGCCGGCCTGCGAAACGTTTCGTGTTCAGCGTTTAGTATTCCGTGGAGTACTGAGCATGTAGCGAACGCATAGAGCCCGCCGCCCATCGACTTCAGCGTCGATCACACACGTTCGGATGATTTATCCATCTCGACCGGATGGCCCAGGATTTCCCGCTCCGCTTCCAGCCAGTCATGCAGGTGATACCCGTCCAGACAACCTCGTTGTTCGTACAACTCATGCGCCCTGGCCGCAATCCGCACTTGAATGTCCTGTACAGGCCCCGACTGCTTTCCCCGCACTGACGATGTACGCGCCCGTTTCGCCGGGGGCGTGGCGGCCTTTTTCGACGCCGTCTTGTTCTTCATGCCTGCTCCTTCACGTCCTAATCTTCAATGCGCGCGCCAGACATTTCGCGCGGCACCGCCGCTGTGTGATCTGCCCGCAGAATAACATATTCAGCACGATTCCCATAACGCAGGACGACCTTCCCTTCCCTGCTCAACCGATCAACCGTCAGGAACAATTGGTTCGCCGTGAAGCCTGGCAGATGACGGAATAGCTCTTCCATTGAGCAAATCCGACACTGCTGTACGTACCCGAATACCGCCCCTTCAACATCGTGTCCCCTGTTGAACGTTTTCCCGCAATACATACGCGTGCCTCCCTCATCTATCTGCAGCTGACCCTACGCTTCCTTGGCATGCCCCTCCTGCGATAACGCCGGGGATGGGCACACTCACCGTCACCAATGATCCAAGCAAGATATGATCCCATCCGCAGGGACGCCAGGAGACACGCTGACACAGCCTGCCCCGCACCCCTTCCCACTGTCTCACTATCGATCCATGACAGACGCCTATTAATCGGCCCCAGCATTCCGCACCGTTCGCCTCGAGCGGAATCGCGCTATCTGCTGAACAGATAAGCCCCCCGGCTCTCCGTCACCTGGACGCATGAAGAAGTTGATGCCGATGTGAGGCGCGATCGTGACTGCGATCGCTGAGATCAGCCGGGAACGCACTGTTTCTCCGTTTCGAGTAGCCGTGGCACGAGGACTGATAACGGAACAGAAACATCCCTCCAGGCCAAGGCGCCGTGGTGCGTAATTGAACCGGCTGAGCGACGAAAGGTTCACGAGAATTGTGAGGTGTTATGCTCAACGGCATAGTCTGTAGGAGGCAATACGAGAATCTCATGCACTGCCTGCAAGAGAGACTGTGGAGAAAATGGTTTAGACACCAGCGTACTGGCCCCATGCTGCTTCAGGGATGGAGGGACCTCGCGAAGGTCTGCCGACAGCAGCAGAACGGGCACGTCCGGCCACATGAGGCGGCAGAGCAGCAGGAATTGTTCGCCGTCCAGGCGGGGCATGCGGAAATCAGAAATAACCGCATCAAAGCGCCGTTTTCTCATCTCGCCCAACGCCTCAACCCCATCGACTGCCGCGTGGACGATATAGCCCGATTGCTCAAGCACCGCCGCCACCAGCCGACGTACACTCTCTTCATCATCCGCAATCAGCACGCGTTTCCCGTACCCCTCCATGGTGCCTCCTTGCCTCTGTTCCATCCACACATCCCTTTCCACGCCAGGCCGCATGCGTTGCCCACCAGACAGCTGCATTACTGTGGCCGGTATTCGCGCATCTCCTCGCTCCATACTCCCCTCCGCTGCGGACCAGGTTTGGTACTCCGACGCAGTCGAGCAGAAATCCCGCGCGCCAGACGGATCAGCGAGTCCTCCAGATTGCCGCAATTGAGACAGCGGGTAACCGGGACCCAGGTATGAGTCACACCTTCGCTCGGATTAAACAGGGTCTCGGCCACCATCAGGCCCTGACATCGGCTGCATGGCATTTCTCGCCTCCTTCAACCAATTGCTGCCTGCGATCTAGCGTCCTCGCCCCGCTACATCCTGATCCGCATGCATGAGGCTCTCAGGGATCGCCTTCGCTCCGCGTTCCTGGTCCGGGTTGATCAGAATCGGCACGCGTAAATTGTCCGGCAGCAACACCATCTTCGCATTGGGACTGTCATACAGCTTGTAGCGCAGGTACTCCGGAGTAAGGGTTTTCGTGATGGTTTCTTGCGCCTTCGCCTGCCCCAGCGCGCGAATCTTCAGTCCCTCAGCCTCGCCCTCCGATCTGATTCGAATCGCATCGCCTTCGCCGCGTGCCCGCCGGCGCGCAATTTCCGCTTCCTTTTCCGCGATCACAAGTTCGAATTCTTTTTGTTCCTTTTCCTGCTCCTTGGCCTGTTTGCGTTCAACTGCCTCCAGCACGATCTTTGCCAATTCAATATCAGCCAGCGCCACACTGTGGACTTCCAGGTGGCGCCCCTTGAGCTTCTCCACCACGACCGCCTGAACCTTGCTGGCGATCTCCGCGCTCATTTCCGGCACTGCGACCATGGGGTAGTTGGACACCACACTCCGCACCGCAGCCAAGAGTTCCGGCCGCACTACCCGCGGATAAAAGTCCGGCCCGATCTCCTGCGCAAGGAAGTACACCTCTTCGGCAACCGGGCGCATGATGATGGCCGCTTTCAATTTGACCAGGAGATCGTCAGAACTGAGCGCGTCGACCATCTCCGTATAGCTCTGTAACCGCACGTCGTAGACATAGACATCATTCCAAGGCGCTCTCCAGTAAAACCCGGACTTCAATGTCTCGGTCGTCAGCCCTTCGGTCAATGGATACCAGCGAAGCCCGCGCTGTCCGGGGCTGACCGTGTTCCCACAGCCCTGCAGACCGCACAGCACCGCGATGATCAGGCTGATCCTCGCATATCGCCACATGGTCCCCCCTTCCTGCTCCAAGTCGTGCCTGAGACATGGTCCGGGTGGCGGCTGAGAAAGCCGTCACTCACGAACCAGCCCCTGATGTTGCGCAGCGGCCTGCTCTTGCTCACGGGCCGCCGCTTCATACGACTGGGCCAACAGACGTGTTCCTTCAACCCAATCCGAATCCGAGCCGAATAGACGTTCATACACCGCGACTCGACGAAACTGATCCTGGGCCATCTGCCTCAGCCTCTTGGCCTCATGAGCGTAGAATTGGGCGATTTTGCGCTGGTCCTGCTTCGGATCCTCGGTCTTCAAATCGAGTACGGCCGCGGAATTCCCGCATCCAACGACAGCACAACTCTGTGCAAGAAGAAGGCACCGGATCACCGCCGTCCATGACGATCGCATGATCACACCTGGAGATAGGCCCCCTTCGGCAAGACCGTTGCTCGATCGCCCCCACGCCGCCAGACCACTTCATAGTCTGCAGCCAAGGGCAATAGCTCGACATGGTCTTGCCCGCGAAGCCGGTTCAACGCCGCGAATAGTGATTGCCACGTATACAGCGGAAGAGCGTCGGCCAGAGTGAGGAAATTTAATCGCCGGTGGCGTTCCAGCAGGACCAGAATTTGATTATCCACGACGTCATCGGCCGATGAAGCAGTCTGACGATCCATCATGCACCTCCCTTGCGCACAGCGCAGGTTCCTGTGCGTCCGTTTGAGTCACCATCTACGGCTCGTACCCTTTGCAATATATGGTCCTACGATGTGCAGGAATATGGCACAGACAATTTCCCCGTTCTGCGAGGGTACGCATTCGACACCACGTAGTCTCCCGTTGCTAACTGAGACATTTCGCACCGTGCCCCTTGTGCGAATTCGCTCGAACTCAACATTCTTCTCACCGGCATTCGTAGGGAATTGAGGAGCTTGCACCAGCAGACATGCTGGCATTTGGCTTGCTGAACCAAGAAGACGGGCAATCCGAAGACATCGCCTGTACAGGCGGTTCACTCAACGATAGTTTCGATGCGCGAGTGAACCATTCCCGCCCTCATTGTCATCGCCATAGTGAATGGAGGCACCATGACTACCGTCGGCATACCAGCGGAAGGGTTCAAAACGGTCGGACAAATTCTGGGAACAAATGCGATACAATTCCATTCCGGACAGGACGGAATGGCCATTACGATCGAGATGTTATCGGCGCATGTGTCCGGCGCACCGGTCGTCGATCAAGACGGCACCTACGTGGGATTCATCAGCGAGTTCGATATCCTCAGGGCACTCGCTGCCGGACAAGATCTGAACAGACTCACGGCTGAACAACTCATGGTCACGCATCCCATTGCCGTTCACCGCTCCACGCCCATTGCGGACGCCATCAAGATCATGGCAGACAAGCATCTCCTGAACCTCCCGGTCGAGGAAAACGGGAAGGTCACCTATTCAGTGACCAGACACGATCTGTTACGGGCTTCTGTCGGGCTGCCTGTCGGCATCGAGGAATAAACGGCTAACAGTCTTGCCGGAACGCATCACCACCGTGGTTCAAATCAAACGTGTGTACAACGAGCCCCACTCGCAGGACGGGATTCGGATTTTAGTCGATCGGGTATGGCCACGAGGTTGTACGAAAGAACGGGCACGGCTCGATGCATGGAGAAAGGATCTCGCGCCCAGTCCGGCACTTCGAAAATGGTTTGGCCACGATCCGGCCAAATGGGAAGAGTTCTGCGCCCGCTACCGCATTGAATTGAAAGAACCTGAACCGCGCTGCGCGATCGAGGAGCTTGCCCGTCTCGCTCAGAAGCACAGGCTCACGCTGCTCTTCGGCGCGGCAGACGCGGAACACAATCAGGCGGT
>VOPR01000060.1 GCA_009594995.1 Nitrospira sp. | reverse complement strand
TATCTCAAGTCCGCCAACCATACGGTTGTGTCGTATCCCAACACCGACAAGCTTGAAGACAAATTGGCCCTCGATAAGCCGGATCTGATCGTGTTGGACGTGGTCATGCCCGGGCGTAACGGATTTCAGGCCTGCCGTGATCTGAAGAGCGATGACCGGTTTAAGGGCATTCCCATCGTGCTCTGCACGTCCAAGGGCCAGGAGAGCGACAAGTTCTGGGGACAGCAGCAGGGCGCGAATGGCTATGTCGTGAAGCCGTTCAAGGCCGAAGATCTCGTCGCAGCCGTCAAACGGGCATTGAACTAACTCATGAGCGACGTTCCAACGATCCACTCTCAGTCCTCTGGGTCGACTCCGGCCCCCGGATCCTCCGCTCCATCGAGGTCTTCCGCAACACCGACTGAAGGCACCCTTCGCATGTGCGTGTTGACGCTGGGGGGCGAACTGTTCGCGATCGATCTTCGCCATGTCAGCGAAGTGTTCGAGGTGGAATCTGTCACCGCCGTGCCCAGCATGCCCAGCTACCTGACAGGGGTGACCAATCTGCGAGGAACGGTCATCACGCTGGTCGATTTGCGGGGGAGTCTCGGTTTGTCGGTCCATGCGGCGGTGCTGCCTTTCGCAGTGGTGATCCGCCACGGCGCACGGCAGGTGGGAGTGCTGGTCGACCACGTTCCCGAGATTCATACCGTCGCTCGTGAGCATCTGTTGCCTGCCATGCAGGCGGGACCGGCCGGCGCGCGCCCCTGTGTGTCGGCGGTGCTTCGGCTGGACGAGCGGCTGGGAGGCGTGCTGGAAGTGCCGCAGGTGTTCGCACAGGTGGACGGGGGAAGCGGAGCATTGTCGGTCGTCTAAACGACAACGATATGAAGGTTTGCAGGCCTGCGCGACCAAGGATTGTGCGACCGGCCGGCGAACATTGGGAAAGCAGTAACAAGGAGGAGCGCACATGATCGGGCAAGGCGTCACGAATCGATTCCAGGACATGAAGACGCGGTCGAAACTGTTGTTCAGTTTCGGCCTGGTCAGTTTCATCATCATGATCATGGCCAGTGTCGGCGTGTTCACGCTGCGCCAGCTCAGTACTCAGTCGCAAACGGTGTACGCAGACTATACGGTGCCGCTGGCCGAATTCGCCCAGATGGGAACCGCGTTGACGAAGCATCACCAGATCCTGCTGGACCTGGCGTCGGCGACCAAACAAGGCGACTTTGCTCAGGAAGTGACCAAACTTCCCCCGCTGAAAGCCGAAATTGAGAAAGCGGTGGTCAACTACAAGGGCACCAACTTACGTGTGTCGCGATCGGGTCGGGACGAGATGAAAGACCTGACAACGTTCGAGCCGGCGCTCAAAAAGTATTTTCAGGAGGCTGACGGCGCCTTGAGTGCCATGGCCGACAGCTTCGATCGCAATACGCTGACCCCTGCCCAGGCTGAACAAATGCGGGCCCTCGGTGTTCTGGCTCTGACCGTCAACCTGACCCCGGCGTTCGAAAACGCCGTGAAGCGTCACAACGAGCAGGTCAGCACGATCGAAGCGGTGGCCAAAGACCTCAACGATGATGCTCAATCCCTGGCGGCCAACGGTACCCTTATTCTGGTGGCCGGCGGTCTGGTCGCGGTTTCCCTCGGATTGTTCGTCGGATACGTCCTGGCGACCTTCTTTTCACGGAACATTACGCATATCGCTAACGTGGCGACCCAGGCGGCCGGCGGCAACCTGCAGGCGCGCGCGAAAATTCAATCGCACGACGAATTGGGTCAGATGGCCACCGCCTTTAACTCCATGCTCGATCGTATTACCGCCCTGGTGTCGACGGAGGAAGAGCGCGACTTGATGCAGAAACGCCTGATGCAATTCCTGGTGCTCGTGTCCGAAGTCGGTAAAGGAGACTTGACCCGCCGAGGTGAGGTGACCGCCGACATGTTCGGAAACCTGGCGGACGGTTTCAACCTCATGATCGCGCGATTCGGTCAATTGTTGAAGCAGGTGCGCGAAGCTGCCGACCGCGTGAACAAGTCAGCCGGGACGTTGCGGGACTCGGCCGGCCAGATGTCCGGAACCGCCCGTAACCAGGCGGAAGAATCAGTGCGAACGTTGGGCGCGGTCGAACAGCTGGCCGCTGGTATGCGTCAGGTGGCGACCACCGCCGGCGCATCGTCCGAGTCCGCGAAGCAAGTGCTGTCAGCTACAGAACGAGGTAACGTGGCGGTGCAGGAAACGGTGCGCGACATGCAGAGCATTCGTTCTGCGGTGCAACGCATGTCTAAACAGGTGAAGGGCCTGGGTGATCGTTCCCTCGAAATTTCCCAGATCGTGTCGACGATTCGAGATATCGCCAACCAGACGAACCTGCTCGCGCTCAACGCCGCCATCGAGGCAGCGGGCGCCGGTGAGGCTGGTGCGCGATTCGCCGTCGTGGCCGATCAGGTAAGAAAGTTGGCGGAAAGTTCCACGCAGGCGACCCGTGAAATCGCCGACCTCGTGAAAGTCATTCAAACGGAAACGCAGGACGCCGTCGTGGCGATGGAACACGAAACACAGGCCGTGGAAGCCGGATCTGCATCGGCCCTCCGGACCGGTGACGTGTTCGCTGAAATTTCAGACATTGCGAAGCGGTCATCCGAACTGGCGCAGAACATCGCGAGCGCGGCCTCCGAGCAGACCACTTCGACCGAAAAAGTCGGCCGGGCGATTAAGGAATTCACCGGCGGCGCCGTGGCGACCCAAAAACAGACGGACTCCACGCGACTCACGATCGAGGACATGGCCAAGTTGGCAGAAGGCCTCAACTCCTCAGTCGCCCAGTTCAAGCTCGCGTAGCGCAACTCTAGAAGAGCGGTGATGCAACTCCGCTCGGATGTGAAGCAGGGCTATGAGCGCTGATTTTGATCGCGACCAGCTGCTGGACATTTTCGTCGCCGAAGCCGGCGACGACATGGGACGGTTCTGGAAGGCATTGCACCCGGAGGGCAAGGCCTGTCCTGAGCCGGGCGACGTGGCGGAGTTGCACACCGTCGGCCATAAACTGAAGGGTGCGGCTCTCTTGTATGGCTTCCCTGCGCTGGGGCAGCTTGGGGCGTTGCTCGAGGAGACTCTCGAGCAGGTTCAGGCGATTCCTTCCGATCAATGGCCTGCCGTCATTGAGGTGGTCCGAGATATCGTCGCCTCTTTTCGCAGTCAGGTAGCGGAGATCGGGCGCGGTGGCGCCGAAGATGCGTCTGTCGTCGAGGGATTTGTTCGGCGGTGTAAGCAGTTCCTCCCGACCATATTACAGGAGGAAGCCCACACAGGTTTAGAGCAGGCTCCGGCTGAGCCGGCTGATGACTATCTGCTCCCCGTGATGGACGAAGAAGTGTTGTCGTATTTTGCCCCGGAGGCCGAAGAGTATCTCAACACGATTCAAACGCTTCTCCAACGCCTGGAGAGAAACCTGTCGGATGCCGAGACCATTCATCAATTGTATCGAGTCGCCCATACGCTGAAAGGCTCAGCCTATACCGTTGGTTGTCAGGTGGTCGGCGATGTGGCTTTTCCGATCGAATCCTGCATGACGGCTGTCCGTGAGGGGAGCGCGACCGTTGTGCCACAGTGGATCGCTACGATTCGGCATGCAGTGGACGTGATGCGTTCGCTGATGGCGCGAGACGGGCAGCAGTTGGCTCGCTTGCGGCAGGACGTGCCTTGCATCATGACCATGCTTCGTGAACTTGAGCAAGGGACCAGCCAGCCTCAGGAGACGCATCCCGAGACGGTTCAGCCGGTGAGCGTTCCTGTGCAGGAAGAGGTGCCCGCCGTTGCTGCTGTGGCTGAAGACACCGTTCCGCCGATTGCGCCCATCCACGGGGCCGACCTCTCGGAAGCCTATTTGATTCCCACGTTGGATGCCGAGGTGATTTCCTATTTTGCTCCGGAGGCGCAGGAGTACCTGGAAAGTCTCGAAACCGATTTGTTGCGGGTCGATAAAAACGCGGCCAATCCGGACACCATCCATCAGCTGTTTCGCACCGCGCATACGTTGAAAGGATCAGCCTACACGGTTGGATTCCAATCCATCGGCGATTTGACTCACCACATCGAAGATTTCATGGGGGCGGTCCGTGAGGGCCGGCTCCAATTGCTTCCCGGACATACGGATGTATTGCTGCGGGCGATCGATGTCATTCGGGCCTTGATGCGGCGTGACTCTTCGCGGCTGGCTCGCCTGAGAGAGCGATTTGAGTCATCGCTGCATGAATTGAAACAGTTAGGGGAAGCCTCGCCGACGGTCGGAGAAAGCCAGCCGGCCGTACCATCGCTGAGCGAGCCCCTTGCCGCCGCGGAAGTGCACGAAGTTGACGCAGCAGAGTCGAGCAAGACCGGTGAAGGCAAAGCGGGAGAAGAGCGCGAGGTGATCCGGGTCAGCCGTGATCGGTTGGAACGCCTGCTCAATCTGGTCGGCGAATTAGTCATCGATCGCGGACGTCTCGAACAGCGGCTGCGCACGCTCGATCAGCTGGCCACGCAAGTGCTGGCCAACAAGAATCGGCTGACCGACGCGGTGCGCACGTTCGAGGATAAGCACACCTTTTCGTTTCAACCTTCTCCCGCCAGCCCGGGAGAATCGGTGCCGCCGGCGTTTCCCGGTGTCAGTGACTTCGGCAGCCTTGAGTTCGATAAGTATGATGATTTCAACATTCTGGCCCGGCGTATCAGCGAGGTGACGGCGGATATCACCGAGTCCATGTCACAGTTGTCGGGCTCAATCCATCGTGCCCAGGACGATATGGGCTCATTGCAGCAGCTGACGCTCGGCATGCGTGATGAAATCGCCCGCGCGCGCATGGTGCCGATCGGAACTCCCTTTACCCGCTTCCGCCGCGCGGCGCGCGAGATGGCCAGGGCGACCGGGAAAGACGTGAATCTGGTCACTTCCGGTGAACATACGGAAATCGACACCGGTGTCGTCGAGCGCCTGGTCGATCCACTGGTGCACCTAGTCAGGAATGCGGTCTACCATGGCATTGAACCAGCGGCAGTCCGGAGAATTCAGGGTAAACCGGAAGCCGGCACGATTTATCTGCACGCGGCGCATCGCGGAAACTCAGTGCTGATCGAAGTCGAAGATGACGGCGCGGGACTCGATATCACAAAGATCAAGGCCAAGGCGGTCAAGCTCGGCCTCGTGCGGCAGGATGTCGTTGATACCCTCCCGGAAAGCGAAGTCATCAAGTTCATCTTCCTCCCGGGATTCTCCACGGCCGAGGCCGTCGGCGATCAGGCGGGCCGCGGAGTCGGCATGGATGTCGTCAAGCGCGTCATCGAGACGATGAACGGCCACATCGAAGTGGAGTCCGTGCGCGGGCAGGGTACGAAGTTCACGATGCACTTGCCGCTCACTTTGTTGATTGCGACGGCCTTGCTCGTGCGGGTGGGGAAGGATCGGTATGCGATTCCGCTCCCGAGCGTCCGCGAAGTCACGATGTCCACGGATTCGACGATTCAGCAGATGGGTGATCGGTCGGTGTTGCAAATCGGCGACGAAGCGATCGAGGTCTATCCGCTTGGAAGCCTGATTCGTCGCGAAGCCGGGACTATTGCAGAGGCGACTCCTGTTGTGGTCGTGCGTACGTCAACCGGCGCGCTTGGTTGTGCGGTGGATGAATTGTTGGGTCGGCAAGAAATCGTCATTAAATCTCTCGGCGGGCTCAAGCCGTATGAGAGATCCGTATTCGGTGGCGCCACGATCGATCCTGAAGGCCGGGTCGTATTGGTACTGGACGTCAGCCGCTTGACCACGCGTGAGTATCATGAGGCGCTCTCGACCGCACATGTGCTTGCCCAGCCGGCGATCGCGGAAGGAACGGGTCAGACCGATGCAGGACCGTCTGCCGTCACGCAGTTACCGCTGTTGCTGATCGATGACTCCCTCAGCATCAGGAAATTCGTGGGCCGCATGCTCGAAGCCGCCGGGTATACGGTGGAGACGGCGACGGATGGTGAGGAAGGTTGCCGCAAAGCCATGGTGCAGGCCTACCAGCTCATCATTACCGATTTGGAAATGCCGAAGTTGAACGGCTACGAAGTCATCCAGGCGCTTCGTGCGAGACCTCAAACTCACGCGACTCCGATTCTCGTGATGACGACGCGGGCGGGTGAGAAGCATCGTCAGATGGCCGTCAGTGTCGGCGCCTCCGGGTATATTGCGAAACCGGTCGAAGAGCGGGCCTTGATCCAGGAAGTACGCAAATGGACCGGTCATGACGCGCGGGTAAAAAAATAGGAACGTTTTGTCGAGTCCTGCCGTTACTGGCAGAATGAAGGGCAGACATGGGCCTCCGAGGACAAAGGTCAATCACCGTATCAAGCGGGCAGGCGGTCAGATTTCTGGTGACGCTGATCGGTAACTCAGCGGTCGCTCTTCCTGCTCACTGGGTTCGCGGAATCGTGATGCCCGCCGAGGCGGCTCGAAACGGACTCGTGGCGGGGGCGAACGGGGCCTACGAGCGAACTGATCTTGCCGGTCGCCTCAAGATCGTGTCCCATGCCCTCACCGCGGACACCAGGCTGATCCTCTACGCCAACGATGATAAGTCCCGTTCCTTTGCCGTGGACAAGGTGCAGGGGTTGATCGATGTCGAAAGGGCACTCATTCATCCGCTGCCTCCTCAGTTTCGAGGCGGAGAGCGTGACCGGCTACTGGGATTTTTTGTCGCCCCCTCGTATGTCGCTCTGATAGCCAACCCGTTTTGGATACTCGAGCTTCCGTCACGCAAACAGGCCTTGGATGTGTTTGCTCTCCAGGTTTCTGAACACCGACCGGGAACCTTTGATTCACGGCTGCGTTTGCCCGCAGCCGCACTCGGAGAACCGGTGGCGAGTTAGTCGCAGAGTCGAGGAGCCGCGATGTTACGTGCGCAGTTACGCAGACAGTCACAAGCAGGCACCAAAGCTTCCGGGCAGGTGCGGATCCAGAATATGGTGGTCTTTTCAGTCGGCGGCCAGCGGCTGGCGGCAAGGACTGAAGAGATCGGCGGCGTCTTTCCATGGCCTGGGGCGACGGCAGTTCCGAGTGATACGCGATTTGTCGCATCGCTTGTGCGACATGAGGAAGCCTGTCTTCCCGTTTTCGATCTCGCGGCAAAATTTGACCGCAGTATGCAGGGGAATGAGTCTCTCTGCCTGGTGGTCAAACATATCGATGGTCCGCTTGCGATCTGTATTGATTCTCAGGTGCCATCGCTGCACATGGTGCCGCGCGCAGCGTTACAGTATCAACTCGGCGACGATCCGGACATTGCCGGATCGTGTCTCGCCGGCGACGAGCAACTCCCGCTGATCAACCTGGCAACCTTAGGGGTCACATCGGGCCGTCCTGCTTGATGACCCTGACATCGCGTAGAGGAATGACATGCCAAAGATTTTGATTGCCGATGACAGTATTGCGGTTCGCAAGGTGGCTGAGCGACTTCTTACGGAAGCCGGAATGGGTGTCACGCTTGCGGCAAACGGGTCGGAAGCCTTGGCGATGCTGGCAAAGGATCGTCCGGACCTCATCGTCTCCGACGTCATTATGCCCGACAAGAGCGGCTATGAAGTCTGTGCATTTGTCCGCGGGCAGGCGAATCTGGCGGATCTGCCCGTGCTCTTGATCAGCGGCATCGTGAACGACGAAGTGTCAAGGCAGGCCGAGTCCTGCAAGGCCGACGGTGTGTTGAAAAAACCGTTTCAGGGATCCTCGCTGAAGGATCGAGTGTTGGATTTGCTTACGAAGCGTCCGCAAAAACCGGCGCCGGTGGCAGAACCGCAGCATCATGCCGTTCCCGAGCCGACGGTCATTGCAGAGGTTGCGTCTGCGCCCGTTTTGCCCGTACAGGAAGAGATCGTGCCATCTCCACAGGCCCATCAGGAATGGCAGCAGCCGGTCGAGCCGGTCGCGATTCATATTCCAGAGCCAGAGCCTGTAGTGCCGGCAATAAATCTTGAGACTGTTGCCGAAGTCGTTTCGCAGAATCCTGTTCCCGAACCTACTGTGGTTCCGTCGGCCGATGAGCGATACCAGGCGATCCTGGCTCAGCGGGATGCACGAATCACCGAGCTCGAAGAGCAGGCGGAAGCCGAACGCCGGCAGAGTCAGGAACAGCTACACCAGATTCAACAAGTACTGTCCGAACAGCGCGAGCAGATTGCCGCGCTGTCCACCCGCGCGCAATCGCTTGAACAGAGCGTGGCGGAGGAGCGTGCGCAACGGACGTCGCTTGCCGAACAGTTGGAAGAGATGGCGAGACAGGCGCATCGGGCCGGTGAGCTAGAAGTCGCTCTGACCCAAGAGCGGCATCGTGCCGAACAACTTGCGCAGCAGGTTTCGGAAGGTGCGCGCCACGGAGCGCGTATTGTGGAACTGGAATCGCATCTGGAGGCCGAGCGGGAGGCCGCCAATCAACTGGTCAACCAGATTACCAGTCTTGAGCATATCGAGGATCGGGTGCGCGAGCTTGAACGGATCCTGGCGACTGAGCGAGAGGAAGCGGAGGCCCTCCGGAGCGAACGTGCGCAATTGGAAAAAGTTGCAGCTATGGTCCCGGTACTGGAAGAGTCAGGGGAGAAGGCTCGCGCGCAGGTGACGGAACTGGACGGGGCGCTCTCGGCTGAGCGTGAAGCTGCGGCTGCTCTCCTGGCTCAATTCAAACAAGTGGAAGCGAAGGCTCAGCGGGTACAGGAATTGGAAATTGAACTGGGCGCGGAGCAGGAACACTCCATGCAGCTTGCCAAACGTGCGGCCGATGCCGAACAGATGGCTGAACAGTCCACGCGACGATTCGAAGATCTGGCGAGAAAGTTGGGAGAGATCGCGGGGCTGGCTTCTCAACTCGGGAATGGAAAACGCTAAGAGGCCGGCATTCGCCAATAGGGGCGAGTGTACGCGTCAGGGCAGGATATCGCTGTGTCAACGGAACCAGAACAAACCCAAGACGATTTCCAGAAGGAACTGATTGAGCTATTCGGGCAGGAAGCGCAAGAGTGGCTCATGCAGATCCATGCGGCTCTGACGGAACTCGGCAACCAGCCGGATTCAGATCGGCATGCACAATTGGTTGACGCCGTCGTGCGAGGCATTACGAGCCTCGGCGGGTCGGCGGCCACGGTGAGTCTTCCGGACGTCGAACGCGCAACCTTTGCCCTCCTTCCGTTCATCGAAACCATCAAAGATCGCACCACGGCGACGAAGCAGGATTTCAGCACGATCACCGATCACTTTCGTGCCGTGATCGCTTCGGTGAGGGCGGCCACTGGAATCAGTCTGGACATTGAACCCTTGCAGGAGGCGCAGCCTTCGCCGGAACCGGTGTTCGATTTTCTGACCCTGCTGAATGCGCTGCGTATGCTGCAGGACGAGCAGACGGCGGCAGGTAGCAGCCCTCGCAGTCTCATCCCACAGGTGCTCCAGCGCTTGGAGCATGAAGCACGGCAAGGCACCGGGCAGATTGAGGCGGTAACCTTTCAAGAACTGCTACGCGTGATTCAAAGCACGGATGCTCAGTGTCTGGGATCCCTGCGGCTGGAGCTGCCGGGCATTGCGCAACATTTGAGCCGGTTCCGTGTGGAAGGGCTTGCGATGCTGGAGTCCGGCGGGGCCTTTGACGCGGCCATGCAAACAATCGAGCATCTTCAGGACATTGCCAAACAGACGAATGCCACGCCGCTTGTCACATTCCTGACCGGCCTTCATAATTTCTTCTCGTTAGTCGTCCAACGCCGCCTCGACATTGCAGCGCATAAGATCCAAGCGGTAGAGACTCGCATTTTCGCCGTCGCCGAGATGGTCGAGGAGTGGATCGCGGACGGTGAAAAAGAGTTGGATGTGATGAGCCGACTTGCGCCGGCGGTCTGATGGAATTCCGCTCGCCGCTGTCGGTCAGCAGAAGCCCTGCCATACATGCTTCGGTAAGGTGTGGGTCTCCCCTCCGTGAAGACAGACCAATGACCCACCGAAATTGCTGAGCATAACTACAGCCGGTTGCGAGCGTCCGACAGAACGATGCGAGCATAGGCTCGTCTGATAATCGGGCGCGAGAGGATGTGGGAATGGAACTGAATCACTACCGGCAGGCCGAAGATGCACTCGTCAAGGTCACCGCTGCTGTACAACGGCAAGAGGCCGTGGACCTTGCCGAGCTGATTCACCTCGCCGGCACGATCGTCCAGTCGATTCAAGGCAACGACCAGTTGGTCGTTGAGGCATTGTCCAGTCCTGCCGGCCCTCCGCTGGTCACCAACCTGATCAACGTCAGTATCCTGGCCACCAAGGTCGGCATCGGCCTTGGGTATTACGGAGACGAATTGCGCAGGCTGGCCTTGGCCGGATTGCTGCACGACATCGGTATTTTTGCCGTCCCGCAACATCTCCTGACAAAGACCGGGCGCCTGACCCCGGAAGAGCGGACGCTTGTCGAGCAGCATCCGCGCCTCGGTTCTGAGGTCATTGCGCGTCTCGGGGCCGACTATGCCTGGCTGGCGGAAGTCGTGCTGCAAGCGCATGAGCGAGGGAAGGGGCAGGGCTATCCCAATCGCCTGACAGGCCGGCAGATCAACGAACTGGCGCAGATCATCGGTCTCGTCGATATTTTCGATGCACTGGTGAGTCCTCGACCCTATCGTCGGCGTTTGCTTCCGCATGAAGCCATCCGCGAGTTGCTGAATACGGAGCGGACCGCGTTTCCACGCGAGATCATGAAGGGATTGGTCGAGCAGTTGTCGGTCTATCCACTGGGAACAAGGGTGCGGTTGAGCAGCGGTGAGGAAGGTGTCGTCGTGCGAATTACGCCGCGATTCCCGTCACGTCCGGTGCTCCGTGTCACTGGCGCTCAAGAGGCGTCTGAATCCGAACCAGCCTGGTATCTGGACCTCAGCCAATTGCCCCACGTTTCAGTTGCGGACACAGTCGATGCACCGGCAGTGGAGCGGATTACGTTTGAACCGGCCCCTCCGGCCGTCGAACCGTCGGCCCCGCCGGCGAATGTGTCGGATCAGTTTGCGGCGCTCCTGGAAAGCCTTGATGCCATCGCCGGTGTGATTCAAGCGGCTGTGGAGCAGCCCGCGACAGCCCCTGTGTCTGATCCGGTATCGAAGGACGTGGAGTCGCCTGAGCCGACAATTCCCGTGCGCCGCGAGATTCTCGGGCTCTTCGTGTTGGAAGCCCGTGAATGGCTCAATCAAATTCAAACGGCATTGGAGCGACTGGATACGACGAGTGAGCAGGCACGCCGGTCGCAACTTGCGACGATCTTATGGCAGAGCGTCGGCAACCTCGCTCGGTCTGCCGCGACCGTGGGTTTGACGGCGGTGGAGGACATGGCCACCAAGCTGTTCCCGCTGCTTCAGGCGGCGGCCAGACATGAACGGGCCGTGGCGGCTCATCATGTGGCATCGCTTCGCGAGGGGTTGCTGGAAATCAGCAAGACCGTGCAGGACATCCAGCAGGCCGAACAGAAGCAGGAACCTCCGGTCGAGGCGATCGGGTGTGTGAAGGGACCCGCTCAAGAATCGCGGCAGCCGAGACCCCACGAGTCGCAGGTTTCCATTGAGACGACACCGCCGACCGACGTTGCCTCAGGCCTCGGTCCGTCCTCTTCCATCCTCGATGCCTTGCGGCAGTTACACATGGCGCGCGGGCGGTCACTCGAACCGGTGCGGGATGTGTTGGAAACGGTCATTCAACGAGCGGAACGGGAGATGGCGGAGGGAGCTGCGGTGGTCGATGCGCGCACCATCGGCCGCCTGCTGCAGGAGTTGGATGAGTTGGATGAACGGTTTCTCGCACACATGCAAGGCCGGGTTCCCTCGGTGATTGCTACCCTCGGCCACATTGCCCGTGCCAGCGAGGCGCGAGTGTTTCCGCCTCAGACGCTGGAACCGATTTTCGAGGAAATCGACGTGTTGTTCGAGGCCTCAGAGCGGGTATCGGCCGCAAATATCAGCCTGTTCCTGCAAGGCCTGCGTACATTTCTTCGCGTGACCGCGCAACACAAGCCTGCCGCGATCCGTGAACGGCTGGCTGCCGTGGAGGAACGTTTGGCGACACTGATTCCACTGGCCCAGCAATGGGTGGATGTCGGGCGGGTGGAGCGGGCGGCCATCTTTGATATCCTTCCCATGGCCTAGCTGATTGGTCGCTGACGGGAGTGCGAATCCTTCCGTACGGCGGCACGCACCCGACCTGATCTGCCGGCCGATCCTTGCGGTCTCTCCTCCTGAACAAGCATCTTCTGCTCCGCCTAATCCTTGAGCAGTTTACGCGCGCGCCTTCGCAGCCCGTGCAGAGGCGTCCTATCCACATGGTTGCGCACAGACCGTCCACAGTTCTTGTGGACAGACAGGGACGTACCTACCTGACGGTCTTTACGGCAAAAAATATTTTTTCAGGATGTCCCGGCGCATGTGGTCCTGTCCCGCAGAGAAATTTGTCGTCAACCGGTACAATTTCTCTTGCGGTTGAGGTTGGGATTGTACGACCATCACGGCCATGCCAAAACTTGTCTCAGTCAAACAGCAGGAAGGGCACGACGCACGCGCGACGGCCTATATCAAAGCGTACATGTTATTTCCCGCCGGTATCCTCGGCCTGATCTCTATGATCGGCGGAGTGGGCGGGTTGGGGTATCAACTCCTTGCCACGGACACCTATTCGTGGACCACGTTCATCCAAAGTTCAGGCTTGTTGCTGCTCGGAGGAGTGCTGGGGTGGGTGCAGACCACGTACCATCGTTGGATCCTGGCCAATCGTCCGGAGGTCTTTGCCGACCGTATGCGGCAGCCGGCGCTCAACAAGGCTGGTCGGCCCAAGCGGGAGAGTGGAAAAAGTCAGGAGTCGGCCAGCGGCTCGCCATGGGCTCCCGGTGCCTACATGGTCGGCCTCGCGGTCCTGCTTGGCGGATCGATGGTCAGCGTGCTCTATGGCGCGGTGCACCCGATCGCGGCTTGTTTTCTGCCCTGGGCTGGATTCTTCTGGGCGAAGCTGTTCTTCTGGAAGACGTTGCTGAAAGCCTGACGGCCGATGAGACTGCTATGTGCGGCGGGGCTTGCGCGCTTTGGGGGCGGGTTTCGCAGCCTGCTCCAAGGTTGCGAGGCGTTCTTCCAACTCCCGCACCCGTTGACGCAATTCCGGTAATTGTGGAATCACCGCCTGCGCTTTGAGAAACGTGGCATGCGGCATCACCGGCGCACCGGACACGATTTGATTGGGCTCTAAACTTCTCGTGACGCCCGACTTTGCGGCGATCATCACTTGATCGCCGATCTGCAAATGGTCGGCCAATCCGGCCTGACCACCCACCATCACATACCGTCCCAGCGTGGTGCTTCCCGCTATACCGACCTGCGCGACCAGGATGTTATGTTCTCCCACCACGACGTTGTGAGCGATCTGCACGAGGTTATCGATCTTGGTGCCGCGCTTGATGATGGTGTCGCCGAAGGTTGCGCGATCGACACTCACATTGGCCCCCAACTCGACATCGTCTTCGATGAGCACGCCGCCCAGCTGAGGAATTTTCTGATGGCGGCCCTGGTACTGAACGTAGCCGAATCCGTCGCTGCCGATCACCGTGCCGCTGTGCACGATGATGCGGGCTCCCAGGCGGCATCCCTCACGAACGACCACATTGGGGTAGAGCAGCACGTCATCACCGATGACGCTGTCTTCGCCGATGAACACGCCCGGATACAGCGTCACCCGTGCGCCGATCGTCACGCGGTCGCCGATGGTCACTCCGGGCCAGATCGACGCGTCGGCGCCGATGGATACACCCTCTCCGCGAGTGATCCCTTCTGCGATTCCGCGTACCCGAACCGGCCGGGCAAAAAACTGTTGTGCGGCCCGCGCAAAGGCGTAGGCAGGATTGTCCACCACGAGCTGCGGTGACGGGCAATCCTTAATGTGACGCCCGACAAGCAGGGCACCGATGGTGGCGGTCTGCGGGGACTTCAAGTGGCGTTCGGATGTCAGGAAAGCGAGGTCTCCCGGTCCGGCCTGCTCCAGGCTGGCCACCCCGGTGACGGTGGCATCCGGTGAACCGACCAGCTCTCCTCCGATATAACTGTGAAGTTCGCGGAGTGTCAGCGGCGTGCGTCTCGCTGCAGTCGTCATAGGGCTAGGCCTTCTTGCTCTTGGTCGAACCCTTGGCTGCGGGCTTCTTCGCCGCGGCTTTCGCTGGAGCGTTTTCGGCCGCCTTCGCGGGAGCCTTCGGAGAAGCGACCCGGCCCTGGACGTAGGCGATCACCTGGCCGACGGTGGTCAGGCCGACCAGGTCCTGGTCGGGGATCTGGAGATTGAAGACTTCTTCGATTCGATACAGCATCTCGATCACTGCCATTGAATCCAAGCCCAGGTCGTCGCGCAGGTGATGGGTCGTCTGAATCGACGCCGCATCCCGCTTGAGATAGTCCGCCAACGCCTGAATGATCTTCTCAGAAACGTCTGAAGTCTTGGCCATAACCGGTTCCTTCGTTCCTTGCCGGCACAACGCACGTGCATGAATACCGTCGCCCGACGTGGGTCAGGTCGCGACGGATTTGAGTACGACGGCGGCATTGTTGCTGCCGAATCCAAATGCATTGATGAGCGCCACTTTAGCCTTGCGAGTCTGCGGTTGCGAAGACAGGCCGGCCAAGGCACAGGCCGGATCCGGATCGTCCAGGTTGAGCGTCGGATGAATCTGTCCGCTGCTGAGGGTCATGGCCGACACGATGCCCGCGAGAGATCCGGCGGCGCCCAGCGTGTGGCCCACTAGCGACTTCGTTGCGTTTATCGCCAATTTGTCCGCGCGTGATTTGAAGAGCAGGCGAACGGCTTTGACCTCCACCGCATCACCCACCGTCGTGGCGGTGGCATGGGCATTGATGTAATCGACTTGCGCGGGAGTCACGCCCGCATCTTTCAATGCCAGCCGCATCGTCGTGGCGACCTCTTCACCGTCTTCGCGAGGGATGACCATGTGATAGGCCTCGCTGGTAGCCGCGTACCCGGCGACCTCGGCATACATCCGGGCTTTGCGTTTCTTGGCATGGGCGAGCGATTCGAGAATCAGCGCGCCGGCACCTTCGCCCATCACAAAGCCGTCCCGTCCGCGGTCGAAGGGGCGGGAGGCCCGTTCCGGGGCATCGTTATACTTGGTCGAGAGGGCCCGAAGCGAGCAAAATCCTGCGAATACGAGAGGAGTGATACTGGCATCGGCGCCGACCACGATGACGGCGTCTGCCGTGCCGGCCCGGATGGCGTGCATGGCTTGGCCCAGGGCGTGCGCACTCGATGAGCAGGCCGTGGAAATCGTCAGGTTCGGGCCCTTGGCGCCATAGGCCATGGCCACGATGCCGGACGCCGAATTCAGCGTGATCACCGGAATAAAGTTCGGATGCACTCGATGCGGGCGTTTCTGTTCGTAGAGCTGGGTGATTTCGCGTTCGCCCATCACCATGCCCCCCATACCGGCGCCGACGATCACACCGACCCGGTGCGGTTCCTCCTCCTCCATGCGGAACTCTGCATCGGCGAGGGCTTCTTTGGCGGCGACCAGGGCGAATTGGGCATACCGATCGACACGGTCGCCTTGCCCCGCCGGGAGATATTGCTCGGGAGAGAACCCCACGATGCGACCAGCGACGCGCGAGCGATACCCTTCCAACGGGAACGGGTCGAAAGACGGAATGGCTGAGATCCCGGATCGGCCTTCCAGCGCCGCTTTCCAGAACTGCGGCACTCCGATGCCGATAGGGGACACGACTCCCAAACCTGTGATGACGACTCTCGTCGGCATAAAACCCTTTCGCTGCTGCTAAATGGTGCCTGTAGCGGCCTGTCTACTTACCGCACGGGGGCGTCACAGTCAATGCTGCACGCATTCATGTCTTCCAAATATCCCATGCTCACTTGGGATCTGAATGACGCGAGAACGCCGCTGGCGGACAATGTCAGCTTCCTGTCAGTAGCGCACCTTCAGGAGCAAGTACAAGCCAAACGTCAGAAACACAAGATTCGCCATCCAGCCGGCCAGCATCGGAGAGAGGGCCCCGCCACGTCCCAGTGCGATCGCCACGGAATGGGTCGACCAGTAAAAAAATCCAACCGCCATGGCCTGTCCGATTCCCATGGCCATGCCGCTGCCTCGCACCCCCGTGCGCCGGAGGCTCAAGGCAATGCCGACGACGACCATGATGAAGGTCACGCAGGGAAACGCGATACGGCCGTAATAATCCGTCAGCAGGCGAGGCAGGATGGTGCCGCCTAGCTGGAGGCGATCGACATAGGCGCGAATCTCGCGGAGCGTCATCGTCTCGGAATCCAGTTCCGCCCAGGTCGTAAAGTCGTCTGGAATATGGGGGAGGGCCAGCGGCTCCGTCTGAAAGCTGCTCACCGAGACCGTGCCGTCCTGCCGGAACGAACGCTTCATTCCATCCTGCAGTGTCCAGCCTTGCGTAGAATAGACCGCCCGCTTCGCCTCAGCAATCTCCTCCAACTGAAAAGTCGGGCTCAATCGATAGAGGCGGATGTTGCGTAACACGGCGCCTCCCGGATCGATCGTGTCGATGTTCATCAGAGTCTGGCCGCCGAGGCTTACCCAGGGCTGTGCCGCCTTGAGCGACACCGGCGTGATGCGTTTCTCGATCTGGGTGGTCTTGATCTGTTCAGCCTTGGCGAGGGCGAGCGGGATGACGGTGGAACTGAACAGGAACAGCACCATCGCCAGCACGGTTCCCAGAAAGATAAACGGGGAGGTAATCCAATAGAGGCTGATGCCGCAACTGCGCATGGCCGTGATTTCGTGGCTGCGTGACAGCAAGCCGATGGTCAGGAGTGTCGCCATCAACACCGCCAGCGGCGCGATCTGATAGGAAATCGCCGGCATCTTCAACACGAAATAGGCCAGCACATCGAGGGCGTGGGCGTCGTAGCGCAGGAACCGGCGGACCTTTTCAAAAAAGTCGATGACGAGATATATCGTCATGAGCCCGGAGAAGCACATGCCGAAAATCTTCACATACTCGCGCAGCATGTAGCGAAAGAGAATACTCATCGGATTACTGTCGGCTCACTCGATAGAACCATAAGATGGTGACCAGGGTGAAGATCACATTGGGTAACCAGGCGCCGGCAAACGGGGAGATCCACAGCGTGGTCACCAGAAACTCGCAGGCGACGTTGATCACATAATAGGCGATGACGACGAGCACGCCGACGGCAAACCCGCCGATGCTGCCCGAGCGTTTGGAGACGATGCCGACCGGGACGCCCAGGATGCAAAACACCAGCGAGGCAGCCGGGAACGCCAGGTCCTTATAATATTCCATGAGGCGCCGCAGGGCATTGGTATCCGTCCAGTTGGAACTTTCCAGTTTGGCGCGAATGACCTCCATCGGCGTGCGTTCCTCGGCGCCGTACAAGCTTGCGTTGATGCTCAGTTTGAGATCGTAGGCCGCAAACGAAATCTTCTGATACTCCTCGGGGTTCTGCGGGCGGCTGTGGATGACGCCGTTCATGAGCCGCAGCGCCACCTGGCTGCTGGCCGGGTCGGTCATGACCTGATACTGCTGGGCCACGATGATGCGCGGATCGGCTGGATTGCGTTCATCGGCCACGAAGATGCCCCGGTTGTCCTGTCCCTCCTGGGCATCGGGTACGTAGATGGTCATCTTGGGGATGGCTTCATTGAACACGCCGCGGTCGAGTTCCAGCACCAGTTCGTCACGCAACAGGTTGAGCGCCACCTTTTTCAGGTTGACGTTGCTCCAGGGCTGGCCGTACTGCGCCATCACGAGCGTCAGGCCGCAGACAAGTCCCGCAAACAGGAACACCGATTGGGAGAGCCGCAACAGGCTGAATCCGGCGGCGCGCATCGCGACCAGTTCTTTATCGAGCGACAGCCGGCCGAAGGCCGTAATGGAGGCAATGATGCCCGCGATGGGCAAGGTGAGCACCAAGAACGACGGCAGCAAGTGCGCGAAGACTTTCAAGACCGAGAGAAATCCGATCCCCTTCGTCACCAGGAGTTCCACCAGCCGGAGCAGCTCTTTTGTGAGCATGACGAAACAGAGCGCGGCCAAGCTGATGCAAAACGGGGAGAGGAGCTCGCGGAAAATGTAGCGATCGAGGATGGTGTGCAGCACGAGAGCGGTCGGGGTCCTACATCGGAAGATTGGTTGCTGCACTATAGAAGAGTCTGCGTGGCTTGTAAACAGATCAGATCGGCCCGGGCCAAAAGATCCGCTTGACAAGCTTTTCACCCCATGGTACATCGCTGCGCACTTTTCAGCAGGTCAAGATGGTTCGGGTTGAATATTGTCTGAACGCCCCCGCAAGAGCTGCCGCGCTCGTCGCTGTTGTTTCTCCTTTTTTATCGTCATCATTCCATGTCATGCGACTCAGCCGACGAGCTGATGCGCTCTTTATGTCCGTGCGTTGAGAAAAGGAGGACCGTATGAAGACTAAGGGCACCGTGAAGTGGTTCAACGATCGCAAAGGGTTTGGATTTATCCGGCTCGATGGTGGAGATGATGTCTTCGTGCATTACTCCGCGCTGCAGGGCGATGGATTCAAGACCTTGAAAGAGGGCGAGAACGTCGAGTTCGATATCGTCCAGGGAGCCAAGGGGCCGCAAGCGGCGAACGTGCTGAAAGATCTCGCACCGGCGAACTAATCAGGTCGGGCCATACGTAAATCCGCGGCCCCTCCGCCTCATCGGGGGGCCGCCGGTTTGTTCCGCAGGATCTCCGCTCCGGACGCCGCGTTCGCGGTGTTTCTTTTTTATCCATTTGTTTTGACAAAGATTTGGTTGACTGTTAGCGTGGACTCTCAACGTCGGGTGAGGAGTCTTCTTGGCTGTCGACCGTCGTACAGTGCTGCAGAACGCGCAGCTCTTTGCCTCTAAGGGGCAGTATGAAGCGGCTATCGCCGAATGGCGGAAGCTGACCACCGACACGCCCGCCGACGGCACCATTTTCAACTCCATCGGGGACCTGCAACTTAAACGCAACGCCAGCGCCGATGCCGTCACGGCATTCATGCAGGCTGCCGGCGCATTCCGTTCCGAAGGCTCCGTCCTCAAGGCCATCGCCGCCTATAAGAAGATTCTTAAAGTTGATCCTGCCAGAATCGAAATCTACCGGCACCTCGGCGATCTGAACGCAGAGCGGGGATTGCTGAGCAGCGCCGTTCAAGACTATCTCACCCTCGGCAAGCATTACTTCAAGGACGGCCGCAACAAGGAAGCGCTGGAGATCTATCGCAAGATTGTCGCCCAGGACCCGTCGAACCTCGACGCCCAGCTGCGCGTGGCTGAACTGTGCGTGCAGGAAGGGCTCGTGGATGAAGCGGTGCGGATGTATCTCCAACTCGGCCGCGAACAATCCGCCGCGCAACAGTACGATCAAGCCAAAGCGATGTATACGGCGGTCCTCCGGTTAGACCCGGAGAATGCCGAGGCCAAAGAAATCACGTCCATGATCGAGACGGGTGACGGTGCGCCGCTCCCTGCGGCCCGCGCGGCCAAACCGGCCACGGCGGCAGCTAAGCCCGGCGACGCGGGCGATCTCATGGCCGAAGCCACCCGCCGCATTGAAGAAGGGCAGTATGCCGGCGCCGAGGCCATGTTGACCCAGCTGCTGAGCCGCGAACCGGGTAACCCTGAAATCTGCCAACTGCTGGCCCGGATGCATCTCCTGCAGGGCAATCTGGTTGTCGCGTTAGGTGAATACCGGTTTCTTGCCGGGGCAGCCCTCCGCGCCCAGGACTATGGCATGGCCGAATCGTTGATTGCCGACTACCTCAAAGTGGAACCGGCATCCGTTCCGATGCTGGAACTGCTTGGCGAGCTGCATCAGGAAAAAGGAGATGCGGCCACAGCGGCGCAGCATTTCGGGCGGGCGGTGGAGATTTTGTTGGAACATCCCGAGCCGGGCATGCCCACATTGCCGGCGGAGCTATTTGAAAAGGTGCAGGCCTTGGCACCCGGCAGTGCGATTGCGCGCAAACTGGCGCCGGCGTTTGATCCGAATGCGGCCTCACCAGAGGAACCGGAGGGCGTGCCTGAGCCGATCGTCGAGGCGGTGCAAGAGGCAGCACCCGCGCCTGTACTGCCGCCTGTGATGAGTGCAGCCGAGCCGGTAGTGGAGACCCCGTTCAGGCTGCAGGGTGAGTCACCAGCGCCGTCGGTTGTGCCGGTGCCTGTGAAACCGGTGGCGGAAGTGCCAGTCACTCCCGCGCCTCAACCGGCTGTCGTCCCGCCCCAACCGGTACTGGCCACCGCGCCCCCACCTCCACCGGCCCAGCCGGCGGTCGTGCCTCCTGCTCCTCCTGTCGAGGCAGTGGATGCCGAAACCCGCTACGCTCTGGGCATGGCCTATAAAGATATGGGGCTCTGGGAGGAAGCGAAAGAAGAATTCCTGGGGTCGATGAAAGATTCAGGGTTCTTCGTGGATTCCTGTCTCATGATGGCGTTCTGTTGTAAGGAGCAGAACCGGTCGGATCAGGCGATCCAATTGCTGGAGAAGTTGATCGCCGACTCACGCTGCCGGGGAGGCAACGCGCAACTGGTCCGGTACGAACTCGCGCTCCTCTACGAAAAAGTGGGCGCTCGCGATCGCGCGCTCAGCATGTATCAATCGATTCCCTCTTTCCACGACGTTCCCCGCCGGGTTGAGGCGCTCAGGCTTCAGCATACCAACGGGGTCGCCCATCCGGACGTTCCGGCTTCTGCCCCGACAAGCTCCTTGCCGATCGCCGGTCACTGACGCCTCGTCTATCCCAACGCTTCGTCCGCCGCCCAAAAATCCCATCGATTGATTCTCGCGCTATGGGCGATTGATTTGATTCGGCGCCGGTTGTCCGGCAAACAGTGCGGCGATATTGTCCAGACAGATCATTCCCATGCGGACCCGGGTCGCCAGCGTGGCAGAACCCAGATGGGGCAACAGCACGACTTGCCGGAGTTCGCGCAGACTGGGGTGAAACACCGGTTCCTGTTCGAACACGTCCAGCCCCGCACCGGCGAGGCGGCGTTGGATGAGGGCATCGACCAGCGCGGCCTCTTCGACGACCGGTCCCCGCGAGGTATTGATGAGGAACGCGGTAGGTTTCATCAAGGCCAGGTGGCGGGCGTTGATCAAGTGATGGGTGGCAGGAGTGAGCGGCACATGCAGGCTCACGAAGTCAGCCGCCTTCAGCAGGTCGGGCAGGGCACGCTGTTCCCATTGTGAGGGCAGCCGTCCCGGCGCTTGAGGCGTACGCGACGTGTAACAGATGCGCATGTTGAACCCGGCGGCGCGCTGTGCCACCGCCTGCCCGATACGTCCCATACCGACGATCCCCAGCACCTTGCCCGAGACATCCGTGCCCAGCAGTTGGGTCGGCGCCCAGCCGGACCAGGCCCCGGACCGCACATAGGCATCGCCCTCCGCCACGCGCCGCGCCACCGCCAGAATCAGCGCCCAGGTGAGATCCGCCGTCGAGTCCGTCAACACGTCGGGCGTATTGGTGACGACAATGCCGCGCGCCGTCGCGGCGGCGACGTCGATGTTGTTATAGCCCACGGCGTAATTGGCCAGGATTTTGAGCCGCGTCGTTCCGGCCAGCATCGACGCATCCACGCGATCGGTCAGGGTGCAGATCGCGGCCTCCGCCTCACGCAACCCTGCTTCCAGCGCATCCCAGGAGGGCGCGGCATCACGAGGATCATTCAGGAGCTGGAATTGCTGCCGGGCGACGGCCATGACCGGATCGGGGAGCAGGCGGGAGATATAGAGCGTCGGAGCGGACATGGAGGCCTCGCGAACTAGGGCCTATCTTAGCGAATCGCGAATGACGCAACAACTCACTTGTCCTGCTCTCTGCCGACCGACTACAATGAAACGACGCAATCACAAGCATGACCCTCATCCTTCCGAACACCTCATCCGTCGTCGTCAACGACCTTCGGCAGCTCCTAGGACGTGCGAAGGTCCAGGACGACGTGCCCACGCTCACCGCCTACGCGGTCGATGCCAGCATTTATCGCATGACGCCCAAGGCCGTCGTGCTGGCCGAACATGAAGCAGACATCGATACGGTCGTCCGTTTTGCCGTGGAGCGGGGCATTCCGCTCACGCCGCGCGCGGCCGGCACCAACCTGACCGGCTCCGCAGTCGGGTCAGGCATCATCCTCGACGTGTCGAAGATGAACCGCATCCTCGAACTGAACGAGGAAGAGCGGTGGGCACGCGTGCAGCCGGGGATCGTCCTGGCAGAATTGAATAAACAGCTCGGCCGCCGCAATCTGCTCTTCGGGCCCGACCCTTCCAGCGGAGACATGTGCAAACTCGGCGGTATGGTCGCCAACAATTCCTCCGGCCCCCACACGCTCATTTACGGCTCGGTGAAAGACAATGTGCAGGCCCTGCGCCTGTGCCTGCCGTCGGGCGCCTGGCTCTCCGCCGCGCCGATGGGTTTGACCGATCCCGCGCTCGACCGGACGCTGGCCGCCCATCCGACGCTCAAGCCGATTCTCGACCTCGTGCAGCGTCAGCGGGCCTTGATCGACAGCAAGAAGCCAACGGTCAGCAAGAACAGCTGTGGCTATAACCTCTTCGGATTGGCCGATGGGTTGAATCAAGGGCTGTTCGACTTGCCAAAATTGTTCGTCGGCAGCGAAGGCACCTTGGGGGTCGTGAGTGAGGCAACCCTCCGCCTGGTGCCCAAGCCGCAGGGGACGTTAACGGCCCTGATTCATTTTCGCCGGCTTGAAGAAGTCGGGGAGGCCGTGCCGCATCTCTTGAGCCTCCGTCCCAGCGCCCTCGAAGTGATGGACGCCAACACCTTGAACTTGATCGGACGCTCGGCCCACGGCATTCCCGCCGATGCCGCCGCCACGCTGCTCGCCGAACTCGACAGCACCGAAGGCGAGGCCGATCTGCGCGATCGCGCCGACCGCATGGCCACGATCTGCCGCCGCTACCAACTCTGCGGTGACCTCACCATCGCTTACGACAAGGAGCAGCGCGATCAGTTGTGGAGGGCACGCAAGGCGTTGTACCCCACGCTCTACCGGTTCGACCCGCGCAAAAAGCCGATCAACTTCGTCGATGACGTGGTGGTACCGGCCGGCCGCATCAGCGAGCTGATTCGCTACCTGGAGAACTTCTTCGAGGGGCAGCATGTGCCGGTGGCTATCTTCGGCCATATCGGCAACGGCAACGCCCACATCACCCCGCTGCTCGACGTGAACTACCGGCAGGACTTCGACAAGATGGTGCAGGCGTACCATGAGATCCATCAGGCGGTACTCTCGCGATTCGACGGCTCCATCTGCGGCGAACATGGTGATGGCCGGGTGCGGGCCGAATACGTGCGGAAAATGTTCGGGGATGAGTTGTATCAACTCTTCGTGCAGGTGAAGCAGACGCTCGATCCCGCCAACGTCATGAACCCCGGCATCAAGATCAGCGAGACGCCGTTCACTGAACATATCGACTACCAGCGGCTCTCCAAGCCCTGCGCCACCTGCGCGAAGTGCAACTCCGTCTGCCCGGTCTACGACGTCTTCCAGTCGGAAGACATGAGTTCACGCGGGTGGTTCGAAATTGTGACCGCCAAAGACTATAGCTACCTCGACTCGAAGCGGGTGGTGGAGGCCTGTCTGAACTGCAAATCCTGCCGCACGATTTGTCCGGCGGGGGTGGATGTGTCGGAGCTGATTCTGCAGCGCCGCGCCGAGCATCCGAATCAGGGCTCGCGGTGGCTCTTTGCGTTTCAACATAAGCTGCCGATATTTGAAGCGATGCTTAAGCTATTGGCGAAGACCCAGCGTCTATGGGATCGTCCGTTCATGCGCGGCTTGCTTGAGAGCCTGGCGGCGCCTTTCCTCAAACGCATCGCGCCCACGGCCAAGCTGCCGGCTGAGATGCTGTTGCCGAAACTAGCTCCGCGGCACCTGCGTGACCGCTATCCGGAGCTCACTCAGACGAACCAGACTGGCAGCGGACCTCGCGTGGCCTACTTCCATGGATGCGCCGCCAACTATTTTGATGACGGGGTGGGGGATGCCGTGATCGGCGTTTTGCAGAAACATAATGTGAAGCCTGAACTTCCACCGCAGCGCTGCTCAGGTACACCCATCGAAACCTACGGGCATGTGGATCTGGTGAAGGAGAATGCCCGCTTCAATCTTCAGTCGCTGGCGGGCTATGATCGTGTCGTGACCGGCTGCGCCTCCTGCACGCTCATGCTCAAGGAGTACAAGAAGTTTTTCGAGGGCGGGCCGGAGCGCCAGGCGGCGGAAGCGCTGGCGAAGAAGGTCGTCCACATCACCGAATTCGTCGCGCAGTCGGACCAGCATCCGGCCATGGGGCCACTGGAAGGCCAGTCGCGTCGCGTGACGTACCATTCATCCTGCCATCTGCGGGCCGCCGGGGTGACGAAAGAACCCCGGCAGTTGCTCAAGCAGATCCCCGGCTCGGACTATGTCGAAATGACCGATGCCGATCGCTGTGCCGGTGGAGCCGGTACCTACATCGTGAAGGATTACGACACGTCGCAACAGGTGTTCGACCGGAAGCGCCGGAACATCGAGCAGAGCGGAGCGGACACGGTGGCCACCAGTTGCCCGGCCTGCATGATTCAGCTGAATAACGGCATGCGCGGGCGGGTGGCGGTAAAACATGTGGCGCAGGTCCTCAATGAGGCGTATGAGATGGGGGCACAACAAGAAGCCCAACGACCAGGAGCGGGCCAATGACCTTTCGCAAAGTAGATCTGATTTTTGTGGTGCTGGCGCTGCTCGTCGTCGGGGGCGTGGCGTTGCTGCCGTCGCCTCGAGACCGCAATCCAAAAGTACCGGCCAACAGTGCCCATCAGGCGGTGACGGTAGAGAAGGATTGCCTGACCTGCCACGCGCCGGCCGCCGTTCGCCCCTTACCCGTGCAACATCCCAAACGGCAGGATTGCCTGCATTGCCACGCCCGGGCGCAAGGATAGAGGGAGACAGATGCTGAGGGAGACGTCGGGTTCGATGGTTCAATGACGATTCATACTGAGAGTGAAGGAGCGGTAGATCATGGTGAAAGTGTTGATTCTCGGACCGACATTGCAACAACGCGTCACTGAACCGGAGCTGGACCTCGATCTGGACGGACCGGTGGCCATTAAAAACTTGATCGAGGGCAACGCGGATCTATTAGATGCGCTGGCGCCGTTCGTGGTGCGCGGTGAATTATTGGTGACTGTGAATCGCAAAGTCGGGTCCCTCGATTCCATCGTGAAGGACGGCGACGTGCTGAAAATCGCCCATCAATCACGCGCCTCCTACGACGGCACCACCGATATTCCCACCTGACCCGGCGCTTCCCGGCGCATGCCCGTCCCGCTGGCGGGCGTTTCGGCATCCTGCTACACTGGCGCCGCAAAATCGGCCGGCCAAGGTTGAGGACCGTAGATGGCGCGCAACGATCAGGCGGTGCGTCTGTTAGTCGTGTTGAAGCAATTGGAGGCTTCGCGGCAGGGCCTCACGCTGGAGCAATTGGCAGAGTCGCTCGCGCCCGGATCCACCCGCCATCCCCGCACCCTTCGCCGTGATCTCGCCGCGCTGGAAGAGGTGGGCTACCCCCTCGTCACCGAACGCATCAACGGCCATACCTGCTGGCGACTCATGGAGGGGTTTCGCAATGTGCCGGGGTTGCGATTCTCTCCCTCCGAACTGATGGCCCTCACGTTCAGCCGCCGTCTCATCACGCCGCTGGAAGGCACCGAACTCCATACCTCCCTGCAATCCGCGCTGGGCAAAGCGGCCGCGGCACTCCCGGCGCAAGGGGTCGCGTTGGTGCAGCAACTCGACGGCACGTTCAGCGTGGGGCTCGGCCCGCACAAGCGGTACCGGCAACATCGCGAAACCATCGACCGTCTCACCAGGGCCATCGCCGACGCGACCACCGTGCAGATCCGCTACGACTCCGCCTCGCGCGGGCGCACGACTAGACGGGAGGTCGATCCCTATCGGCTCTGGTACGCCGCCGGCGGCCTCTACCTTATTGCCTATTGCCACCTGCGGCGGGAGCCGCGCATGTTCGCGGTGGAGCGCATCAAATCCGTCACGCTCACCGATCATCCCTACCAGATGCCGCTGCATTTCGATCTCGATGCCTTCGTGCAGGATGCGCTCACGGTCATGCGTGGCCCGCGTATCGAAGTGGAATTGGAATTCAACAAAGCCACTGCCGTTTGGATAAAGGATCGAGTCTGGCATGCCACCCAACACATCAAACGGACAAAAGGCGGGGGCCTGCGCATGACCCTCTCCGTGGCCGATACCAGAGAGTTGGTCGGGTGGGTGCTTAGCTTCGGGAGCGGCGTCAAGGTTCTCAAGCCGGAGAGTCTGCATCAAGCCGTCGTCGACGAAGCCCGCCGCATCAGTCAGGCATAGCCAGCGTATATCATCGTTCCAATCTTTTCTGAATCTCAGGCCTGCACTGCTTCTGCGAACCATTCGTCGTCGATCAGCTCCGCACTGGTGTTTGACGTCATGCCTTGACTTCTCAGTCACCTCGCCAGACAATGCGTATGTTGAAGAGTTCATTAACTGTAGCGAATAGGAGGTTGCGGTGGCGACGGTGAATTTTAGTGTCCCGGAGGATGTGAAGAAGAGATTTGACAGGGCATTTGCGGGTCAGAATAAAAGCCGGGTGATTGCCGATCTCATGGCTCAGGCGGTTGAGGAACAGCTCATGTTGAAACGCCGGAGTGACGCGATCGACTCTCTATTAAGTCGTCGACGAACCAAACGACCAGTAGCCGCACGCGCTATTCGACAGGCTCGGGAGAGCGGTCGGCCATGACACGGGTCGTCGTTGATGCCAGTGTGGTTGTGAAATGGCTATTGCCTCAACGAGAGGACGAGGCCGATGTCGAACAGGCGTTGATGCTGCTCGATGGGTTGAGAAGCGGCCGGGTGAAGATTTTTCAACCGGTGCACTGGCTGGCTGAAACCGCGGCCGTGTTGGTTCGCCTCAGCCCGGAGACCGCTGCGGCTGACGTTTCCGACCTCTATGCCATGGACCTACCGATAGAGAATGGGCCGAATGTGTACCTGACCGCGTGCGAGCTGGCACGAGCCCTGAATCATCATGTGTTCGACACGTTGTATCACGCGGTGGCATTGACATTGCCGGACACCGTTCTAGTCACAGCAGATGCTCGCTATGAGCGGGCCGCTCGGCGGAGAGGATCAATCATCTTACTGAGCGAACTGTCAGTCGTATAGTCAGTCACCTCTCTGGCGTTTTCCGACTTCTCACCCTTCACGTGCCACCGTTCACGCCCCACATGGTGCATTCCGACCATGAAACGGGGTAATCTCCAGAGTTCAGTTATCTATGACCACGACCAAATCCACAACCAACTGCCTGCCGATGCCCCTGTACACCCAGGTGCTCATCGCCGTGATTTGCGGCGGTCTGCTCGGCGTGATCTTCGGCCAGGAACCCTACCTGGGCGGCATCACGAACGCGCAGTTGGGCAAGCTCGGCATGTTCGTCGTCCAGCTGCTCAAGACCCTGGCGATCCCGCTCATCTTCTTCGCGATTCTCGATGCGCTCATCCGCACCAGCCTGCCACTCAGTCAGGGGACCAGGCTGCTCGTCATCTGTCTCGTCAATGTGACCGTCGCCATGACGATCGGCCTGGTGATCATGAACACCTGGCAGCCCGGCCTGTCCTGGCAGGGCCACGTCGATCAATTGCTGCAGCTCGTGCCCGGGTCCAAGTCACCGGCCAAAGTGGCGACCTCGCAAACGCCGATCGAAGATCTGGCGGCCTATATTCCCCGCACCATCCTGGCGCCGTTTTCCACCAATAACATCATCGGCGTCGTGCTCCTGGCTCTGGTCATCGGCGCGCTGCTCCGGCGTCTGCACACCAACGCGGCCCAGCGTGGCGAGGATGATCTTGCCATCGTGCGCGTCGTCGAATGGATCTATGAATGGCTGGTGCGGATACTCGGCTGGATCATTCACCTGGTGCCGCTCGCCGTCTTCGGCGTGGTGGCGCAGGTGGTCGGCAAGTCGGGCGTGGGCGTCTTCTCCATTCTCTGGATTTTTCTCGTGGCCATGCTTGCAGGGCTGACCATCCATGCGCTGATCTATTACCCGCTCGTCGCCTGGTTCGTGGGCAAGAAATCCCCGAAGGTCTATCTGGGGGAAGGGGCCGATGCCATCATGACGGCCATGTCCTGCAACAGCAGCCTCGCCACCGTGCCGGTCACGCTGCATTGCCTGAATCGCATGAACGTCTCGGCGCAATCCTCGCGCCTGGCGGCCTGTGTCGGGACGAATCTCAACAACGACGGCATCACGCTCTACGAAGCGATGGCCGCGCTCTTTCTCGCCCAGGCTTTAGGGTACGATCTGCCGATGCTCAGCCAGTTCCTGATCGTCGCGGCGTCCATCATTGCGGGGGCGGGCGTCGCGGGTATTCCCGAAGCCGGGATGATTGTGTTGCCGCTGGTCCTGTCGGCCGCGGGCCTGCCGGACCACGTCATTGCCGCCGCCATTCCGCTGATCATGACGGTGGATTGGATCATCGCCCGCGCCCGCTCCGGCGTGAACGTCATGAGCGACATGCTCGTGGCGATTCTTCTCGATGCCGGGCGCAACAGCCCCGCCGCCGTGCCAGCCACGGTGCGCTACCAGGCCGAGGCCGCGCAGCCCTCCGAATCGCAGCCGTCCTAACGACAGTCACCGTCATTGGCGGCGTTCAGTGTCCACGCCGGATCATTCCAAAATCAGCCGCGCCCGCAAGCTGCTCTCGCGAAAATGATTGGGGAGCAGCATGATGCAGTTGGGGTTGAACCCCTGCGATTTCAGCGTATCGATGCTGCCCATCACCGTGCCGCCCTTTTCCAGATCGATCACGGTAATCGACCCGTCGCTGATGCCGTCCAGATTGAGCAGGCTATTCTGCACGAAGAGATAATGCTCATCGGGTGACAGCACCGAATGGTGAGCGCCGCCGGCGGCGGCAATGGCCTGGAGAAATTTCGGTTGGCGCGGATCGCTGTTGTCGTAGATGTTGACGAAGCCCGGCTTGGCCGTCGTGACGTAGAGGCGGTCGCCCTTCGCGTTGTAGAGCATCTCCAACGGCATGCCCTGTTGGCGCGGCCCGAAGTCATCGATCTGCGAGAAGGTAAACGACTTCGTCGTCGGGTCCCAGATGCCGGCCCACAGCGTGCCTTCCATCATGTTCGTGATGTGCACCACCGGGGGATTGGCCTTCGGGACAAACATCACTTCGACCGGGGCCGACTTGGCGGGAGCGGGCTTGGACGCCACCCTATGCGTAGAAAGCACCGCGCCGGTGCTGGCCTCGATCACCGTGACGGAATCACCGGCGTCGGACATGTCGGGTTTCACCGTGCTGGTGACCAGCACGCGATCGATGCCGTTATGGATCGCTATGCCGTGCGGATAGAGCACGGACACGGGATCGCCATTCCCGGTGCGAATCGTTTTCGTCGGCCGGTCGGTCACCGCGTTCCCCATGATCACGGCGCTCGATCCCATGCAGGTGAGGTACCAGGTGCGGTTATCTTCCGACACCACCAGATCTTCCAACACCTGACAATCCGGCACCTCGATGGCGCGCAGCCGGTAGGGGAAGCGGGTGAGATCCACGACATGCAGCAGGCTCTTGTTCAAGGCCGTGAGATAGGCCTTGGTCCGGTCGCGGTTGAAGAAAATGTGATGCGCGACAAGGTCCGGCGGCAGCGGAATATCCATGAGGATCTTGCCGAAGTCCGCCGCATCGGGATCGATCTCCATGATCGCGATCCCTTCGCGCCGCACCGGCTGGTTCGGCTTGCTCTCATAATTCAAGAGCGCCAGCAGTTCCGCCGAGGCGATCGAGGTACAGGAAAGGAACAGCAGAGCAAGACAGGCGAGGAGTCGGACGCGTCCCATGGCAGGCCTCCTTAGAGAGAGTAGGGCGGATGAGCAGTGAAAAGGGTACTCCTGTAATGGGACATACGCAAGGGACCGCAGTGGGAATGGAACTATTTCTGAGAAGGTGAGATGAAAGAAGGCTAGGGGATTAGTCATGATGCCGCCGTCGTAGCGACTTGCCAACACCATCCGAGGCGAAGGCCGGAGCAAGAAGCGGCGCGCTGCATGGCCTAACGGACATGCCCATCCCATTGTGACCCCGGATGTCACAGTCTTGGAGTATGCTGCCGGCAGAAGTGAATAGGCACAAGGGAGGCGGCCATGCGAGAGGCTCAGGTGCAGGGCGGAATGATCGTCGGATTGTTTCTGCTCGTGGCGATGACCGGGACAGGTAGAGCAGAGCCCGGCTTCGACGACAAGTACCAGCGGGACTTCAATATCTTCAATCCCATCAATCAGTACCAGCCCGGCAACCCGCTGAATCCCATCAACGCCTACGACCCGACAAACCCGTTTAATCCGATCAACCGGTTTGATCCCGGCAACCCCGCCAATCCGATCAACCAGTTCAACCCCAACAATCCGTTCAATCCGGTCAATCGCTATCGCCCCGAGAATCCGTTGAATCCGATCAATGAGTTCAATCCAAGTGTGCCGTTTGCGCCGTTGGATGGTGGGGGAGGCATGGGGAAGAGGCGGTGAGCTGACTCATGCCTTTCAGCGAAGGACGCTTCGCGAGAGTCGAGCGACAATCCCCAATCCCTAGGCACTCACCACCGGCATTTACCGGTAAAAATGCCGGTGAATTAAAGATGCGAAACGGGTATTCTGCGGCGGCAAACAAGGCTGTGTAGTAAGTCTATGAAGAGGACAGACTAAGAAATATCATGTTGACCGGTGACATTCGCAGCCAAATCGACCGTATCTGGGATTCGTTCTGGTCCGGAGGCATTTCCAACCCCCTGGAGGTGATTGAACAGATCACCTATTTGCTCTTCCTCCGCCGTCTCGATGACCTCCACACGCTGGAAGAAAACAAGGCGAACCGGCTGAAGCAGCCCATGGCGCGGCGAGTTTTTTCTAAGGGGAAAGACACCAAGGGCCGTTCCTTCGAAGACTATCGGTGGTCGCGCTTCAAACATTTTGCCGCCGCCGACATGTACGCCCTGGTCGGCGAGCATCTCTTTCCTTATCTGCGCAGCGATCTCGCGCGCCAACTCGGCACAGGCGACTCCACCTATGCGCACCATATGAAAGATGCGCGCTTCACCATTCCCACGCCGGCCTTGCTGGCGAAGGTCGTGGATTTGCTTGATCACGTGCCGATGGACGAGCGCGACACCAAGGGTGATGTGTACGAGTATATGTTGGCCAAGATCGCCAGTGCCGGGCAGAACGGCCAATTTCGCACGCCGCGCCACATCATCCGACTGATGGTCGAGCTGACCGCACCGCAGCCAGCCGATGTGATTTGTGATCCGGCTTGCGGGACCGCGGGCTTTCTCGTGGCGGCAGGGGAGTACCTGCGCGAACGGCACCCAAAACTCCTGCATGACTCCAAGCAACGGGAACACTTCCATCACGCGATGTTCCATGGCTTCGACTTCGACAACACGATGTTGCGCATCGGCAGCATGAACATGCTGCTGCATGGCGTGGAAAATCCAGACATCCGCTACCGCGACTCCCTCGCGCAGGACCATGCCGGTGAGGAGGAGAAATACACGCTGGTGCTGGCCAATCCGCCTTTCGCCGGCAGCCTCGACTACGAAAATACCGCCAAGGACCTGCTCCAGATCGTAAAAACCAAAAAGACCGAATTGCTTTTCCTGGCGCTCTTTCTCCGACTGCTCAAGCCGGGCGGGCGCGCGGCTGTCATCGTTCCAGATGGCGTGTTGTTCGGCTCCAGCAAGGCGCACAAGGAATTGCGCCGCATCCTGGTGGAGGACCAAAAGCTCGACGCCGTGGTCAAGTTGCCCGGCGGCGTGTTCAAGCCCTATGCAGGCGTCTCGACGGCGATTCTGGTCTTTACCAAGACCAACTCCGGCGGCACGGACTTCGTCTGGTTCTACGACGTGGAGGCCGACGGCTGGAGCCTCGACGATAAGCGCACGCCATTGCTGCCAGAGGACAAGCTCGGTCCTGTGCCGAAGACGGCGCTCACCGAAGACGAGCAGGCAAAGAACAATCTGCCCGACGTGCTCAGGCGTTGGACGCAGCGAGACGGCAATGAACGAGAAAGCCTGCGTACCGCGCAGAGCTTCTGTGTGCCCAAGGCCGATATCGCAGCGCAGGGTTACGACCTCTCGCTCAACCGTTACAAGGAAGTGGTGCACGAGGCAGTCGAACACCGCCCGCCGAAGGAGATCCTTGCTGAATTGGGTCAGCTCGAGGAGGAGATTCAGCGGGGGATGAAGGAGTTGGAGGGGATGCTGTAGTGATGGCGCACCGGGTCAGGATTGGCGACATCTGTGATCTCGTTGGAGGCGGCACTCCCGCGCGGGACGTTGCTGCCTACTATGGCGGTACGATCCCCTGGGTCACTCCCAAGGACATGAAGCGGTGGGAAATCAGAGAGTCGCAAATCAACATTACGCAATCTGGCCTCGAGAACAGCGCAACTCGCTTAGTTCCGCCAAACTCGGTGTTAGTTGTAGTCCGATCTGGCGTCTTGAAGCATACGATACCTGTCGCAATATCGCGCGCGCCGGTGGCTATCAACCAAGATATGAAAGCGCTGTTGTGTTCCGAGCGCGTACACCCAGACTATGTTGCACGATTCATTAAGGAGAGGTCACCGATCATTCTCCAGTGGGTGAGAGCGACGACGGCCGATAACTTTCCGATCGACAAGCTGAAAGCTCTGGCGATCCCTCTCCCGCCCCTTTCCGAACAGCGGCGGATTGTGGCGATCCTGGACAAGGCGGATGAACTGCGCGCCAAGCGCCGCGCCGCCATCGCCAAGCTCGACAGCCTCACTCAATCCATCTTCCTCGACATGTTCGGCGACCCCGTCACGAATCCTAAGGGGTGGCCGGAAGGCGTCAACCTTGGGGAAGTTTCTGAAATTGTTTCAGGGGTCACTAAGGGGCGGCAACTCAGTGGAAAAGTGACACGAACGGTGCCGTATCTAGCGGTAATCAATGTGCAGGATCGTGCGCTCAATCTCTCCGTGGTGAAATCGATCGAGGCTACGGAGGAAGAGATCGAGCGGTATCGTTTGGTCAAGGATGACCTCTTGCTCACTGAGGGGGGCGATCCAGATAAACTTGGGCGTGGTACGCTTTGGGGCAATGAGCTCTCAGAATGCATTCATCAGAATCATGTTTTCCGCGTTCGGCTTAAATCAGACATGGTGGAGCCGTTTTTCCTTGAATGGCTTATAGGGAGCATGCGGGGAAAGCATTACTTTCTTCGCTCAGCCAAACAGACTACAGGCATAGCGACTATTAATATGACCCAGCTTCGAAGCTTTCCGCTGTTACTCCCGCCCGTCAAGTTACAGCGCGAATTCGCCGCACGACTTGCAGCGCTGGAAGCCGTAAAGCGCAAACACCGTGCCTCTCTGTCCAAGCTCAATGACCTCTTCTCAACAGTTCAGCACCGCGCCTTCCGTGGAGAACGCTAGCATGCCCTTCGTCCCCCGCTTTACGATCACGAATCAGATCACTGCCGCGCTCACGGCGATTGAGCGCGCGCGCGGATTCCTGGAGGCTGCTACTCTCTCGGAGGATTGGATCGGGCGCATGAGCCGGCGCGCGCTGCTGCTGGAAGCGCATCACACCACGCACATCGAGGGGACACAGCTTACGCTCCATGAGGCCGAGCGCCTGTGGGCGGGCGAACAGGTGGAGGGGGCCAGCCGCGATGACGTGCGCGAGTTGTTGAACTATCGGCAGGCGTTCAATCTGGTGGCGGAATATCTGGGCAGCGGCGAACTGATCACCGAGGCATTGATTCGTGAGATTCACAAGCGGTTAGTGACGGATGTACGGGGCGGCGCTGCGCAACCAGGGCAATACCGTCTCATCCAAAATTACGTTGGCCATAGTCAGACGCGCGAAGTCATTTATACACCTCCACCACCGGAACAGGTCCCACCGCTGATGCGGGAGTTAGTCGAGTGGCTGCGTGCTGACACGGGCATTCATCCGGTGTTGGTGGCCGGCCTCGCCCAGTTCCAACTCGTGCACATTCACCCCTTCGTTGACGGCAACGGCCGGACCTCTCGGCTCCTGTCCACGCTCTGCCTGTACCGCTCTGGGTACGACTTCAAGCGACTGTTCACCCTCAGTGAGTTCTATGACCGCGACCGTGGCGCCTTCTATCGCGCCATCCAGAGCGTGCGCGAGCAGGGCATGGACGTAACCGGCTGGCTCGAGTATTTCGTGGGCGGACTGATGCAGCAACTCGAGGAGGTGAAGAACCGCGGGACGGCCATCATTCGCGCGGATGTAGTTGCCAAGGCCCACCGGCTCGGCGTGCGCCAGACGGCCGTTCTGGTCGCGATCCACGAGGCGGGAATTCTGTCGCTCAGCGAGTTGGAGCCGTTGTTCACGAACGTGAGCCGCCGCTCCTTGCAACGGGATCTGCATCTGCTGCTCGAAAAAGGCCTGGTTCGCGAGTCGGGGGCAGTGGCGGTCACTGATCCGAACCGCTCGTATGTCCCGGTGGTGGATGCAACCGGAATAGGGCGCAGTGAGCTGTGACATGCTCTGACAGGTAGCTGTGACAGGCTATGACACCAAGCTGTGACATCGCTCAGGGAGGCTGGTCCCTCTGGATATGAGCCAGTTCATCTTTCTTCAGCGCGAATGGCCTGCCGTCTCCGAGGCTGCGTCAAAGGCGGAGGCGGCGGTCCACAGCGATCCTCGCACGGCCTGCTTTTACGCCCGACGTACCCTGGAACTGGCCGTCGGTTGGGCCTACAAGCATGATGCCGCCCTCCATCTCCCATATCAAGACAATCTCTCCGCCCTGATTCACGATCCCAGTTTCAAGCAGTCCGCCGGTGAGGCCGTGTTCACCAAAGCGCGGGTGATCACCACCCTCGGCAACCGGGCGGTGCATAACCATCGCCCTGTGCCGGAGGCGGATGCGCTCGCGGCGGTACGCGAGCTGTTTCATGTGGCCTACTGGTTTGCGCACACCTATGGTCGGGCTGGTCGACCCGCCCCTGGAATTGCCTTCGATCCCGCTGCGCTCCCGCGACCTGCGCCGGCCGCGACTCAAACGGCCGAACAGTTGCAGGCCCTGGAAGCGCGCCTGCGCGAGAAGGACGAGAGCCTGGCGGGTCTGCTCGCAGACAAGACCGCGCTCGATGCGGAGTTACAACGCTTGCGCGCCGAGATCGCTGAGGCCAAGAAGGCGGCCTCTGCGCAGGCGGACCAGCACGACTACTCGGAAGCTGAGACTCGCGACTATTTTCTCGACCTCCTGCTCAAGGAAGCCGGGTGGCCGCTCGATCAACTGCGCGATCGGGAGTACGAGGTCACCGGCATGCCGAACGAAACAGGCCAGGGCTTCGTGGATTATGTGTTGTGGGGTGACGATGGACAGCCCCTGGGACTGGTGGAGGCCAAGCGTACCCGCCGCGATCCCCGGGAAGGGCAGCAGCAGGCGAAGCTGTACGCAGATTGTCTCGAGCGGCAGTTTGCCCGGCGGCCACTGATCTTCTATTCCAACGGCTACGAGCATTGGCTTTGGGACGACACCCGTTACCCACCACGTCGGGTGCAGGGGTTCTACAAGAAGGCGGAACTGGAACTTGAGATCCAGCGGCGGGAGACACGCCGTTCGCCGGCAGCGGCGCCGATCAGCTCGACTATCGTCGAGCGCCATTACCAGACGCGGGCCATCCGCCGTATTGCCGAGGCGTTCGAGCGGGACCATGAGCGTAAGGCGCTGCTTGTGATGGCGACGGGAGCCGGCAAGACACGCACGGTGATCGCGCTTTCGGATCTGTTGATGCAGTGCAACTGGGTCAAACGAGTGTTGTTCCTCGCGGACCGCGTGGCGCTCGTCAAGCAGGCGGTGAACGCCTTCAAGCGGTATCTGCCTGATGCCTCACCCATAAACCTTGTGACCGAAAAAGACACCGAGGGGCGGGTCTACGTCTCGACCTATCCCACCATGTTGGGGCTGATCGACGAGGCGTCGGACGGCCAGCGGCGATTTGGCGTCGGACATTTCGATCTGGTGATCATCGACGAGGCTCACCGTTCGGTGTTCCAGAAGTACCGCGCCATTTTCGACTATTTCGATTCGCTGCTCGTCGGCCTTACCGCGACGCCCAAGGATGAGGTGGATCGCAACACTTACAGCCTCTTCGACCTCGAGAACGGCGTGCCGACCGACTCTTACTCCCTGGAGGAGGCAGTGCGCGACGGATTTCTTGTCCCTCCGCGAGCGGTCTCGGTGCCGCTCAGGTTTCCGCGCCAGGGGATCAGGTACGACGAGCTGTCGGAAGACGAAAAAGACCAGTGGGATGCTATTGAGTGGAGCGACGACGGCACGGTCCCGAACCGTGTCGAGGCCGAAGCGGTCAACACTTGGCTCTTCAATAAGGACACGGTCGATAAGGTGCTTCAACATGTGATGACCCGTGGGCTCACGGTGGCCGGCGGCGATCGGCTCGGCAAGACGATCATCTTTGCCAAGAATCAGCCGCATGCCGACTTTATTGCCGACCGCTTCAACGCCAACTATCCGCATTTCAAAGGCGCCTTCGCTCGGGTCATCACGTTCAAGACCGAGTATGCGCAGAGCCTGATCGACGACTTCTCCAACAAGGACAAGGCTCCACATATCGCAATTTCGGTCGACATGCTGGATACCGGTATCGACATCCCCGAGGTCGTGAACCTCATCTTCTTTAAGCTCGTACGATCCAAGACAAAGTTTTGGCAGATGGTGGGTCGTGGCACGCGCCTCTGTCCGGATCTTTTCGGGCCAGGCCGTCACAAGGAAAGTTTCTACGTTTTCGATTACTGCCAGAATCTGGAGTACTTCAGCCAAGACATTCCTGGGACGGAAGGGGCGGCGACGGCCTCATTGGGTAAACGGCTCTTTCAGGCACGGCTGGAACTGATCGCCACGCTTGATAGTCAGGCGAAAGAGGTGCCTGTGCTTGGCATGCCGGAGGCGCCGGCACTCTATGGGTATCCGAAAACGACAGCGGAGGTGCGTCAATCCGTCGCAACGGTGCTGCAAGGGGAAGTGGCCGCGATGAACGTGAACAACTTCGTCGTCCGTCCACACCGTCGCCTGGTTGAACGGTATACCGATCCAGGAGCTTGGGGCCTCTTGGAACCTCCGGACCTGGCTGAGCTGTCACATGAGGTCGCAGGCCTGCCTTCGGAACTCGATTCCGAGAACGAAGAGGCGAAGCGGTTCGATCTCTTGGTTCTGAGGCTGCAGCTGGCCTTGCTGCGTGTCGAGCCGGAATTCGCCCGCCTGCGCGACCGCGTCCGGGAGATTGTGGGATTGCTGGAAGAAAAGGCCACCATTCCAATGGTTCGTGAGCAGTTGGCCTTGATCCAGGATGTGCAGAGTGATGAATGGTGGCTGGACGTGACGGTGCCGATGTTGGAAGCGATGCGTCGCCGCCTGCGCACATTGGTTCAGTTCATCGAAAAGCGCCGACGGCAGCCCGTCTACACCGACCTCGAGGACCTCATGGGGAGCGAGACGGAAGTCGTTCTTCCCGGGTTCTCCGTGGGTACTGATCAGGCGAAGTTTCTCGCCAAAGTGCGCACGTTCCTCCGCGAGCATCTCGACCATGTGGTTATCGCCAAGTTGCGGACGAATCAGCCGCTCACCGCCACAGACCTCTCCGAGCTAGAGCATGTTCTTGCAGAGAGCGGCGCGGCCCCGCTGGACGACATCCGTCGGGCTGCGGGGGAAGCCCAAGGCCTCGGGCTCTTCGTGCGATCGCTAGTGGGGATGGATCGAGGCGCGGCCAAAGAGGTACTTGCGGGATTCATTACGGGCAAGACTTTCACCGCCAACCAACTTGAGTTCATCAACTTGGTCGTGGACCACCTGACTGAGTATGGAGTTATGGAGCCTGCCCGTTTGTATGAATCGCCCTTTACCGACCTGAGCCCGCACGGCCCGGACGGTCTCTTCAAGCCGGGGGAACTGGACGACTTGTTGCATATTCTGGACGCCGTGCGGGCGACCGCGTTGGCGGCATGATGAGGTGAGCTCCCTGCTTTTGCTGTTCCGATGAACCGGGGTGATGGTTTGGGGATAGAAATGGTGGCACGACTTATTTCAGATGGTTCTCCAGTCTAACGTGGAGCGCCCGACCTAAGAAAGGCGGAGAAAGAAGGCTGACAGAATGAGCAAGGATGAATTGCCCCGTATCCTAAAATTCTCCGATTACGTCAATCCGGTACTTGATGTATTGAAGCGACTCGGTGGTTCAGCGCGACCGGCAGAAGTGTGTCCGATCATTGCGAAGGAGTTGTCCCTACCTGATGCTGTTCTCGAGGAGCGACTCGACAACGGCGTGTCTCGGTTTGAAAATCAGGTGCATTGGGCACGCTTTTATTTAGTGAAGGATGGCTATATCGACTCCTCGCGCCGAGGCGTGTGGTCCTTAACGGAAAAGGGTCGAAATGCGGCTCGGCTCTCTGAGGGTGAGATTCGTGAAATGGTGAGACGCGTTCAGGAAACTACTGCACGTCCTGAAGCTGTCGAGCCTCCCGCAACTCCAGCTGGCAGAGCAACATCGATTGCGATCGAAGAGCTCACGTTGCCCGAAATGCCTGATGCGACCTATCGAGAACAGTTGCTAGCCACGATGAAATCCTTGCCGCCGGCAGGGTTTGAAAGATTATGCCAGCGTCTCTTACGGGAATCGGATTTTGAGGAAGTTGTCGTAACTGGTCGGGCCGGGGATGGCGGCCTTGACGGTCATGGCGTATTGCAGATTAACCCGTTCGTCAGCTTTAGAGTCTACTTTCAGTGCAAACGATATGACGGTTCGGTTGGCGCAGGGGCAGTGAGAGACTTCCGCGGTGCCATGATGGGTAGAGCCGACAAGGGACTTATTCTCACCACGGGAACATTCACTGCTGAAGCAAAGCGCGAAGCCATGCGCGACGGTGTGCCTCCAATCGAACTAGTAGACGGGGAGCGACTACTTGTAATGTTTGAAGATCTCGAATTGGGACTTACTCCTCGCAAGACCTATGACGTCGATCTAGAATTTTTTAAGCAGTATAAGGAATGAGTTCGCTCGAACCATGTCTCCAAACAAATCCTCAAATCTCTCTCTTAGCATTACACCAACTCTGACGGATTATCCTCTTGGCTTGCACGGGAAAATATACGGCAGTGCAATGCCGTTCGGCCTCTACGATCCTGATAAGATTTTGCTTCAGAAGATGAGAGAGGCGCTGGTTTCAACCGTTGTGTTGCTGGCTGAGGATGCGGAATGTCGTGAAAAAACTGGTAGGGACTTGCTTGCACTCTACGAAGAAGAAGGCCTGACGGTCTTTTCTCTTCCCACTCCCAACTACGGCATCCCTTGCAATGGCCAACTTGCTCATGTGTTGAAGCAAGCGAGAGGGCGTGCATCAGATGGTCACAATGTTCTGATTCATTGCTCTGCGGGTCTTGGACGAACGGCCTTGTTTGCGGCATTGCTGGCTAGAGACGTCTTGGGGCTATCAGGGAAAGAAGCGATCGAATGGCTTGGGCGGCATCACCCAGGCTCGCTACTGACGCCGGCTCAAATCCTTGTTCTCATATCCTGGGAGGAACCGCTTCATGCTCGATAACAAAACTCTTGAACGTTCGAAGCGGGCTATTCGCCAGGCATATTGGGCAAGCAAAGGAATGGCACTTCCCGACAACTCAGGTGGTCGCTATATCAACTATGCGGAAAGTGTTGAAGCCAATCTCATTTCAGGTGTGTGCTTGTCTGAGTTCCGTGAAGACTATGAATTGGGGAAAGGGAGTGAGCTTACCAGTAGGAAAGGTCAGCCGCCTAAAATGGCTGCTATGTTCTCTTCTTCAGCCATGGTTGTGAATACATTTGGTCCTTGGAGAACTGATCCAAGCACACTTATCCTGAAAAGTTATCCAGTTTTTCAGTCCTTGAGGTTTGAGGCGGCTTGCCCGAATGGTCTGAAGCAGTACAGTCCTCGTGCCACTGATCCTCATTTGGATCTGCTGCTGAAGTCACCTGATGTTGTGTTGGGTATTGAATCAAAGTGTTTAGAGTATCTATTGCCCAAGAAGGCGGTTTTCTCCAAGACGTATGACAAGATTTCAAAAGAACGGAAATGCTCCCTGTGGTTTAAATACGTTGAAGTGTTACGGGCAAATAGCCATCAGTATCAATATCTGGATGCCGCTCAACTCATCAAGCATGCCCTGGGCCTTTCTTATACGTTTGCAGGGAAACAGCACGGTTCTCCCGCACTCCTCTATTTGTTTTGGGAGCCGACGAACTGGAATAACTTCGACGAATTCAAACGGCATCATGATGAGATTGAGCGGTTTTCTAGGGCAGTGAGTGGTGATGCACTGGGATTTGAGGCCTTGAGTTATTTGGAAATGTGGGCGAATTGGCAGCAAACAAGCTCCCCAGACTGGCTATCCCGGCATGTGAAGAATCTATTGGCGCGGTATGCCGTGGAGATTTAGTAGGAAACGCAATCCGAAGTCATTCCCACCACGCCGCTGATGGCTCGATCCAATGTTTCTTCCTCTCCGCCCAAATTGATCCTTCTCCAACTGCCTGTTATTCTCAATCGTGATGGTGTGCCAGGACCGTGCACCCCTCTGGGAGGACCTCATGAAGCCGATGACGCCAGCAATGCTCCTGAAGGCGTTGACCATGTTTCGAGGGTTCACACAGGCCGCGGCGGAGTATCTCAGGGATAAAGAGCGGCTGCGTCATCTGGTGGCCGCGGCAGTGTCGATTGCGCAGGGTCGCGGTGGCAGGCTATTGAACGACCTTCAATTGTTGGTGCGGCTGCTGAAAGCGTCTGTGAGTGGAGCCTATACAGGCTTTTCGGTTCACAAGCTCGTGACCATCGTCGCGGCGATTCTGTATCTCATCAGCCCGCTCGATGTGATCCCGGACTTCATTCCTGTGGTCGGCTATGCGGATGACGCGGCGGTGATTGCCTGGGTACTGAACAGCATTGCTGAAGAACTGAAGGACTTTAAGAGTTGGGAACAGGGCACGTGACCGGGAGCAGTCCTGCGACGTGAGTAGGCTTTCACAGCACATTCCCTGCTACAATGCCGACCCTCACGAAGCTGTGCTCAAGGAAAGGCCTGCGATGTCGAAGCCCTCACAACCGAATGCCGTGCTTGTGGCGATCCGCACCCCCCGCGTGACTGTGGAGGACCTGGACAGTTCGCTGCAAGAGCTCACCCGTCTGGTGACGACGCTCGGGTACCACGTCGTGAGCCGTGTGATGCAAAAGCGGAGTTCCGATAAATATGCGGCGGTTCTGGGACAGGGCAAACTGGCCGAACTGGCGCGATGGACCGGTGGGTCCGGAAAAATTGAATCGGCGTTTGAACGGCCGAAGCACAAAGCCGCGTCGAAGTTCGAGGCGGAAGAGCCGGACGTCGAGGAAGAATCAGAGGACGAATCGGACGATGCCATCGAGGCTGCTCCCGGCCCTGGCGAGCAGGCGCAGATCGTCATTGTGGACTGTGATCTGTCGCCGTCCCAATTGAAAAATCTGGAACGTGCCGCCGGCGTGCCGGTGCTGGATCGGACCGGGGTCATCATCGAGATTTTCAGCCGGCACGCGCGAACCAGGGCGGCCCGGCTGCAGGTGGAGATCGCGCGGCTCAATTATCTCGCGCCACGGCTGCGGGAATCCGGCGGCGGCAGCGAGCGGCAAGGCGGGGGAGTCGGTGGCAAAGGGGCGGGGGAGACGAGTCTGGAGCTCGACAAGCGCAGAATCCGTGATCGCCTGAAAGAACTCCGGACGGAATTGGCGGCGATCGGGGACGAACATCAGACGCGCCGCGCGAGGCGGGAACACGAATTGACGGTCGCGCTGGTCGGGTACACCAACGCTGGGAAATCCTCGCTCATGCGGGCGATGACGGGCAGCGAGGTGCTCGTGGCGGACAAGCTGTTCGCCACGCTCGATACCACGATCCGGCCCTTGTATCCTGAGACGCGTCCGAAAGTCCTCCTGTCCGATACGGTGGGATTCATCAAGAAGCTCCCGCATGACCTGGTGGCCTCGTTCAAGTCGACCCTGGATGAAGCGGCCAGTGCCTCGCTCTTGCTGTTTGTCGTCGATGCTTCAGATCCCTCCTTTCGCTCCCAACTGGACGTCACGCGAAAGGTGTTGGCCGAAGTCGGCGCCACGGAGGTTCCCAGCCTGTTGGTGTTGAATAAACGCGATCGTCTCAGCCCGGACGAGCTTGCGGCCCTGAAGGCGGAATATCCCGAGGCCATTGTGCTGTCCACGAGAAACAAGGACGATCTGCAGGCGCTCCGTGAGCGCATCATGGGGTACTTTGAGAGCGATATGCTCGACGAGGAATTGCGTATCCCGTTTACGGCCCAGGCGGTCGTGGCGGAAATCCGCGCCAAGATGCGTATCCTGTCCGAAGAATATGATGCCGAAGGACTCACGATACGGGTGCGCTCAACCCCTGAGAACCTGACTGCCATCAAAAAGAAGCTCGCGCGCTGAGGCGCGGCTCCCGCCTTCAACCGACCGACTCATCGCCCCAATGCAGTCTCGTGCTGAACGAGTAAAGGGCATCCAGTCTTGCAACCGGACAATCGACCCCTTCGGGATGTCACTAGCTCCTTGATCCAGCCTGGTCGGGCAGAATTACGCAGGCCAACTCACTCAATTCCGGTAGCACGCAAGAGCGGTCGAAAGACACGTTTCAGAAAGGAGTCTCTCTCTATGCCGGCTATGAAACCGAAAGAAGTTCAACTGCAACTGAAGTCTCTTCCCAAGTGGACGAGACGGGGGAAGACCCTGGTGCGAACCTATCAGTTCAAGACCTTCATGAATGGCCTGAAGTTCGTCACGCTGGTGGCAAAGCACGCCGAAAAGAGCCAGCATCATCCCGATATCGACATCCGTTTCAACAAGGTCACGTTGAATCTCACCACCCATGATGAAGGCGGATTGACGGAGAAAGACTTTCTCATGGCTCGCCAGTGCGACGAGGCTTTTGCGAAACGATAGGAACCTGCTGGGGCTTGCGCCCTGTGCATCCAACCTGCATTTCCGCTGTCATTACTCCCAGCTCGTCTGGCAGTTCCGGCTTATCTATCGACTCCCTGTATCAGGGGATCTTCCCAGTATGTGCTTCTCCTCATGAGGGTTACGGTAAGAACTGAGACCGGCTTAGTTACAACATGGGAGGACGTATGATGAAACGAAGTCTTGAAATGCTGCTCGTCGCAGCCTTGGTGACAGGCGGGGGAGGCCTCGCGTTGGCGGCCGATCCTATGAAAGAGAAGGAAGCCACGCCGACCCTCGGCGAGAGGATCACCAAGGATGCCGTGAAGGGCACCCTGATGAAGATCGACGGGGAGTTTTATCAGATCAGAAATACGGATGGCGATCTGGTGAAAGTCCATGTGGATAAGAGCACGAAGCTCGACAAGGTGGTCGAGGGCGATATGGTCAAGGCCTATGTCACCGATAAGGGCCACGTGACGACGTTGCAACGGGTCGAGAAATAATCCGAGCTGAGGAAGCCGGGCGGCGGGATTGCAGCCAGCCGCCCGGCTTTCCCAGGCTGTCTCGTTCCGGCCTTGGACATTCAGTGCGTTTCCGCGTAGATTTCCAGCCGTGGCCGCCACACCTCCAAAACATTTTTCGATGCTCCGCGAGTTTCACCTCGCCGATGTGCTCACCCTGGGCAATGCCGCCTGCGGGTTGGCCGGTGTCTTCTTTGCCATGCAGTTCATGAGCAGTCGCTCACCGGCCCACTTTTTCGTCGCTGCGGCATGGGCGCCTGCGGCTTTGCTCTTTGATTGGTTCGACGGCCATGTGGCTCGGTGGCGGCATCAACAGTCGCTGCTCGGGCGGGAGTTGGATTCACTGGCCGACATCATTTCGTTCGGCGTCGCACCGGCAGCGCTCGGATTCGCCGCCGGCCTGCGGGGAGGGTGGGATTGGCTCGCGCTAACGTACTTCGTCTGCTGCGGGGTAAGCCGCTTGGCCCGCTACAACGTGACCGCCGAGCGCCTCTCAGCAGGCGGCGACAAAGTGGCCTATTTCGAAGGCACCCCGATCCCGACCACCGCGGTGTTGACCGGCATCCTCGCCCTGGCTGCCTGGCAGGACCGGATCGGCGAGCAGCTCTATGGGGGCGTCTGGACCGTCGGCCCCGGCGACCTGCACCCCTTGTCCCTGATGTTCGTCCTCTCCGGCACCTTGATGATCAGTAAAACCCTCCGCATTCCGAAACTGTAGCGCCGATACGTCTTTCTTCACCCGTTCATGCCTTGCGGTCTGCTGCCGCCATCTGGAACCTATCTCGCGAGGATCAATGCTGCCAGGCCGCACGATCCCTTCTACCCAGTGATTGCAAAAGCGGTTTGCTGGCGTTCTCGAGTTGAATTGGCTAAAATCGTCTCCAATGCCTGAGCTCTGTCGATTCTTCGGGATAATCATCACGATGTACTACGACGATCATGCACCGCCTCATTTCCACATTCGGTACAGCGATTACAAGGCAATCATGGGCATCGATTCACTTATGCTGTTGGATGGATCCCTGCCCCCACGGGCGCTTGGACTGGTTGCGGAGTGGGGGGCCTTACATCGGGACGAGTTGCGAGAAGATTGGTCACTGGCCGAGCAGCGAGCGCCGCTGAAAAAGATTAGACCGCTGGAGTAAGCCTCATGCTCAAAGATCTTGTCGAAGCCACAGCACTTGATGGGTATCGGGTACGGCTGCGGTTCGAAGATGGCGTTGAGGGCGAATTAGACTTGGCCACGATCATTCGTTTTGAAGGTGTCTTTGCGCCCCTGCAGGACCTCGCTCGCTTTCGAGAGTTGTCAGTCGATCCAGAACTCGGGACCATTTACTGGCCCAACGGAGCAGATCTCGACCCTGTCGTGCTGTACGCGCGGGTCACAGGAACCCCCCTTCCCACGTACGCGATCAAAGCGGTTCGCTAACCCGCATGACTCGGAAACTTTGCGACGAACCGTCATGAATAGTGCGGGCTAAACGCGTGCCTGTCATAGTCATCTTCTCGTATCTCTCCTCGTCACGTGTTGCGATCAAACCGAAGACGTGAGACCTTAGCGCGACTCAGCTGATTTCCCCCATGAATATTCTTCAGGCGAATCAGGACTATGAACGATGGTCGGCGCGGCAGGTGCCGTTTGTACCGGCGGATCTGCGGCTGAAGCACGCCATGATGACGCAGGGTGCCTTCTCCTTTCTTCGGGCCACCTGCTACCGGTGGATGCAGGTCTTCCCGGAGGTCTGTCCCGACCTCGCGACCGCGCCGGCGCTGCGAGCGGTCGCCGATCTCCATGTCGAGAATTTCGGGACGTGGCGTGACAGCGAAGGCCGCCTGATTTGGGGCATCAACGATTTTGACGAGGCCTGCGTCTTTCCTTACACGAGCGATCTCCTGCGCTTGGTCGTGAGCGCCAAGCTGGCCGGCCGGGCTGAGCATCTCGCCGTCAAGTTGGACGAGGCTTGTGATGCGGTGCTCACCGGCTATCGCGAAGGGCTGCAGGCCGGCGGGCGGCCATTTGTCTTGTCGGAGCAGCATGCCTGGCTGCGTGAGATTGCCACGAACTCCCTGCGCGACCCGGTGAAGTTTTGGAGAAAAATGGCGGCTCTCCCGATGGTGCAAGGAACGGTGCCTCAGGACGTGACGAACGCCCTTGAGCAGGTGATGCCGAAAGCAGGTCTGTCGTATGGGCTCAGGCGGCGGGTGTCAGGACTCGGCAGCCTGGGGCGTCCGCGATTTGTGGCGCTGGCCGAGTGGCGCGGGGGGAAAGTGGCCAGGGAGGCCAAGCGGCTGATTGCCTCCGCCGGTCTGTGGGCGCAAGGGCAGAAGGGTGGCGGCACGCTCCTGTATCAATCCATGTTGGAGCAGTCCGTGCGGTGCCGCGATCCCTTTGTGCGGATGGAGGGCCACTGGCTGCTGCGGCGACTGTCGCCCTATTGTTCCCGGATCGAAGTGACGGCGTTGCCGAGAAAACGGGATGAGGGCAAGCTGCTATACGCGATGGGCTGGGAGACGGCGAATGTGCACCTGGGTGACCGGCAACACATCAAGGTCGTGCAGCGCGATCTGGCTGCGAGAAAATCCACCTGGCTTAGAAAAGCGGCCAAGGCGATGGTGAAGGCCACCCTTGCAGATTGGCGCGCCTGGGCTGAGCACCATGCCGGGTAACCCACCACGAGATTGGAAGAACGGAAGGCTGTCCTGACCGGCCTAGGAACGCTCATTTTTTCGCCGGATACATTTCGACCAACTCTCGAATTTTAACCCACTTCTCCCAGCCGTAACCTTTGGCGGTGCTCCGGATGGCGTCTCTGGCGGCGGCAATCGCTCTATTCATGTTGTCTCGATTCACGGTGGGTTGGTATCGAACCACAATCTGGAGGGTTTCGGGATCCATCAGGATGATGTCGAGCGAATAGGGCTGGTCGGGACTCGCTTCGCGCCGGAGGCCGGCCCGCATGACGAGCGCCAGCCATTCGCCCTCCGTAGGGCTGTAGGGCGCGAGGCCGGGACGACTGGGTATGGGTTGCACTTCGGTCGTCGCCATTTCCTCCCTGTCTCCTCTGCATTGAATCTCGCTGCAGGCCTTGAGGCGCACGCGCCGATTTTCCAGGCAGTCATTCTTGTCGCCGGAGCTGATGGCATTGTCGAGGCATTTTCTCGTCTCCTCTTCGGCCGAGTAGAAACAATCCGAACAGGGCGTCTGTGCCTGGCCAGGGGTGGTGAGCCACAACAGCGAAAGCAATGCGAACAGCAGTCGTACGTGCATGATGACATCTCCCGCCGGCAATGCCGGGACAAGGTGCGCGTGAAGAGGCGCCAAAGTTTGCTCACCGTATCCTCTACGCCACTCGTGGTCCCATTTCAATCCTTGATGAGGCGGAAGATCGCCTGTTGCCTCGCGTGCCTCGCCGTGTTAGAGGAGTGGCGCAGTCTCGTTCACATCGGGCCTCCAGTGTGAAAGTGTGACGACCGTTCAAACAGAGGCCAACCGGCGGTGCAACGGACCCTCAAACCAATGCGGAATCGGTCAACTCTGACAAGGATGGCAGCGTGAGTGAGATCAGCATCTACGAAACTACGAGCGGCAGCATCGAGGTCCGGTTGGAGCGCGAGACTGTCTGGCTATCTCAGGAACAGATGGCTGCCTTGTTCGATGTGCAGAAAGCGGCCGTTTCCAAGCATCTGAAGAACATCTTTGCCAATGGTGAACTGGAGCGGAGCCCAACTGTTTCCAAAATGGAAACAGTTCAACAGGAGGGAACGCGCAGGATTACCAGGCAGATTGAGCATTTCAACCTGGACGCCGTCATTTCCGTCGGCTATCGGGTGAACTCTGTCCGTGCGACTCGCTTCCGCCAATGGGCCACCCGCGTCCTGCGCGAGCACCTCACTCAAGGCTATACCCTCAACCGCCAACGCTTCGAGGCCAATGCCCGCGAACTGGAAGCGGCGCTGCAACTGGTGCGCAAGGCCGCGCGCAGCCCTGAGCTTCAGGCGGATATGGGCCGCGGCTTGGTGGATATCGTCACCCGCTATGCGCAGACCTTTGTGCTGTTGCAACGGTACGATGAAGGAGCCATGGCCGCAGCCGCTTCACCGTGGTGCTGAGCAGAGCCGGATCTGGAGCTATCAGGAGATGACTTCGATGTTGAACGAACAGGTCATGGCGGCGGTGTTGGAATTCAGGCGAAAGCGGAATTGGGAACAGTTTCACAAGCCTAAGGAACTCGCCGCCGCTATTGCGGTTGAGGCGAGTGAGTTGCTGGAAATCTTTCAATGGAAATCCCACGAGGAAGTGGCCCGTCTCCTGGACAGCCCGTCGCGAGAGCGGGTGGAGGACGAAATTGCCGATGTCGTGATTCTGCTCTCCTACCTCTGTCATGACCTCGGCGTGGATGTGAATGCCGCGGTGCGCACGAAGCTGACGAAGAACGAAGCCAAGTATCCGGTCGAGAAGTCTTATGGCAATGCGAAGAAGTATGACGAATGATGGCTCCCGCCGGCCCACCTCTGGTTAAACGGTGAGCGCGGCATCCTCCCATTCAAGATCCGTCACGACGTCCCGGCCGTGGGTGATTTCCAGTATTCCCATATAAATCTGTTGCGCTCGCTGGGACCAGCGGGAGTTCGGAGGGAGGCCGCGAAAGGCGGCTTCGGCGGCTTTTTGTTCGTCATGTGTGAGGAGTCTGTCTTCGGTCATCATAGGGCACCTCCCGGGCTTGCCCACCCGATCTAGGCAGCTTGATCAGGGGGCGCAAGGCGTGTGAACGTGATGCGCTTTCCCGCCGACAGCAAGGCTGAGACGGGGAGCTTCATGAATTCGCGGGCCGACAGAGGCCACACGCCGTCTTTGCCATGAGCGGCCTGCTGCGGTTCCGTTCGACGGACGGGGCGTTGGATGTGCTGTTGCATGATGGCCTCCTTCCTGTGTGAACACCACTGAATCAAAGTTTTTCTGTGTGTCTCGTGGGTTCGTCGCTGCTTATGTCACCTATGCCTGTTGTTGTTCTACCCCCCGCCTGTCATTGTCACGACTAGAGGAATCCCTGGGCCCTCGACAGCATTGCCCTAGCCATCTCCCTGACGTGACGCGCCTTACTCCGGTTGAACCGCGTCGCCCGGCCAGGTACGATGCCTGACACATTCCATCTGGAGGGGTTATGGCGCAGATCACCGAAGTCGCCCCGGACCTGTTCCGCATTACTACCTTCCTCGATCAGTTCAATCTCCAATTCAGTCAATTCCTCGTGCGGGATGATGAGCCGCTGCTGTATCACACCGGCCCGCGCATGTTGTTTGCCGGGGTGAAGGAAGCAGTGGCGTCTCTCATGGATATACGGACGTTGCGCTGGATCGGATTCAGCCATTTCGAAGCCGACGAATGCGGATCGCTGCCGGATTGGCAGCGGGTGGCTCCACTGGCGGAGCCGGTCTGTAGCCTGGTGGGCAAGCTCGTGAGCGTGGATGATTGTCTCGCGCTTCGCCCGGCGAAGGGCATGGCGGACGGGGAAGTGTTGGAGACGGGCCGGTATCGCTTTCAATTTCTGACCACGCCGCATGTGCCGCATTGCTGGGAGGCCGGTCACTTCTTTGAGGAAACGCAGCGCACGCTCCTGTGTTCGGACCTCCTGCATCAGGCGGGCAACGGAGAACCGGTGACGCACTCGGATGTGATCGGTCGCTGTCGCGACGTGCTGAAAGAATATCAGCAAGGCCCGCTGGCCAACTACATGCCCTATTGCACGCTGACGGATCCTACGCTTCAACGGCTGGCCGCGCTGAAGCCGAAGACTCTTGCGACGATGCACGGCTCCGTCTATGTGGGCGACGGGGCACAGGCGCTGCGCGACCTCGCCACGGTGTTGAGCGAGGTGCTCGGCGGCGGTGGACACATGGCGATGTCTCCGTCTCGATGAATCATTTTTCATCTTGGACTAATCCTTTCCTCATGTAGCCGGACTAGAGTGGGGCAGGGTCAGCCGGGATACACGCCGACCGGCCTGCCCCTGTCAGGAGCGTCAAACCGGCGCCAGAGGAGGACGCATAGCCATGAAAGAAGTGGTCACATCTCCATCGACTGTTGAACAGACGTCCAGACCTGATAAGCCCAGGGCGGTGTCGAGCCGTCTCTCGGGCCTTGGCGCCTGGTTGTTCAGCGTCCATGCCGATCGCTGGCGGCAGAGGGCGCAGTTTTATGAACGCCATCGCGATTATTTTCCGCGGTTAGCTTCGAGCCGGTTTGTCGATCGCTGTCGTGAATTGGAGTCGGCCTATCGCGGTCTCGCGCGGGTGTTGTTTCCCATGTCACCCCAGCTTCGCATGGTGCCGGTGCGGGTGACGGTCCTGCGAAGAAAATAATTCCTGACCTGCCAGGCTGCGCGGGTCGACCCTCGTCGGATTCCAGCATTGAATCTGTCCGGCTGACAGCTTACGCTAGGTTAGTCACTGTCAGCCTGTTCAGAAAGGGGCGCCGCATGGTGGTTCTGAGACTGCTTCTCGCTGTGGGATTGATGAGCGTGGTCGGGTGCGCTGGTCAGACCGCGCCTGTTCGCACCAACAGTGGTGCGCATCCTCCGCAACTCTCCGATGTCATTCCTCCCGACCAGCCTTTCCAGCGGCATATGGTCAATGTGGATGGTCTGCGTCTCAGCATTCTGGAGGCAGGGACCGGCGATCCGATCATCTTCGTGCATGGTGTGGTGACCACCAGCAATATCTTTCCCAAGTACGTGGGTGCCTATTCGCCGGAGTTTCGCGGCGTCGCGGTAGATCTGCGCGGATATGGCGATTCGGAAAAACCGCCGACTGGTTATTCCATTCCGCAGTTTTCGAACGACCTGATCAAACTGGCCGATGTGCTCCAGATCAAGCAAGCGGTCTGGGTTGGGGTCTCGATGGGCGGAATGATTCTGCAGCGGCTCGCGTTGGACTATCCTGAGCGGGTGCGGGCGCTGGTGCTGGTCTCGACGACCGACGGGGCCATGATTCTGGACAAGGACATCCCCACGATCGGTGCCCCGCGGGACTATCACGAGGTTTCGAAGAACATGATCGTTGAGAGTTTTCCTCCCGGTACGCAGGCCAAGACCTATCAGCCCTTGCTTGACCGCATTCCCACTTGGAATGGTACGGTCATCCGCGAAGCGCTGACCTCCATGTCGCAATTCAACGTGCATGGTCAGCTGACGCGCATCTCGGTGCCGACTTTGATTATGGTGGGTGCGAAGGATGATGTGGCGACGCCGGCGATTGCGAAGGGCATTCAGGCGCAAATCCCCGGCGCGAAGCTGGTCGAGTTCAATACCGGTCATTTCATGATGGCCGAGGACCCGGATCGATTTCGCACAGTGCTCGGTGATTTTTTGAATGGGTTACCGTAAGCAGCTGGCTGCGCCGGGTTGCCGCACTTCCTCGTTCTGTTAGTCCCGGCTGGTAATCACTCCGTACTGTATTGTTACCGGCTGTGGCCGCTGCTCCCGCCGTAGCGAGGTCGATCGCGCATTATAACGCTTGACGCCGTTCCGGATAGCGCGTAGCGTGATGCTGTGACGTGTGATGCTCCGCTGACTGTCCCATTCTCACGCATTTCCTTTCACTTCCTCGCGTGACCAATTCCCCAGTCTCCGCCGCTCTTGCGCCAGAGTCTCTCTGATGTACGGTCTGGTCGATGTGATGACCTCCTGATGGGATGAGGCTCGGATTCCGCCCAGGCTCCAGGTGACTGTTCGATTCACGTCCGCATTCCCTAGAGAGGAGTGAGCCATGCTCTATTATGCAGTGATGTTCCTGGTGGTCGGTCTGATTGCCGGCGCCCTGAATTTCATGGGGGTGTCCGAGGTTGCGGTCCAGATTTCCTGGATTTTGTTCCTAGTGGGGATGGTTCTGGTCGCGCTGCATCTGTTTTCGAATCGTCCCACGCCCCGGATTACCTGATGAGGGCAATCGCCCGTTCGGTGACCGGTAGTCGATTCACCATGGTTGTATGGTTCACTTAAAGGAGAACACGATGAACACACGCTCTGTCCTGACCTTCTGTACCGCTTTGATAGTCGGTGGAATTCTCACGGCCGGATCGGTGTATGCGCTCGGCAAGGCCGACGAGAAGACACCGATGACTGACTCGTGGATTACGGCGAAGACCAAGATTGCGCTCTTTGCCGATTCGAGGGTGAAGGGGAGTGAGATCTCCGTCGAGACTGCGCAGGGTGCGGTCATGATGCGCGGAAAGGTCGATTCCGATGCGGCGAAACAGGCAGCCGAAGGAATTGCCAAAGGGATCGACGGCGCCAAGACGGTGAAGAATGACTTGCAGGTGGTGGCCCCATCCAAACGCGAGGCCACGGATGACAAGGATGATGCGATCACGGCTCGCGTCAACGAACAGATCTCGAAGAATGCGCATTTGAAACAAGCCGGCATTCATGCGCAGACGAATGCGGGCGTTGTGTCGTTGACCGGTGAGGTGATGGATCTCACGACCAGTGCCGATGCATCGTGGTCTGCCTGGCAGGTCCCCGGGGTGAAGTCCGTGAAGAATGATCTCACGGTGAAGGAAAAGGCCTAAGGTTCACGCAAGCGATATGGACATTCGTCGTCCGCCGGGAACCGGCCATGTAGCCGCGGCGGACGACAGAGCCTCGGGTTCAAGCAGGGGATTATCGAGAAGTTGTCTCGCAGTCGCCGCAGTTGAGGAATCAAGCGCATTTTGGAAAGCCGTGGGACAGCGAGAGACTGCCGGGGCTTTCCTGGCGTTTTGCGCCGTGGGTGCGATAGGTCAGGTTCAGGGATACGCTCGATCGATACGGCAGCGATTCAACCTGTGGTTCCGAACAATACTCCTACACCCGCCGTTGCGGCCATGGCCAATGCTCCCCAGAAGGTGACGCGGAGCGCACCCCAGAGTATGTTGGCTCCTCCTGCGTAGGCCGCCAAGCCACCAAGCAGCGCGAGGAACGCCAGCGAAAATCCCGAGACGAGCGAGATGAGCGTTGCCATCGGGGCCCAGATCACGGTCAACATCGGCATCGCTGCCCCGACAGCAAAGGCGCCGGCTGATGCGAGGGCCGCTTGCACCGGACGGGCACTGAGCGTTTCGGAGATACCCAGTTCATCGCGAGCATGCGCGCCCAAGGCGTCATGGGCCATCAATTGTCGGGCCACCTGTTTGGCCAGTGACGGCTCCAGACCACGGCGAATATAGATGGTCGTTAGTTCCTTATGCTCGCCCGCCTCGTCATCTTGAAGTTCCTTCCGTTCCACTTCGAGCGCGGCATCTTCCGAATCTGCCTGCGAACGAAGGGAGACATATTCACCGGCCGCCATCGACATCGCGCCTGCGACCAAGCCGGCGGCGCCGGCGATGACGAGGCCCTCGCGTGTTCCGTGCGCAGCGGCGATGCCGACCAGCAGACTGGAAGTTGAAATGATCCCGTCATTGGCACCCAACACCGCGGCGCGCAACCAGGCAAGGCGTTCCGTTCGATGCCACTCTTTCTGCTGCACGGGCATAGTGGTGTTGCCTTATCCGGTCACCGAAGCGAGCCCAAGACATCCTCTTCACGCACCAGCCGCAACACGTCGTCATCATCGTCCACTTCTCTGGCGGCGTATTTTTTGTAGAGGATATGTTCTCCGGGCGTGAGAGTGGTTTTCACGAACGTCTTGGTCTTGACCTTCTCTGTCGAATCCTCGTCCTCGACGAAGCGACCCCCGCCCACGGCGAGGACCTCTCCCTCTTCCGGTTCTTCTTGTGCCGAATCGGGGATGATGATACCGCCGGTGCTTTTGCCGCGTGGCTCGCCGATCCGGATCAGGACCCAATCTTGTAGTGGTGTGAGCTTCATGGACTCTCTCCTTTCGTCTATGCAAGGAGTGCCTTGGCGGTGTACCGCTACAACTGATAGCCGGGACTGCCCACTGTCTCAGCTTAGCACGTCTGGTCGTTCGAAAGTGCCCGCGTCCTCGAAGCGCTCAAACAGGATCGGCAGTGCACCATATCCGGCGAGGATGTTATGATGATCATGAAGCGGAGCCGCTATTATTACTCACCCTTTGAGAGGACAGTATGGTGATGACTGGTCTACGTATGATCATCGGCATTTCGTTGGGCGTTATCTTGTTTGCCGGGACCGCCTCTGCGGTTGAACCGGCCGATGTGGAGAAGTATGTGAATGCCCGCATCGAGATCGGCGAAATGATGTCGAACTATTTCAAAGGCGGGGAGTCGTATGGTTCCGGGCAACGGCCGTCGCCGGAGAAGATGAAGGAAATGGGTGACGACATCAACGCCAAGCTCAGTGACCTCCTGTCGAAACGCGGCCTGTCACTGGAGGAATATCGCGTCCGCAGCAAGGAGATCTTTGCCGACAAGGAAGCTGTGGACGGATACCTGGCCAAACATCCTGACCTGAAAACACGCTATGACGCGTTGCCGCTGAGCCGGATGAGTGGAGGGGGAGGCAGCACCGGTCGAGGGTACTAACGGGCAGGTGACTGTCGCTCTAGGGCTTGTTCACACAAAGAAACGCTCGGCGTATTCATCAATACGCCGAGCGTGTTCATGTCACCCTGCTTCTGCCGGACGGGCCGTTTAAGCAGCCTGGTTAGACGACCTGGATGATCAGGTTGGTCAGGTGCTCCATGCCGATGCAGTCGAGAATGCAGTAAGCCCGATACTGGGTCCGGCCTTTTTCACCGGCGAGAAAACTCACCGTCGATTCCCGGTTCATCATCCACAGCGGACTGGTTTCCTGCTTCCACCCATCTTCGGCCCGCAGGGCAATCTGATGGGTATCTCCCGCGGCCAGGCTGGTCAGGTCTTCGCCGAAGACGAAGGTGATTTTCACCATCGTGTCCTTGGGGATCTGCAACATCCGCTTTCCGCCATAGGGCTTGCCTTTTTCATCGAAGAACCCCTTTTCGCTCACGCGCACCTTGATCTCCAGCGGCGCCTTGTCGGGGCCGGCGGCATAGGTCAACGCCGGCGCAGCCAAGGCGGCGGCAAAGGCCAAGGTGGTGAGTCCGGTGGCGAATCGCTTCATGATCTCCTTCATGGTCCTTGATCTCCTGTATCCGACCGGCTTGCGGTACAAGCCCGGCCCATCCCTGCTCGGGAGCGACGGTGGTAATGAATTGTGGAGGACGAGAGCGGAGTGGGTTGTTCAGTACGATGCGGACTGTCTGTTCCCGAACGCTTCGCCTGCTGTATTGACCTTAGCACAGCATCGGTAGTTGGCAAGTTGTTTCAAGGAGCGAGCAGCGAGCGGACGTAGGAAAAGATGCGGCCTGTGAAAACCCTTGTCACCACAGGGAAAACGGCGATGCGCCGTCTTAGGAAAAACCCTCGTTGAGCAACTTCTTTGCCGTCTCGATCGGGAGTTCGGACCAGCCGCCCGGTGGCAGATCACCGAGCGCGAAGGGACCGTATTGAATGCGGCGCAGCCTGGTCACCTCATGCCCGAGCGCCTTGAACAGGCGCCGGATCTCGCGGTTCTTTCCTTCCGTCAGCGTCACTTCCAGATGCGATTCCCGTCCGGAGCGTTTCTGAATCGTCAGCGTCGAACAGTGTAAGTGCTCGCCCTCATCCTGGATTCCCTCGATGGCCGCCTGTCCTGTTTCCTCGCTGACCTCGCCGCGCACGGTGACGAGGTAGCGCCGCGGCACGTGATGTTCGGGATCAGTCAGGAAACTGGAGAAGGCGGTGTCATTGGTAAGCAGGAGCAGGCCGCTGGTAGCCTGGTCAAGTCGTCCGACTGCATGCAAGCTGTGCAATTCTGGTGGGAGCACATCGAAGATTGTGCGCCGGCCTTTCTCGTCCTGACGGGTGGTGATCAACCCTTTGGGTTTGTGAAAGAGGATGAACCGCGGAGCGCTTGCTTGAAGCGGTTGCTGGTCGAGGGACACCACATCACCGGGCCAGTCGACCCACGTGTCCGGACTGCGCACGACGCGTTGATTGATGCGGACTCGTCCCGCCTTGATCCATTCCTGTGCCTGGCTCCGGCTAGCGATACCCAATTTTGACAACAGACGGTCCAGGGTGACGCGTTTCGTCCCGGCGGACCCTGCCGGAGCAGTGTGACGAACCGGGGCGGATGTGTCTCTTCGCCTGCTCGGCGATCTGGGGAACATGACCTGACTCTACACCGCCGGATCTGGAAAGAGAAGCGGGCTTCCGGATGTATGTCGCCAGGCTCAAATGATATGATGGCAGCGGCTTGGCGGGCATTCCGGTGTGAGTTCTGGATCACGAAGTGAGTGGTGCGGCGAAATGGAGTTGAACGAATGATGCTGAAATACCTAGGGCTGGGCCTGTTCTCGACGCTGCTCTGGTGCACGACGGCGTCGGCGGAGTGGCAGTTGGTCGGGGGCACGCATAAGTATGACGGGTACGTGGACATGTCCACGATCGGGCCGACCGGTAAAACGGTGACGCTCTGGACGTTGAGAGATTTTAAGGTGGATCGGCAGATACCGCAGGGCACGTATCGGTCCGTGCGGATCAAAAAACAAATCGATTGCGAGGGCCACAAGAGCCGGCCCTTGCAGACTAAGTACTATGCGACTCAAATGGGAAAGGGGCGTCCTCTGCAGTCGGGAAAGGCGACACGTGAATGGTCGCGAGTTACGCCCGGCAGTGATGGCGAGGCGGAGTTGAAGATCGCCTGCAAGAAGGTATAACGGGCTCGTCATGGCTGCCACTGCTCGTGTGATCATCGTCGGCGCCGGTCTTGCCGGCCTGGCCTGTGCCAGGCAATTGGTGCGGCGTGGGGTGGCCTGCACCGTCGTCGAGGCGTCGGATGAGGTGGGCGGCCGGGTACGCACCGACCGTGTCGACGGTTTTCAACTCGACCGGGGTTTTCAAGTCTTTCTCAGCGGGTATCCCGAAGCCCGACGGGTGCTGGACTATCCGGCGTTGAAATTGCGGCCCTTTCACCCCGGCGCGCTGGTGCGTTATGCCGGCCGGTTTCATCGAATCAGTGATCCGCTCCGCCGTCCGCAGGATCTGTTCTCCACCCTCACGAGCCCGATCGGTTCGCTCGGCGATAAACTGAACATTCTCGGCCTGCGGCAGGATGCCTTGAATCAACGCCTCTGCGGGCGAGTAGGTGGAGGAGAGCGTACCACCATGGAGGCCCTGCAGGCCTATGGGTTTTCGCCGGCCATGCAGGAACGGTTCTTCCGGCCGTTTCTCAGCGGCGTGTTTCTCGACCAGTCCTTGTCATCTCCCTGTCGTCTGTTCGAGCTCGTGTGGGCGGCGTTTTCGCGCGGCGCGATTGCCCTGCCGCAGATGGGGATGGGCGCGATTGCCGGTCAGTTGGCCGCCTCGCTTCCGGCCGGTTCGATGAGGCTGCGGACGCCGGTGGCGCAACTCGCTGGCACACAGGTGGTGTTGGCCTCCGGGGAACGGCTATCAGCCGAGGCCCTGGTATTGGCGACCGACTATGCCACGGCGGCGACGTTACGGGGAGAGACGCTTCCGACGGCACCGGGTCGTCCGGCGACCAGTCTGTACTTTGAGGCGCCTGCGCCTCCTGTGCGCGGACCCTGGTTGATCGTGAATGGAGAGCAGGAGGGGCCGGTGGGAACCGCCTGCGTGTTGAGCGAAGTGGCGCCGTCCTATGCGCCCCCGGGCCGGGCGGTGATTTCAGTGAGTCTCTCGGATCAGACGACGCCCGGTAACGTCGATCAACAACAGGCCGTGCGGAAGCAGTTGCGTGACTGGTTCGGTGCGGAGGTGGATGCCTGGCGGCATCTGCGGACGGATCACATCAGTCGCGCACTGCCTCCGATTGCGCAGCTCTCGGCCCGGAACGGAGAGACATCCCCGCGCCTGAGGGCCGGTCTCTACCAATGTGGCGACTATTGCGAAACCGGCACGCTGGATGGTGCGTTACTGTCCGGACGAAAAGCCGCAGACGCGATACTGGCCGACCTTCGAGTCTTGTGATGGAAGCGCAGATGCGGGATGGGAGACCATGGAGATTCGTGCTCGCGGCACTGGCGGCTTTGCTGGTCGGAATTGTTCCGCCTGCCCTGGCTGATCCTGCCTCTGAACATCAACTCCAAGCGCTGGCCGGGCAGGGTGATGCGAACGCCCAATGGATGTTGGGCCAGGCCCTGCTCACGGGAAACTTGGGGACGACCGATGAAGCCGAGGCCGTGCGCTGGCTGCAACTGGCAGCCGATCAAGGT
>VOPR01000055.1 GCA_009594995.1 Nitrospira sp. | reverse complement strand
CGGCGGGCAGTTTCAGATCGTCATTGGCTCTGGTCAAACGCTCTTCTTCGTGAAGGACGTAGATCAGACCATCTTTGTCCACCATGGCCGGCTCTTTCCCTTGCTTCTTGGCGAGGGTGATCGGCATGCGGACAAAGTGAATGTTGTAATGCTTCCGATTGGCGTTATCAGGGCACAAGCTCCAACGGCCCTGTTCGCCCGGCAACGCCGGCTCGGAGGTCCGCTCACCGTTTGCATCCTGGTGAATCGGCTCCAACCATGGCGCACCGCTGTGGTTCGCAGAGAACGGCACGCGCTTGCCGAAGTGCGGCTTGAACAACGGCCAGGCCATTTTTCCTGTCGTCGGATCGAACAGGATTGCCGGTCTGGTGCTGTCATCCCACTTGGCGGCCCATGCATACTTCGGATTCGGAGCGGTGCTTTCCCGCTCACCGCGGGCGATGTTGCCGTCCCACTTCCAGTCCCACACCGTCGAATCGTAGGCCATGATCTGGCCCTTCTCATCGTTCGTGTGGCCCGGTTGACCCTGGGCTGGCACAAACATCTCGACCCAATCCTTGATGTTCACGATCACAGGATCAGACTTCCAGTTCGTCTTCTGGCTCTTGTCGACGATCTTGAAGGTCTTGCCGAACCAGTCGACCGTGGTGCCGATCAACTTATCGGACGAGACACCCTGCTTCATGCGGCCCAAACGATCCGGCAATTCACGCATATCCGGCATCGTGTCGGTGTGCGCATTGCCAACCTGCAACGTATTGTAGAACCGGCCGTACCCCCACATGCCCGCCACATAGTGGTGCGCGACGTGGCAGTGATAGAGGAATTCGCCGGCCAGGTGCTGACAGCCACCGCCGCCGCACTCCGGCTCCAGGTCAAGGGCCTCAGAGGGACCGACGACTTCCACGTCGACTCGATCCGACTTCGTGCGGACCACCGGATATTTCACCGGTCCGTCCTGACCCTTATACCAATGCTCTTCCTGGTCGGCACGCGGGCTGCGCTGCCAACGGATGGTTCCGCTGTGCGGATGGTGGGAATGGAACACTTCCGATCCACCATGGACCAACCGCCACTTGACCGGGTCACCGAGGTAACCGCGAGCCACCGTGGTGGGTGGGTCACCGAAGGTGTAGGCGCTGTAGGCCAATGATTCATCTTCGAAACCGAAATATTCATGCTGCAAATGCATCTGGTCGATACCGAACGGCTCGCTGCGATAGTTGATCGCGCGGCCACCCGGACGATAGGCATCGGTCAACGGATCGCGCTGCGGCAAGAAGTCACCCTTCTTGTTCAGCGGCCGGAAGGCTTCGTCGCCGATCTCGTGATAGAACAACACGAACTCGCGGAAGTCCGGTCCGGACCCGTTGTCGATCATGACCTGCCATCCGCTGTTGGTATCAGGCGCGGCGCCCGTGCCGAGCGGATCGAGGTACTTGGAGCCCTTGGGTTCGACGATGAAGGCGCCGAAGAGACCCAGCACCGTCAACTCGCGATCATGGCTCCAGGAGTGGAACTGACGCACACCTTCCTGCATGTTCGGATGGATGTACCATTCGAACTCCTGCGCCTTGCCCGGGGACACCACGGTATCCGGGTTCGTCGTCGTCGCAGGCTTACCCGTCGAGCTCACAATCATGCTGGAAGCCTGGATGACCAAGCTGCCATCCTCGCCTTCCATCTGATTGCGCAGCGTCATCTTGACGCAGTCACCCTGGTTGGCACGGAGGACCAATGGCTGAATGACATCGCCCTGGTTACCGGTTGTCACCGCACCGGGATCAAAGCCATCCTTTTCGCGCGCTTCTTTGTTCTTCGTTTCCTCGGCGCGCGCCTTGTCGATATCCCCGGTGTGGACGTACATATAGCCGGGATAGAAGTCGAGCCACCGATTCAAGCTGATTTCGATGTTGATCATCGAAACGTCGTACTTCTTGACCGGCGCATTGGCGGGACATTTGCCCCCCGTTGTCAGGACCGGCTCGCCTTTCGACGAATCGGACGCCAGCAAGAAACTGCTTCCGTCCTGCCCCATGTACTGGTGCATCATCGACATCTCGTTGAATGCACCGGACGTCTGCTGGGCCTTGGCATCTTTACCCGCCTGCTCTTCCAACTTCTCCATCAGGCGATGATGCTGCATCTCCATCTTCTCTGCATTGCCAGCTCGACCCTCCATGGCGTTTTCCACCACGGTCTGACCCTTGAGGGTCTGGGTCCAGCCCGGCATGGCGACCGGTGTTGCATGGCCATCATGCGACTGATCGCCCGGCCCAGCCGCGAACACCCACGGCGCGGCGAGCAAACTGCCCGAGAGCAGCGCCGCCTGCAGGCTCAGCATCGCTTTGCGACTGATGCGCCTGCGTTTTGACTGCACTGAAGACCTCATATGTCGGCCTCCCTCCTTGATAATCCCGCGCCCTTCCGCGGGAGTGGTTAAAAAACGTGGTCGTGTGACCGGCCTCCGTCAGGCAGGACCCCGGCTGCTCCGGCCTCACCTTTCTTCCTCCACGAAACGCTCCAAAGGAAAAAAGGGCTGGTGAAGGATGTCCTCAAAGTTCGAGGGAGCAGGTCATTCGGAGGCCGGTCCTAATCACCCGCACCTTCACCAGCACTGCCCAACATCGCAATTGATGTGCCCCACTGGGGGGGTACACCTAGTGTTGCTGAGACTGCGCGTGTTTTCAGTGAGTTACGTGACGTTGTCAGAAGAGTTGAAGCGGCGTGAAACGCCACAGTTTTTCTATGCGATTAGACAACCGAGAGATGCGCACACGGTAACCATTAAAATACAAATACTTACACTGTCCAATTTGATGGACGCTCAATCATTCGATTCTGTGGCAATATGGGGCATTGGGCGCGGCAATGGGGCTAAAAAATCAGAATATCCAAATGCTTCGGTAAGGCATTTGGTGTTGCAGGGGGAATGAGGGAGAGGAGGTAAGACGGAAGTCTCGGAGTGACTACTGGATGCCGAAATCGTGAAGCTTATTATAGAGGCTGGCTCGACTGATCTTCAGAAGACGAGCGGCCTTCATTCTGTTCCCGGAGGTCTGCTGCAAGGCCTGAACAATCCGCGCCCGTTCAGCTTGCCTGGCCGCATCCCGCCCAACCGTACGCAGATCCAGGGGTTCAACATGGGATTTCAACGCCACGAGATCCGTACAGGTCAACACGGGATGAGTGGTGGTGACGACCGCTCGCTCGATATAGTGCTGCAGCTCGCGCACGTTTCCCTGCCAGGGTGCCGCGGTCAACGCGCGCATCGCCTCCTCACTCACCTGACGATTCTCTTGCCGATGTCGCTGGCAGGAATCCGCAATAAATTTCGTCACCAACAGAGGAATATCCGCTCTCCGCTCTCTGAGCGGAGGCAGGTGCACCGGCAATACCGCCAACCGGTAGTAGAGATCTTGCCGAAAGGACTTCGCCTTCACGAGATCAGTCAAATCCTTGTTGGTCGCGGATATGACGCGAACATCGATCTTGATCGGCTGGGTGCCGCCGACCCGTTTGATTTCGCCTTCCTGCAAAACCCGGAGCAATTTGGCCTGGAATGTCGGCGAGGTATCGGCGATCTCATCCAAGAAAATCGTGCCCCCGTCCGCCTCTTCAAACAGACCGGGCTTGGCTCCGGCAGCACCGGTAAAGGCACCTTTAACATGACCGAAAAGTTCACTTTCCAGCAAGGTTTCAGGAAGGGCGCCGCAGTCCACAACGACAAAGGGCTTCTCACGGCGATAGCTCGTCCGGTGAATGGTCCTGGCAACCAGCTCTTTTCCCGTCCCGCTTTCGCCTTGTATCAGGACCGTCGCTGAGCTATCGGCGACCAGCCGTATAAGATCGAATAGCTGATGCATGACCGGACTTGCGCCGACAAGTTCTCCCAGGCGTGACTCGGTCCGCTCCGGACGCGACCGACCGTCTTTTTCCTGGGAAAGCGACTGCGGAGGGATGACCGACTCAGCCGATTTACGGAAGAGGACGAGTACCGATCCCACCTCACCCGATGCCGCCATGAGAGGAAAGGCCTGGTGCATGCCGCAGGCGGTACCGTCGCCAGAACTGTTGCAGGCCACGGTGCGAACCTCGCGGGTCTCGAACACCGCCTCGGCCGGGCAGGTTCCACACGGGTCTTCCATTTGAACAAAGGCCTGATAACACTTGGCGGGTTTGTTGACCGAGGGGCTCGCCCCCTCTTTGGTCCACGCGGCGTCATTCGCATAGACCACATTGAAGTCTCGATCCATGACCGCAACACGGTCGGTCAGCCCGTCGGCCAACTGCCGCAGGGCTTCCAAGCGAGCTGCTAAAATCGGGTCGGCGAATGGAGAAATGGAGGCTGCTGGAACGTGAGATCCGGCCATCTCATCACTCCTCATATCAGAAGGAACCAAGAAGGGCCTTTCTTCACTGTGTAGGCCCTATTTGTACTACGCCTGACACTTCGAAGACAACCCTCACGGGTAGGGGGCCATCATGCCGAAACGCCCGTCCGCTGCGGACAATTCAGTGAAGAGGAGGCGCCTGCAATGACTCACATGGCGGAAGAAGCCGTTTTACTGTGGCCTTCAGTTCCGACAACCGGACCGGCTTGTCGAAATAGGCCGTGGCGCCGCTTTGGATGGCCTCTTCTTTCGTTCGCGCGTCACCGAAAGCCGTCATCACAATAATCGGGCAATCAGGCACAGAATCTCTCAGCCGATGCACATAGTCAAAACCGCCGGACGGCATTTTCAAGTCCGTGACAATCAGATCCGGCGCAGCCTGCCTCACGGCTGCCAATCCCTCCTCCCCATTGCTGGCCTCGCGCAATTGATAGCCTTCCCCCCACAACTCGTCACAGAGGAGGCTTCGCATATCCTTGTCATCTTCTACGACAAGCAGCACAGCTGGTGACCTTCCTTTCACGCTGGATCCTTCGCAACAGGTGTCCATGCGTAGGCTTCCCACGCAAACTATGTGCCATACCAATTAGCGCAAACGCACACACAACACATTGTATTCATTCTACAATTCATGGTGACTGCTTTTACAAACAACCCTGGCATCGCAGAAGATTTGGCGAGAAAGACCCCACAGGGCGAGAGGTTCTGCCCCGAAGCGCTACAGCACGAAGGCACCACAAACTGATCCCTCACTTGCAGGCTCAGGCCTAGCCGGGCCTCAAGGAATAGATGTCAGCGATTGGGGCTGGGGTCGGTATGAATTGGCAGACAAATTGTGAAGATGGTGCCTACCCCTGGCTTACTCTCCACAGAAATCGTCCCGCTATGCTCCTCGATGATGCCCCTGACCACGGTCAGGCCCAAACCAGTCCCCTTCCCAAACTCCTTCGTCGTGAAGAACGGGTCGAAGATCTTCGCAATGACATCCTGCGGCATTCCGTGGCCGGTATCCCCAATCGTGAGCATGACGATACCACGGTCCGGCACCGGCTCTAGAGCCAGCTTTAACGTTCCGCCCTCCGGCATGGCATGGATCGCATTCATGATCAAGTTGATCAAGACCTGACTCATTTGGTCGGCATCGGCGCGCACCAGCGGGCAATTCTCGGCGAAGGAAGTTTCCACCGTGACGCTGCTATGCGAGAGACGTTCTTGAAAAATTTCGAGGTTGTCCTCAATGGTCTGATGCAAGTCGAGCGCACGGTGTTCGACCGGACGCCGCCGAGCAAAGGCCAACAATTGATTCATCACCCGCGTAATCCGCTCCACCTGGCTGATGATGGTTTGGAGCCCCTTTCTGACCGGTTCCTCTTTCGTCCGCTCCATCAGATACTCAGCCCGGCCTAGAATCACATTCATGGGCGTGCCGATCTCATGCGCCATGCCGGATGCCACGGTGCCGAGTTCAGCCACCCGCTCGGTCCGGCGGAGTTGAGCCTGCAGGTGTTTGCGCTCAGTGATATCGCTGGCGATGCCGTCGACCCTCAAAGGATGACCGGCCGCATCCTTGATGATACGCCCCCGGTCATGCACCCAGCGGAGTCCTCCATCCCGCCGCACAATGCGGTACTCCACATCGAATTCTCCCGTGTCCTGGAAGTCCCGCAACGCCTGCTCAGCCAGAGTGCGGTCATCCGGATGCACCGCCTCCAGCCATAACGATGGCTTAGTCCTAAACTCCTCCGGTGACCAGCCATAGATGTCCGCCACGGAGGGACTGACATAGTGCAGCGCCGACAAATCAAGGGACGACGACCAGATGACGTCTTCCATGGCCCCCAATAAACTTTGCAGCCGTTCCTCGCTTTCACGTAGCTTCTGCTCCGCAAGCTTGCGCATGGTAATGTCGCGCAACACGACCAGAATGCCAATGCCGTCCTGGTCCCGGAAGTGCGCCGCCGTAACCGCGACATCCACCATCTCACCATCCAAACGGATAATCCGCTCTTCAACCTCCGGCACGATGCCGCCGCCTCCCAGCAAATGCCGGATACGCTCGGTGATGAGGGCATGGTAGTCTGGATGCACGACATCGTAGAGCACTTTCCCCAGCAGGGCCTCTCCGGTTGCCGCCCCGAATAACCGCAACCCCTGCTCATTGGCAAACACAATACGGTTATCACGCGTGACCAGAATGGCATCCGGCAAAACGGCGAGGAGCCGTCGATACCGCTCCTCGCTCTGACGCAATCGCCTTTCGGCATTTTTCCACTCGGTCACATCACGCGTCACCCCCAACACCGCCGTGATGTTCCCATCAGCGGCGCGTAGCGGCACCACATGCGTATCCAACCAGCGAGGCGTCCCCTGGAAACCCACGATTTGAAACTCTAACCGCCCCGCCTCCCCCAGCCCTGCCTTGCGGACGAGTTCACGGAACACGGGTTGAGATTCCGCGCCGATGAGATTACAGATGTCCTTGCCGACCACCTCCGCCATACTGGTCGCTTCAATCATGGCCAGACCGGCGGCATTCATGGTCCTCACCGTTCCGTCTAGCGCCAGGACTTTCACACACTCAGGCTCGGTTTCGATGATCGTCCGCAGCAAAGCTTCACGCTCCGCCAATTCCTGCTCAAGCCGTTTCCGTTCGGTAATGTCGCGCAGGATCACGGTGTAGTAGCGCGTCCCTTCCACGCCGATTTGCGAAATGGCCGCCTCGATGGGAAATTCCTCGCCGTTGGATCGAATCCCGGTAATCACACCGAGCGCGCCCATTTGTCGCGTCGTGACGCCGGACCGCCCGAACTCCCGGATATGTTCTCCATGGGCGCTGCGAAACCGCTCGGGAATCAGGCGGTCCAACCGCCGCCCCAGCATTTCCTGCGCGCTCCACCGGAACATGTCCTCGGCGGCCTGATTGAACAAGACAATCTTATGTCCGTCATCGACCGTGATGATGGCATCCATGGCCGACTGCACGATGCCTTCGAACCGTAACTTGTCTCGCTGGAGTTCCGCTTCGGCCCGGCGTTGTCCTGCCGCCGCCCCCGCTGCAGCCGCCTCTGCAGAGGTACGGGCCTCCACCGCCATGGCACTGGCCGATTCAGCCTGCGCGCGCTCAGCCTCCGCCGTCGTGAGCGCTTGCGCCTGTTGTCCGGAGATCGAGTCTGACTGCGCCGAACCATTCCAGCGCGGAGCCAATAGGGCCGCGACAGCCGCCATGAGCCCCAACCCCATGAGGCGATTGAGCCAGGACGAGAGTGGCGGCACTCCGGCAGGGGCAGCGATCGCCCCGATCACCACCAGCACCGCAACCAGCCCCATGCCATAGAGGGGAGCCCGCGCCCGTGAGGTCGCCACCGTCAGCGAGAGAGGAATGGCATAGAGCAGCCATGCGGCGACTTCCGTCGGTACCGACAGGTCGAGGATAAAAATTCCGATGGTCAGCAGCAGCGGGCCGCCGTATTCAAGAACCAGGGGTTTGGGTGACAGAGACTGCACGGCGATGGCTCCCCGCACGACGTGAGACGAAGACTCTACGCCTCTGAGTGTGGTTTGCCCTCGATCTCGGCCAGCTTGCGGTAGAGGGTCTTTCGATCGATACCCAGCACATGGGCGGCCTGATACTTATTCCCGCCTGTCTTTTCCAGAATCTTGACGATGTATTCTTTTTCGACTTCATGCAGAGGCAGGGTCCGTTCGGCCGCCTCATCCAAAATGCGGCGATCTCCGCGCGCCCCCTGCACCTGGATGGGCAGGTCTTCCGCGCCGATCATGTCGCTATGACTGAGCGTCACGGCCCGTTCAATGACATTTTCCAATTCACGCACATTCCCCGGCCAGGCATAGTCGGCGAGCATGGCGAGGGCCGGCTCGCTCAGCCCCTTCACCTGCTTGCCGCGCGTCGCCGCGCATTTCTTCAAGAAGGCATCCACCAGGATCGGAATATCTTCGCGTCGCTCGCGCAAGGGCGGCAACCGCAGCTCGATGACATTGAGTCGATAGTAAAAATCTTCACGGAATCGCTTGTTCTTCACTTCGTCAACGAGATTCAGATTGGTGGCCGCGATGATCCGCACATCCACGGGAATGGACTTGGTTGCGCCCACCCGCCGGATTTCACGTTCTTGAATGGCGCGCAGCAATTTGGCTTGCAGCATCAGGGGCAGCTCGCTGATTTCATCCAGGAACAAGGTGCCTTTTTGCGCCTCTTCAAAGAGTCCACGTTTGTCCATCTTGGCGTCCGTAAAGGAGCCTCGCATATGTCCGAAGAGTTCGCTTTCCAGCAGTTGCTCAGGAATCGCCGCACAATTGACCGGCACAAAAGGGGCGTCACGCCGGTCGCTGTTGTAATGGATGGCCTTGGCGACCAATTCCTTTCCCGTGCCACTCTCGCCGGTGATCAACACATTGGTCGGGCTATCGGCTACCCGACGGATCAGGTCGAAGACCGCCTGCATCGGTTTGCTCTTGCCGAGGATCTGATGGAAGCTGTATTCCTTGTGCACCTCTTTTCGCAGTCGGCTGACTTCGCGCCGGAGGGCCGCTTCACGAACAGCGCGCTCGACTACCCGCACCAATTCTTCGGTCTTCACCGGCTTGGTCAGATAATCGCTGGCGCCATGCCGCATCGCGTCGACCGCGGTCTCGACCGTGCCGAAAGCGGTCATTAGGATGACCCCGATATCAGGATAACGCTGTTTGACTTCAGCGAGCAGTTCGATGCCTTGCATGCCCTTCATCCGGAGGTCGGTGAGGACAACGGCATAATCTTCCTCGCTCAGTTGCTTGAGCGCATCATCCCCGTTGCCGACGCCGGTGCATTGATGGCCTCGCCCCTGTAAGACATCACAGAGCAGACTCCGCATGTCGGCGTCATCATCCACCACCAAAACTGCGCCCCATTCCTCGGTCATACAGCGTTCCTCTCTCAATCCTGTTCCGGACCAACCTGCGCGCATGCGCGCACAGACTAATCGGCACAATCCTATGCGGTCAAGGGGCGTCCTGCCGCAGGCCATCCCTGCCGGCTGTTGCAAAATGCCCCATCATGAATGCGTACGGTCACCCTCGCGCTCATGAGCATGCAATGGATTCATGACAGCGCCGACTTTCCAACGAGACGAGAACGGCACTTCTCTTGCGTCTCCCTGAGTGACAGGCGAGGTGATGCATGGCCCCAGACCACTCGGAACTCGACCCGCAGCAAACCGCCCACCCCGTACCCGTCGAGCTGACGCCGGTTCCGGTAGTGCAAAGTCAAGGCCATGCCCCCGTCCCTGCCACCAGCCGGGCGTTTCCTCCCAGACGGCGACGTCTGCCGATCGTGACGGGAATGCTGGGGCTGATTGTCCTTCTTGGCCTGGCCTTTTGGTATTGGTCGTCGAATGATCCGGTTGCCGGACACTACAAGACCCTCCGGATTGAGCGCGGGCCGATCACGGCCCTCGTAACGGCCACGGGAGCCGTGAATCCCGTCATCTCGGTGCAAGTCGGCAGTCAGGTCTCCGGGAAAATCGCGAAACTCTATGCCGATTTCAACTCGGTGGTGCGGGAAGGACAGATCCTGGCCTCCATCGATCAGAAGCCGTATCAAGCAAAGGTACGCCAGGCCAGGGCCGCACTCAAAAGCGCGCAGGCCAACCTCGCGAAAGCGCGGAACATGCTGATGCAGAAAAAGCTAGAACTGGATCGCATGGCCGCGTTGCGAACGCAGCAGTTCGTCTCGCAATCGGACCTGGATCTGGCAACCACCAACTACCGGGACGCGGAAGCGCAAGTGGATCTCTCCGAAGCACAGATCGACCAGGCCAAGGCCACATTGTCCTCCGCCGAATTGGATCTAGGGTACACCACCATCTATTCGCCGGTGAACGGGACCGTCGTGTCCCGCAATGTCGAGGAAGGGCAAACCGTCGCCGCGAGTTTTCAAACTCCCACGCTCTTCGTGCTCGCGCAAGATCTCACCCGCATGCAGGTCATTGCCAATGTCAGCGAGTCCGATATCGGCGGCGTCACCGAGGGCAAGTCTGCGGACTTCCGGGTGGACGCCTATCCCAGGGAGTTCTTTCACGGCATCGTGACCCAAGTCCGAAATGCACCCGTCAGCATTCAGAATGTCGTGACGTACGATGTGATCATTTCGGTCGACAATCCCGAGCTCAAACTCAAACCAGGCATGACCGCCAACATCACCATCGTGACAGCCCGCAACGAGGATGCGCTTCGCGCCCCCAACGCCGCCTTGCGGTTCCGGATGCCCGGCGTGCCGGTGGATCGAAAGACACCACAACTCTGGGTGCTGGAGACAACCGGCCGTGTCCGAGCAACTCCAATCACCACCGGCATTGCGGACTCGCTGTACACGGAGATCGTGGCCGGCGAGGCGCGCGAGGGCGATGCCGCCATTGTGGGCATTGCAACTGCGGAAGACAGCGCCCAGGAGAAACTGCCGCCGGGCTTTGAATTCGGACCGAAGATGCGGTGATACACCTCTCATGAGCTTTCTCTGGCTGACGATCCAATCCGCCCTGCGCGTGCTCCGGCGCAATCCATTGCGCGCAGGTTTGACGATGCTCGGGATCGTGATCGGTGTCGGCGCCGTCGTGGGCATGGTCAGTCTCGGACAGGGAGCAACGGCGTCGGTGCAACGCGAGATCGCCAGCCTCGGCACGAATGTCCTCATCATCATTCCCGGCGCTACTACCACCGGAGGCGTGCGCGGCGGACTCGGCAGCGTCTCCACCCTCACCGTCGACGATGCCCGTGACATCGAAAAACGGGTCGGCGATATCAGCCTCGTCACCTATGCGTCGCGTTCTGTCCTGCAAGTCATTCATGAACACAAGAATTGGAACAGCATCGCGATCGGCACGACCACGGCTTTCACCGACCTGCGCAACTGGCCGGTCGCGGAAGGGAGTTTCTTCACGCAGGCGGATGAAGATGCCGCCGCTAAAGTGGCGGTGTTAGGAAAAACCGTCGCGGAGAATTTGTTCGAGCGGGGGGAAGACGTAATCGGAGCGCAGATCCGGATCAAGAATGTGCCGCTTCGCGTCATCGGCATCCTCTCCCCGAAGGGACAATCCCTATCAGGACAGGATCAAGACGATATCGTCATCCTGCCGTTCACGACCGCAGAACGTAAGGTGCTGGGCACAAAATTCCTCGGAACCGTCGGGATCATCATGGTCGCAACCCAACACCGGTATAGCGTCCCCGCAGCGGTTGAAGAAATCAGTGAACTGCTGCGCGCGAGACACAGGATTCACCCCGCCGAGGAGAACGACTTCACCATTCGCACCATGGAGGATGTGGCCAAAACCGTGGCCGGCGCCAGCCGGACCATGATGGTGATGCTGCTGAGCATCGCCTCCATCTCCCTCGTGGTCGGCGGGATCGGCATCATGAACATTCTGCTGGTGTCGGTGACGGAACGCACCAGAGAGATCGGGATACGTATGGCGGTCGGGGCCAAACGCGCGCACATTCTGCTGCAGTTTCTCGTGGAGGCCATCATCCTCACGGCAATCGGTGGGGTGGCCGGTGTGATATTCGGCATCGCCGGCGCGCGGCTCCTCACGCGCCTCATTGGCTGGCCGACAATCATCTCCTCGCAAGCCGTCGCCGTCGCCTTCCTCTTCTCTCTTGCCGTGGGCATCTTCTTCGGCCTCTACCCGGCGAACAAAGCCTCACGCATGAACCCGATTGAAGCGCTGCACTATGAATAGCTGGCACCGAAAAATAGAGACGTAGATGAATCGCGATCTTTCGCACCGACATGGCCCAGCTAATGAAGTGCTTTCTGATCTAGAGTGACACCCGTCCAGGCCACTTGACAGCTACGTGCAATATCATTACTCGACTTGGTGTCGCGGTTGTTATGATGTGTGGCCGCGCAGGAGGACATTTCCAGCAACTTCTCAATACTCCCGGAGTTTCATCATGCGAGCAGTGATTGCATCACGTGAGAGCATAGGCGGCGCACCAAGAAAGATTGCTTGGTTTGCCCTTCATGGCAAAGGCCTTTACTTTGACATTATCGCTTCACTCTGTGGCAGTCACACCTCATATCATGTGGATGGCAATGTGTTCCGAACCAGTCCAGCAACTGACCTCCGTCCACGATTCCAAGGCAAGTATTTGCCGCTCAGTGCCTTTCGTGGATGGCACCAGTTTGGATTCGGAATGGTGAGTAAAGAACAACTGACAAACAGCCCCCCCTTAAAGGAGAAAGACCGGAAGCCACCCAATATAGTTGAAACGATTTCCACCAATGATCTTCCAGCGGACTCCATAAACTTAGTCGTCGAGCTTCTTCACCGCGATTTGCGTCACGAATTAAGCAGACCGGAAATTCAGCCCCCTGAACATGCTATTTTGAGATGCATTGCTCTCGGCGAGCTCCTAGTGATTGTCACAGTGCTTGGCCATGAGAGCAACTTGCTCATTCGTCCGACCGACAATGGCTTTCAGGCAAATCACTTCAACGATCGTTATTCAGCAAACCGCCCCGGCGCGACTTACAACTTTGAGGCATATCAGTAAGTTCTCGCCAGAAGGAACAGCTTCTGACTAGGCGAGGGACGAGTGGGTACGGCCAGTTTTTATTCTCCCACGTGGGCGGCCGGGGTGCTCACGATTGCGCGAGCCACGGAGCACCCCAGTCGCCCAAGCCCTTTTCAACGTCCTGACACTTGTTGCTCCGCATGGTAGGAACTGCGGACCAGCGGTCCCGATTCGACGTGACGAAACCCGAGCGTGAGGCCTTCTTCTTTCAAGGCGGCGAATTCGTCGGGATGGTAAAACCGCGCAACAGAGAGATGTTCTTTGGTGGGCTGGAGGTACTGGCCGATGGTCATGATGTCGCAGTCGACCGATCGGAGATCACGCATGACTTCGCGCGCCTCTTCCGTCGTTTCACCCATGCCGACGATCAGGCCGGACTTGGTCGTCATGCCCATCTGCTTCGCACGGCCCAGCAATTCAATTGATCGCTGATATTTCCCTTGCGGGCGGATCGAGGGAAACAAGCGCCGCACCGTTTCGATATTGTGATTCAGAATGTCCGGCTTCTCGGCCGCAACCAGTGCCAGCGCCGCCTCATTGCCTTCAAAGTCCGGAATGAGCACCTCGATTGTGCAACTGGGAATCAATCGACGGATGTGGCGGATGGTTTCGGCAAACACGGACGCGCCGCCGTCGTCCAGTTCATCGCGGTTCACCGACGTGATCACGGCATGTCTCAGGTTGAGGGCCTGGACCGCCTCCGCCACGCGTAACGGTTCTTCACGATCCACCTCATGGGGCCGACCGGTGGCCACGGAGCAGTAGTGGCATCTCCTGGTACAGATGTCGCCGAGAATCAGAAATGTCGCGGTGCGGGCATTCCAACATTCCCACATGTTCGGACAACGCGCCTCCTCACAAATCGTGTGGAGGTTGAGCCGATCCATAGTTTTGCGAATGTCGTGATAATCCGGACCGGTCTGAAGCTTCACCTTGAACCAGGGCGGCAGGCGGCGAGGCTGAGACACTGGCGGCTGGTTTTCTTCGGCAGTCGGCCGTGGATCGATCTGAATGAAGCTCATGGTTTCACCACCGGCGCCACGAGCTCCTGCGGATGCTCCAGCACACGCTTGAACTCTTTCAGAAACTGGGCACCCATCAATCCATCCAGCGCCCGATGATCGCACGACAGCGTGACTTTCATCCGCCGCCCGGCTGTTACGGTTCCTTTCGTCACGACCGGCACATCACGAATGGCGCCCACGGCGATCGAAGCCGCCTGCGGCGGCATGAGCAGCGCGATGAACTGGTCCACGTCGAACATGCCAAGATTGGAAATGGCAAACGTGGCTCCTGTATATTCCTGCGGCTGCAAGCGTTTCTGCCTGGCCCGCTCGATCAGGGACTTGGTTTCCGCGGAAATCTCAGCCAACGTTTTCGCATCGCAATTCCTGATTACCGGCGTAATTAAGCCGTCCTCCATGCCGACGGCTATGCCGATATCGATCCGCTCATATCGCCTGATCGCCTCGCCCGTAAACGACACGTTGATCTCCGGGTGCCGCGCGAGGGCCAGTGCCGCCGCCTTGATCAACACATCGGTGATGGACGGATGGGGCTGGCGACTCTGCTTGAACTCAGCGCGCACCCGCTCGGCCTGTTCCATATCGATCTCGACGGTCAGATAAAAATGCGGGACCGGCGCCTTGCTTTGCACCGTCGACCTGGCAATGGCTTTTCGCATCTGGCTCAACGGCTGATCCGTTCCGGCAGGCAATGCCGGCGCGGGCTGAGCAGTCGCCTGAAGCACATCCTCTTCAACGATTCGCCCGCCGGGACCGCTGCCGGTCAGGGTGGAGAGATCGAGCCCGCGTTCAGCGGCCAAAGCTTTCGCGCGCGGAGAGACGAACGGGCGCACACCCTCCGGGCGCGCTGCTTGGGCCGGGGCCGGGGCCGTACCCGGCACTGCACCTGTCTTCGCGCCACTGCCGATAGAAGGCGCGGCGGCCACACCTCCGGACAAGGCCGACGTAATATCTTCATCGGCCTCGGCGATGACCGCGATCAAGGTGCCGGACTGTACCGTCTCACCGTCTCGCACGAGAATCTTGCGCAGGATGCCGGGGGCAAAGGCCTCCAAATCCATGACTGCCTTGTCGGTTTCGATCTCAGCGATCACTTCGCCCGCTTGCACCTGTTCGCCTTCGCGCTTCTTCCAGGCCAGTAAGACTCCCTCCTCCATCGTATCCGTCAGTTTGGGCATGACCACACGACTAGCCATGGATTCCCCTCCAGGAAGTAGCCCATCTTCGAAGACCCGCGCGCACGATGCGTCGCCTTTTCTTCATGCTGCACCGCAGATCGATTTGACGGCAGCGACCACACGCGGCACGTCCGGAACGGCTGCGTCTTCCAGGGGACGGCTGTAGGGCATGGGCACCTCCTCGCCGGTCACGCGGACGATGGGACCATCCAAATAGTCAAACGCCGCCGAGTAAATGCTGTCCGCAATCTGAGCCCCCAGCCCGCAAAAGCGCCAGCCTTCTTCGACGATCACCAGGCGCCCGGTCTTCTTGACCGAGGCCACGATCGTGTCGGTGTCCAAGGGTTTGAGCGTGCGTGGATCGATCACTTCGACATCGAGCCCCTCACGACTCAGCTGCTCTGCCGCCTCCAGCGCGACCAGTAACATCTTGGAATAGGCCACGACGGTCACATCCACCCCCGCCCGCTTCACGTCAGCCTGGCCGAGCGGAATCGTGTAGTCCCCTTCCGTCACTTCACCCTTCGTGCCGTACAGCAATTGTGCTTCGATAAAGATCACGGGATTCTGATCGCGGATTGCGCTCTTCAGCAACCCCTTCGCATCCTGCGGCGTGGCCGGGGCGATCACTTTCAACCCCGGCACATGACAGAACCAGGCTTCTAAACTCTGTGAATGTTGCGCCCCCAGCTGATGCGCCGCGCTGCCGGGGCCACGGATCACGATGGGCACCGAAAGCTGGCCGCCGGACATGTAGCGGATCTTCGCGGCGTTGTTGACAATCTGATCCAGCGCCACGATGCCGAAATTCATGGTCATCAGCTCGACGATCGGCTGCAATCCCGCCATGGCCGCGCCGATGGCCAAGCCGGTAAAACCCGCCTCCGTGATCGGCGTATCCACCACCCGCTGCGGGCCAAACTCTTCAACGAACCCCTTGGTCACCTTGAAGGCACCCTGGTAGTAGCCCACTTCTTCGCCGATCAAAAAGATGCGCGGATCGCGGCGCATTTCTTCGCGCATGGCCTGATTCAGCGCCTCTCGGTAGGATAACAGCATGGGTGATTCTAGTCCTCCGCCATGACGTCGGTATACAAGCTCGCAGGGTCGGGGAACGGGCTTTCATCGGCGAACTTCACCGCCGCAGCCACAAGGTCTCCGACCTCCTGCTCAACCGGCTTAAAGTCGGCTTCACTGCAGAGCGCCAGGCTCAGGATCTGCTGCTTGAGTAATACCAGCGGATCCCGCTTGCGATGTTCTTCGACCTCATCCTTGCTCCGGTAATGGCCATGCGAGGGATCGGCCATCGAGTGCCCCATGAAGCGATAGGTCATCGCCTCGATGAAAAACGGGCCGTGCCCCGCGCGAACCTGATCCACCACCGTCCGCATCAACGCCCGCACCGCGAGCACATCCATGCCGTCCACACGCTCGGCCATGATGCCGTAAGAACGCGCCGCCTCCGCCACGTTTTCGTACAACGCCACGGCCCGATGGACCGGCGTGCCCATCCCGTATCGATTATTTTCGCAAATGAAGATGACCGGCAATTTCCACAAGGCTGCCAGATTGAAGGCTTCATGCGCCTGCCCGCTCGGCACGGCACCCTCACCGAAAAAGCAGACGGTGACCAGATCCTGCTTCTGATACTTGGTCGCGAAAGCCAGCCCTGTCGCCAATGGAATGTGCCCGCCGACAATGGCATAACCGCCCATGAACCGGTGCGCGAGATCCACCAGATGCATAGAGCCGCCCTTGCCCTGACAGAGTCCCGTCGCTTTGCCGAACAGTTCCGCCATCACTTTTCCGGGATCAGACCCGCGGGCCAGACAATGTCCATGATCGCGATAGGCGCTGATCGCGTAGTCGTCCGGCCGCAGCGCGGCGATGGCCCCGACGGCAATCGCTTCTTCGCCGATATAGAGATGGAGAAACCCGGCGATCTTGGCGAGCGCATACATCTCCGCCGACTTTTCTTCAAACCGGCGAATCAGCAACATCTGGCGATAGAGGGAAAGCAGATCGTCTTTGTCCATGTGGGTCATTATGCATGCCCACAACAAGGCGACTCAACCGGGATGTTCCTGGGTCAGTACTGAGCAGGATGTGGAGCGGGACCGCGTCGGAGGCACACAGGCGAGCGCACAGTCGATTCCGGTGCGGGCACGATGCCCGCACCGGATCCAGCCATTTATTTCACTTTGGAGAAGTCGGCATCGAACTGCATGGTCTGACCGTCCTGTAACGTCACAATAACCGTCGTCTTGGCGTTGGGATCGAAGGACTCATATCCGAAACGGGCCGTGAACCGCGACCGGTACGCAGGACCTGTACCGTCGTTCTTTCTGCCTCGATCAGCCGGGCTGATGTCCACCGGGCGGATATTCTTTCCCTTTTGCTGAAAGACGATGTCGGCTTTCTCCGCAAAATATTCGTCATCGCCGCAGAGCTGCACTTCAACTTCCATGTTCGGCATATCCACGACTTTCTGGATGAACTCGTCGGGCATGCGCACTTCTTTCTTCTGTTTCTTCGATTCCGCCGCTTCCTGCCTGCCGAACGCCTCCAGCCGATACCGTTTGGTGCGCAGAATGGCGCTCGCACCGCAGGGATCTTTTTCGGGATCTGCGCCTACGCGCGTGACCAGGGAGGCCTGCTGCAAGACCTTCTTCACGTCTTCCGGCGAAGCAGCTTTGTCCATCGGCGCCCGTCCAGCCTCCAAGGCCTTTTTGGCGTCCTCGGGAGACAATTTGACGTCAATCGCCCACGTCGGCCCGCTGATTGCCCATACCATTGCTCCGACCACCAACCCGACCGCTGTACGAGTCTGCCCACCACGACCTGTCTTGCCATCATTCGAACGCATGCCTACCTCCTGACGTGTCTCAAGCAAGGGCGCATTGTAAAAGGATTCGAAAGATCATTTCAATCTCGCACGAATGGGAATGTGGATCGGCGATGCGACGATTCAGGCTAGGAGCCGAAGCGAGCCCAGTTGGGGTAGGGTTTGCGGGCGTAGAGCTGATCGACATCGACCGGACAGGACAAGCCGCGCTGGTGCAACATCTCAGCGATGAGCCGCAGCGGCAATCCCACAGCCGCGGTGTAGTCACCTTCGATCCGCTCAATGAGTGCTGCGCCCCCGCCTTGAATGGAATAGGCGCCGGCCTTGCCTAAACTGTCGCCGGTGCGCAGGTACGCCGCTAGCGCTTCTTCGTTCAAGGGCTTCATTCGCACCAGCACCGTGGCAACGTGCACATTACAGGGCTCACTTCCGGGCCCCGTCAATGCAACGGCGGTCACAATCTTATGCGTCTGTCCGGCGAGGCGGCGAAGCATCGCCTCGGCATCGGCCAAATCGACCGGCTTTCCCAACACCTCTACACCCATGCTGATCAACGTATCGCTTCCAAGTATGAGCGCGTCAGGACAGGAGGCGATACAAGATCGGGCCTTGCCTGTGGCGAATTCGATGGCCTGCTGCTGAGCCGGCACGTGTGGCCTCACCTGTTCGACAAAGGGCGGAGCGACCACGTCAAAGGGGAGCCCCAACAGGGTCAACAATTCGTGCCGGCGCGGCGAGGTAGAAGCCAGGATCAGTCGCATGGGATCAGGAGGCACAGGGGAAGGAGGCGTGATTTTCGAGCGGAGCCGGGTCGGATGCGGCAGCCTCGTCCAGCATCAGGTCCTGGCAAAACTCTGCCACGATGCGTTCGACATCCTGCACGGTCGAGACTCCGAACATCTTGGCGCGCATGGCCGCCGCATGTGGAAATCCCTTGCAGTACCAGCCAAGATGTTTTCGAATGGAGCGGAAGCAGTCCAAGCCCGCAATGGCCTCATACTGCCGCGCATGGTCGAGCATCACCTGCATGCGATGGCTCAAGGACACCGGCGGTTCCCAGGCCGTGACCGGAATGGTGGTGAGATCCTGCTGTTCAGTGAATGCCTGACGCGCCCGCTCCTTCTCACGGAAAAACCATGGGGAGCCGAGCGTTCCTCGTCCGACCAATACACCCTGCACACGGCTTTCAGCCGCGCGCCGCGCGGCATCGACCAAGGTACCGACATCGCCATTGCCCAACATCAATGTCTCCGTACCACGGGCGAGCTTGGCCGCCTCGGCAATGGCGGACCAATCGGCCGCGCCGCGATACATCTGCTGCAACGTTCGACCATGTACGGTGATGGCTGCGGGACGGACTTCCAACAAATGTTCCACCCATCGCTCAACCACCACGCAATCGAACCCCAACCGCGTCTTGATGGACAGCGGCAGCAGCCGGCGCGGCACGACGGGTACGCCGCACCGGTTGTAGTTCAGCGTATGAATGAATTCGATGCGCGAGGGTTTAAAACCCTGGCTATGAATCGATTGCCCCCCGGCCCAATCCTCCAACCCCTGCCTGGCTGCCCGCAGGATGGCATGGGCAAGATCGGGCGTCTTGATCAGCGCCGCCCCGGAGCCTGAAGCCGCGACGCTCTTCGACGGACAGCCCATGTTGATATCGAGTCCATCGAACCCGAGTTCGCAGACCACCTGCGCCGCGCGATAAAACTGCTCCGGATCCTTGCCATACAGCTGGGCCACAATCGGCCGCTCGGCCTCACTGTAAATCAATGACGACAACAGATGGTCCGGGCCACGGCAGATCTCATTCACGTTGGTAAATTCGGTAAACGTAATGTCGGGCCGTCCCTGCGAAGCCACCACACGCCGGAAGGCGGCATCGGTCACCCCATCCATGGGAGCCAACCCTAAGATAGGTTGTGGCAGCGCCGCCCAAAAGTTCATACCCGCTCCTCGACCGATCCGACCGGCTCGTTCGCCGCGCGATACGCGGCCCGCAATTCTTCCGCTTCACTAACCACGAGTGCAGAAGCCGACGGGCAGGCCTGTCCTACGAACTCGACGAACCGGTCAATCTTCAGCAGGAAAAAATCATAGTCCTCCTGTTCACGTCTTGGCCGGCTGAACCAGAACGGAACGAATCGCTCCAGCGGAAGGTGCGCCTCGCCCAGAGCACGGCAGGTCTTCGGAAACATATCCTGTAAGTCACCGCCCCAATGCAGCAGTTCGTGCGGCAGATAGCTCTCACGATAGCGGTCCAGATTCTCAGGCGATCCGCCCAGCAATGACAAGTCTCCCGACATCGATTGAGGATCTTGCGTCGTCACGAATTGCACATAGGTGCCGTACTGCCGTTGCAAGGCATTGCGCTCATCCGAGGTCAAAACCTGCCCTATCTCAGCCGACTCAGCAGATCGATCGATCGCCGGCGCCGGAGCTGCAGGACAACTCTGTTGCAGTTCATTGACCCTTGTCTCAAACCGCATACGAAACTGCCTGAACTCCTCGACGATCATCGCAATCGGCTTGGTATCAACTTCGAGCGCCACGCCCTTGAGTGACGTCAGGCGAGGATGAGCCAGAACCTGGGCCAACAGATCAAACAAAACTTCTGGAATGGGAGCTCCGTGGGCATCGATCCAGTAAGGCAATGAGCTGCCGTCTGCCTCAACCCGACAATCAGGTGGGCTCGCAAATTCAGCCAATCCTGCCACATGTATCTCGATGACTCGCTCCATCGGAAACGCATCGAGGAAGTCTGCGGCGAAGTTTTCTAATTGCTGTCGTTGCCAGGCCCCTGTGTAGCGATACACGGTCCATAGATGTCCGATATCAAGCACCAATCCGCAGGCTGTCCGGGCTGTTACCGCCCGAAAGAATGCAGGAATGCCGAACCCACCGCAGCCGAAATACGTAAGCGGCGGCATCTCCAGCAGGACCAGCGCGGGATCGATCCCCTCATGACGCGCCTGCTCATCGACCCGGCCCTGGAGATAGAGCAGGTTTTCGGCCGTCATCCTGGCCGACAGCTCCGTATAGAGGGGCGGCAAGTAGGTACCAAAGGCATAACCCGCCATCTGCTTCGTCGCGCATTCATGGTTCAGCCAGGCACTCCTCAAGGCGCCGACCTGCGCGCACGCTTCTGCAACCCCTTGCCGCCCGGAGTTGCTGTGTGGGAAATCAGGTTGCGTGCTCCACAATCCTTCTCCATGATAGGGAAGTTTGGTATCCGGCAATTGCCGCCGCACCCAGTGTAGCGCGGAGGTCGTGGCCTTGAAGACCTCCAGATAACCAGGATTCAACCCCGCATCACGAAGGGCCTGGACGAGCGACAGAAGATCCGGCGAATAGACATCCACCGAGAGCCCCAGACCATGCGCAGGGAGGCATTTCGCACGTTGTGTGAATTCGCTTTGCATCAGATCGCGTTTGGCATATTTTGAAGCGACCATAGTGACTATAGTTTATATGCAGTCTAAGCGCCTAACCTCTTGGTTGACAAGGGAAGATGGGGAAGCGGATCCGGCAAATCGATCTGGTATACTTTCTTTCGACGTGGTGGTCGCCGGGCCGCACCGTTAGCCCCTCTCACGGCGAGAAACAGGCTTAAATCATGACAAGAACCGGCTCCATGCTCCGCGACAAACCGACTCATTCGACAACCCCTATGGTGGCCCATATGATGACACCCGGTGTGGTACAGATTCCGGGGGATGTCTCTGTCAGCGAGGCCGCCCTGCTCCTCGACCGGGAGCAGATGCCCTGCCTGTTGATCAAAGACGGCGAGGCCACCTTCGGGATCATGACCTCCGGCGACATCGTGAAGAAAGTCGTCGCTCAGGGCCTGGAACCGCACGACGTGGAAGTGCGGTCCATCATGTCGAAGCCCGTCCATTCCATCGAAAGCGACCAGATCCTCGACGACGCCACCAGCGTAATGGCCTCCACCGGCGCCTCGCTATTGATCGTTACCAAACAAGGGCAACCGGTCGGCATCCTGACGGCACGGGATCTGGCCCTGGCGCCAAAACGATGCGAGACCTGTCTGCCCGCCACCATTCGCGTGACGAACGGCGAGGGCGAAGGGGCCAAACACACCGCCACCATCCGGCAACTCAGTCATGTCGGCGCCTTCATCGAAAGCCGAACCTTGCTGCTTCCCGGCACGAGTGTCGTGCTCTCATTTATTCTTCCGGGGGCAGATTTGAGCTTTTCCCTGCGTGGGACGATTCTCAACAGCAGCTATGAGCCGGAGTTCCATGAAGAACGGGGCGTGATCGGAACGTATCCCGGCGTCGACATCCAATTCGCCCCCCTGCCGTCCTCCGATGAATCGAAAATTCGCGCCTGGGTGTTGCAAAACTTGCCGCGCACATCCGATCTCTCCTAAGCCTCCTTCGATGAATCTTTTGCTTCAGGCTCCCCGGCTTGTTATGATTTCTTTCTCCGACGATACGCGTCCGGAGTTTACCGTGCTGTAGGTGACCATTCATGAAGACCCCTCCCGCTCGTTCCAAACCGGCCCCGACCAAAGACGAAATACTCACACAAATCACCACCCTGCTGGATCGGCCCGACGACGATGTTCAGGCCGCGCTCATGAAGGAAATTCTCGCGGGTGTGATCCGGCTGTCCGAATCGCAGCTCGACGTGCTCGACCTCAAGATCGTCAATCGGGCACTCAAGGAATTGCGGCATGCCTTTCGGGTATTTCAAGGCTATCGGCACCGTCTGAAAATCAGCGTGTTCGGCTCCGCCCGCACACCCGCCGACGATCCGAACTACCAGCTGGCGTTTCAATTCGCCCGGCGAATGGTGGAAGAGGGCTACATGACCATCACCGGCGGCGCCGACGGCATCATGCGAGCGTCGCAGGAAGGCGCCGGTCGCGAACATAGCTTCGGGGTCAACATCATGCTGCCCTTCGAGCAGGGCGCCAATGCCGTTATCGCCGATGATCCCAAACTGGTCACCTTCAAGTACTTTTTCACCCGCAAACTCATGTTCCAAAAAGAGTCCCACGCAATTGCCTTATTTCCCGGCGGATTCGGCACCCATGACGAGGGATTCGAGATCATGACCCTGGTGCAAACCGGCAAGAGCGACCCGAAACCGATCGTGTGCCTCCAGGCCCCTGGCTGCGACTATTGGAATCACTGGAATTCGTTCATCACCGAGCAGCTGCTGAAAAGACGCCTGATCAACGCGGAGGATCTCGCCCTGTTCACCATCGTCGATAACGTGGAAGATGCGGTCACGGAGATCCGCACATTTTATCGACGCTATCACTCCCTCCGATTCGTGGGACGACAGTTGGCCATCCGCTTGAAGACTCCGTTGACCGAGTCGCAAGTTCAAGACGTGCAGGAACAGTTTAAAGACATGCTGACGGAAGGCACCTTCGAGCAGCGGCCATCGCTGCCGGAGGAAATCGATGAACCGGGCCTGAAGGATCTCGCGCGATTGACCTTCTCGTTCAATCGCCGAAATGCCGGCCGCCTCCGGCAGTTGATCAATCACCTCAATCATCTCCCTGTGACGGCGTAGTCGGGATCGGACGAGGCCGGACGAATGACCGGCTCGTCCACCGGAGATAGCCCTTTAGTCTCCATGAACGGACATGCTAAGGTGGTCAGCCTATGAGCGCAGCCACCATGCGAACCCTGTCTTCATCCCCTCCCACGCTGATCCTGTATCACGCAGAATGTGCGGATGGGTTCGGTGCCGCCTGGGCTATCTGGCGTCGTTATCCCAAGGCCGAGTATCGCCCCGTGAAACACGGCGAAGCACCGCCGACCAATCTCGCGGGTCATCACATTGTCATGGTGGATTTCAGCTACAACCGGCCGACGCTTGAAGCCATGGCCAAGGAGGCGGCTAGCCTGGTTGTCCTGGATCATCACATCACCGCCGAACAGACGCTGGCCGACCTCCCCTATGCCTACTTCGACCTCAAAAAGTCCGGAGCTGTCCTGGGGTGGGAATGGGCACACGATGAACCGGCGCCCTGGCTGCTGCGTTACATTCAAGACAAGGACCTGTGGCACTGGGCGCTCCCGAACAGCCGGGAAATCAGCGCCGCCCTGGCCTCCTATCCGTTCGACTTTGAGCTTTGGAGCCGTTTTGAACAACCGGAACTCGAGCGTGAAGGCCGAGCCATTCTTCGTTACGAAAACGAGCTGGTCACGAAACTGGCTTCGCACGCGACGATGGTGTCCTTCGAAGGCGTCACCGTTCCGTCGGTCCACAGCGCAGTTCTCACCAGTCAGATCGGCGAACGCTTGTCCGCCGACCACCCGTTCTGCCTGATCTGGCATGAACGCAACGGACGACGCTATTTCAGCATGCGTTCACGGGAAGAGGGCACCGACGTCGGCGCGATCGCCGCATCATTCGGCGGCGGCGGCCATACCCATGCGGCTGGATTTTCAGTTCCGCTGCAAGCCGACGGGTCGCTCCCATCAAATCCCCGGCTCCCACGACCGACGGCCTAACCCTAGCCCTCGATAGGTCTCGCGATGCTACCCCTGAGCGACGATAATCCGACCGAGCGCACGCCGGTTGTGACGATCACCTTCATCGTCGCCTGCTCCCTCGTCTTCCTATACCAAAGTTCCCTCAGTCCGGCCTCCGGCGAAACCTTCGTGTACCAATACGGGGCCATCCCGTCCATCGTATTCGGCCAGGCCACACTCCCCCCGGAAATCGCGGGCATTCCCGCCTATGCAACCATCCTCACGAGCATGTTTTTGCACGGCAGTTGGATGCACCTGATCGGCAACATGCTGTACCTCTGGGTCTTCGGCAACAACATCGAAGACATCATGGGGCACGGCAGATTCATTGTGTTTTATGTGGGATGCGGAATCCTGGCCGCGCTGAGTCATGCCCTGACCGACCCGGCATCCACCGTCCCGATGGTCGGCGCAAGCGGGGCGATTTCAGGGGTACTGGGCGCCTACCTGCTGCTTTTTCCCCATGCCCGCGTGTTGTTGCTCGCTCCGGTGGTGGGGACAACCTATGTGCCGGCGGGCATCGTGCTGGGGTTTTGGTTCGTCATGCAGCTGCTGAACGGCGGCGCGAGCCTGGGCTCGCAGGGGGGCGGCGTTGCGTTCTTCGCTCACATCGGCGGATTTATCGCGGGAATGATGCTCATCGGTTTCTTCAAACGCCCTGAGGTACGATTCTTCACACCCGGGCACACCAAGTCCTGGCGTTACTAGCGGCTCGTAGGCTGCTCACACATCCAACAATTCACGAACCTTCCCGGCCAGATCGTGCTGCCGATAGGGCTGCTGCAGGAAATATTTCTTGTTGACCCGATGACTGGCAATCGTGTCGTCCGAAAATCCTGACACAAACAACGCCTTCATTTTTGGATGTTGCAGCACCAGGCGTTTGGCCAACTCCCGTCCACTGATTTCCGGCATGGAGAGATGGCTGACCGTCAGGTGAATCGGGCCCTGATGCTGCTGAGCTACCAGCAACGCCTCCACCGCCGACCCCGCCTCCAGCACGTGGTATCGATGACAGTGCAGCGTCGAAAGGGCCAGTTTCCGGGCAATTTCATCCTCCTCGACCAGGAGCACCGTCTCAGCCCCCTTCGATAAGGCCTCTGTGAGCACTCTCGTATCCCGCACCACCCCGTTGCGCTCTACCAGGGGCAGGTACACGCGTACGGTCGTGCCTTGTCCGGGCTGGCTCTGCACTTCAACCATGCCCCCGTATTGACGCACGATCCCGTACACCAATGTGAGCCCCAGCCCGGCGTGGGTTTCCTTGGTGGAAAAGAACGGTTCGAACATCTGTGCCTGGACGTCCAGATTCATTCCGCCCCCGCTATCGCTCACGGCGATCCGGGCCATGCGCTTCCGGGGATTTTTTTCCAACTGTTCGGCCGGCAGCAGCTCACCGGTCACGACGTCCAGCGAGATGTCGACCCGGCCGGTGATCGGCATCGCGTCCCGAGCATTGGCAACCAGATGCAACAACAGATACTCCAACCGGTCATGCCCGATCTCCACCAGCACCGGCGTGGACTCGTCCGGCACCCGCACATCGATCCGCCCGGGAAGCAACGCTTGAAGCGTTGCTCGCATCGACACGATCGCCGGACCGAGCGACAAAGTATCCCGAATCGTGGTTTCATCCAGCCGCAGCGCCAATAACTGCGCCGTCAAGGTCGCGGCTCGTTCCCCGCTCCGGAAGATTTCATCCACCGGTCCATGCAACGGATCGTCCGGCTTGAGCCTGGAAACAATCACACCGGTCTGACTGCCGATCACTGCCAGCACTTGGTTGAATTCATGCGCCAACCGGGAAGCCAAGCGGCCCACCGCTTCAAACTTTTGCGCCTCACGCAGCTGCCGTTCCAACCCGGTGCGCTCTACCATGCCCTGACGAATTTCCTGGTTCGCCCGCGAGAGCCCCTGCTTCAATCCTTGTACGCGAGTTTCGAGTTGCGTCCGCCGTTCTTCCAGGACCTGTTCGGACTGCTTCAATCCCTGCACATTTTCCCGCAACAGGCGGTTGCGCCGCCGCTCAGCAGCCACCGTTTCAAGGGTGAGGCCGTAAAACACCGACATGATCAGCAAGACAGGAATCCCCAGAAGATGCCCGACCTCAAGCGTGCCGGACTGCATGGCATGCTCGTAGACCAACACACCGTACCCGGCACAGATGATCACCGAAAGGCCGAGCAGTTGTCTGAGCGAGGGTGCCGATGAGGCGATCAGGAGCAAGAGGAAATAGGTGAGATACAGTTCCGAACTTGCGGTTCCGGAGAGATAAATCGTCCCGGTCACTAAGAGGGTGTTGATGCTGATCAGCGCGCCGGGAAACCAGGCGCTCTCGAGCGCCGTCCGGGGCAGCAGCATAATCACGGCACTGATCACAATCAGGCCGAGCGCCACCATCCGGCTCACCGTATGTCCGAAAATCGTCTCGTTACTGACCAGCAGTTCGTACGAGAGGATGCCCGCCACGAGACTTTGCAAAAAAATGGTGCGTGTTCGTGAATGTGACAACAGCCGAGCCCATTGACTCATGGTCGGATGCCGCCCGGTTTGGTCGAGTTCGGAAGAGGAAAGTGGAACGCTCACCGCCGTGCCTGCCCCCGCTGGAAAAGTGTGACGCCAGATGGAAGGTCAGCAAGTCCTATACCCTGTTCATCACTCGGCAAGTCGTCGCAATTGCAGGGAGAGCATCAGAACGGGTGGCCATGAACGGCCGGAGTGATCACGACGTTTCACAAAAAAGAACAGCCCCGGTTGGCCGTGCGATTCCAACCGATACAAATGGGCAACACCGCAGCGGCACCGCGCGTCGGACAAAGTCGACGCCGGCTGTCGTTGCCTCACGGACGAGTAGAAAGCAGCCGCGCGCGAAATGCCGACGCCTTCGCGAGCGCTTCGGCAGAGGTCGGAGCCAAAAAGGATATGTGACCCATTTTCCGTTTCGGACGGGTCACTCGTTTTCCATACAAATGCACCACGGCACCCGGTTCGCGAAATAGATCGTGGGCGGCCGGTGACGTCGTCGCCAGCAGGACATCATCACCGATCAAATTGAGCATGACGGCGGAGCTCAGCAGGCGCACTTCCCCCAGCGGCAGACCACAAAGGGCGCGGACCTGCTGCTCGAACTGCGAGACGGTGCACGCATCCAAGGTGTAGTGGCCGGAATTATGCGGTCTGGGCGCGATTTCGTTGATCAGCAATCGACCGCCTGGCATCAGAAACAATTCCACGCAGAACACGCCCAAGCCGTCCAAGGCCACGACCGCCTCTCGGGCCATCGTGGCCGCCTGCTCGGCAACCGTCACCGGCACATCGGCGGGCACAGTCGTCTGGCGGAGAATGCCGTCTTCATGAACATTCTCCACCAGTGGATAGGTTCGCGTCGCCCCATCGGCGCCCCGTACTACAAGAATCGACACCTCTCGTTCGAAGGGCAGCCATTCTTCCAGAATCCAGCGCGAGCCTGGCCTCATGGTTCGCCTGAGCTCCTGCGCGACGGCGGCACAGTCTTCCGCCCGACTGATTTTCCATTGCCCCTTGCCGTCATATCCCGAGGTCGCCGTCTTGCAGACCAGCGGAAACGCGGGCGCGGCCTCCCGGTTGAGCTCCTCCGGCGAGGCGAGAACGGAAAATTTCGGCACGGCCAACCCGCGAGCGCGCAAAAAGGTTTTCTGTTCGATGCGATCTTGAATCACCCGGAGCACCCGGCTCGATGGTCGAACCGGCACCTCACGTTCCAACTGTTCGCACAGGTCGGCCGGAACGTTTTCCCATTCATAGGTCACCGCACGAACAAGTTGAACGAACTTCTTCCGAGCGTCGAGATCTGTGAACGGGGCGGTGAAGGAATAGTCGGCCAGCCGATGGGCAGGCGCTTCAGGGTCGGGATCCCAGACGGCAATCGCGTATCCCATCCTTCGGCCGGCGGTGGCGAACATCGCACCGAGTTGCCCTCCGCCGAGGACACCGAGGGTCGCGCCGGGGTCGATGACCGTCACGTTCACGACCGGCGGCTCGTCCGAGTGCGTCGTTTCGTCGGAAAGGGAGGGGACAATCGGGCATCGTCTTGTGAATCGAGCACAGTCTGCGTTTGAGCAGCACGAAAGCGTTCGACACGCTGGCGGATATGCGGAGACTGCAAACCGAGGATCTGCGCGGCCAGGATCGCGGCATTTTCAGCACCGCCGATCGCGACCGTAGCCACGGGAATTCCTCGGGGCATCTGGACGATGGACAACAACGAGTCCAATCCCCGGAGGTTTTCGGTGGGAATCGGCACTCCGATCACCGGCAATGGAGTCTTCGCGGCCAACATTCCCGGAAGATGCGCAGCCCCGCCGGCACCGGCAATGATGACCTGAATACCCCGCTCCACCGCCTGTTCCGCATACGCGAAGAGACGATCAGGCGTACGGTGCGCCGAAACCACGAGCAGCTCGTTGGGAATCCCGAGCTCATTCAACATGGCCACGGCCTTTTCGAGAATCGGAAAATCCGACGTGCTCCCACCCAATACTCCGACAGACGCTCGACCCGCTGCGTTGTGCTTTGACATGTGCGCCGCCACCTCTAACTGAAGGGAAAAGACGATGCGGCGAACCTTAGCCGTTCTCATGTCGAAGGGTCAAGCAGGGCCGCGAGGGAACCCCTCATTGAATTGACCAAGTCCTTCATCATCCTCTATGATACGTTGTGCAATTCCTCGCAACAGACTGTGCCCTGGAGGGGACACGTGCAGCGCATCCGTGAAGGGCTCAAAACCCGCTTCCGCTCCCTTGTCACCCAGCGCACCGGCTTGGACGAAATGGCCGTTGATGATCTGGCCACCTCCACCAAACTCCAGTCCTGGGAAGCGGTCCAGATCCCCGAGCGACTTCGGTTTTCCTCACGGCTGGCCATCCTTCTGGTCGGCTTCTTCATGTTGATCGTCGCCTTCGTCCCCTGGACGCAAACCATCACGGTCACCGGCCAGCTTTCGGCCTACACTCCCTTTGAACGACCGCAGGATGTTGAAGCGCAGATCACCGGCCGGATCAGAAAATGGCACATCTTCGAAGGTGTGCGCGTGAAGGCCGGCGACGTGATTCTTGAGCTCGATGACTACGACCCGAACTTCATGGCTCCGGATCTGCTGAACCTGCTCGAACAACGTAAACAAGCGCTCGAAGATACTCGCAAGGCCGCCCTCAGTCGCGCCGACCAGCTCGATAAACGAATCAAGGAAATGCAGAACCTGGTGAAGGCTGCGGTGCCGTCGGCCGGGGCGCGCGTACTCGAAGCGGAAAGCAAAGTGCGTGAAGCGCGGCAAAAAATCGAGGCCTCGAAGATCGCCGTGGCCACAGCCGAACTCAACGTCGAACGCCACCAACAATTGGCGCAGCAGGGACTCGTCTCCCAGCGCGAGCTGGAACTCACGATTCAGTCCGCTCTCGCCAGCAAAGCCGAACTGCAAGGCGCACAAGCAAACTTAAGCGCTGCCGAACAGAGCATGAAGGCGCTGAGCTTTGGACGTGAACAAGTCAGCGCAGAAGTGTTGCAACGCCTGCTCGACGCTGAAGCTGCGCGGGACGCCTCGATCGGTGAAGCCGCGCGCGCCGCTGATCAGGTGGCGGACGTCTCCTTGCGCCTCTCCAATGCCAATCAACGGCGGGTGGCCGGCCGGATCCTCTCCCCCATCGACGGAACGGTGGTGAAGATGGCCCAGGCCGGTGCGGGCGAAACCGTACGGCCGGGAGAGAAACTGGTCAGAATCTCTCCGAACAGCACGGACAAGGCCATTGAAATGGTGGCCGATGGCATTGATGCCCCGTTGCTCAACGTCGGACGCAAAGTCAAAATTCTCTTCTACGGCATTCCTGCCATTCCGCTGCCGGCGTGGCCGGAAATGATGGCCGGTACGTATACGGGTGTGATCAAGGTCATCGACCAGGTTGACGATGGCAAAGGCAACTTCCGCTTCTGGGTCGTCCCCGACCTGGAAGAACGTCCCTGGCCCCCGCAAGAACATGTTCGCCAGGGCACCAAGGCCATGGGATGGGTCATTCTCAATCGCGTCCCGCTCTGGTATGAGCTGTGGCGACGGTTCAATCTGTTTCCGCCCGACTACCAAGAACGACCCCCGAGCCTGATCGATACGCTCCTGCCGAAAGCCGGTCGCGGGGCCAAGTAACCGGACCCGCCTCACCGGCGCAGGCCGGCGCGCTGCGATCCCCCGACATTGATTTTCTTTCGTCTGGACTCAGAAAGGAGTGCCCCTCATGAAGAACTATGCCCGGGTCCTGGTCGTTGCGGCCTGTGCACTCTGCTGGCTGCCGGCAGGCAGCGCCACGGCAGAAGAGACAGGAAAATCCAAGCCCCTTCCGCCCATCCCTCTCTCCCTGAACGAGGTGCTGGCCTGGATTGACCGTTCCCATCCGCTCTTGAAGGGAGCCGGTACGGAAAAGGTTTCGGCACGCGGCAAAATGCTTAAAGCTCTGGGTGCCTTCGAACCTGTCTTGGTCAACGATACCGAGATCGAACGCTTTATCGACAAGAGCAACAATAAAACACAGAGCGTGGGATTCAACGATACCCTGGTCGAAGCACGCACTCCTTGGGGATTCCGTGGCAGCGCCGGCATTCGACAGGCCATCGGTGACGCGAAGATTCCCGACCTCGCCTTCGGAAGCGGACAGCAAGTCATTCTCGGCGGCTTCCTGCCCCTCCTGAAAGGGCTCATGATCAACCCGGAGAATGCCGAACTGCAGCGTTCGGAACTGGCCGATCCCCGCGCCGAGGTGAAAATTTCGCAAACGAGACAGGATCTCTTCCTGGCCGCTGCGAGCCAATTCTGGGACTGGGTTTCGGCAGCCAAGTTCGTGGATGTGCAACGCCGGGCCCTCGGCGTGGCGGAGGAACGATTGAGACAGGTGGAAGGCCGGGCCAAGGCCGGAGCCGTCGCGCCGCTCGACGTGGTCGAGGCCGGCCAGGAAGTTCAGCGTCGCCGGGAAATCGCCATCTCAGCACAGCGGGCCGTGGAGCAAGAGCAATACAAGATGTCGATGTTTCTCTGGGAAAACCAAACGCCCACGGCGCCACAGCTTGAGCGGGTCCCGGACTTCCCTCCGCCCGCTGCGCCTCCAACGGCGGAAACGGTCAAGGCGGATAAGCTCCTGGCCAAAACCGACCGCCCGGAGATTCGTGAGGTTGATATCGAAGCGAAGGTCAACAATATCGACCTGGAACTCGCCAAGAATAATCTCCTGCCCAGCCTCGATCTGGAAGCGGCACCGGCAAGGGCTCCTGAGAAATTCGTCCTCGGACTCGGGTATCGATTCGGCGCAGAGTTGCGTATCCCGATTCTCCAGCGCCGAAGCCGCGGCGAAGTGATGGAGGCCCAGGCGCAAGCTGATCGCCTGGTATTGGTGCAAAAATACCGGGAGCAGCAGGTAGTGGTGGACGTCGACAATGCCCTCTCCGCGATCGAGCGGGCGAAGGAACGGGTGGCAGCGGCGACAGAATCACTCCGCATGGCCAAAACTCTTGAAGAAGGCGAGCGGTTTCGGTTCAGCCTGGGCGCCACGAGCGTGTTGTTCGTGAACCTTCGCGAGCGGAATTCCGTGGATTCCGAAATGCAACTCGTGCGGGCGAAGGCCGATTATCAAAAAGCGTTGGCTCTCTACCAGTGGGCCACCGGTTCCTGGGCCAGGAGCCAGCCGTCGGCCGTACCGGTCAATTATCGGGTCGGCGCGAGCTTTTCCAAATAGTGGTAATTTGCGGTCCGCTCTGATAGCTTTTAGCAAACGGTGTCAGCCTGTGCAGGCAGGTCCTGTCCACGACATGATAGTGCCGACACAGAGGTACAGTAGCGGGCCGGCTCAGGTTTTACAAAGGTAGCAGGATGGCCCAGGATCATTCCGACAACCAGAGCAGTCTGTTTCAGGCAGTCGTCGGCCATCTGGGGCTCCTCTTCCGTCTCGAACGGCGTATCCTCGGCCTCATCGTTTCCTACTCGATCGCCATCGGGCTCTTCTCGCTGATCGTCCCCCTCACCGTCCAGGAACTCGTCAACACGTTCGCGTTCGCCCTGCAGCCCATCACGATCGTGACCCTTGCAGCGGTCATGGTGGCGGGCCTCCTCTTCGTCGGGGCCTTCCGGGCGCTGCAATATTATGCGGTGGAAGTCTTGGAGCGGCGCATTTTTGCACGGGTCGCCATCGCAATGGCGCAACAACTCCCGCATCTGCGTTATCAGGGATTCAAACCACGCTACGCGAATTACTTCGTCGAAACCATTCTCATGCAGCGGGCCGTTTCAGTTCTATTGGTCGACCTGATCAACGTGATCGTCGGCGGCGCAGTCGGCATGACCATCCTCGTGTTTTACCACCCGTACTTTCTGCTCTTTAACGCCATTCTGCTGGTCGGATTCAACGTGGTGTTTTTTCTCATGAGCCATGGCGGGTTGAAGGCCGACATGGAGCTCTCTCACGCGAAATACGACACCCTGCACTGGTTTCAGGAAATTGCCTACAACCTGCTTCACTTCAAATCCACCGACAGCCAGGCGCTGCTGGTCAAAAAGACAGACCAGCTCCTGGATACCTATGTCAGTGTGCGCAAGAGCCGGTTCGGGATTCTGATCCGGCAGTATCTGGGATCACTCGGCTGGCAAGCCCTTGCCCATAGCGGTCTGATTGCAACCGCCGGCTGGCTGTTGGGAATCGGCCAGCTCACGCTCGGACAATTTGTCGCCGCCGAAGTCGTGGTCAGCGGCATCCTCTCCAGCTTCGACGGAGTCGTGAAGCGGATGGGGCACATTTATTATTTCCTGACCGCGCTGACCGAATTGAGTTTCCTCTTCTCGCTGCCGAAAGACCAGGACACCGCAACGTTATCCATTCCCCTGCCGGATCCGACCGTTCACGGCATTCGAGTCACCTGCAAGGACCTCACGTTTGCCCCGGCCGGTGGCCCGTCTGTCTTCGAACACTTCAATCTGGAAGTGACGCCCGGGGAAAAAATCGGCATCTACGCGGACACGACCATGGCCAAGACCGCGCTGGCTCGTGTGCTCGGGGGGCTCGAATCACCCACGTCCGGTGTGATCCGCTATAACGGCGTCGACCTCCGGCATCTCAACCTGGACTCGGTCAATCGCTTCCGAGGCTTCATCCTGGATTCCCAACTGTCCCTGTTCGAAGGGACGCTCGAGGAGAACATCCTGCTCGGGCGGGATTACATTCCCTACGGCGACGTGCGATGGGCGCTGCGTTTCACGGAACTCGAAGAAGAAGTGGATGCCCTGCCTCACGGGTTGAAGACCCATGTCCGGGCCGCCGGAAAAATTTTCGCACCCACCCATATCGTGCGCATCCTGGTGGCACGGGCGATTCTCGGGCGACCGCAACTCCTCATTTTCGAGGGCATCCTCCACAACATGCACCCCGCCATGCGCGAAACGATTCTCCGGCGCCTCTGCAGCAAGGAAGAGCCCTGGTCGGTCATCTTTGTCTCCAACGATCCCAACCTGACCCCGCATGTCGACCGCCGCATCATGCTGAACTGACCGGTTACTGCCCCCTCCCCACGGCAACCCAACCAGCAAGCCCCGGAACCTTGACAGGGGTTCGTCAATCGCCCACACTGCGGCCCACAACCGGCCGACACGAGCCTCGCGTGAACCACGACGCTACCGAATCAACGATCTCAACCCCCTCGGCCTGGACCATTCTCGCGCGTCTCAATCTCCTCATCGGGCTTGAGCGCCGGATTTTGATCATCATCGCCTCCTATGCCGTGGTGATCGGCCTGTTTGCATTGATCGTGCCGCTCACCGTGCAGGAGCTCGTCAACACCTTCGCCTTTGCCATTCAGCCGGTGATGATCGTGACACTCGTGGCCACCATGCTGGGGGCACTTCTCCTCATGGGCACCTTTCGCGTCCTGCAGGGACGTGCGGTGGAGATTCTAGTCCAGCACCTGTATACACGCCTGGCCGTCGCCTTTACCGAAGCCCTGCCCCGGTTTCGCGAGAACGTGTTTCTCCCCCAACATACCAACACCTTCATCGAAGCGGAGTTGCTCCCGCGCGCCCTGGTAGCGATGCTGGTAGACATCATCAACGTGTCCGTCTCAGGCATGATCGGCATGGCGATTCTGATCATGTACCACCCCTATTTCCTTGCGTATAACGTCCTGGTGATCAGCGGGTTTTCGTTTTTGCTGACATTCTTCGGTCGAGGCGGGCTCCGCATCACCCAGCGGGTATCACAGCTGCACTACCGGACCTTCCACTGGCTGCAGGACATCGGCATCAACCGGCTCCATTTCAAATCCACGGACAGCCTGCCGCTCCTGCTCAAAAAAACCGATGCGCTCGTCCAGGCCTACGTCATGGCGCGAAAGACGCGCTCCGACATTTTGAGCGGTTCGCAATATCAAAGCACCGTCATTTTCCAAGCGTTTGCCCACAGCGGCATGCTCGGGCTCGGCGCCTGGCTGCTGTCGGTCGGCGATATTACCCTCGGCCAATTCGTCGCGGCAGAGGTCATCGTAGGAACCCTTCTCCTGAACCTCGACATCGTCGCCCGGCGCATGTATGCGGCAATCTACGTGGCCACCTCGCTCCAGGAGCTGTCCACGCTCTTCGAAATGCCGAAAGAGGAGGTCTCCGGCCCACTCGCCACCTGGCTCCCTGATCCGACACTGCACGGCGTTCGCCTGACCTGCAAAGATGTGTCCTTTGCCGCACCCGACGGACCGACGCTCTTTGATCATTTCAGCCTGGAAGTCCTCCCGGGCGAGAAGGTCAGCGTTCTCTCGAGCACCAGTCGAAGCAAAACGTCTCTCGCGCTTCTCCTGGCCGGGCTCTACCATCCGAAGAGCGGAGTCATCCGCTACAACGACATCGATCTTCGCGACGTCACGCTCAATTATGTGAATCGCTGCCGGGGTCTGATGCTCGATTCGCACCCCACGTTGTTCGACGGAACCATTGAAGAAAACGTGACGCTGCAACGTCCGGCGATTCAGTTCGAAGACCTGAGCTGGGCACTCCGCTTCGTGGAACTGGAGGAAGAGATCGATTCCCTGCCCCAGGGATTGGAAACCCTCATACACGGGAACGGCTCCAATTTGACCCGCAGCCAGGTCCTTCGCATTCTCCTTGCCAGGATGATTGTCACCAGGCCGGAATTGCTGATCTTCAACGGCAGTCTCCACAATATCGAACCAAACCTGCGGCTGACCCTGCTGCGACGGCTCTGCTCCAAAGAAGAACCCTGGTCGGTGATATTCGTCTCCAATGATCCGGAAGTCAGTCAGCTGGTCGAACGCCGCGTGGTCCTCGACTGAACACCGACCCTCGCAAACTGCCCCTCGGCTTCTTTCTTCAGGCATGATCTGCTAGACTGAGCGTCAGCAATGCTAGAGCCATTCGCTTCGCCGCCGGCCTGACGAAAGGGACGCCCGTGTCGCTGGTATCACGTCTCAAATTGTCCTTTCCCAGCACCAACCAATTGATCATCAGTATCCTCATCGCCGGACTGGGATGGGTCAGCGGGCAAGCCCTCAGCCGCATCGATCAAGACCTGCGCATCATGTACACGGAGTACACGCTCGGCGCCGCCGACCTGGCGCATATTTCCGCAGACGTGATCCGGTATCGCAACACGATCATTCGTTCGTTGGAGGCCGAAAACCAGACGACCTTCGAACGAATCACCGAATCGCTACCGGCGCAGCGAGCACGAATTCAGCATGCGGTGGATCGATACGCTGCAGCCGGTCTGCGCGTGTCCCGAAGCGGACGGAGCGAAGAAAAGGACATCCAGGCGGTTCGCGAAAGCCTCGACCAGTACTTCCATGTGGCCAGTAAAACGGTCGATCTGCTATCGCAGGTCTGGAGGGCGGGCTCGGGAGCGGAGGCGACGGAACTCCGCCGCAAGGCCGAAATTCATGCGGCCGATAACGGTGGACCAAAAGTCATGCAGGTGAGTCTGGCTTTGGACCGTCTGCTGGAAACCGTGGCGGACGTCGCCAAAGACATGCGCGACGAGGGGACTAAAACCATTCTCTCGACCAGTTATTGGATCGTGGGAGGGAGCTTCTTCATCGCATTGCTGAATCTTTTTCTCAGTCGAGCCTCGCAAGCACCGGCCTCCAGGCCTGAAGAGACCATCAGACCGGATTCGCCCTTGGGACTGCCCGGGGACGGGTCCAATCCGGCCCTCCGCGCCGACTGACCAAGCCTCCCGCTCCATATCACATCGACGTCTCCGCCGGCCTGCCGAGCGCCTGAAACAGGAGACGGCGTTCTTCCGAACTCAGGTCCATCCACTGCCCAGCGTGAAGCCCCTCGACGGTGATATGCATGATCCGCACGCGATGCAGCGACACCACGCGGTAGCCGAGCGCCTGGCACATGCGGCGGATCTGACGATTGCGGCCTTCCGTGAGGATGATGCGAAAGCGTCGGGGACCGAGCCGCACCACAGTACAGGGACGGGTGCGTACGCCCAGGATCATCACGCCCTCCGACATGCGCAGAGGGAACGAGTCATCGAACTCTCGATCCACTTCGACGCGATATTCCCGCTCGTGCCCGTGCTCGACCCGCAGGATCTCATTCACAATATCGCCGTCGTTGGTCAGCAGGATGAGACCGGACGAATCTTTATCGAGCCGTCCAATGGGAAAAATTCGTTCGGGGTGCCGGATCTCGGAAATGATATTTCGCGGCACGTGCAATTCTGTGGTCGTCGTGACCCCGACAGGTTTGTGATACTTGATATAGACGGAACGATTCCCACGCTGCAGCACAGTACCATCACGCGCCACGAGGTCCTGCGGCGAGACCTGATCACCGAGCTTCGCCACCACGCCATTGATGGTGACTCGACCTTCGGCAATCAGCCGATCCGCCTCTCGCCGTGAACACAGGCCCTGTTCGGTAAAAAATTTATTGATGCGCATGGCAGGGAGATACTACGTCAGGCGTCCATCGAGCAAGATATGACCGTACGGTTCCTGACCGGGAGGAGGTTCAGAATGGCCTTCCAGCGCGGCCGCAACGAGTGAAGAGAGGAAGCGTCCTATGAGCGGTGCAGCGAGCATCTGAGCGACGTGAGCACCATGCTGGCAGGCATGTTCAACATCTTCTCAGTGAACACGTCGCCCGGCGCGCACGCGCCCCAGCATGCGGTAGATCAAGCGAGCAATACTGAACTGCGGAGCAACGAAGCCTTCGATAGGGGCAATCTCGCTGATGTCCATGCCTACGATGCCCGGCCCGTTTGCCAGAGCGGTGACCAGCGCGAGGGTATCATACCAACCCAACCCTCCGGGTTCGGGTGTTCCCAAGGCCGGAACAAGCGACGCATCAAGCCCGTCACAATCGAAGGTGAGATAGACAGGGCCGGTGCAAGCACTCAGAACTTCAGGAATCCAGCGGGAGGCCCGTCCCTCATACGGTCCGGAAGGATCCAAAATCGACGCCGCAAAAAACGAGGTGATCCGGGGAGTCTTCTCGATGAGATCGATCTCCTCAGGACTGATCGAGCGGATGCCGACCTGCACAAGTGGCAGACCATCTTGTACGACGCGGGCCATGACGCTGGCATGACTGTAGGGATTGTCTTGGTAGGCCTGGCGGAGATCTCCGTGGGCATCGATTTGCACGACGCACATCCCCGGATAGGTCTGCGCATGCGCGCGAATCGCACCCAACGCGCCTGTATGTTCACCGGTCAGGGTCACCAAAAATTTGCCCCGTCCGACATGCGGCCGCACAAAATCTTGAATGGCCTGGACGGCCTGGCCGTCAACCCGCCCGCCAAGGTTCAACGTGGCGGCCGTGGCGACACCACCCCACTCGCGATAGGGCTCGTACCGCAGCGTCTCGTCGTACAGCTCGACCTGTTGGGAGGCTTCAATGATGGCGGAGGGCCCTCGATCGGACCCGAGGATATAACTCGACGTGTGCTCGTAGGGAGCCGGGAGTACGTAGACTCCGGCGTGATCAGGATGACACCAGGGCTCGTCGATCCCGAGAAAATTGTCGGCTTGCCCAAGCCACCCGGACGGAAGCGCCATCGCCGCCGCTAGGCCTTGTTCCGGAGACTCTTGGGGATGTTTTCCGTGGGGATAAACACCGCCAGTGCGATGACGCAAGTCCAACGATTCGGCCGTCCGACTGCTGATTGCGTGATATTGAGCGTCCTGACGATTTTTCCGCCCATCTTGAACACCTGTTCGCGCTCTTTCCAGGCTACGTCAGGATCGAACTCAATGCCCTGGGTGGTGGCAAGCATCTGAGCCGCCAGATCTTCCGTGTATTCGCCGGACTCTTCATCCGTTTCACCGTAGGCATGGTGCTCGGAGAGATAGCCGTACGTATCGCGGTCGGTCGGAATCGCCAGGCCGATGGATGCGGAGATCAGCCGGTTGCGTTCGTTGGTCTCAGAGCGGGCCATGACGCAAAACGTAATTTCACCGGGGTTCAACAGTTTCTCGCCGCGCTTGCGCGGAAGGATTTTACAATTGGGGGGAAGGATCGAGGAGACGCTGACGAGGTTACAGTATGCCACGCCGGCGCTACGCAAGGCCTGCTCGAACGCAGCCAGCTTTTCCTTGTGCACTCCGACGCCCCTCGTCAAAAACATGTGTGTTGGTACCATGTAGGTCTCCCTCTTCATCCCGCGTCGAAAGCACTCCACCTGAGTGTTCGATGAATTGTCACAAGGCTTGTGCCGCGCATGTGATCATGCGGCGACACGCGCGAAAGTTGTATCAAGTTTGTCGCGCATCCGCAATACGGCGACAGGGTTTTTTTGTCCCGCCGCTGCTTTCCTTCACGGACGACGGAGATTCATGACCAGCAACTTGGGCTCGGTCATATCCTCGATCGCGTAGCGAAGGCCTTCGCGCCCGATGCCGGAATCCTTAATCCCGCCGTAGGGCATGTGATCCGCGCGGAAGGTGGGAATCTCGTTGGCCAGGACTCCACCGACCTCCAACCGGTCAAACGCCTGGAAGATGCGCCCGATATTGTTGGTGAAGATCCCTGCTTGCAGTCCGTAGTCCGACTCGTTAACGGCGTTCAACGCCGCCTCAAACTCGCGATAGGGTGTAATCGTCACCAAGGGCCCAAAGGCTTCCTGGCACGACACCTTCATCGTGGGGGTCACCTGGGACAACACGGTCGGACGCACAACCGATCCCACCCGAGGCCCACCCGAGAGAAGACGTGCCCCTTGCGCGACCGCCTCCCCGATCCAACCCTCGATGCGCTGGGCAGCGCCCGCATCAATCAGCGGACCGACCACCGTACGCTCGTCACCCGGATCGCCTGTTGCCAACCCTTGCACGCGGGCCACCAGGTTTTCCGTAAATGCCCCGGCGACCGACTCATGCACGAAAATCCGTTGAACCGAAATACAGGTCTGCCCGGCGTAGGTGAACCCGCCGGTGACGCAACGCTGAGCCGCATAGTCCAGATCCGCGTCCGGCTCAATGATCACCGCTGCATTTCCGCCCAGTTCAAGCACCACCTTTTTCTTGCCGCACTTGGCTTTCAACATCCAGCCCACGGGCGCGCTGCCTGTGAAACTCAGCAACTTGAATCGAGGATCGACCACCATTTGCTCCGCCACGCTGTTGTCGCACGGGAGCACATTGAGGCCTCCCGGCGGCACGCCGGCTTCCAGGAGTAAGTCCCCCAGCAAAAGGGCGGTCAGCGGAGTCTGAGGAGCCGGCTTGATCAGAATCGAGTTGCCCGCCGCCAGAGCCGGAGCCACCTTATGCACGACGAGATTGAGTGGAAAATTGAAGGGGGTAATTCCGAGGATAGGCCCGATGGGAAAGCGTCGTGTCACGCCCCAATAGGATTCCATGCCGGGCGACCAATCCAGCGGGACCACCTCGCCGCCGATTCGTTTGGCTTCCTCTGCGGCAATCGAGAAGGTCTGGATCGCGCGACCGACTTCACGGCGCGCGTCAGTCAGGGGTTTGCCGGCCTCCGCCATCATCGTCCGCGCGAATTCATCCTGCCGCGCCTGGAGCGCCTGTGCCGCCTTTTGGAGCAGGGTCGATCGCGCATAACCCGACAAGCGGCGCATCGCGGCTGCGCCGTCCACGGAGGACCGCATCGCCGCCTCCGCGTCAGCCGCGCCGGCCTGGCAGACATGGGCAATCGTCTCGCCTGTGTAGGGATTTCGTACGGGAGCAACCGTGGTGGTACGAGACCACCGGCCGCCGATTAGAAATGGACGTCCATCTTCCAACGGACTCACTCCAGGAGAGGAAAACTCGCTACTGCACGGACTCAACCGGGGGCGTCGCGGAAGCGGCAGCGGTGATTGCCTCTGCCTCGCGCTGCGCCGCCGTTGCTTTGGCGATCAACTCGGCAGTCCCCCAATCCTGGACCGCCGCCAGGGTAAAGGCCTCATACGTCGAGACCCCGTGACAGGTCGGACAGGCAGGCATGGGAACCTTCCGGCAGAACGCCTCATTCAAACAGGACATGCACACCCACAGATCCGGCTCTCCATCTTTTGCAGGTACGGTCCAAAAGGCTTGTTTCGACGCCATAGTGCAGTTTCCTCTTTCCTGGCTAAACGATGATTCTCGTCTGGATACTGATCCTGCTGTATCTCACGCGCATGAGAGGGACTACTTCGATTTTTCTCCCGAGGCTGCGAGGAGTTTCTCGATTTCTTCCTCGAAGGCCTCGAACGGGAACGCTCCGGGAATCGCCAGCGCCGGATTCTTGGCCGTCGGCTGTTGCGTCGTACGCAGCAGAATGAAGCCGGGCGTGCCATGAAATCCCCAGGAATTGGCTTCGTCGCGATCCTGAAAGATCGCTTTCATATGCGGGGCATCGCGCAAGCATTGCCGAAATTGCGTCTGATCGAGGCCGATGGCCTTGGCATGCTGCGAGTAACTATCCACATCCAACCGGCCGTCCGCGGCAAACAAGCGGTCGTGCATCGGCCAGTACGTGCCTTGATCACCGGCACAACGGGCGGCCAGTGCAGCCGTCACGCCGGGCCCCTGGTCGGCACGGGGGTAATCCTTGTACAGGAACCGCACCTTGCCGGTATCCACATAACGAGCCTGAATCTTGGGCCAGGTTTCCTTGAAGAATTTGAGGCAGTACCCGCAGGTGAAGTCCGAATACTCAATCAAGGTGAGAGGAGCATCCATCTTGCCCCGCATACGATTGTCGATCGCCGGCGCACTTGCCGCCATGGTCGTGCCGGCCACCAGCACGAGCAGGACAAACGGCGCCCCGACCCTGACCATCCATGCAGTCATGGGCGTCATGCCGAGACACTCTTGGCGCGGCTGCGTTCCAGCAAGCCCACCATGAGCAACGGCCACACCAGCGTGGCATCGCTGAGCACTTCGGCAAACCGGCCTCCCTCGGCCGGTGGCACAAACTTGCCCCAGGAAATTCCCTCCTGGTACGTACATCCGCTCAAGCCGCCCCAGTAATCCGGTTCCGGGCAGATACGCACGCCATAGTGGAAGCGCGGGGGCTCCACGTTCAGCCCCAGGCGCGTGTTGCTGATTTCGATGTAGGGGGCCACCTGCTGAGCCCAATTTCTGGGGACCCCGCCGCCGATGGTGAAAATTCCGAGCCGCGTGGAGCCGAGCACTTCGTCCGCATAGTGGTTGAGATCGAGGTAGGGATTAAATACCGGACAAGTCTGGTGCAACGCGCGCAAGACGGCGGCATCTCCGCCCTCTTTTATTTGGCTCCGGGTAAAATCGATTTGCTTGCCCATCGCCCAGGTGCCGACGTCCAGCCCCATTTCGGAATCGGTGAACGCGGGAATATAGACCGGGACGTTTTTGAGATAGGCGCTCTTGAGAATGCCGGGGCCCTCAAACTCCTCCGCCAGCGTCTTGCCCAACTCGCGGGTCAAAAAATTCGACGACAGGGGCTGATCGACATTGATGCGCTTCATGGTCTGCGACACCACGTGCTCGACATAGTTGAGATTCGATTCCATCTCAAGCGTGTCATACACACGGTTGTAGCCTTTTTGAAACAATTCCTCGTCGGTGTGGGACGGCTCATGCCGGTAGTGCAGCTTGCCGACCGATTCGCTCAATCCATGCGCGACCAGCGCGCCGGTCGACACAATCGCCTGCACCATGCCGCGGTCGATCATGGTGCTGATGATCTTGCCCATCTTGGCAATCGTCATGGCGCCCGACAGGGTCAACACGACTTTGCACTCAGGATCTTCGATCATGGCGGCGAGCGTTTCGTAGGCCTCACCCAGACGACGGCCCCCAAACGCGGTCTTCCGCATCGCTTCCAGCAATTCCGAAAAAGAGTGAATCTTCTCGGGGTCCAGAGGCTCTAGTGCCTCCAAGCCATCCTTGGCACCGTCGTGAAATTCCCGTCCCGCCATGATGAACGCCTCCCGAAAAAAATCAGCCTTCCGATCGAGCAGCCCATTTTATACACAACCGACTGTCGCGGGGTCAATTGAAGCGCCGACCGGCCGCCCTCTCGATTCACACATCTCCCTGGTAAAATGGCTGTGGGGAGCGCAAGGAGACGAACCAGCGAGGCAGGCAGAACTGCGGGACGGAGAAAGTGGATGTCGCTGTCGCGAAGAGACAATCGTCAGCTGCGAACGCCGCTGACCAGCGTCAACACCATGGCCGTGATGTACATGATGGCGATACCGGCAAACATGCCTGACGCCACTTGCACACGGCGGGTCGCCGTATACGACATCACCGTCAGCGAAAGCACCACATAGAGCAACGAGCCGGCGGCCAGCGAATAAAAGCAGATCGAGAAGTAAGAGGACACCCCCTGCCCGCTGAGAAAGGTTCCGATGCAGGTCGGAACCCCTGCGATCAATCCGAGCAGCACGACATCGCGCCAGGACATCGGCGTTTTCCCGGCCGCGCCCACGATGCCGAATCCCTCGGTGCCGTTATGCAGGCCGAACCCGGCCACCAGTAATGCGCTGAGCGTGTATTCGCCGCTCGCATAACTGGCACCAATCGCAAGCCCTTCCCCGAGATTGTGCAGTCCCATGCCCACCGCAATCATATAGGGCAGAGACAAGAGCCGGCTTCCGGCACGAGCACCGAAAACCTGACTGGACTCCAATGCCACCAGCCCCACGAAACTCACTCCCAGGCTCCCGAGAAATACCAGCCACGAGACCAGATCACGCGCGCCCGTCTGCTCGGTCGCTTCGTGCATGAGATCGAAAAAGAGGTATACCAACACTCCGTTGGCCACCCCGATCAATCCACCCTCCCAGGTTCGCGGCAGCACCTTCCCTAGAAACAGGGCCGCAAGAATTCCCAGGTAGACCGGAATGACTCCAGCAATGGCGCCCAATCCAATTGATTGCAGCATGGAAGAGTTCTAGCAGAACTGCCGGCGCGGATGAAAGGTGGGGGGATGTCATACATCCCACCCATACCTCACCCCATCTCCTGGAGCAGACAGACGAACATCGGCCTGCACTTGGTTATGGCGCGGGATGAGGAGTAGCCGTTCTAGGACGCGAGGTGGTATCAGCGCGTAGCGGAAACCTGTGCGAGGGCCGGATATCCCGCCATCGCGTCTTGCAACGCCTTGACGACCGCCACCGAAGAGACTTCTCCGGCCTCGACGAGCACAAGGTATTGCTGTTGCGCCATCACGAAAAATGCCGGCTGCTGATCGCCTGGTACACCCATCAGGGTCGCTAAGGCCGCCAGATGTTCTCCACCGCCCTTCGCCATATCCGACGAAAGCGTATCAAACGTGCTGGCGACGAACAGGCTCGTCTGATGCCCAGCCATCACCTTGCCGTCATTGGTGCAGCCGGAGGTTCCGAAGCTGATTCCGAATGTTTGGCTGCCGAACGTCCCGTTCGTGGTGGCCATCATGACTTGAGGGGCAATATTCTTGGGGGTCTTATAGTCGGCCCAGGCCAACTTTCCCAACCCGCATCCCGGGCCGTTGTCCGGATTGACCGCGAATGCCAGGCCGGACTGCAGACTGACCAATAGCCCCGTGAGCATCAGGATCCCTGCTTTCGTCATTCCATCTCCTTTCTGTTCTTATGCGCCACCGCAGACTGAAAAAAACTATACCGCTCCCTCTGCGGGGCCACTCTTACCTTAGACGTCTTTTTGTCCCTGTCAATCGAAGCGCCTATTTTTGACCGTCGTGACTCGATAATTGCCCAACCGATCCATCAATTAGCCACGCCTGGCCTGGCTTGATTTCAATTGGTCGCTGGAGCACAATCAAATTCGATTTGCTCCACCAACACATACGCCCGTCTCCGTTCAGAGGCCATCCTGTCATATGATTGTTCGCGGTAAGATCGGCTGCTCATGGGTCACCTGGAGTCTCCTTGCGGTGTGGCTGAGCCTGGGATGTGTCGGGCTTGCCGAGCAGCTACACCTGTGGGACGAGACCACGACTCAGGACGAGGCCGCGCTGGACGAACTGGCCTTCGCTATCAAGCCCGACACGTCTCCTGTCGACGAAGGAGGGGTGCGGTGGGAAATTCCTGTCATCACTTTGCCGTCTCCTCCCCTCTCAACCTGGAATCGTTCCGAGAGCCTTTCCGGCATTCATCCCCCGAAACCCGCACTTCGGCCGCATCAACGGTACTCTGTCTATCGCATTTGATTTCTCATCATCAGCGCTCTGTCATTTCTTGGTGAATCTACCGCGCGGATGCGTGGCGTCGTCATAGGCTGCCCTGTGTGATCCCGCACCGGCGCATGATCGGCCGGACAGACTCTGCCCGGTTTTGATGAGGTCCCTATGCGGAGGACACTGTGGTGCGTTGTGCTGGCGCTGGGATTGGCCGTCGGGTACTGGTGGAGTCGAACGGCTGAACCGGTTGGAGTTATTGAAGATCAACTAACGGCAATTGACGAAGGGCAGTACCCCCGAGCCTATGCCTATCTATCGACCTCTGCGCAAGCGGTGGTGACGAGGGAGGAGTTTGTCACCGCGATTCAGACGAACAGTGTTGTCATGGAAACACGGCGCATATCGTTCCGCTCACGAACGAGAACAGGATCGACTGCAACGATCACCGGCGTCCTCACCGGATATGGACACTGTACGAGTGAAGCCACTTATCAGTTGGTGAAGGAACACGGCCAATGGAGGATTCAACACTTCCATTGGAGTCCCCCGACTTGCACCAGTAGCGATTCCGCATCAAGCCGCAGGGAAAGAAAAAAATCTTTGCAGAATCGAACAGCAAGGCAAACACTAACCTCGTGACCGTGCGATTTGACTGAAGCGCTTGAAGACGGTTGGTGGTCCCAACGGGATTTGAACCCGTGTCTGAGCCTTGAGAGGACGGACCAAACTGAGGAAAAACAACAGGATGATAGCTCGATTATGTCCGATGAGTGACTAGGTTTTACAAGGGCTTACAGCTAAGACGTCCGATATAGGACACGAGGAATTCACCCGTGCAAAAATCATCAATCTTCTGTTATAGTCCGCCAACTACTGCTATGTATCGCCATAGACTGCTAGACTGGGATAGGTTTCGTCGATGGTGATTCCGTATCAATCTACAAATGCACTCCGATGCGAGTTGGCCTACATACGATCATGCTCTCCTAGCATGGAGGCCGGAGGAACGTATGACAAGAATTAAACCACACAGACGTCGGAGGGTACGGGATCTCAAAAAACTCAGGGCTTTAGTGCACTACGTTTGCTCGAAGTGCCCGAATCGAAATCTCCTGGGCGCTACGAAATTGAACAAGATCCTTTGGTATTCGGACGCTATCGCCCTTCAGCATTACGGGACTCCCATCACAGGCGAAACCTATATCAAGCGACAGTTTGGACCAGTGCCGAAGCATATTTTAAAGGTTATAGATCAGCTAGAAACAGACAAAGCATTAGCCATTAAGAGCTCCCCATTTCACCGATATGAAAAACGTGAATACGTCTCGTTAAAAGAACCAGACATATCCATTTTTAGCCCGGAAGAAATCAGCCTAATAGATGACGTTATCCACTTAATTTGTTACCGCCACACAGCAAACTCCATTAGCCTCGCCACACACGACAGAATCTGGGAGCTAGCAGAAATTGGTGAGGATATACCCCTGGAGACTGTCTTCAGTTCCAGCCTGGATGAAGTCACAGAAAGTGACGTTCAATGGGCAAAACAAGCTCTAGCCAAAAGCGCTTAAAGAATGGCACCTGTTCGGCCCGTCAGGTTCGGCAGCGAGGCTACAAAATCATATTTGGATGAAGAAGCCAAGAAGGACCCTCTCGTGGCTAAAGTACTGGAGGGTCTTCTGTGGCGCTTAACTCGTGAACCGGATCCGATAGGCTGCCCAGTTTTGCATTTAGACCCTCCAAGATATCTTGTCACGAAATCCTACCGCCTCCCGGTCCCCCGGCTGCTAAGAATGCTGTATTACATTGAGAAGAATGACTTGGTGATTGAGTTTGCTCAGGTCACGGATCTCCATGAAGACCTGTGAGTAGTGCTTCCACGGCAACATTCATCACAGATAAAAAGCGAAGGCTCAAGACTCAGGCTAAGGCCGCTGCTCCGTAGCGTCGTAGGGCTGTGGTTTCGTGGCGCCTGGTGCACCCTCGCCCACCACCGTCACACAGTGTGAACTAAAGAAAATAAAGAAGAACAGGTCCGTGCTGATGCTGCGAACCTTCTGAATAGGGGGGCTCGCATTTGCCATGGCTTGCTCGACCGTGTTGGAGCCATAGCCGAAACCCATGACGGCATACGAGCAATCACTCCCCTCGGTCATCGGCTTTACGGCTTGGTTCTCAGCGGTGATCCGAGATGAAATATTGACGCAACCTCCAAGAAGCAGAGAGACGGCCCCACAGGTAATTCCAAGCAATTGTCTATTCACTCAATCCTCCTGCTTTGGACTTTTCCAGTTCTCGATATCTTTGGATCCTAAGTTGTCGGCCGCTTCCTGATAAACCACATCACCAAGTGTCCCGCACCGGGCGCAGTTTTCGCGCTTGTGTTTGAGCTCCAGGTGCATGGTCCAGAAATGAGCCAGCTCAGCTAAGCGAGGACTATCGCCCGAAGACTCCTCGGCGGAAAGTCGGCAAGACAGGCTACACTGCCTTGTTCATATCCACTGGTAGCCCCGCTGCCTTCATTTCCTTTGCCAAGTGAAGTTTCCAGGCCCCCGAATCGTCCAATTTAACGAACAATACTCCGCTGTAATCAGACGGGATCTCCACGCCTTCATGATATAGGGCGCACACACGCTTACGCCCTAGTGTTCCCAAGAAGTAGCCGAATTCAAGCACCACGTTCTGACGAGCCCTCGGCTGTTGTTCTTCAAATCTTTTAGTGAACGGACCACCTCGGTCATCAGGCGTTAACAAAACGACTGCAAACCCAACGCTGGAGTGTTGTTCAAATTTCTCAATAATGGTCCGGCCTTGATTGGGTATCTCCCTCAGAATTATGACATCCTGATCCAGCCCTTCCAGAAACCTAGCTACAGCATGCAAGACACCGTCGTTGCTCCCATGGACGAGAAAAACCTTGTGTCCTGTTGGCTCTGACGATAACTGGATAGAGGATCCCTGGTTGAGCTGCTGTTCAGTGAGAAGAAGCTCAAGTAGGGCCTGCAGCCTAGACAATTTTCCTTCAAGATCCTCGGCACGACTTCTTTCGAAGTCCGATTCGGACTCACCTCCGGTGTAGAAGCCGAATCGACCAATATCATGAACAGCTGAAACATTTGGGGAAGATTGACCAAAGGCCCTTTCTAAGCAGTTTTTTGTCAGCAGGCTCCAACTTTCATATTCATTCGAAGATATAGGCCGTTTTCCGAGAAGGGTCTGTCCGCTCTCAATCTGTTTTTTGAGCAGCTGTATCCCTGCCTCCAAAGAGACCTGCCCAAGGTTTGGAATAGGGGGTTCAGTACCTCTTCGCTTGGCCATTATTTACTCACTTTCCTTACATCTCGATATTTCCTTAGTAGATCCCGCGCCGCCTCTTCCAACAGCTCGTTCACGTACCTGTCCTGATCCAAAGCGAGGTGCTGAATCTCCAGCATCAGCTCGCGGTTCAAGCTCAGTCCAAAGGTTTTCCTCGGTTTTTCTGCTTTTTCCTGACTTTTCATTATCACCTCGGACGGCATTCTGACTGCGCCCACGTACCTAGTCAACAATATGCATTGACATATAGATATATGGAGATCTATATTAATGGCGAAAGGTAGGACCTCCTCTATGGCCATGGTGAAACTCTTGATTCAGATCCCCCAGGCAATCAAGGCAAAGCTCGACGCGTTGCGAAAGCAAGGCACCACTTCAAGCGGTTTCATTCGCAGTCTGCTGGAACGCGAGTTTCAGAAACGGGACGAGCAGAAACGCTCATAGTCAGAAAAAAGGAGTCGATCGAATGGGAACTTTGGGGGCGTTGCAGAACATCAGCGGCGCGGTCGAGGGTCCTTCTCTCACCAGTCTCAAAACGGCTCAGGAGGTCGCAGAACAAGTCCGGCTGTCTGTTGGCAGAATTCGCGAGCTTGCCGAAGCCATGCTCCTCCCCCACTTCCGAATCGATGGCGGAGAACCACTGTTCTGCCCAGCCACACTCAAGCGATACGTTCGGCAGCATCTAACGGTGATGTGCGAAGGTGCGCCCCTACCGCTGAACCTCCGACCGATCGTTCAGAGGCCGCTCACCCAGCCTATTCCAGTGGCATTAGCAGCTGTCCAAGACCGGCTTTGCGATTGCCCAGCCCTCGATATTCCACCGTGCGTGTATTTCTTGATCGTAGCCGGAGCCGTGGCGTATGTCGGCCAATCCCGACACCTCCCTTCGCGACTGGCGCAGCACTCCCAGAGCGGAAAACGATGGGAGCGCGTCCTTTTCATGCCAGTGCCGGAATCCGAACTGCTTCGCGTTGAAGCGCAGTGGATCGCCGCCCTTCGGCCGCCACTCAACAAAACTAGTCTTTCACGAGGTTCAGAGGAGTAGCACCAGCATCAGTCCTGTAGGGAACGGCCCAATTAAACCAGGAGGTGTCTTTATGACCACGGCACTCACGCTCATGCATCCAGCCAAACCAAAACGACAACAGCCCCAGCGAATAAGCCACCTTGAAGCCTATCCAACCGAAGATTGGTTCCTGCCAGCGATGACGCCCAAAGGTCGACGGATCTGGTACTGTCGTTTCGCGGTAACCGGCCTCTTTCCACGGCTCTATGGGCCCTTCTCCACAAAACGCAAAGCCCTGCACTTCCTCGACGCAGCAATGAGCACACTCGGAGAATGCTGGGCCGAGATCGACGCCGCCCGCGACCTACACAGCTGTGAAGGAGAATTCCAGAAACTTCACTGGGGCCCGCTGATTGAGCATCCGCTCCTGACCGCCCATCAAACACCGACGCCAAAGAAAGGACGGTGAACATGAGCCACCTAACACCCCACCGGCCACAGGACGAGCACCTCTTGAGCGAGATCCACGAGACACAAGCAGTTCTCCGTGCAGCCTGGCAGACATATCCCGAGATGCCTGAAGTGACCGGCGTTCTTGCGCTCATCCGGACAAAACTGGAGCACATCGAGAAGGCAGCAAAAAGAGAGGTGGGCGCATGACACTGCTGACCCTCATCGAAACCGCGGAAATGCTGAAAATAAGCCCACGCACGGTGCGCCGGCTGCCCATTCTACGAGCCTATGTGGGCGGGCAGCTTCGCTACGATCTGAGCGATCTGGAGGCGTATGTGATGAGCCGAAAGCAGGGAGGCCAAAATAGAACGCCGAGCTGCCTAGCGGTGAAACCAGCAACGAAGGGGAATTCGTCTCCCCAGCCGACGAGCGGACACATCGTACAACATCGAAGCCCGCTTTTTGCGATTGGGGGGAAAAGATAACGATGTGGTCGATTATTCTCATCCCTCTAGTAACGATCGCTTATGTCGGCGCTATTCTATGGGGATTGTGGTTGCTTCTGTCTAGCAATGCCATGCTGTTGACTGGATCCGGAAGCGAGGAGGATCGCCGCATTGCGCTGATCATGGACATTTCTATTTGTGCCTTATGGCTGTTCGATCGGTACAGGTCGACTCGGCGGAGAACCTCTCGAAAGAAGGACTTGCCGAAGTGAAAATCTCCCGCACCATGACGCCGCGGGGCCTGCGCTCCGACCTGTTCTTCCGGTATCGCGGGGTCCGGTATCGCCCGGTGCTCGGCTACAACCTGACGCGCGATCAGGAGCAGGAGGCCGTGCTGCAGATTATGGAGACGGTGCAGTCGCGGATCGGGCCGCCGTCTGGTGCGCAGGGGCTGACGCTGGCAGAGTTCACACCGAAGTATCTTGCGAAGCTACAGAGCAAGGGCCTGCGGGCGCTGGATCGCCCGACTACGATTCTGCATCGGCACCTGGTGCCGTTTCTCGGCCTGCGTGCGTTGCGCTCGTTGAAGCTGGAGGATGGCATCGCTTACGTGGCCCATCGTCGCACGCAGGGGGCGGCCGACGGCACGATCGAGCGGGAATGCGGGGTGTTGCTGGGGTTGCTCAATTATGCCGTGGCGAACGAGGATCTCGACAAGAATCGCCTGCTGTCGATGGATGTGCCATCAGGGGCGAAGCGCGAGCGGGTGGCCGAGGGCTGGGAGCTGTTCCGCATCTATCGCGCCGCGGGGCCTGCGGTGCAGCGAGTCATGATGCTGGCGCTGCTGACGACGTTGCGGGAGGCGAAGCTGATCGCCGTCCATCACGAGTGGGTGATTGAACGCGGTGATGGGGTCTGGATGATCCCGGCGCCGGGGAGCAAGTTGAAAGGGGTGCCGAAAGAATTGCCGCTCTCGCCCTTGGCGCTGCACTTTCTCCGGGGGGAGCAGCCGCGCATCGGGGGCCGGTATTTCTCTCAGTGGAAAGACGCGGGGAGTTTCAAACATCGCTGGATGGAAGCCTGTGCGCGCGCGGGGGTGCAGGATCTCCACTTTCACGATCTCCGGCATACGGCGGCGACGTGGCTCGGCGAGGCGGGTGTCGAATACGCGACGATCGAAAAGCTGCTCGGGCACAAGCTGCCCGGCACGGGGGAACTCTACATCCACGATTGGAAAACGAAGCTGCGCAAGGCGGTGACGACGCTGGAAGAGACGGTCATGGAGCGATTCAGAGAGGCAGCGAAAGACGAGCGAGTGCGCGAGTTGAACCCGTGCCTGGTGCCAACAGGTTGCACAGAGCGTAATCAATTACAGCCCTGGTGGCGTGAGAATTCCGAGACACAAAATCGAATCATCTTCACAACAATGGTCCCTCCCCTACAACTGAAAGGAGCCCGACAATGAGCGACCTCCTGAGCCTCTCGTGCGATGTTCCCGTTGGTGATCTTCGAGGCATTTTGTCAAACTTCGAATTGGCCCAAGTGAGCCTGAGGAACCTCCGTGATCGATTGGTGGATAGCACAGAGAAAGAGTGTGAAGACGCATCCGTTATCATTGGTCTCTACTTGAGCTACACTGACCAGCTCATCCGCAAGGCGACGCAAGATATGCATGCAAGAAAATCACGCGCCAACGCGGCAATCTAGAGCGGCGCAAAAGCAACTTCAGAACGAAAGACTCACCATGAGCTTAGACGAACTCGGGCTTCTCTCTCCTGACGTGGCGAACCATAGAGTTATGTTCAGGGAGAAGTACGCAGCCCAATTTGCATTGATTGAGAAAGCTGTGAGGTGTTGTCACGCCACCAAATATAAACTGCAGGTCCACAACAAGGATGGCCAGGAAGTTTTTTCTGCAGGCCTATTCTTGAAACTGCTTGCTGACACCGAGACGGCTGTTCTTCTGTTGGAACGGGGCATCGCATCACAAGCACGTTCATTGCTGAGAATAGCTTTAGAGTGCTCAATCACCCTAGCCAATATTTGCAAATCAGAAGAGTTTTTAAAAGCCTATATCCTCATATCCGAGCGAGAACGACTCAAGCTCATCAAGGGCATTAAAGCTTCCAGTAGTCCGGACTTTAATGAGTTCAAGAGCACTTTGGCAGATGACCTTATTCAGGAGATTAAAGAACGCCTAAAAGGTCAACCTGAGGTAAATGTAAAAGGTTTAGCCAAGAACGTGGGGATGGAAGACCTTTACAATGCGCAATATAGACTGTATTCAGCCGATGTGCATTCCGCACCAAATTCAATAGAAGCCCTATTTGACTATGACCCAAAAGACCAAATCCGAGGTTTCAACTGGGGCCCAGTGGACGATAGAGACTTGCGTCCGGAGCTGGTCGAATCTGCCCGGCTTCTCATAACGGGACTAAAGCTGATTGCGGGAGTATTTGCGGTGGATGTTGCGAGTGAAGTGGCCGAGTTGATCGCCGAATTCCAGCGCCTAGGAGCAGAAATGGCAGCCGATTTGACGGATCAGGATGCAAGTTCAACCTGAGAGGCGAGCATAAAAATTGACTCAGTTCTGATTTGAGTTCGTATCGAAAAAAGAGACTATATGGGAAGACATACCAAATCCCGCCCACTCACTCCCAATCGAGAAGAATGGCTCGAATGCTTCTACGAGACACGCGGTTGGCCAATACCCCAAACCGCCGATATTTTGATAGAGATCGTGAATGCACTCTTGTTCCGATTTAAGGCTCTCGACCCAGTGGGGTCGAGAGAAATCGAGATTCTCTTGCAACAGATGGCTGCTAGGGAGTGGCACTTTCACCATTATCGAGCACGTTACGAGGAAGACGAAGGACTCGAGCGAAAAACAAAAGCGCTCATTGCGTATGAGATTGAGCAAATCGCCCAGCGTCGGACCGCAAGACACCCAGCCCATCACAGATCCACTCTCTGTCGTCAGCGCGATGTATTTGGTTGGTACATCATGAACCATCCCTTTCCGTGGAAGGACAGGTCAAAACGCCGGATTTGGGTTAAAACCCATTCCGATGCGATCATCGAGGCCATTGGAGTGTTCTTGTGCACTTGCCGATACCCAAAAGCAATCAAAGCCGAATACAAGATTAACTCCCAGACACATTCGATTGAGGACTGCTCCACCCAGGGACGCCTAAATGCCTTTATTCTCGGATCTCTGCACAAAATAGCCCCATCTCATGTCGAAAATCTGCTGAAACCCTCAAGAACACCGCACTGACATTTTCATTTCAATAACGGACACCCCACCGCTAGGACTTGTCCGGGTATTCGTTTCCGCAGGCTTCTATAGTTCAGAAGCATGGAACACGAAGACCTCATCACCATAGGCCCGGCTTCACGCATCCTCGCTATGAGCGCAGAACACCTTCGCGCCCTGGAGAAGCGAGGCGTGTTATCTGCCATGCGCTGCGGGCGCATACGATTGTTCAAACGCGGCGACGTGGAGCGACTACGGCTGGAAAGAGAACACCTTGCGGAGGATCGAATGCGCTTACAGGCAGGGGGACAATAATGCCATCTCCCAAGCGGTGGCACCCTGTTTCAAGAGATCTAAACGACGATGCGGAGTTGTGGGCGTTCACCGAGGAGTTTGGTGATCGCGCCATTCGGATTTGGCTGGAGGTGCTTGCCATCCTAGATCGAACGGAGAATCACTGGAGACTCAATGGAGATTGGATCGGAACCATTTCTAGAAAGGTCCGACTTTACCCGAAGAAAGTCTCTGCGTCGGTTCTTTGGATGACCAAGAAAGGGTGGTTGTCAGTTAAAGAACAAGACCCGGATGGATCTATATCGGTTCTTGAATCGCCCAACTACTGGAAATATCACAAGCGGCGGGATGCAAAAGAGGACACGAACGGAGTGAGTGAAGGGACAAGCAAGGCTCCCTCCTATCCTAACATTCCCTTTCCTACCCATCCGAACCGAAGAGAGGATAAAGAAATCTTAAGATCCGGAACTCCGGAGCAAGAACGAGGCCCGGCGAGAAATGCCGTTGGTAGGGCGAAGCGAGAAGAAGATTTACCTCCACATCTGCACGAGGTGGAAGAGTTCACGCCCATGGGATCAACGCTTAAAGAACTATGTCGGAGACTGCATTGAGCAACCAACAGAACATTTCTTCACATCAGGTCGTTGCTCAATTCCGTCGACAACTTTCGGCGCATTTCACGAACGATCAGCCATTCGAAACGGTCGATCTCACCGAGAGCGAACTGATGCTCTCAGATTTAGACATCCGGCTCCGCGCACCGTGGTTGAGCGGTCGTCACGGCGCCGGGCCAGTGAGGGCCAGGCGTAGCTCTGGCGGCTGGCCCTCACTGAAAACACAGCGAACAGCGGCAATCACGAACACATAACCAGGGAGAATGCATCACATGGATGTCCAAGAAGCTTTACATCTCGACTACCGCAAAAGCTCCGCATTGATCGCGGTTCAGCAGAAAGCCGCACAGCTTTCAGAACGCGCCGCCCAACACCACCAGCGACAGGCAGAACTCGCCGATCTGATCCGTTCAAGCCAGGCAGATTTACTTGCGTACCGTGCCGCTATCTTGCTGGAAGAGCTGCCGGCGAGCGACCAACATACCCTTCAAGGCTGCATTGCTGGCTATGAGCGGGAAGCAAGAGAGCTGCAGGACAATCTCGCGGCGATCGAAATGGCTCAAAAGAAATTGGCGCCGCTTCTGGTGCAGGCCGAGTCTGATGCAAAGTTCCACGTGGCACAAGGCCTGGTGCCTGTCTATGAACGCGCGACTATCCGTCTGGTGGAACTGCTTGACGAAGCCTTGAACATCAATGACCAGCTCCACGCCCTCCACCTTCACGCGCAAAAACAAGCCCTGGCAGCCGCCGTCACCGATAAGGAATTGCTGCTGAAGGTCAACAAGCCCACTGCCTGGGAAGGGCTGAGCACTCCGCGTGGCGAAGTGAACCACCTGCTACAGCTGTGGCGGCGACACGTGGGAACGGTGTTCACCGAGCTTCAATAAATCTGAGGGGGATCGGCGGAGGAGATACTGTGGACGAAAAAACATACTCCAGAATCGCAGAACGGTTCAGCCCCATCATCGACCGGATTACCAGAACCATGGTCGGGACCATCGGGCCTGAGCTGCTGAAACGGCGTGCCAGGCCAATTCCGGCGGCGATTGCTCAGCACCTAAAAGAAGAGCAACGCTTGACCTCCTTACGCGAATCTTTCAACGCCAAACGTCAAAGCCTGGAGGCATCGCTCCGAACGAAGCCTTGGACAGATGAAGCCATCAGCCGCATCACGGATGAACCTCTCGCTGTATATGCCTATGGGATGAGCCAGAAGCTTCAACAGGATTTCCCAACGATCGAAAGCTTCTGCGCCTACTGGCGAGCGTTGCATCAGGGATCTCAACCTGCGCGCGCCGTACCGCGCACATACGCGTCTACCAACAAGGAGCTATTGTGACCAGGACACAACAACAGCTGTCTGACGAAGCCATCGCCTCAATCGGAACCCATGCTCTTGCAGAGTCGGTCTTTGCGACCAATCCAGATTTAAGTGTGGAGTTCTTCTGCTTTGGTTCGTTCGACGCATACCGCAGAAGGGTTCGGCAAGAACGAGGGCTCGATGGTTCCACTGGGCGATAGGGTCGGAGGTTCGAGTGACAGTCACTGCATTGATTGATGACTCGCTACTATTACGTAAAGCAAGGCCGTGCCGGGTCCCTCCTGACGCTCCAGGCATGCGGGTACGCGTGCCTCGGTATTTGGGTAGGCCCTGATGTTTTTTTTCGAGGTTGATGGAGAGCGCCCGCAGGGCTCAGGGAAGCGATCGGAGGACGATCAATAGCCAGAGCCAGGCGGAAGGAACCGCAGACGTGTAGGGCAAATGTGGAGGATTTTATTTTCTAATGTCCGCCGAACCTAGTTTATTCGGAGCCTATGGTTGGTCGAACACCGAGTTAGCCGAGGCTCTTGGAGTGTCGGCCCAGCGAGTCGGCGCCATGATTAAGGACGGGGTGCTGCCCCCGCCTGTGAACGGGGTGCACGATCCCAAAAAGGCTGTTCTGGCTTACGTCCAACTCTTGAAAAAGAAGGATCTCCGCCAGGGTCGAGACAAGCAACTTACCCGGAAACTCGAATTGGATAACGAACTGAAACAAGTCCGGCTGAAGCGTCTCACGGGAGAATTGATGGCGCGCGAGGCAGTTACAAAGGCCTGGTTCACCGCAGGCCGACAGATCCGCGACACTCTTGAAAATCTACCTGACAGATTGGCTGGGCCCCTTGCTGCGGAAAGTGACCAGACTGCGGTCTTTAATCTGCTGCGCGGTGAAATTCATCACGTACTAGAAACATTAGGCAAGGCACCGGATGTTAAAGGCCCCAAAATGTTGGCGGCAGTCTGAAATCGAGGTGGTGAGAATGCTCATACGCAATGCATTGAGAAAAGGATTGCGGCCTCCACATAGCAAACAGGCGAAGACCACATGATGGAACTGGCTGAGCCGACACAAGCTGTCGACTATTTACTGAAGGGCCTGACACCCGACCCCATCGAAACGATTTCGGAATGGGCAGATCAACACATGATCTTGCCATCCTGGAATTCAGAGTCGGGACGATGGCGTACCAGCAGGACACCGTATTTGCGCGAGATCATGGACGTGCTGTCTCCAAGTTCCCCTATACGGGAGGTTGTGTTTCAGAAGCCAGCGCAGATCGGCGGTACCGAAGCCGGTAAAAACTGGGTCGGCTTCATGATCCATCGAGCCCCAACCACGATGTTATTGGTTGAGCCCAGCATTGATGTCGCTGCGAAACTGTCGAAGCAAAAAATCCAACCCATGCTCGACCTCGTTCCCTGCCTGAGAGGATTGGTTCGCGAGTCACGCTCTCGCGATTCAGGCAACACCATCACATCGAAGGAATTTACCGGCGGCATGTTGTGTCTGACAGGCGCCAATTCAGGGCCGGGGCTTCGGTTCATGTCTGCCAGAAACCTATTTCTCGACGAGTGTGACGCCTACCCGTTCGATGTCAACGGTGAAGGAAGCCCTTGCGAGTTGGCAGAAAAGCGCACTCTCACCTATGCGCGCCACAAAATTTACCGCTGTTCAACCCCACTGTTGAAGCAAACGAGCGTGATCGAGAAGGCATATGTCGAGAGCGATCAGCGGCGTTATTTCGTGCCCTGCCCATTCTGTGATCATGGGCAGGTGCTCTGGTGGAAGAATCTTACGTGGCCGGATGGCAAACCAGAGGAGGCCAGGTTTCTCTGTGAACAGTGTCACCGGTATATCGGCGAAGCACATAAGACGCGGATGCTGGCGAATGGTGAATGGCTGGCACAGGCAGGGGGCAACAGAGGCATCCTGAAGGCCGCCGGCTTCTGGCTCAATGCGTTGTATAGTCCGCATGGCTGGGTGAACTCGTGGGTCAAGCTGGCCTCGGACTGGACAGAAATTATTCATAACCACGACCTCCGTGCCCAACAGACATTCACGAATACCAACCTAGCGGAGACCTGGGAAGAGGCCGGCGAGAGAATCCAGGAATCCGATCTACACAACCGCGTCGAGATTTACCCGGCGCCTGTACCAGATGGCGTTGTCGTGCTAACGGCTGGAATCGACGTTCAAAAGGATCGCATCGAAGCCGAACTGGTCGGATGGGGAAAGGGCCAAGAAAGCTGGTCGATCGACTACCGCAAGTGGTTCGGATCACCCACGGATAAGACTCTCTGGGATCAAGTGGACGAATGGTTGAAGCGGACCTGGAAGCATGAGACGGGCGGGTTTCTCACCGTTGCCACCGCCTGTATCGACACCGGCCACCACGCCAAGGAAGTCTATGAGTTCGTGTTACCCCGCCAGAATCGCCGCATCTGGGCCGTGAAGGGCTCCAGCCAACCCGGCGCACCTGTTTACAGGATGGGCAGCACAGTCAACGGGATTCGCCTGTTTTTGGCTGGTACGGATACCTCAAAGGACACCCTGTTCGACCGGTTGAAGCTCACAGATTTCGGCCCTGGATACTGCCATTTCCCAGACCTCACGGCCTACACCGAAAACGAACACGAGTACTTCAAACAATTGACCGCCGAAGAACGCGTCAACAAGTGGGAGCGCGGCGTGTTGATGGGTTCGTATTACCGGAAGAAGCGTAGTCGCAATGAGGCGCTCGATCTTCGCATCTATGCCATGACGGCACTCGCCATCTTCAACCCGAACCTCGACACCTTGACGGTCATGCGACATGAGCCGTCGGTTCCAGCAGCAATCGACCCGGATCAGTCCAGCTGGGTGCATCGAAACCCAGAATCACGAAAACGATCGAACTGGGTGAAACGTGATCGATGACATGGACAGGCGGACGCCGAGAAGGATGGGTCCAGCGGAAGGCACTCGAGCGGCGGTCAGATTCCACGGAACCAACCCGTACCTCTCAAGCTACCCCAACTTCGCCACAGCCGGTCCCCGTGATCGTGCCGGCATTCCCCTGCTTCAGCCCTGCAGCGGTAGCGCAGGTACTCGGGACATCCCGACAGAACGTCCACTACTGGCTGCAAGCTGGGAAACTCGAATGCTATCGAGACAACCTCAAAGAACCGTATGTGCTCCGCGCCGAGTTGGTCCGCTTCATCCGGGAGTACCTTCAGCGGCCGATGGCCGACATAGAAAGCCAGAGCTCACGCTGATGAAGCTGGGCCCAGCGACAGAGAGGGGAACATGAACGTCCAAGCCAACCAACAACAAACGGGTATTCCGATCCAACTGCATGGCCCCCGGGTACTGCTTCTGGACTCAGCCGCCCTCGCGCTGGCGAAGGAACGGTTCGGCATCAACACGAGAATTCCCGACATCTTTGAAAACGAGATGACGGTGGACATTACCTGCTGTCTCCTGTGGGCAGGGGTCCGACATCAAGGTGGCGGCCCGAAACTAAAGACTATTCGAGAAATTGTCACGGCCGAAAATGTCGCGCGATACGCGTTGCTCATTGCCAAGGCAATCAGCCTGGGGCATAGCGTCAAATTCAATCAGGATTTCGAAGAGGAGGTGAACAGTGGCGACAATCGGTAGCCTTATTGTCAGGATGTCACTGGACATCAAAGACTTCACCAGCGGGCTCGATCGCGTGGCGAAATCCACTGGCGACCTGGGAAAGTTCACAAAAACTGCCAGCGATGTCGCGGCGAAGGGAATCTCCGTCATCGGCACCGCAGCACTCGGATTGGGCGTCAATGCCGGGCGCATGGCCATGGATTTTGAATCCTCCTTCGCCGGAGTGAAGAAAACCACCGATGGGACACAAGAGGAGTTCGCCGCGTTATCCCATGGGCTTCGCCAGCTCGCGCAAGAGGTGCCCGTTAGCGTTAATGAGCTAAATAAAATCGCCGAAACCGGTGGCGCTTTGGGAGTGGCGAAAGAATCCCTTGTTGACTTCACCAAGACCATCGCACAGGTAGCCACCTCATCGAACTTGACGGCCGATAACGCAGCCAATTCGTTCGCCAGGATCGGCAATGTGATGGGTCTGACGGCGAAGGACTTCGCCGCAATGGGATCGGCGGTCATCGATCTGGGCAACAAGGGGGCCTCGACCGAGACCGACATCACAGAAATGGCGCAGCGCCTCGCGGGGGCCGGACAAGCTATCAGCATGAGCGCAGCGGATGTGCTAGGCCTCTCTGCCGCGATGGCGGATGTTGGGATCGAGGCGGAAATGGGCGGCAGCGCGATGAGTCGCCTCATGATTAATATTGCGGCGGATGTGTCTAAGGGCGGAGAAGATCTCAAGGGCTGGGCCGACATTGCTGGCATGAGCGCAGAGAAGTTCTCGACCTCCTTCAAAACGGACCCGGCTGCTGCCATCGCAACCTTTATCGAGGGATTGGGCCGAATCAAATCATCAGGGGGTGATCTCTTCCAAACCCTCCAAGATCTGGACATCAAAGAGATCCGCTTGCGCGATACCGTCCTTCGGTTAGCAGGGGCAAAAGATGGGCTCACAAAATCGCTCGACACCGCGCGGACGGCCTGGGAGGAGAATCAAGCACTGACGGTAGAGGCTGGGAAGCGTTACGAAACCTCCGCCAGTCAGCTGGAAATCTTCCAAAATAAACTAGCCGACACGCAAATAACCTTGGGAACAGCACTGATTCCGATGTTTCTCAAGCTGGTCGAAGCGGCTCAACCGATTTTAGGAATGCTGAAAGATTTGGCCGACGGCTTTGCCGCGCTCGATCCATCCACGCAGACGTTCATCGGCGCGCTCACCGTCATGTCCGCGGGGCTCTATCCAGCCGTCCTTGCCATCGGATGGTTCATCGGCGCAGTTAAGAATATCATCCCCGTGGTGGAGTTTGGTTGGGGACTGATCCTCGCCCATCCGTTTGCAGCCATTGCGACGGCCGTCGGGGCGCTCGCCGTCATTATTTACCAAAACTGGGATGATATCCACGCCGCTACTGTGAGGCTAGGCAAAGGCTTCAATGCCATCATTGCGCAAGGCCTTGAGCCTGTGATCTCTGGCATTACGCGATTTCGTGATTCCGTCATCAATCTCATGAGCCAAGTGGCGAGCGGAGTAAAAACTTACCTTGAAGACAAACTCCTAGCCATCTTCAATCGCGTAAAGGGCGGCATCGAGGAGGTCAAAAACTATTTCAAAGGCCTGTACGACGCCGTCGTCGGCCATTCCTACATCCCTGACATGGTCGAAGAAATCGGCGACCACATGCGGAACCTCGACGTCACGATGACCGCACCCGCGCGCAATGCCGTCGTGAATACGGGGCGCGTGATCGAAGGCGGGACGCTGACCTGGGCCAGCACTATCAACCAATTTGCCAGCACCGCGAACCAATCCTGGGGGTCGATCTCATCAACGTTCGCGTCGAGCCTCGCCCGCATGACGGTGGAAACGGTGCAGTGGGGAGAAGTCTTCAAGCAAATGGGCGTGCAGCTTCTTCAGAACTTCATCACGACGTCGATGGGCATTGTCACGCAATGGGTCATCACCGAAGCCGGGAAAACGGCGGCGGCGCAGGCCGGGGCGACAGCGCGCGCAGCGATTGCAACGGAAGAAGCTGTGGCAGAGCAGACCATCTTTTCACAAACCGGCGCCGCGGTAACGTCGATGTGGGAGTCGGTGGGGGAATCGACCGTGGCAGTCGGAAAGACTGCCTTGAATGTGTTAGCGCAAATCACCGATGGCGTCATGGGCATCATCGACGCCATCGCTAAAGCGTTAACCTTCACGGGCGTCCTGGCACCGGTCGGGATTGCGCTCAAGGGCGTGTCGCAGATGCTCAGCGTGAGTAGTGGCAACATCAACGGAGCTCTGGGCGGGTTTCTCGATGGGGTCGATTTCGGATGGGTCGACAACATCAAGGAGTTTTTCGGCTTCAGCAGCATGGTCGATCTGGACGCTAGTGCAAGCGTCGGGTTTGCGGACGGCGGCATCGTGACAGGACCTACCAGAGCCCTCATGGGCGAAGCCGGATCACCGGAAGCCGCCATTCCTCTAAATGCCCGCGGCGCGGCGTTCATGCAGCAGGCCATGGGACTCGGGGGCGGCGGCACCACCATCATTTTCGAAGAAGACGGTCGGCGCACGGCGGCCTACACCATGCAGAACATGCAGAAGGTCTACCGGATGAAGCGGGGGAATCGCTGATGTCATTCGGGAGCGGTGCCCGTCGCGCCGGGAGCGGGGTCAGTGGCGCAGCGTTCATGCAGAAATCGCTCGGACTCGCCGGCGGCGGGGAAATCATCATTCGCAATGAACTCAATGGGCGTGTGCTCACCGAAGAGGTGCTGAAAAACATGCCGGGCGTCTATCGCCTCCATCGTGGCAACAGGTGAGCAGGAGAAGAAGAGGCCTCCATGCGTGCAGCCATCAATATAAAGCACAGTCAGACAAAACGCCTCGCTGTGAGAAGGGTTGAACAAGCCCTTAACCTAATTGCGACGGGCCTACCATATCGTGACCGACAAATCAGAGATGCCATTCTGAGCGAACTCGCCGGCACCTCAGCGCACGGCCAACTGCTCATGAAACCGGCGGAGTGTCTGGATGCAATCGCCTCGACCGTCAGCCAGTTAGGGCGGCGACTCCGGGATGGGTTTGCATATGACACGCTGCTCGAGCTGCAAACAGAGGCACGCGCAATCTTCTCGAGGTTTGACCGAACATGATCGCCGCCGGCGACACACATGCTTCCGCACAGACGGCAGCGGAGATCATGACACTGGCCGAAGCCGCCAAATACCTTCGGCTGTCGAAATCCACTCTCTACCAGCGAAAGGACATTCCGAGGCACCGGATACCGGGATCACGTAAGGTCCGCTTTCTGAGAGACGAGCTACTGGCTTGGCTGAAAAGTGGTGATATGCTCCCTGTATCGAGAGTGTCTGAAGTGCTGACACTCCCTCTAGACAGGCCCGTCGGCACTGTTTACCATCGGAACCCACGGTATCGGTAAAGCGCATGGCCTACACCATCAACAAAAGACGGACCCAGAAGGGCCTTGCCTTTGATCTGTACTACCGCTGGAAGGGGCAACGGTACCGGCCGCTCCTGGGTTACGATCTCTCACCGGATGAGGCTGAGCAACTGGCAATCGCCATGATTGGCACCATCCACCGGGGCGAACAGGCCATTCCGTTGAGGGCTACGGCCTCCACCCTGAGGGCGTTTCTCCCGATCTATTGGCAGGCGCTCAGAGTGAAAAACCGTGTGGATCTTCGCCGGCCGGATATCATTCTTGAGACGCATCTCCTTCCACGTTTCGGAGACCGGTTGTTAGAGTCGTTGACCCCAGAGGATGGGCAGGAGTATATCGCGGCTCGGCTCGATGCGAAGGCCGCGCCGGGCACGATCCGAAAAGAGTGGGGCGTGCTCATGCGGATTCTGAACCTCGCAGTCGATTTTGAAAAGCTGGATCGGAACCGTCTGAAGCGGGTTCAGCTCCCCGATGTGGCCCGCCGGGAACGTGTGGCCATGAATGAGGAATTGTCAGCGATCCAGGCTGAGGCGGCCAAACGAAAGCCCTATAAAATTCTGGGGCGCGTCTATGATCCGGCCGAGTTCTGGCGGATTGCCCAGATTGCCCTCCATACTGGCCTCAGAGAGGCCAAGATCCTCGAAATCGACCGATCCTGGCTCCGACAGCGCGATGATGGCTGGTGGCTCATTCTGCCGCCTTCCCGGACACGCCTGAAGGGCACTCCGCAGGAACTCCCCTTGAACCGGCTAGCCTATCGAGCCCTTCGCCCTGAGGTGGCGGCGATCGAGGGGCCCATTTTTGCCAATTGGTCAGCCGATGCGTTCGGTCATCAGTGGCACCGCACCTGTAAGGCAGCCAAGGTCCAGGACCTGCACTTCCACGACCTCCGTCACACCTTTACGACCCAGCTGCAAAATCTCGGGGTAAGCCTGGAAATTCGCTCCGCCCTGCTGGGGCACAGCACAAAAGCGATGATGACGAGTCAGTACTCGCACGGCGGCCACGGCTGGAATCTCAAGCTCCGCGAAGCCGTGACGCAGCTAGAAGCTACGTACACGGACCCAATTTTGTCCTATGGATTGTCCTATGAGAGGCCAACCCTTCCCGAGCCAGAACTCAGGAAGGTCGTCAACTCATCAGAAGATCAGGGAAAAGGTTGGTGGTCCCAACGGGATTTGAACCCGTGTCTGAGCCTTGAGAGGGCTC
>VOPR01000078.1 GCA_009594995.1 Nitrospira sp. | reverse complement strand
GTCGGGCGAAGGGGCGTATCGTCAATATCAGTTCGATTGCCGGGTTGGCTGCCACCCCGTTTCTTGGCGCCTATTGCGGGTCGAAGTTTGCACTCGAGGCGATGAGTGATGCCTTACGGCTGGAATTGGCCCCATGGGGAATTGCCGTGTCATTGATTGAGCCCGGTGCAATTCAATCGCAGATATGGCAGCGGGCCACGATGTCGGCGACACGCACGCTCGGCGGAGTCGCACCGGATTCACTCGCGCTCTATGCGTACCCGTTGGCTCGCATGCAGGAGGTGATGGCTGCGGCCGCTGCGCGTGCAATTCCAGCTGAGGCGGTGGCTCTCGCGGTGGCTCGTGCCTTGACGGCCTCACATCCTCGAGCGCGTTATTTGGTCGGCAAGGATGCGCGGTTCAGAGCTGTGATGAAGTGGCTCCTGCCGGATCATGTCCAGGATCGTGTCCTGGCTTGGTTTCTAAAACTTCCGGACCGTGCGTAACCAGTGCCTCATACCGGATCTATGGTGGTGTGAGAAGAGAGGAATGAAGAATGCCTGAAGGGGGATTGGTTCGGTCGGCCGGCGGAGTGGTGTTGCGGCAACAGGATGTCTTGTTGATCCGGGTCTCCGATATTAAAGGTCGCCCGGTCTGGTCGTTTCCTAAGGGACGGCTCGATGCCGGTGAAACACCGGCGCAGGCCGCGTTGCGGGAAGTGATGGAGGAAACGGGTTGGTATTGCCGCATTGACGCGGATCTCTCGACGACCGAGTATTGGTTTCAACGGGAAGGACGGCGGTTTCGTAAGACGGTCGTCTGGTTCAAGATGTCGCCGCTTGAACTGAGCGGCGTTCCTGATGGAGAAGTGGAGGAAGTGCAGTGGGTCGACCTCGACGAGGCACCCAGGCGACTCACCTATCCATCCGACGTGGCGTTATTGTCGCAAGCGCTCACACACGATCGCTCCTCCCGATAGCAACGATGCCGGTGTGCCGGCGCGATCTGAGATTTCGTCCGCCACATTCGACAGCGCATTCACGCTCTAGGCGATGAGCCTGTCTTGACAAGCCAGGGCCCCTTTACTAGACTCGCCCTGAGTGACTCTGCGCCTCGCTATGCAAGGCAGTGTTCCGCAGGTACGCGCCTTACCTCACGATCCGGCATCTCCAGACGCACGTCAATCAGTGGCGCGTTGCTCACGTCATCCCCCATCGTTCACCCGAGGGCCCGCCTGTGTATAGTCTGGCTCGCTTTTCTCTGTTGGAAATGACCGAATGCTCGGCCGTGCTGCGGCAGCTGGGCGAGCAGTCGAATTCGCTGCAGGAGGCGGCCTCCCGTGCGGTTGATTATCTGTTCAACATCCTCGGCGACGAAGACACACAAGAGCGCGATTGCATCCTGGTCCGTTGCTTTAAAACCATTTCTTATAGCCGGCTGGATTCGGTCACCCAGCAGTTGGCCCGGGAGAAACTGGGAGGAATCCCACCGTTTCCGGACCTGAAGTGCTTCACCCTCGTCGCATCGGCGGGCGCGGAGCCGGATTGGAACCAGGTTGAACGCTCGCACCGGTATCGCGTGATTCCGATGGTCAGCGCCGATTTCGTCAAGCAGTTCCCCATGTTTTCACAGCTACTGCATCAGTTCGGCGTGTCCACGGTGTTCGACGTGGCGCCACAAGGCGAGTGGCTGGTCGATTTGGAAGAGAAGACCTACAACGTGTTTTATGTGCCGGACGCGGCGGGAAGTCCCTACGTACCAGTACAGGAAGGGTTTGTCGGGAAGTACGGAGTCAAGTCGGTCCTTTGTTTCGGCGGGATGTTGCCGTCGCGTGATCTCTTCGCCGTCATTCTGTTCTCGAAAACACCGGTCCCGCGTGAGACCGCGTCGCTTTGCAAATCCCTGGCACTTAGCCTCAAGACGTCGCTGCTGGCCTTTGATGAGGCGTCTCCCCGGGACTCTTCCGTGCAGAGCCGCCCGGTGTCCACGCCGGCCACCGCAAGTATGACGGATCACGGGGCGGGCCTCAGGCATCAGTCACGCTTGGCCGTGGCCGAACAATTGTTGCGGGTGTATGAGGATGCCGTCAGGACGCAATCGGCCGGCATCGCGCAAGCTGAGCGGGCGCTTCGGGAACGGGCCGAGGCGCTGGCGCGCTCCGAACAGGCCTTGAATGAGCAAACTAGAATCGTCAATTCGGTGTTGCGCAGCATGGGAGACGGGGTCGTGGTGACCGATGCCATGGGGCAGTTGCTGGTTGCCAACCCGGCGGTTGAGAGTATTCTCGGTTTCTCTCCCGGCCACATTCCTCCGATCGAGTGGGCTGAACGGTATGAGTTTTTTCACGCGGACACGGCCACGCCGTTTCAGCGCGAGGAGTGGCCATTGACGCGTGCCCTACGTGGGGAGAAGGTGGATTGGCTGGAAGTCTACCTGCGGGCTTCGCAGGGGGTTCCCGGCCGCTGGGTCAGTATCAACGCCAGACCCATCAGAGATGATGCGGGCGCACTTTCCGGGAGCGTGGTGGTATTTCATGACATCACCTGGCTCAAGAGGGCGCAGGATGCCCTGTTTGAATCGGAATATCGATTCCGCAGTCTGGTAGAAGGGGCGCGGGATATCATCTTCACGCTGTCCGCTGATACCACGATGACCTCGTTGAATCCCGCTTTTGAGACGGTCACCAACTGGTCCCGTTCGCAATGGATCGGCGAGCCGCTCGTCTCCCTGCTGCATCCCGATGATGCAGGGTTCTGCCAGGATGTGCTGCAAGCGATTCTGGAGCGCGGCACGCCGCTCACGTGTTCGATGCAAATCAGCATGAAACAGGGCGGATATGTGACGGGAGAATTCGTGGGGACGCCGCAGATGCGCCAGGGGCGCGTGGTCGGCGTGTTGGGCATCATTCGCGATGTGACTGAACGCCGCCGGATTGAGGACGCCCTTCGGGTCAGCGAAGAACGTCTGCGGTCTATCGTGCAGTCGACGAAGGATGCAATTGTGCTCGTCAATGCCTTGATGAAGGTGGCGTTCTGGAATAAAGGTGCTGAAGCCACATTCGGATATTCGGCGGAAGAAATCATCGGACAACCGGTCACCATGATCATTCCGGAGCGATACCATGAGGAACTGGAGCGTAATGCCCAGCGGGTCCGTGTGCTCGAACGCGTGCAGTTGACGAGCAAAACGTTGGAACTCGTCGGCCGCCGAAAGGAAGGGACTGAATTTCCGCTGGAGCTGAGCTTGACGGCCTGGAAAGGAAGATCCGATCTCTTCTTTACCATCATCATGCGGGACATCAGCGAGCGGCGGTCGGCGGAAGAGCAATTGGACCGCCTGCATTACCACAATCAAGTCGTGCTGAATTCGGCAGGCGAGGGAATCTACGGCGTAGATCGCGACGGGCGATTGACCTTCGTCAATCCGGCAGCGGCAAAAATGTTCGGGTGGGATGCGGAGCTTATGATCGGTCAGTCCCTGCATGCGCTCGTCGTCCCCCCTGATCTCCGCGGGCAACCCTTAGAGAGCCTGCACTGTCCGATTGTGGAGACAATCTCTGCGGGAGAAATTCGTGAACAGGTGGATAGTGCCTTCTGGCGGAAGGACGGGACGAGCTTTCCGGTTGAATATGTGAGCACGCCCATCTGCGAGCGAGGGGAGATTGTCGGAGCGGTCGTGGTATTCAAAGACACGACGGACCGAAAACGGGCTGAGGCGCAGTTGCAGGACTCCTTGCGCCGCCTGAGGAAACTCTCCGGGCGGATGGAGGGAATTCGTGAAGAAGAGCGCGGACGGATAGCCCGTGAATTGCACGACGAACTGGGCGTCGGTTTGACCTGCCTGAAAATCGACTTGTCCCGTTTGGGTGGCCTGTTGGGAGAGCGGCTGATTCCTCGCGACCGGGCCAAGGTCGAGGAGAAAATTCGCGGGATGAAGGAACAGGTCGACAGCACGATCACATCAGTGCAGCGGATCGTGGCGGAATTGCGTCCCGGAGTGTTGGACGATCTGGGGCTGGTGGCAGCGATCGAATGGCAATGCCGGGATTTTCAACGCCGCACCGGGATCGTGTGTCACTGTGCGGTCAGTCATGAGGATCTTCGGGTGGACCCTGAACAGGCTACTGCCGTGTTTCGCATCTGTCAGGAGGCGTTGACCAATGTGACGCGGCATGCTCAGGCGACCGAGGTACACGTGCGATTGGAAGACCAGGGCGTGGGATTATTGCTGCAAGTGCGCGACAATGGTCGTGGCATCCCTCAGGACCGGCTGGTCGATGCCAGATCGTTCGGGTTGTTGGGAATGCGGGAGCGCGCCGGGCTTCTCGGTGGGGATGTACAAATTGACACTCTTGAAGGCAACGGGACGGCCATTACGTTGCAATTGCCTCGATAAGGAAGGGGATACGGCATGATGGAGGGAACGATGCGAAATACAGCGACGGTGCGAATTCTTGTTGTCGATGATCATCCCTCATTTCGCCGCGGGGTCAAGGACATCCTTGAGGAAGGATTTGAAGGCGCCAGCATGGCCGAATGCGGAAATGCCCAGGAGATGCTGGACCATGTTCGCGAGCAGCCGTACGATCTGGTGGTCATGGATATCAGCATGCCGGGACGGAGCGGTCCTGAAGTGCTGAAAGAACTGAAGCAACTGGCGCCGACGTTGCCGGTCTTGATCTTGAGCATGCACCCCGAGGACCAGTATGCCATCCGTATGTTTAAGGCCGGGGCGGCGGGGTATCTGACCAAGGCCAGTGCGCCGGAAGAATTGGTCCATGCGGCGAAGAAAGTCATGGCGGGCGGGCAATACGTCAGCGCGTCAGTGGGTGAAGCTCTTGCGCTGACGGTTCGAACCGGGGTGGACAAGTTGCCGCATGAGCGGTTGTCGGACCGGGAATACGAGGTGCTGTGCCTGATTGCGTCAGGGCAGACCGTCAGTGATATTGCCGAGAGCATTCATCTCAGCGTCACGACCATCAGCACCTATCGCGCGAGGATCTTAGACAAGATGAATTTGAAGAATAATGCCGAGTTGACCCGCTACGCTCTGCAACATGGTCTGGTCGTGTAACGGCATCAAGATGACAGCCTGCACTGTGTCGCTCGAACAATGACATTTCGACACTGTCTATTTGTGACACAGGAATCGCGCCCCTATCGATAGCTTCATCGACCCTCCGGGCCTATGCTCTCTCCCATGAAGAGGCCCTGGATATCTGGTACCACGACACTTATCGCGCTGTTTGATGTGACGCAAGGAAACCTGGCGGCCGAGCGGTCATGCGTGGACCGTCGCACGGGTTTCTACCGTCAAGGCTGGTCCGATCTCCTGATTCGGCTGAGTCCGCTAGAGGCGGCGATGTTGCAGGACTTCAGCTGGTGGGGACCGCAAATGAAGCATCGATTAGTTCAACTGACCGGCGTTCACACCACCACCACCTAACCGATCGAGACGTGGGGGGACTCATGGTAAAACCGACGGACAGGAAAGCTCAGCGGTCTGCCAAGCGGCCGACGGTCGCGGTGGTCTACGAAGATGTCACAAGCGGCTACAAATGTGCCGATTGGTTTGCCCTGCATGGCTACCAGGCCACCATGACGTCGTCTGAGCATCAGTTGGAGCGTGATCTGAAAGAACTTCGCCCGGACGTGATTGTGGTCGGGTTGTCCTCATACCCCACGCCCCTTCACACCACCGTTCCCCGTCTCAGGCAAACCTGTCCGCAAGTGCCGATTATCGCGATGATGAACCCATCGACCGATAGCGTCGACGCGTCTTCTCCCGCGTTGGCCAAAGCATTCGGTGCCGATGTGTTCATGTGCGACTCGCTCGATCCCCCGCCGCCGCTTTCGTAGCGGCCGTCAAGCCAGGCTAGAGCAGATTCCTCATATCGCAGACAGGGCGTCGATGGTCCGTAGAACCGGCGCCCTTGGTCTCACCAGCCGAAAGGAGCCCAATCGTGGCCAAGCCCAACGTATTTTTTGTGGAGCCCAATGAATCGATCATTTCCGCAGTGCGAACCTCGATCCAAGACGAGTTCGACATGTCTGCGTCAACGTGGAATGCGGAGACGATTGCGCAGATCCATGAACAGGCACCGCTGGTCATCCTTCTCGATCTCGATTCACCCGCGAGCGAGACAGGCGAAGAAGGCGTGAGAGTATTGCAGCAACTGCGGCAGACGGGGTTTGCCGGCAAAATCATTGCCTACACGGAACGACCGGAACGTAGCCTGGCTGTCCGGGCCATTCAGTATGGTGCCTGTGATGTTCTGTTTAAGCCGCTCGATCCGATGCTGCTGAAACAGATTCTACGGCGTGTTGCGCGTATTGCTGACCTGGAGCAGGAGGCGCGAGGAGTGACAGCGGGCGGCGGTCCCGAAGAGTTCAGCGGGATGCTCGGCATGAGTCCCAGTATTCACCGCATCTTTGACGCGATCCGCAAGGTTTCAACGAACGATGCGCCGATCCTCATCACCGGCGAGAGCGGAACGGGCAAGGAGTTGACCGCGCGCGCGATTCATGAGCGGGGGTTGCGGAGGCAGGGCCCGTTCGTGCCGATCAATTGCGGGGCGATTCCGGAGAGTCTTCTTGAATCAGAGTTGTTCGGGTATGAGCGGGGGGCATTTACGGGCGCCGTCGGCCAGAAAAAGGGAAAGGTGGAGTTTGCGCAGGGGGGGACATTGTTTCTCGATGAGGTCGGCGAACTTCCCGGAGCCCTGCAGGTCAAGCTCTTGCGGTTCCTTCAGGATCACACCTTTGAGCGGGTCGGGGGACACCAGGCGATCGAAATGAATGTCCGGATCATCGCCGCAACGAATGTGAATCTGAAAGAAGCCATCGAGAAGGGACTGTTCCGCGAAGATCTCTATTATCGTCTCGGCGTGGTGCATATCAATCTGCCTCCCTTGCGCGAGCGGGGAGAGGATGTGTCGCTGATAGCCATGGCATTTCTGCGGCAGGCTGCCGCTCGCTACAACAAACGTCTGTACGGCTTCACGCGCGAGGCATTGGATGCGATGCACGCCTATTCCTGGCCGGGCAATGTGCGCGAGCTCTTCAACAGGATCGGCCGTGCCGCGGTCATGGCCGAAGGCACGCATGTGACACCGGCCGATTTGGATATTCCGCGGCAGGTCGTGCGGCAGGATGATGGCTCGATTTCACTCAAGGTGAACCAGCAGCGGATCGAAACCGATCTGATTATGAAGGCGTTTACGCTCTCGCAGGGGAATTTGAGCCGGGCTGCGCAGGAGTTGGGCATCAGCCGATCGACGCTGTATCGACGGTTGCGCCAATACGGCATGGAACGGTCCCTTGAGGCTCGACGATTTTCAGATGTGTCGTCGCGCGCGTCGGTCACGGAGCATTGATCCTGGACTCACGTATGTTGTGTGGGGAAGCGCGAAGCGGTTGTTCGTTGCACAGGCGCAGGTGGGGAGACGAAGGCTAAATGTGTTGACCACTTCTTACGTATTTGGTAAAAAATGGAGTCCTCACGTACCCGCTGGCTTGGCTTCTTCCTAGGCATCGTCAGCCCATTGGTTCCCGGTCCGTTTGTCGCGCGATCCGCGTGATCGTGCAGGGTATGCCTCGTGAGAAACGAAGAGCCCGCGCCCCACGTTCTCCGCATGGCGGGAGCCGAATTGTCCACCCGGAGCGAATTGATGTCATCGAATGCACCGTCCCTCTGGAGTCGACGTAGTTTTTTGCGCACTGTGACGGCGGGAGCGGCGCTGACGGTGGCACGTTTGGCGCTTCCTTCCCATGCCTGGGCGTCACGGCTTCCGGATGGACGTGTGAGCTTGTACAATTTGCACACCGATGAGCGCCTATCGGTGACCTACCGGACCGAGAGCGGCGAATACGACGAGGGTGCGCTCAGTGAGCTCAATCATTTTCTCCGCTGCCACCATACAAACGAAACAACCACGATGGATGTACAGCTCATCGAATTCGTCAACCTTGTTCAACGGCGAATCGGCGGGCGGCGCGATGTCTACATTGTGTCCGGCTATCGTTCTCCTGAGTACAACGAACAGCTGATCAAAATGGGCACTCGTGCGGCGCGACACAGTTACCATGTATCCGGGCAGGCGGTAGATGTGCAAATTCCCGGGGTGCCGTTACGCACTCTCCGAGAAGTGGCCTTGAGACTCGGCTGTGGCGGGGTTGGGTACTATCCTCGTGGCAAGTTTGTGCACCTTGATTCTGGTCCGTTCCGTCACTGGTAGGCACGCCGTTTCATCTGTCCTCCCGCTGCATCCAGTTCGTCATCTAGTGATTGTGCTGTGCCGGTTCTCTCTCTCCCGACATCCGGTGCTTCCCGTAATTCGCATGACTAGGCCGTCCTGCCATGGTAGGGTAATTCTGGAGGGTGGTAAGCTGTGCCCTCAATTTGATCCGGTTAAGGTCGAACAGTTCCGGTCGCGACAATTCGAAGGTATCTCGCCTGACGATGGCCTCCAATCGGGGCACGGCGAAAAGGAGTGTGAGCATGCTGGTATCCAGGGGAGACGTCGTATCTGTTGAATACACCATTCGTCTCGAAGATGAGCGGGTGATTGAAAGTACTGTCGGTGAGGATCCGTTAGTCTATACCCATGGGCAGGATGAGATTTTGCGTGGCTTGGAGGCCGGGCTCGATGGCATGGCGCTGGGCGCAGCCAAGAGCGTAACAGTTGCGCCGGCTGATGCCTATGGGGATGTTCACCCGGAGGGATTTTTCGAAGTTCGAAGGGATCGGGTTCCGGCGGAGGCGCAACGGGTCGGGGCGAAGCTGGAAACCACGGCGCCGGATGGACGAGTGGTATTTCCTTACGTGGCTGAGATCAGGCCCGAGGTGATTGTGCTCGATCTGAACCATCCACTTGCCGGGAAGACATTGGTGTTCGATGTGAAAGTGGTCGATATTCGGCGTGGAGAAAACCGGCTGGAAGCAGAGCTCGCGTCAGGAAGAGCGGTGGAGCGTTAACCGACCAGATCAGGATTCATCTTGGCCATAGACTGGACCGACGTGGCCTTGATTTCATTGTAGACAATCGCACGGCCGGCTTGACGCAGACGGCTGAACACCCCCTCAACCACTACGTAGTCACCCTCGCGCACATCTGCTTTGCCGAGCCCCACAACTTTTACGGTTCCTGCCGTGTCCTGAAGAAGAAAACCGAAAGCCGGTTGCCCTTCACGATTGGTCGCCAGTTGAAAGCTGGTCACGCGTCCGCTGACGGTGACCACTTGATGATCATAGTGGTCGGGATGGGCGAGAAGCTCGGTGACTTCCACCAGCGCCGCAGCGGAGAGCGATCCCACGGGTATCGTCGAGACGGCCAATACCAATGTGCCAAGCAGGAGTGCAAGGCTTCTCAATCGCGCTGGGCCAAACACGGTGTCATGACGTTGCAGCATGTTAGTTGGATTATACAAAATTCACTCCGGGCTGAGAAGGCGGCCGCAAAATAAATCTAGCGCGACTCTGAAGCTACGGCGTCAGCGCTCACTTGCGCCCCGTTGTCGATGTGTTCCCGACGTTCCGTTATCGTTGGAGATCGTTATGTAATTCGCCGATGAAACTCGTCAAGACATGTTGCTGCATCTGACCCATTTCTTCCTGCTTGGGTTGGGCGGCATCATCAGGCAACGCCAAGGCCTCCTTAGCCACGGGCGCCGTACGGGTCAAGAGTTCCTGCTCAAGCGCATCCGGGCTGGAATCAATTTCGGATAATACCGCCATCAACCGCTGCAGGCCGAATAGGGACCGAGTGTTCTCCGAGTGCACGGCGTTTGAGCTGGCGCCATGAACGAGCGACAGCCAGAACTTTGCTTCGAGATCCTCGCCGAGCGTTCCCCAGGCAAAGGTGCGGAGTCTTTCTACCAAAGCCTCTTCTGTGCGCTCCAGCCCGTCGTAGTGCGCGATTGATCGCTCCACTGGTCGCTGGCTCAATACTGTAAGGGTTTCCTTCCAAAGGTCGAGCGAGCCGGTCGCCGGTACGTCCTTGGGCGAAGTTTTCTGGAGAATGGTTTGAATGGCCTGAAGGTACTGGTGGAGATGTTTCACTTTTCGGCCGGCAAGACTGCCCGCCGGGATACCCCAGATGTGCCCGATCTCATGATCCTGCAGGGGGGCCGCATTGATCGATTTCCATTCCCGCTCCGAGAGTTCGAAGCGCTTCTTGTACTTATCCAATAGGCGAAGCTGAGTCTGAATTTCGAGTCCCAGCCTGGCCTCCTGGTAGGCTTCGGCAGAGATGTCATCCTCGTCCCATCGTCGATTCAATAACCGGATCGCTGGCTTGGGGACCGCCGCACGCGCTTCCTGCTTGATCGAGTTCAAGGCTTCGGGACTCATCTTGTATTGCGTAATCAGCAGGTCTGATGCCGCACGCACCATCCCCTCAGCCAGGGTGATCATCCCCTTCATGGACTCCATCTGAAGCCAAAGCCGTTCGCGTCGCAACCGGACTCGGCGGCGATATTCGTCCCGCCGGCTGGTCACATCCCGCAACGCGTCCTGTTTGACCATCTGGTGAATCGGTTTGGAGCCGGCCACGCACCGTGGATCAGGCCGGTCTGCCGCGATGTGGCTGATCTCTTCCGGCGTGATGTCGAAATGCTGCAACAGCAGCAGCTTGAGCATGATCCGGCCCTGGATCGGGGCCTGTTCGATGGTCGAGGCGATGAGTTCCGGGGTAAGCAATGCGGTCATGGTGTGGCCCCTTGTGCGATGTAAAAGGTTCGCTTAGGCCGTGCCCTGATGGCTGTTCTCAAGGTAGACCGCGACGTATTCACGAATTTGCTGGATGCTGCCGCTGACAAACAATTCGCGTGGAATTTCGACCCGCACCAGCTTGGCAGGGTCGACACCGCGATCGATGGCGTATTCTTCGTCGATATAGAGCGTTACGGAACCGTCGGGGAAGCGAATCGCGTAGACCGCGTTGTTTTCGGCCATGGGAGCTGCTCCGTCTGATGGTGTGGAACGGTATAGCTATTACTGGTAACACAGGCCCAACCCGAGTGTCAAAATGCGAAAGAGGCCTCGGATACCGGCGATCAACGCCGAAACATCTGCCGCCGCCAGAGGATATAGCTGGTAAAGGTAATGAGAGCGATGAGCAGCGTGTTCCGGATTCGTCCCGGTCCAAAACAGGTCAAATTGACGAGGGCATTCGTGGTGCCGTAGGCCGCATATACCAAATACACCAGGAGTGACCATTTCTTGAGGCGCAAAAATCCGTATCCGACCCAGGTGTGAAGAAACGGGGACAGGGCCTTCGTGATAAAGCCGGCGGCTCCGTCCAATTTGGTGCAGAAGAAGGGGAGGAGATATTCGGGGTTGTTGGCGATAATGATGGCGTCGTTCGCCGCGCTGACCAGAAAGAGGAGCCCGAGAAAGCGGATGTCATGCCCTTGCACCCAGGCCATGCGGCCCGTTCGAACGACATCGGAGCCGGAGGCGGCCGGTCCAAGTGCCGCGTCGTAGCTCTGGAGCGCCCACCAGGGAAGCGCCAGCAGCATGAAGAAAAAGACCTCAGCGGCTCGTCCGGAGACTCGCCCGAGAGCCATACTGAGCAGGACGAGCAGGATCGTCAGCGAGGCATAGGAGAGTCCCGCCCGATGGCGGCCGCGGACAAACTGACCCAATCCGGGCAGGAGGGCGGAGTAGACAGCTGCGCGATGATCAGGGATGGGTCGGGAAGGAGCGTGAGCGGGCATGGATGTGAGACGTATCGAGTCGGGTAGAGTGCCGGATTGGAAACAACACGGCCTTCGATCACTGGATCGAAGGCCGTGCAAACAGTCCGATGCTTACTCGGGCTTAGCCGCCCAGGGTGTCTAACGCTTCCTTCAGGCTCTTTCGGATGCAGGTGAAGATCGGCGTGTCTCGCAACGTGTACCGGCTGCCTTCGGTTTCCCGAAGCGCCATGACGAGATCCAGGAAGTCTTCCGGCTTATCGCTTTCAAACGCCACGACCCATTCCTGGTCGTCGAGACCGAACGAGTAGGTGGTGTTCAATTTGACCGACGGGAAGCGATGGCCGACTTCAATGTGCTCGTCCATCATACCCTGTCGCGCGGCCTTGGTGAGCAGGAACCACTCGCGGGTTTTCACAAAGGGGTACACGAAGATGTACTTTGCCTTCCCGGGGACGACGGTCAGCCGTTTGCTTTCCTGATTTTCATGGGTGTGATTGTCGACGTAAATGGAGCGTTTGGTGATCGCGAGGTACGAATAGGGGTTGAGCAAATACTTGCCCAATCCGGACGCCAGGATCTTGGTGCTCATTTCTTGGAATAACTCGAGCTCGTAGCTGATGCGCCAGAGCATCAGGTCGCAGTCGCCGCGAATACCGACGGTCGTGTACGCAATGACGAGCACTTTGCCCTGGTATTCCTCGACGGCACGCAGAAACTCCTGCTTGCCGCGTGTGCGTTCATCTTCAGGAAGCCGACGCCAGGCCGGATCAAATTTATAGAAGGTGAAATTCACGTACTGACGGCGGGGCGCTTGTTCGGGGCTGGACATGAGGAACCCTCCAGGCAACTTCTTGATAATGTAAAAGAATAAGAGTTAGCTCTTTAGCATTTCGTCTCCTAAGCTGTCAACCGATCGCGATCTGCGCGGGCTGCGAATTGACAGGCCCAAATCGATCTGGTACTGCCTGCAGATGATGAGCGGCGCTGAAAGTCGGCGGGTCCAGAATCGACTCCTGCGAAGTCTGCTGGTCGTTGCAGGGGTGAGCCTCCCGATTGTCTCGCATGCCATCGAAATACAGCCCACTCCAGAACACATTCAGGCCACCGTGGAACGGGGCAGGGCAGCCGCAGCCCAGGGTGTCTCCCCCGATCAACTCCATACATGGTTTGGCTCTCACGAAGACCTGGCTCCGCGCGGCTTCATCATGACGAAGCTGGGCAGTCTGTTGGTTATGGCCAATCACCTGTCGTTGCGCGCGTTGTCACCCACAGAGCAGGATATTGAGCAGGTGATGGCGAACGGCAATCTTCTGGTCAACGTCGTGCTGTATGGCGACCGGGTGAACTTTGCCGCCGACAGTTATGTCGTTTTGGAGCAGGCCGGCCGGACGGTGAAGCCGGCGTCGGTTCGGTTTGATGCGAGGGGCGATCGCACGAGTGTATGGCCTCAGCAGCCCGCCTATCGCGCGAAGGTCATTGCGCAATTTCCCTATGCCGACATCGACCCGCGCGCCAAGACGACCCTCTCTGTGTTTCCTTCAAGCGGGGGGCAGGTCAGTTTCGAGCTTGATTTTGCGCACATCGAATAATTCGCGGATCCCGTCACCACTCTTGCCAGTGTAAAGGTTCATGCTTCATGAGTAAAACGAAAGTCTGGACGGCTGAAACAATCGCCATCGGGTCTGAACTATTGCTCGGTGGCCGCATGGATACCAATTCCCTCTTTATCGCCGATCGCCTGGCGGCGTGCGGGGTGGAGCTTCGATACAAGACGATCGTGGGCGATGACCTGTCTGATATCGTGGCTGTTCTGAAGACGGCGGCGCGGCGTGCCCGCGTGGTGATCATCACGGGCGGATTGGGGCCGACGGTCGATGATCTCACGCGTGAAGCGGTCGCGCAGGCAACCGGCCATCGCCTGGGCCGGCGAAAAGCGGCGCTGGATGAGATGACCGCCCGGCTGGCTGCGTGGGGCAGGACTCCGACGAAGGCTCAATTTCGCCAGGCGATGATTCCCGCGGGCGCGGCCATTCTGTCGAATCCGGTCGGTACGGCGCCGGGATTTGCATTGAACTGGAAAGGAACGTTCTTTGCGGCACTGCCTGGGGTGCCCCGAGAAATGGAGCCGATGTTTCTCGACGGGGTCTCCCCCCATCTTCAGGCTTGGATGAGCAGTCAGAAGGCGATCCATGCCACTCCCATGATTCGGCTGGTGCTTCACACCTCAGGTGTGCCGGAGTCGGTCGTGGATCAGAAACTGACGGGATTGCTTCCGAAAGGAAGTGCGATCCAACTCGGGATTTATGCCTCTCCATTAGAAGTCATGGTGTCGCTGACCGGGCCGGAGACAGCGCCGGAGCCTGTCACGATGACGCAACTGTGTGATGACGCCAGAACCAGGCTCGGCGACATTGTCTATGGAGAAGCCGACGACACCATGGAATCGGTGGTCGGTCGGTTGCTGACCGAACGGCAGATGACCCTGGCGTTGGCCGAATCCTGCACAGGAGGGTTGATTGGCCATCGCCTGACTCAGGTGCCAGGATCATCCGCCTATGTCGATCGAGGCATCATCTCGTATAGCAACCGTGCGAAGGTTGACCTGTTGGGCGTGTCTGCAGAGCTGATCGCTCGGCATGGCGCGGTCAGTGCCGAAGTGGCTGCGGCCATGGCGCGCGGCATCCGTGAGCGGAGCGGTGTGTCGGTTGGGCTGAGTGTCACCGGCATCGCCGGACCAGGGGGAGCCACGGAGACGAAGCCTGTGGGGCTGGTCTACGTAGGCCTTGACGGAGGGCCTGGTGATGCGATGACGAAGGAGTTCCGTTTTCACGGCGGTGACCGCGCTGTCATCAAGCAACGCTCGTCGCAGGCGGCGTTGGATCTGCTGCGGCGCTGGTTGATCAAGAAAGGCTGTAGATGATCAGGGCGTTTCTCGCCATCGAATTATCGCCGGAGCTTCGTGCAGCCCTTTCGGCAATACAGCAGGATCTCACACGGCGGCTTGAACGAGCCGTCGACCGGCACGTTCGTATCGGTTGGGCACAACCAGCCTCTATGCACCTGACGGTAAAATTTCTCGGGGACACGCCTGAAGACACACTCGCTGCTCTTCGCCCGGCCATCGAGCAGGTGGCAGCAGGCCATCCAGCGATACTGGTTCCGTTTGCGCGGATCGGAGCATTTCCTCGCCTTCAACAACCGAGAGTGTTATGGGCAGGGCCGCTTGAAAGTTGGGAGCAGGGACGAGAGGCAGTACGGGTGCAGGCGCTATCTCAGGCGGTGGAAGCGGCCTGTCAGGCCGTGGGGTTGGCGCCCGAGGGGAGACCGTTCAGTCCTCATGTGACCCTGGCGCGAATCAAGGAAGGGGAACGGCAGGTTGGACAGGCACTGGCTCAGAGCGGGGTGTTGGATCAACCTGTGACGATGGGCATGCTTTCGATCAAACGTCTGGTCATGATGAAGAGCGAGTTGCGGCCGACCGGGCCGGTGTATTCAATGCTGTGGGACTGTCCGCTGGCATCTTCCATATAGAACAATCCGCTGTGCCTGCGTCATCGCCCCCTCACCTGGTGAGGCATTCCTCTGCGGCTTCCACACCGGTTACATCGGTCAGTGCAGCGACTTGCATGCGACACATGGCGGAGACGATTCCTTCGTAGACGACTGCCGCGGCCACCGACCAGGCTGGGTTGAATGGTTCGCCTCTGAACGCAGCCTCGGCGGCTTTCTTTTGATCGTAGGTCAGGTCGCGACCTCGTTCGTTCGATTCTACAATGCCGTTGTCCGATCCAGGCTTCATCATCTCATGCGACATGGGGTCCTCCTTTATCGTTCGACATTCAAGGCCCGCTGGATGGGGTAAGGAGCAATCTTGGTGCCAGGTGCTCTCGCTTTGATCCCTGTTCCAAGACTGTTTCGCGTGGGGCATCGAGCCCGACGTCTGTTCTCTGGTTGTGTAGGTTTCTTCAGTAGGTTTTCATATAGTTATGAGTCACATGTCGGATACGCAGCAATGAGGGATGACTGACAGAGTCCACTGGTCTGTCGATCTCTCCGTGCAGCTCTTTTGACAGGAGCCGGAAAAATTGACACCCGGAGCCATGGCGCGATAGGCAATAAAGAACGAATGACATGCCGATCGGACTGTCGCGGTACGTCGGAATCGGCCGGTCCGTTCCGAGTCCCCGGCTGAGGTTTCGACGGCGGTCTCTGGGCTAGGCTTCTTCCTTCTGAGTCCGGTATAATCCGCCGTTCTATCCGCTCTCATGGTCTGAGTCTGGTCCGGTTGGCGCACGGTCAACTCATGGCCGGCTGGTGCGTTGTCTCCCACGGCATGCGAGACACGCACACTTCACGAGTCATGTCGCGAGAAGGAGTTAGGAATGACTGAAAAAGACGAGAAAAAGCGCGCGTTGGACCTGGCCCTGGCTCAGATTGAAAAACAGTACGGCAAGGGCGCGGTGATGAAGCTCGGGGCCGATGATCGTCCGGCCGATGTCCCCGCGATTTCGAGCGGCTCCTTAGGGTTGGATATTGCGCTGGGAGTGGGCGGATTTCCGCGCGGGCGCGTGATTGAAATTTTCGGTCCAGAGTCGTCAGGCAAAACAACCTTGACCTTACATGCCATCGCTGAGGCGCAAAAAGCCGGTGGCGTCGCGGCGTTCATCGATGCCGAACATGCATTGGATTTGACCTACGCGAAAAAATTGGGCGTGCAGACCGACGACTTGCTCGTCTCGCAGCCGGACACCGGCGAGCAAGCCCTCGAAATTGCGGAAACCCTCGTGCGCAGCGGCGCGATCGACGTGATCGTCGTTGACTCCGTGGCGGCGTTGGTGCCCAGGGCGGAAATCGAAGGTGAGATGGGTGATGCCCATATGGGCCTGCAGGCGCGGTTGATGTCCCAAGCTCTGCGCAAACTGACGGCTGCGATTTCCAAGTCGCAGACCACGCTCATCTTCATCAACCAGATCCGCATGAAGATCGGTGTCATGTTCGGCAATCCCGAGACTACGACCGGCGGCAACGCCCTAAAGTTTTATTCGTCGGTCCGCCTCGACATCCGCCGCATCGAATCGGTCAAAGATGGTCAGGATGTGACGGGCAGCCGTGTGCGGGTCAAAGTGGTCAAGAACAAGATGGCCCCGCCGTTCCGGCAGGCAGAGTTCGATATCATGTTTGCCGAAGGTATTTCCAAGTCCGGTGAGATTGTCGACATGGGCGTGGAGAAGCGTGTGGTGGAGAAGGCCGGCGCCTGGTACTCCTATAAAGGTGAACGATTGGGCCAAGGGCGCGAGGCCGTTCGCGATTTTCTCAAGACCAATCCGGCCATCGCGAAAGAGATTGAAACGAAGGTGCGTGAACTCGCCGGTTTGCCTTCCCGTGGTACGGATAAGAAGGCCGAGGCCAAAGAGGCGAAGGACGAAAAACCCGAGCGGAAGACCGAGGGCCGCCAGGACGATAAACGCGGTCACAGCGCCAGAGTTACAACCTAAATGACAGCGGTGCCGACAAGACGCAGTTCACGGCGACGTAGGGAGTCCGCGCCGGATTATCTGACGCTGGCTATCCGGTATCTCGCACGCACGGACCGGACTGCAGCCCAGGTCGAACGATATGTGCAGGACAAGGGTGCAAGCCGGGCAGAGGGGCGGGTCATCGTTCGTGAATTGGAGCGGCGAGGGTATCTGAACGACCAGGCCTATGCGACCCGTTGGGCGGAAACCAGGTTGTCGCGACATCCGATGGGCCGTGAGCGGCTCAAGGCGGAACTGCTCATGCGGGGGTTTGAGGAAAGCGTCACAGAGCGGGCCTTACGGAAGGCGTACCTGTCGATCTCCGAACAGGAACTGGCCTGTCAGGCTCTCGAAGGACGCGCAAGTCGCACGCGCCCGATGCAGTGGGTCCGGTTTCTGCGACAACGCGGGTTCGATGACGACACCATTCAGCAAGTCACTCAAGTAGATTTGGACGCGGGGTTGGACGAGTTATGAGCCAAAGTGTAAACGATCTGCGCCGAGCCTTTATCCAGTATTTTGAACAGCAGGGGCATCGGGCCGTTCCGAGCGCGCCCTTGATTCCTCAAGCCGATCCGACGCTGCTTTTCACCAATGCCGGCATGAATCAGTTCAAGCGGGTGTTCCTGGGCGAGGAGACGCGGGCGTACAACCGCGCGGTGACGGTGCAGAAGTGCCTGCGGGCCGGCGGGAAGCATAACGATTTGGAAAACGTGGGGTACACGAGGCGGCACCACACCTTTTTCGAAATGCTTGGCAACTTCTCCTTCGGCGACTATTTCAAGGAAGAGGCCATCCGGTTCGGCTGGGAATTTCTGACCTCCGTGGTCGGGCTCTCGAAGGATCGGATGTGGATTACCATTTTCCGCGAGGACGATGAGGCGGACCGGCTCTGGAAAAAAATCGGTGTGTCACCGAGTCGCATCGTACGTTGCGGCGAAAAGGATAATTTTTGGCAGATGGCCGATACCGGGCCGTGTGGTCCCTGTTCCGAACTCCACTTTGATCAAGGTCCCTCGGTGCCGGGAGACGACACGCCGAACGGTGAAGGCGACCGGGTCATTGAGATCTGGAACCTGGTCTTCATGCAGTTCAATCGCGATAGCGCGGGCACATTGAACCCGCTCCCGAAACCAAGCATCGATACCGGCATGGGCCTGGAGCGGTTGACGGCGGTGGCGCAGGGACGGCTCAGCAATTATGACAGCGATTTGTTTGCCCCCCTGCTGTCGGCGATCGGCAAACGAGCCGGTGCGCAGTATGGCGCGCTGGAGCAGGCGGACCGGTCCATGCGAGTGATTGCCGATCACTTGCGGGCGATCACCTTTCTCATGGCCGACGGGGTCCTGCCTTCCAACGAAGGACGCGGGTATGTGCTGCGCCGCATTCTTCGGCGCGCGGCTCGTCATGGCCGGTTGCTCGGCATCACCGAGCCGTTTCTACATGAATTGACCGCGACGGTCGTGGATCAGATGGGCGAAGCCTATCATGAGTTGCGGCCGGCGGCCGGCACCGTGGCAGAAGCAACGCGCGGCGAGGAAGAGCGGTTTATTGCCACGTTGGACCAGGGACTGCCGATCCTGACCGATATGCTGACGAAAGTGCGTGCGGCCGGGCAGGATGTGCTGCCGGGCGCTGAGATATTCAAACTGTACGACACTTACGGCTTTCCGATGGACCTGATTGCGGAAGCCTGCCGGGAGCAGAACATCAAGCTCGACGAGACGGGCTTTGAAGCTGCGATTGAAGAGCAGCGGACCAGGGCCAGAAAGACCGGGGGCTTCGAGAACGAGACTGCCAGACCCGCCCTGAGCGACGTGGCGTCCCGTATCGGGACTACCACCTTTGTCGGCTATGACCGGTTGAATTCCGAAGGCGTGGTGCAGGCGCTGCTCCAGGGCGATCGCCTACTCAAGGAAGCTCGGGAGGGCGATGAGGTCGAAGTGGTGCTGGATGTCACACCGTTTTATGCGGAGGGCGGCGGCCAGGCCGGCGATCAGGGAGTGCTGACCGGTACCGACGGTCGCGTGGAGATTCGTGAAACGACCAGGCCGGTACCGACGCTGATCGTGCATAAGGGCGTGGTGACGGCCGGCTCGATTCGCGAAGGGGAGCGGGTGCAACTCTCGGTGAATAGCCGCACGAGGCACGATGCGGCCCGTAATCATACGGCTACGCATTTGGTGCATGCCGCATTGCGGGATCTGCTCGGGCCGCACGTCAAACAATATGGTTCCCTGGTCGCGCCGAATCGTCTGCGGTTCGACTTCGCCCATTTCCGTCCCCTGGCATCACGTGACATCGACGAAATTGAATCGATCGTCAATGACCAGGTCCGCCAAGACCAGCCGGTGCAAACGGATGTGATGGGGGTGCAGGAAGCCGTGGCCGGCGGGGCGTTGGCCTTTTTCGGCGACAAGTATGGCGATCAGGTTCGAGTAGTCCACATCGACACCTTCAGCAAGGAGTTGTGCGGCGGCACGCATTGCCGGCGAACGGGCGAGATCGGCCTGTTCCGGATCGTGTCGGAATCCGGAGTCGCCGCCGGCGTGCGCCGGATCGAATGTCTCACCGGTAGCGGCGCATTGGATTCATTGAAACGTTTGGAAGCGGATGTCCGGGAACTGTCCGATCTCCTGAAAGTCGGGCCGGCTGAGGTGGTGGCGCGCACGCGTAAGTTGAGCGAGCAGTTGAAGGATAAGGAGCGTGAACTGGCGGAGGTGAAGCTCAAGATGGCGAGCACCTCGTCAGGCGACGCGCAGGCTCGTGAGATCAATGGTGTGCAGGTCCATGCCCAACGAACGGACGGTCTGGATGTGAACGGGATGCGGGCGTTGGCCGATCAATTACGTGACAAGTTGCGCAGCGGCGTCGTCGCGCTCGGCGCGGCCAACGACGGCAAAGTCTCGCTGCTCGTGGTCGTGACCAAGGATTTGGTGGGCCGTCTGAAAGCCGGTGAGCTCATCAAGGAGATGGCGACCGAAGTCGGGGGAACCGGCGGCGGACGTCCGGAGATGGCGCAGGCCGGTGGAAAGAATCCCGAAGGTCTTGGCACCGCGTTGGAAAAAGTTTTTGGGTTGGTCCAGAAGGCCTTGGAGAGGTAGACTCATGAAAGGCCAGCGGATTCTCGCCATCGATCATGGTTCCAAGCGGATCGGGTTCGCCCTGAGCGATGAGCTCGGGTGGACGGCCCAGCCGCTGGAAACGTTTTACCGGCGGAATCCCGATGCCGATATTCGGCACATTCAGGACCTGGTGCGCGAGCACGAGGTTGGACAGGTTCTCGTCGGCATGCCGTTTCGTTTGGATGGCGAAAGCGGGCCTGCAGCCAAAGTCGTCGAAGCGTTTATTCAGCTGCTTGAACCAGCGCTGTCCGTCCCGGTGATTACCTGGGATGAGCGAATGACGACCTGTGCGGCCGAGGACCTGTTGATCGCAGCCGACGTCGGCCGCCGGAAACGAAAAGGCATTGTCGACCGCATTGCGGCGGCGATCCTGTTGCAAAGCTACCTCGCGAGTTTGGAAACCTCCTCCGCCTCCACGGAGGCGGGGCGCAGCGAATCCGAGGTGGATGATCCTTGGGCTTTTGACGAACCACGAGTCGATGATGCAGAAGCGATTGATAGTGGGTCTGGTTCTGGCGGCAGTGATACTCGGGAGCATCACGGGGTATCTGCTCCTGCGTTGGGCTCAAAGCCCCGTCGCGAGCGAGCCTCCTAAGCCTCCTTCCCGAATTGTCCTCATTCCCGAAGGCAGTACCTTCCAGCAGGTCGCGAGTATTTTGAAGGGCGAGCAGCTCATCCGCAGCCGATGGGCATTTCTGTGGCTCGGCAAGACGCGGGATATCGATCGCAAGATACGCCCCGGGGAATACGAGTTGGATGCGAGTTTGTCGTCGCAGGAGATCCTGGCCAAACTGCTCTCCGGCCGGGTAGTCCTGCATCCCGTCACGATACCCGAAGGGTACAATCTGGCACAGATTGCCGACGTACTGTCCACGCAGCAGGTGACGGATGCCAAAGAATTCACGAGGCTGGTTCGTGATCGCGCGTTTATTGCGACGCTCGGCATCGAAGCTGATTCCTTGGAAGGGTATCTGTTTCCCGAAACCTATTCATTCCCGCGCGGAACGAAGGCGCGGGAGGTGATCAAGGCGATGGTGGATGGCCTGCATCGCGTGTGGAGCGCCGAAATGCAGGAGCAGGCAGCCCGCATGAAATTGTCCCTGCACCAGGTACTCACGCTGGCGTCCGTGATCGAAAAGGAAACCGGGTCCAAGGAAGAACGCGAACTCATTGCGGCGGTGTTTCACAACCGGTTACGGAAGAAGATTCCGCTGCAGAGTGATCCGACGGTTATTTACGGGTTGCCGGCCTTCGACGGAAACATTCACAAACGCGATCTCTCGATTCTGAGCCCCTACAATACGTATCGCGTGCAGGGACTTCCGCCGGGACCGATTGCCAGCCCGGGGGCCCATTCGTTGCGTGCGGCGTTGTTTCCGGCCCAGGCCTCTTATTTGTACTTTGTGTCGCGTAACGATGGGACCCATCAGTTTTCTTCTACCCTGACCGAGCATAACCAAGCCGTCGAGAAATATCAGAAGCAGCCGTTTCGCAAGCGTACCAGGGGAAGTCTCGCCGTTCACGGTGCCTGAAGCCGAGGTCGCCCGTCACTGCACCTGCATCGCCTTGCCGTTGTTGATCCGCTAAACGTGAAAGGAACTGTCGTATGGGAGTGTTGTCATGGAGTGAGGCCTTGCCGAGTGTGCTTGATCACACCGTGTTGCGCCCGGAGGCTACCAAGGCGGATGTGCTACGGTTGTGTGCCGAGGCAAAAGAGCATGGGTTTGTGGTGATCTTTGTGCCTCCCTGTTATGTGGATGAGGCGGTGGCCGCCGTGGCCGGGACAGCGGTGCAGGTCGGGATTCCGATCGGGTTTCCCCTCGGCGGACATTCGACCCATGCAAAGGTGACGGAAGCGATCGAGGCCGTGGCGCACGGCGCGCAGGTGCTGGATATGGTCATCAACATCAGCCGCTTGAAATCCGGTGACTACGATTTCGTGCGACACGACATGGCTGCCGTCGTGCAAGCCACGCCGGGAGTCAATCACAAGGTGATTCTGGAGACCTGCTTGCTGACCCGCGAGGAGAAGATCACGGCCTGTCGTCTGGCTGTCGAGGCGGGGATGGACTATGTGAAGACGTCGACGGGTTTCAATCAGGCCGGAGCGACGGTGGACGATGTTCGTCTGATGAAAGAAGCCGTGGCTGGGCGGGCAAAGGTCAAAGCGTCAGGCGGAATTCGGGATTGGAAGGCGACGCGCGCCTTGCTGGAGGCGGGCGCCGACCGGATCGGCACCAGCGCGAGCTTGAAGATTGTGGGTGAATGGCGGGCGGAACGGGTCGCGGGTCGCTGAATTTCCGATGGCCTCCCGGCGTCAGATTGTGCGTTGCGCCGGCGCCGTGCGAATGTCTTGCTCGTTCCGGTGGATTTGATATAGTGCCCCCATGATGACTCGAATCGTACTCCTCGTCTTGGATGGTTTCGGCATCGGTGCTCTGCCGGACGCAGAAGCGTACGGTGATGCCGGTTGCAACACGCTCCAGCGGTTGGCCGCGATCACCAAGGGCCTTGCCCTGCCGAATCTCGAACAGCTCGGTCTTGGCCTGTTGGGTCAGTTTCAAGGCATCAGGCCCATGACCCAGCCGGAAGGCTGCTACGGCGTCCTCGGATTTTCTACCAAGGGGAAACACTCGCTGTCCGGCCATTGGGAGTTGGCAGGGTACGTGATTGAAGACGGCGATCGGCCGTGCGAAACCTTTACGAGCGAGCTGGCGACGGCGCTCGAGGCGGCACTGGGCCAGAAGACGCTGGGCAATTGCCGCGCCGTACATCTCGAGCCGATTGCTGAGTTCGGAGGCCAGCACCAGAAGTCGGGAATGCCGATCGCCTGGATTGATACCGCGGGTACCATCTTTCTGGCGGCGCATGAGCAGGTGGTACCGCCTGAAGAGTTGTACCGCCTGGCGCGCGAAGCTAGAAAGCTCCTCAAAACGATTGTGCCTATCGTGCGTGTTGTAGCTTCTCCGTTCAGTGGGCAAGCGGGCCGCTTTGCGCTGACGGAGCGGCGCCGTGATTTTGCCGTGGAACCGCCGGGCTTGACGCTGCTGGATCACTTGAGCCGGGCTAGTCAACTGGTGATCGGGGTCGGAAAGGTCGGCGATTTGTTCAGCGGGCGGGGGGTCACCAGGTCGGTGCCGCTGTTTCAGGCGGGCGCGGTCATGGATGAAGTGATCGGCATGTTCAGCAAGGTGCCTCGCGGATTGATCTATGCCAATCTCCCTGTCATGAGTCCCGATCTCCAGGAGACCGTGGCGACGCTGCAGCAATTTGATCGCCGGCTTCGAGATCTGCAGGAATCTCTCAAGGTCGGCGACGTGCTCATTATCACCGGTGATCATGGGTTCGATTGTGCCAGGCCCAATCCGGGCCATTCGCGTGAATACGTGCCCTGTCTCGTGACCGGTCCGCGGCTCGCCCGTGGTGTCAATCTCGGGACCAGGCCCACGGCTGCCGATCTTGCCCAAACTATCGGCGAAGCGTTAGGGGCCACGAGACTGCCCTGGGGAGACAGCTTCCTGGATGCCCTGCAGTCCCGCTAGCGGGCATTCTGCCCAGTTCATCGGCCCGCCATTGGCTTCGATCAGCTTGGCCAATTCATCAACGTCAACTATCTAGTACTGTGCGATTCACAAGCCTTTGCCGTTGGCGTGGTCGGGAAACTGATCGACGGGCGGTGCTGTTGTGGATGTGGGAAACAGCTCAACGCGGTGTGAATTTCACCTGCCAAATATCAGGATAATCGGCGTCGGCAAACGTCAGGGTCGAAATGTGTCTTGCCAGGGCTTTAGAGAGGGAGTAAGGCCTCATGCACTCCGATCATAAACCAAGACAATTCACAGGATGAACATGTTAACAAAAGCCAAAACCAAACTGGGCGGATTCGGCGCATCTTCGTTCATCTGGCTAGCGTGTATGCTGTCAATCCTTCCTGACGCTAGTTTTGCTTCCACTTCCCCAGTGTCAGAGGATGGATCAAAATGGACGAGTGACGATCTGAATGGGCCAGCTCACGTTGTACAAGGGACGTCAACGAACCTTCGTTTGGCTGGGAACGAGTGGATAGAAGACGAGCCTAACGATGCGTGGATAGTAAGATATGATAGAGCAAAAGTGGTTATAGAAAAAGAGTGGCTTCATCCGATTGTGAAACCTCCGCTTCCACCTAAAACCTTCACCTGCCTTGCCCGTGATCCGAGCGGTAAAATCGTGCAGTCGTTCGCATGTAACGCTGAGAAATCGCCTATCGACGAGTTCAGGCAAGTGTTCCTGTACAACAGCAAGGAACATCTCGCGGAGCAGCAAATGATCCATCTCGACGAAAGGCCCTCTCTTACCAGTCGAAAGGTGTACGAGTATGACGGGGCAGGTCAGAGGGTCGCCGAGCATGAGTACGATGCCCAAGGCGCGCTGCGAGTCTCTATCACATTGGATCGTAACGAAGGAAAAAATACTGTGACCGTGTATGCTCGCTCAGGGGAAGGGGTTGTTTGGTCCAAATCTCGTCACCTCCTTGATGGCTTGGGACATTCCATTGAAAGCCTCAGTCTTGATGCCGATGACCAAATTCTTTCAACATACCGCAGGACCTATGATAGTCACGGCAATTGGATTGAACAGATAAGTTCTGGAAGAGGGCCTGATTATCGAACGGTGATTTCATATGAGTACGATCGCTGGCAAAATTGGACCCAAAAAACTATCCAAGAAATCGGGGCAGAGGGCGAGAGGCGTTGGGTCGTCCGCCGAATAATCGAATATTTTCCTGACTGATGTTGGTTCGTGAGACAACGGCTCTTTGTGGCTTTGTCTACGAAGGCATGGGAGACTTCCGAATCAGTGATCCTCACCCATATGACTACAACACCTTTTATCGGGCTGTTCTTGCCGCTGCTCATACCGGCTTATCACGACGATGGCAAAGGCAGCGAGTAGCTTCCAAGCTTCAATTCTCGTTATAGGTGGTTTCGATTCCCTGCCTACCAGGATGCGCCTGATCTTGCCTATTGGCATGCGGATGACATATACGTAACTTGGCTTTCGAGATGTTGTAGGCGTTCGATAGAATTCGGCAGTTGAGCCGCGCGTCCCTTAGCGTCAACCGAGCACTTGGTCCTGAAAGGATTTCCCGATGTCCATCGACGAGAAACTCGGCAGTCTCGGTCTCACGCTTCCGGCGCCTCCGAAACCGGTCGCGAGTTACGTGCCGGCGGTGCTGGCCGGTGATCTGCTCTTTCTGAGCGGCATTTTGCCGTTTCGTGACGGGCAGGTCGCGATCACTGGCAAGCTGGGGCAGGAGGTGACGGTAGAGCGGGGCGCAGAAGCGGCTAGATTGGCCCTGCTGAATGCCTTGGCGGTCGTGAAACACGAGCTTGGTTCGCTGGATCGTGTACAGCGGATCGTGCGAGTCGTCGGGCACGTGGCGTCGGCTACCGGATTCGTGCAGCAGCCAGCGGTGATCAACGGCGCCTCCGATTTGTTGGTACAGATTTTCGGTGAGGCGGGACGGCATGCACGAGTCGCGTTGGGCGCCGCAGAGTTGCCGTTACATGCCGCGATCGAGCTTGAGTTGCTGGTGCAAGTGAAAGCCTGAAACGCCTTCCTCTCCGTTCCGCCCCCCTGTCGGCCGCTTGCCTTGACATCAAAAAAAACCGCTTGTTATAGTCCGGAAGTCCCCTGGTTTGATGCCACACCCCCCATCCGGCGTCGTTGCCTCAGTTGCGTGGGGTTTTTGTGCCACGTGCGGGGCGTTTTATCTGTCGTACTATCATTTCATCCTCACTCGGCCTGCCCGGCAGGCTCACTCAGAGGGTATCCGTAGGGAGTGAATCCCATGAAATACATAACTTGTGCCCTTATCGGCGTGGCCTTATTGGCGAATTCCGTTGATTCGATGGCAGCGCAGGCTGAACCACCGGCGTTGCATCCCAGTGCCGCCGTGCCGGGAGCCACGCTGTCGATTACCGGCAAAGGTTTCGGTCCGTTCAAATCGACCAGATTCAACCAGGTGATGTTTCAGGGCGTTCCTGCGCTGATTCAGCGGTGGGATTCGGATCTCATCGAAGTGCGGGTGCCGTCTCAGGCTGCAAATGGGCCGGTTGACGTCATCATCGGGAAGAAGCACGTGAAGGCCGGGTCATTCACACGGTTGCAACCTGTGATTCAATCGGTCTCGCCGGCCGAAGCGGAACCGGGCTCGATTCTGGAAATCGCCGGGGAACATTTCGGCAACACCGCCGGCCCGCGCGATCCGAACACGATTTTTGGCGTCAACAGCGTGGCCGTGGGCGATGTGACGGTGCGCGTCCGCAAGTGGCGTGACGACAAGATTGAAGTGGAGCTGCCTGGCAATGTGCAATCCGGAGACGTGGTGATTCGCATGGCTTCGTCCGATCCGTTGCCGGACGGATCTTGCTGTGCGCCGGTCAAGCAGGTCGTGAGCAATTCGATGCCGATGAAGGTGCTGGCGTCGGTGCGGGTCGATCCTACGAGCGGGCCGGTCGGAACGAAAGTGGTGCTGTTCGGCAAAGGATTCGGGACGACGAGAAACCCTGAAGATGGCGTGCTCTTTGGCGGGCATCTTGCCACGGTGTCACAGTGGACGGATACGACCATTGTGGTGCATGTGCCGCTGGATGCCCAAAGTGGCCCGGTCGTGATGAAGCGCAATGGTCAGGAACGCGCCATCGGGACCTATACCGTGCAGACACCCCAGGCTACCGGGCTCACTCCGGCTGAGGCACCCATCGGCACGTTGTTGAAAATCACGGGAGAGAATTTTGGATTCTATTCGGAGGCCGGGGCTACGCCCTTTAACTATATCGATTTTTCGTTGAGCGAAAACACCGTCGAGATCGGTGGAGTCCAGGCGATTGTGTATCGATGGGGTCATGACCGCATCGATGTCTGGGTGCCCTTCAGTGCGAAGAGTGGTCCGGTGGTGGTGAAGCGCGCCGCCAATACGCCGAAGCCGGATGGCACCTGCTGCGCCGATAAAAAGGTGCTGGAGACGCAGGTCGGCAACTTTACGTTGGTGACGCCGAAGATCGATTCGTACAGCCCGAATACTGGGGGGCTCGATGAAGTGGTGACCATCAAGGGCAGCGGGTTCGGCAAATTTTTGAAGACGGCAGAGCCGAGCAAGGTCATCACAGATAGTGTCTATGCACGAGTGGCTCCGGAACTGGGCGAGAACGTCTCGCGTACCGAAGTCCTGTTCAACGGGGTCGGGGCGATCGTGCAGTCCTGGACGGACACGGAAATCAAAGTCAAGATTCCTCATCGCCACTCCTACGGCGTGGGCAAACTCGGCGAATTCAATCCGGATCTGACCTCCGGGCCGCTGGTGGTACGTCGCGGGTCGTGGGACTTACTGCCGGATGGATCCTGCTGCACGCCCAAAAAATGGCTCACGTTGGAGGCCGGTACGTTTACGATTCAACCGTCGGGACTTCCTGATGCCAGTTATTGGCGAAATCCCAATCCTGACAACTCTCACTTTCATTGAGGCACCCAACTTTGCGTACCCTGGCTACAGTCGTTTGTTTTCTCGTCACTTTGTGGGGCAGCGGGATGGTGGAGGCTGCCTCTCCTACCGTTCCGGTTTCCGTCGCGATGCAGAAGAGCGGTTCTGAGGCGACGTTGCTGGGAGTGTTTTTTCACGACCATCAACTTGGTTGGGCCGTCGGATCGGGAGGCACGATCCTCAAAACTTCTGACGGCGGCCACAAATGGAAGAAAATCTCCAGCGGTACCAGTGCTCTCCTGACAGCCGTCTACTTTCGTGATGCGCAACGCGGCTGGGTTGTAGGGGCGAACGGCACGGTCAGAACGAGCAAAGACGGGGGCGAGACCTGGAGCGTCGTCGTGGTCTCCACGCCGGCGCCTCTTTATGGAATTGCATTTGCCTCCCCGACAAAAGGGTGGATGGTGGGCGGCAACGGCACCATTCTGCAGACCACGGACGGCGGAGAGAATTGGATCGATCAAGCCAGCGGAACCAGTGCGGCGCTGTATGCCATTGCGCTGACCAGCGAACAGCAGGCGACCGTCGTGGGAGCATTGGGTACGATTCTTACGACGGCGGACGGCGGGAAAAACTGGACCACGCAGGTCAGTCAGAGTTCAGCCACGTTTTTTGATGTGGCCTTCGCGGATGAGGCCAACGGCTGGGCGGTCGGGAATGCCGGCGCACTGTTTCAAACGACCGACGGCGGAACCCATTGGATCGACCGTACGTTGCCCTGTGGACGGACGTGCAACAAACTCACCGATCTGATCCGTGTGCGGTTCACCGATGCGCAGCAGGGCTGGATTGTCGGGGAACATGGCCAGATTTTGCGAACCAGCGATGCGGGCTTCAACTGGGTAGAGGAAACCAGTCCGGTGAAACGCTCTCTCATGGCGCTGAGCTTCCCGCGCGTCACGGCCGGCTGGGCCGCGGGTGAAGGTGGCACCATCATTTCGATCACCCCGGCGAAGAAATAACAGCGGCTGGTTCCCGCCTAGTGACTACCCCAATCGTCCCAATCGACTCTGCACGATACTGAGCGCCGTGACTGCCGCGGTATCTGCCCGAAGAATATGCTCACCGAGACTGACGGCCAGGAAATTCTGCGCCGCAGCCTGTGAACGTTCTTCTTCCGCCCAACCTCCTTCAGGTCCGATGATGACGGCTACGGTTTCTGTCGGAAGGGACGGGAGCGGCACGTTTGCCAGCGAGACCGTGTCCTGACGTTCAGCCAAAAACAAAGAGAGGGTCGAGGTCGGATTCGAGAGGAAACGACGGGATTCCATCGGCGCAAGGACTTGCGGAGGCTCCCATTGCTCGGATTGTTGTGCCGCCTCCGTAGCGATGCGTTGCCAGCGGGCTACTTGTGCTGCGATCCGGTCTGGTTGCGGTCGCACGACACCATGGCGTGAGATAAGGGGAAGAATCGTCCGCACACCGAGCTCGCTAGCCTTCTGTACCACCCAATCCATGTGATCGCCCTTGAGCAGGGCTTGGGCGAGGAGCACGCTAGGAGCCGTTTCTGCAGGTCCCTCCCGGCACTCCAAAATTTCAGTGGTCAGTGCCTGTTGCGCGAGTAGGGTTACCCGGACATGGTAGCGCCGGCGGCGCTCGTCGGTGAGCCACAACAGTTCGCCTGCCTTGACACGCAAGCTGGCTCGCAGATGATGACAGAGCTCACCGGTGAGGGCGAGTTCGGCTCCGCGAATATCGGATGAGGAGATAAAAAATGCCGGCATGGTCGGCAGGTCAGGCGGGGAATTGCGATCAGGCTATTCGAAGAACGTTTTCATTTTGTCTAAGAATCCTTCGCCCTCGTTGTCCTTTGTATAGCCGCTTTCCTTGGCAAATTCTTCCAGCAGTTCTTTTTGTCGTGCACTGAGCTTCGTCGGAATCTCAACTTTGACATTGAAAAGTTGATCGCCGGTATGGCCACCCATGAGGTTCGGAAATCCGAGCCCTTTGAGCCGGAGGACCTTATCCGGCTGCGTGCCCGCAGTAACCTTCATGAACGTGTTGCCCTTCAACGTCGGTACCTCTACACGCCCGCCGAGAATTGCGGTCACGAGATTGATGGGGAGGTCACAGATAATGTCCTGTCCTTCGCGGCGGAAATGAGGGTGGGGCTTGACCGTCACGGCGACATACAGGTCCCCCTGGGGGCCACCTTGAACGCCATGTTCGCCTTCATTTGCAAGCCGCAGGCGCATGCCGGTTTCGATACCGCCTGGAATGTTGACCGACAGCATCCGCTCCTTGCGGATACGCTGCCGTCCGCCGCAGGCCTGGCAAGGCTCGGTGATGATCTGACCGACCCCTTCGCACTGGCCACAGGGTCGGCTGACGCTGAAAAATCCCTGCTGGAAGCGTAATTGGCCCTGTCCCTTACAAGCCGGACACATTTTAATTGCGGTAGCTGATCGCGCTCCGGTGCCTTTGCAGTCGGCACAGGTTTCCCAGCGGGGAATTTTGAGTTTCGCTTCCTTCCCGAATACGGACTCTTCAAAGGTGATCTCGAGGTTGTACTGCAGATCATTGCCCCGTTCGGCACGAGCACGTCCACGAGGCTGGCCGAAAAAGTCTTCGAAAATGTCATTGAAGATGTCGCCGAATCCGCCCTGTCCGCCGAAATCAAACCCTTCCGCTCCCTGCGGGCCGCCCGCATGGCCGAAGGCATCGTACCGGCGACGCTTTTCCTGGTCGCTGATGACTTCGTACGCTTCGTTTAACTCTTTGAACTTTTCTTCCGCGGACTTCTTCTGGTCGGGCGACGTATGGAGGTCGGGATGGTGCTGGCGTGCGAGCTTTCGGAAGGCCTTTTTGACTTCGTCGTCGGTCGCGTTCCGCTCGATGCCGAGGGTTTCGTAATAATCGCGTTTAGCCACGGAAGAGGGTTACCTAGGTTAAGGTGCAACAGGACCGAGCCTCACACCTGGTGAGGCTCGGTCCTGCTAACAGTGAAGCGCTTACTTTTTCTCTTTGTCGACTTCTTCGAACTCCGCGTCCACGACCTTTTCGTCGGTCTTGGCCTGGGCACCACCGTCTCCGGCTGAAGCACCGGCGTCGGCGGGACCTGCGGCAGCAGAAGCCTTCTTGTACATTTCTTCGGCCAGTTTATGGGAGGCCGTGGTCAACGCTTGTGTCGCCGTCTCGATAGCGGCGGGATCATCGCCTTCCATGGCCTTCCGGAGTCCGGCAATGGCTTCGGTGATCTTAGTCTTGTCGTCTTCGCCGATCTTGTCGCCATGCTCGCTCAGGTTCTTCTCGGTGCTGTACAGCAGAGAGTCGGCCTGATTACGGGCTTCAGCGACCCGACGGCGCTTCTTGTCGTCCTCAGTGTGCGACTGAGCGTCCTTGACGAGCTTATCCACTTCCTCTTTGCTGAGTCCGCTGGACGCCGTGATCTTGATGGACTGTTCCTTCTGCGTAGCCAAGTCCTTGGCGGCGACGTGCACGATACCATTCGCATCGATGTCGAAGGACACCTCTACCTGCGGCATTCCGCGAGGGGCCGGGGGAATACCGACGAGATCGAATTGTCCCAACAACTTGTTGTCGTTCGCCATTTCACGTTCGCCCTGGAAGACCCGAATGGTTACGGCAGTTTGATTGTCGGCTGCCGTCGAGAACACCTGGCTCTTCTTTGTCGGAATCGTGGTATTGCGCTCGATCAATTTCGTGAAGACGCCGCCGAGGGTTTCAATGCCCAGCGACAGCGGGGTCACGTCAAGCAGCAGCACATCCTTGACTTCGCCCTTCAGTACACCGCCCTGGACACCGGCTCCGATGGCGACGACTTCGTCGGGGTTCACACCGCGGTGGGGCTCTTTTCCGAAGAAGTCCTTCACGACCTGGATGACCTTCGGCATGCGGGTCATACCGCCGACCAGGACGACTTCCTGGATGTCCTTGGCGCTCACCCCGGCATCGGCCAATGCCTTTCGGCAAGGTTCGATGGTTTTCTGAATAAGATCGCCAACCAACTGCTCCAGCTTCGCGCGGGTGAGCTTCGTCACCATGTGCTTCGGTCCGCTGGCATCGGCCGTAATAAACGGCAGGTTGATTTCGCTTTCCTGTGAGGAGGACAGTTCGATCTTCGCCCGCTCGGCCGCTTCCTTGAGGCGCTGCAGCGCCATGCGATCCTTGCGGAGGTCGATGCCCTGATCCTTCTTAAATTCCTCGACCAGCCAGTCCATCACGCGCTCATCGAAGTCGTCGCCGCCGAGATAGGTGTCGCCGTTCGTGGATTTCACTTCAAACACGCCGTCGCCGATTTCGAGGACGGACACGTCGAAGGTGCCTCCGCCCAAGTCGTACACGGCGATGCGTTCATCTTTTTTCTTGTCGAGACCGTAGGCAAGCGAGGCCGCTGTCGGTTCATTGATGATACGAAGGACGTTCAAACCGGCGATTTGTCCCGCATCCTTGGTGGCCTGGCGTTGGCTGTCATCGAAATAAGCCGGGACCGTGACGACGGCTTCGGTGACTTTTTCGCCGAGGTAATCTTCTGCAGTCTGCCGCATTTTCTGCAGAATCATCGCAGACACTTCCGGCGGGCTGTAGCGCTTGCCGCGCAGTTCAACGTGTGCGTCACCGTTGTCCGCTTCCACGACCTTGTAGGGGAGCCGCTTCATGGCTTCCTGAACTTCTTTGCTCCTAAATTTGCGGCCCATCAACCGCTTTACAGAGAAAATGGTGTTTTCCGGATTGGTGATGGCCTGTCGCTTGGCGATCTGCCCGACCAGGCGCTCATTCTTGTCCGTGATGCCCACCACCGAGGGAGTGGTGCGACTTCCTTCCGCATTGGCGATGACAACCGGGTCTCCACCGCTCATGATGGCGACGCAGGAGTTCGTCGTGCCGAGGTCGATTCCGATAACTTTGCCCATGGGTTGGCTCCTTCGCAAAAAATATCAATACGTGAACGATTGTGTCAGCTGATCTCGTGACATGCCCACTGCCTACATAGGTTCGCTCTAGTTCGCTGCTCCGGTTGACACCGTGACCATCGCAGCCCGGAGGATGCGGTCCTGGAGGAGATATCCTTTTTGATACTCTTCCACGACATGATTCTCTGGGACTGTATCTGACGGGACCTGTGCGACCGCCTGCTGGGTGGCCGGATCGAAGGCCTGACCGACGCTTTCGACGGCTTTGACGCCGAATTTTGTCAGCGCGCCCACGAGTTGTTTCAGCGTCAACTCCACACCCTCTGTGAGGGCATTGACAGAACCAGCCGTCTTCGCAGATTTGATTGCCCGCTCAAGGTTGTCGACCACCGGCAACAGTTCTTTGAGAATCTGTTCATTGCCGAACTTGATTTGTTCTCGCTGGTCGCGCTGAGCCAGCCGCTTGTAGTTGTCGAATTCAGCCGCCAGTCGCAAATATTTTTCGTTGAGGGCTTTGCATTCGTCAGCCTTGGCATCCAAGGCCTGCTGACACTCATTTGCGCCATCCAACGTGCCGGAAGAGGCTTCGCCAGAACCATCTAAGTTGTCGATACTGTGAATATTCTTCTCGTCTTCAGACATTGATTACACCTTTGCTGGGAAGTGAGATAGCCACCCGAGAACGGAAGTCAACGGGGAATGAAAAGAAATCATCGTTTTTTCAGGTTCCTAAGGGTTTGCAGGGAGGCTGTCGAGCCAGTCGTCGAGAGGCCAGTGCTACGTGAGGCGGTTCCGATGGTACAACAGTTCCAAGCCTTCGAGAGTCAGGAAGGGGAGGACTTCGCGGATGGTTTCAGTTTCCTGCGCGATCACGGTCGCCAGACCGCCGGTGGCGATGACCATCGATGTGCGCCCCAGTTCCCGTTCCATGCGTCGGACGATGCCATCCACCAGGCCGACATACCCAAAGAGCAGCCCGCTCTGGATGCCCCCGATCGTATCCTTGCCGATGACAGTCTTGGGCCGGATGATTTCGACTTTGGGAAGCTTGGCGGTACGGGAAAACAGGGCATCCGCTGAAATTCCCAGCCCCGGTGCGATGACCCCGCCGAGGTACTCCGCCGATTTCGTAACGGCGCAGAAGGTGGTGGCGGTTCCGAAGTCGACAATAATCAAATCGGATTGGTAACGCGCATGGGCGGCGGCGGCATTCACAATCCGGTCGCTGCCGATTTCCTTGGGATTGGCGTAGCGCAGGATCAATCCCGAATCGGACTCCGGACCTACGATCACCGGAGTCTTGTGGAAATAGGCCTGCACCAGTGAGTCGAAGGTTCCGGTCAGCGCGGGCACGACACTGGACAGGATACAACCGGTGATTTGATCCGGAGTGAATCCCTCGTTCTGGAGCAAATTCAATAGCAGGATGCCGTATTCATTGTCGGTTCGTCTGGATTCGGTGGCCAGGCGCCAATGTGCGCGCAGGCGGGACCCTTCGAACAGGCCGCAGACCACGTTCGTGTTGCCGATGTCGATTGCCAATAGCATCGTATCTTCACTTTACCCCAAGCCGAGACCGGATTTCACCCCCGCAGATGGACGACTTCTGCGCTTCTCACTTCCATGAGCGATGGTGAAGGGGCGGGAGAGGTATCAGATGTGACACGAAGGCGCAGGCAACCATCAGGACCAATGGACTCAGCCACCCCTTGCACGATTCCCTGTTCTTCGAGGGTCACGCGAACAGTTTTTCCCAGCGTCGAGCAGCGCTGCGTGAATTCCTGAGCCATGCCGGCCGGGCCATCAAGGAACAGCCGATCCATTCGCTCTTCGAGCCGGAGGAACAGGTCGGCGAGGATCGGCACGCGGTCGAACGGCCGGCCGCTTTCCGCCGCGATAGTGGTGGCGCCTGATCGAAGGTCCTCGGGAAAATTGTCGAGTGCCGCATTGATGTTCAAGCCGATACCGATCACGACGGCCATTGTCCGATCCGGTGTGGTGGTTTGCTCACAGAGAATGCCGCCGATCTTTTTTTCGTTGATCAACAGATCGTTCGGCCATTTCACTGAGACAGCGAGTGTCGTCCGGGTGGTCAGACAATCTGCTACCGCCAGAGCGGCAAACACCGGAATCCACGACAACCAGGGACCTATTCCGTTCATTCCCGGTCGTGGTACCACGATGACCGACGTGTAGATATTGCCCTGAGGCGGCGAGTGCCAGGTTCTGCCTCGTCGTCCTCGTCCGGCCGTTTGGCAATCGGTGAGGATGACCAGTCCGTGAGGGGCAGGTGCCGTTGCTGATTGTTGCAGGTATGCGAGAGCATCCGCGTTGGTTGAGGCGGTCGATGGTGCGTAGTGCAGAACTCTGCCGAAGGCGCGAGTGCGGAGTGAGGCGTTGAGGCGGTCAATGTCCAACCGGTCGGCAATGAACGGGTCGTTAGCGGGCCGGCCCACGGCGTCCTCGCTGGGCGGAGAGATCCATGCTGAGGTTGGCTGCAGGAGCAGAGTGAGTCAATGCGCCGACCGAAATGTAATCCGCGCCGGCCTGCGCCATAGCAGCGACCGTCTGCAGAGTCGTTCCGCCGGAGACTTCCACCAGAGCGCGCTGTTTGATGAGTGCCACGGCTTGCCGCACCAATGCCGGGGACATATTGTCGAGCAGAATGATGTCGGCTTTGCCCGCGAGCGCCTCTTTCACTTCCTGCAAGGTTTTCGCTTCCACTTCGATGCGCAGGCCATGGGGAGCATTGGCACGCGCCAGGCGGCAGGCTCCGGCCACATCAACCCCCGTCGAACGCAGGACGGCGAGGTGGTTATCCTTAATGAGTACGCCGTCACCCAGTGAGAATCGATGGTTCTTGCCGCCTCCCAGCTGCACTGCCCATTTCTCAAGGGCTCGTAAGCCCGGCGTGGTCTTGCGTGTATCGAGTATCCTCGTTGAATAACCACGAACTGCGGCACAAAACTGCGCAGTCAGCGTGGCGATGCCTGAGAGCTGCTGGAGGAAATTGACGGCGACGCGTTCGGCCATCAGCAGCGAACGCACATCGCCCCGGACGACCAGCACTTTGGTATCGGGCTTGACTGTGGTCCCGTCTTTGACAGTTTTCGTGATGCGCAGCGAAGGGTCTACGGCAAGGAACACTTCACGCGCAACCGCAATGCCTGCCAGGGTCATCGGCTGATGGGCGACAATCGCGGCCTCTGCCGGAATGTTGCGCGGGAACAATGCGCTCGTGGTGACGTCGCCGCAGGCGAGATCCTCGGCGAGCGCCAGCTGGACCGCATTGCGGATCGTCTGGCTATTAAGAGGCGTGATGGTTTGTGTGCTCAAGGGTAATTTGCTGCAGCGCCTGTTGAAGTAGCTCGATCATGCGGGATTCCCGCGCGAGCCGATCATGATGGTCCGTCAACACCTCGGGGGGAGCCTTGGCGACGAAGTCAGGATTGCCCAGTTTCTGTTGGGTGCGCGAAACTTCTTTTTGAAGCAACGCGATCTGTTTTGTCACGTTGTCCTTGGCCTTCTGAAGGTCGGCACCCTCCATTGAAGTGCTGACCTCTGCTGAGCCGCTTGTCAGCGTCAACAGGTGGCGAGCCTCGTCCTGCAAGGTGGCTCCAACGCGCAGATTCTCCACGTTTTCCATGTATGCGATCAGGGCTTGATGTTTTTCGAAGGCTGCGCGGGCCTGGTCGTTGGTTCCATGCACAGTGAAGTGCAAGCGCTTCCCGGCGGCATGGTTCAGGATCGTGCGTTCCTGGTTCATCAAACCTCTGCACTCTTCGAGAAGAGCGAATTCCAGTTCGGCCTGTGGCGACTCCCAGTCCGCCCTTGTGATCGGGAAGGGCCTGCGAACAATGCTGGTTCCCTCATGCGGAAGGGTTTGCCAAATCTCTTCGCTAATGAACGGCATGAAGGGATGCAGCAGTCGCATCATGGTTTCGTAGGTTTCGGCCAGCGTCTCCCTGGTGGTCTTGGCCTGTTCGGACGCCTGATCCTTGAGCGCCGGTTTAATCATCTCGATGTACTTGTCACAGTACTCGTGCCAGATGAATTGATAGATCGCGCTGGATGCCCGGTCGAAGCGATACTGTTCCAATTCCTGAGTCACGGTGCCGATGGCGACGTTCAGGCGGCTGAGGATCCAGCGATCGGGGAACGATCGTTGTGCAGGAGGCACGTCACGACGTTCACCGTCCAGGTGCATCAGCAGAAAGCGGGCGGCGTTCCAGATTTTGTTCGTGAAGTTGCGATAGCCCTCAATGCGCTCTTCCGCCAGTTTCACGTCGCGTCCCGGCGAGGCCATGGCTGCCAGCGTGAAGCGCAAGGCGTCCGTGCCGTATTGTTCCATGACGTGCAGCGGATCGATCACGTTGCCCTTCGACTTGCTCATCTTCTGGCCTTCGGCATCCCGGACCAGCGCATGGATATACACATCGCGGAACGGCACGTCGCCCATGAACTTCAGGCCCATCATGATCATGCGCGCGACCCAGAAGAACAGAATGTCGAGCCCGGTGACCAGTGTGGATGTCGGGTAGAAGGTCTTCAGCTCCGGCGTCTGTTTCGGCCAGCCCAGGGTAGAAAAGGGCCAGAGGGCCGAGGAGAACCAGGTATCGAGCACATCGGGGTCCTGGACGAGTCCCTGACGGTGGCCCTGGGGACAGGCGTCCGGCTGCGTCTTCGCCACAATCGCGACGGCATCCGAAGGAATGAGCGGAGCACCATCAGAGCTTCGCCGCAGGAAAGGGGTCCCGTAACAGGTTTCGCAATACCAGGCCGGGATCTGATGGCCCCACCAGATTTGCCGCGAGACGCACCAGTCTTTAATGTCCCGCATCCAGCCGAGATAGTTGTTCTTCCAGGCATCGGGAATGATTCTGACGCGACCGTCCTCGACTGCTTGAATCGCCGGTTCGGCGAGCGGCTTGATCTTGACGAACCATTGGTCCGACAAGAGCGGTTCCACAACCGTCTTGCAGCGATAACATTTTCCGAGCGCCATTTTGTGGGGCTCTGATTTGTCGAGTAGTCCCAGGTCGGTCAATAGTTGTTCGATTTTGGGGCGAGCCTTGGCCACAGGAAGTCCTTCGACCGCTTGGGCTACCGAAGGCTCAGCCATTGACCCTGCCAATCGAAGATTGGCATGGATATCCAGAATCTTGATTCGCCTCAGTTCGTGTCGTGCTCCCGCCTCGAAGTCATTGAAGTCGTGCGCGGGCGTGATCTTGACGGCGCCGGTGCCGAACTCCCGATCGACCAGAATCGAATCACCCACGATCGGGATCGTTCGTGTGGTCAAAGGCAGCCGAACGTGTTTGCCGATGAGATGACGATAGCGTTCGTCTTCAGGATGGACGGCCACGGCGGTATCCCCGAGCAACGTCTCAGGACGCGTCGTCGCGACCAGCAGCACCTCCGAGGGGTCGTCGGCCAAGGCGTAACGAATCGTGTAGAGTTTTCCCGTGATCTCCTCGTGCTCGACTTCAATGTCGGACAAGGCCGTGAGACATCGCGGGCACCAGTTGATCAACCGTTCGCCGCGGTAGAGCAAGCCATCCTGGTGTAAGCGCACGAAGACTTCACGGACGGCTTCCGAGAGCCCTTCGTCCATGGTGAAGCGTTCGCGCTCCCAATCGCAGGAAGCGCCGAGCCGTTTGAGTTGAGAGATGATCGTCCCGCCGGATTTGTCTTTCCAGAGCCAGACCCGTTTGAGAAACTCGTCCCGTCCCAGGGCCTCCCGCGAGGTGCCTTCGGCCTGCAGTTGCCGCTCCACCACATTCTGCGTCGCAATGCCGGCATGGTCGGTACCGGGCATCCAGAGCACGTTGCGCCCTTGCATACGGCGCCAACGGATCAGGATGTCCTGCAGCGTATTATTGAGGGCATGGCCGACGTGCAGCGATCCCGTGACGTTCGGCGGCGGGATCACCATGGCATAGGGTTGACCCGGGTGTGCCGGGTCGGCATGAAAGAGGCCGGCCTCGATCCAGCGCTGAAACCAACGGTCTTCGACGTCGTGCGGACTGTACGTTTTCTCAAGTTGAGGTGTGGACATGGTCTTTGGGGGGAGTCTGATGGGTACGCCGGGGGCGTTCGCCTTGGCGACCGGGCTCGCTGCTCGATGATGAATGGTTAATGGCGCATCCCCGGTTCATATGAACGACGCATGCCCACCGGGGTTCATGTGCGCGTTCCGCACGGGTATGCTGTTGTGGTTCTGGTGCGTTCCTGCGTCCAGGCGTAACGCGGGCGCATCTTACCATGTGCCGCCGGGGCTCACAAGGTAACGACGGGCGGTCGGTTGCGGTTCAAAAGGTTGTAGCGGAGTGAAGGCCTGTGATATACATCCGGCGGTTCAGTCTGTGCATCGAGGTCGCCGGCCTGCAAGCCTATCACTGTTGAAGGAGAGATTATGCCGAGGGGACGTGAGAAGGATCGGAAAGTTCGCAAGAAGCATCGCAAGAACGTGGCACGTGTGAAGGGGCTGGCGAAGACCCGTCGTGCGGCGGCCAAGAAGGTTAAGCGAGGGTAGACGAACGAAGCGTTAGTCGGGCGAGCTCAATCGTGTGATCTCGGCCCGGATCTGGGTTTCTGCCACGTCTGGAACGATCCGTTGCACCGCCTGCTGGATCGGGTCTTTCGCCATTTCGCGCACAATGTCCTCGGCCGCTTGCCGCGCACAGTTGGCGGCCACATGCTCGACTTCTTTTTTTACCAACTGGTCGATCATTCCAAGGTGTGATTTCAGGGCTTCCGGCAGGTTGTTCTTCACGCCGGTGTTCGTGAGCTCACCCAGCCGTTTTTCAGCAGACTGCTCCACCAGCGCAGGCGCCAGCTCTGTGACCGCTTGGCGAACCGCCGTTTCGACGCCTGCGAGCTGCGCCTGCGTCTGATGTTTCAACTCTTCTTGAATCAGTTCACGCAGACTGCTCTGCAAACGATCCGGTGCGAGCGCCTCCGCCAGATGTTTGCTCACTTCCGTTTGCACGGCCTTTCCCAGGGCGGTTCCCAATTGGCCGGCGACTTCTTTGGCAATAGCGGCAGGGAGCAGATTGGCGATGGTCCGGTCGGCCTGGGACGTGGTGGATTGCAGCAGGTGCTCAACCAGGCCCTTCATCAGCTCTTCGCCGTGAGACCGGCCTGCGGATGGGGGAGTGGTTGAGCCAGAAATCGGATGGGTTGATGATGGGGACATGGGGGGCTGCTCCTTCTCCCTCTCATTGTGAGGGGCGTCATCGGCGGCGGCATCCTGTGTCGACTCGTCGTCTTCATCGTCGATTCCCGTGGAGACCGGTGGCCAGGTGCGCGCCTTGGATGGTTTCGTGCTGCGGCCTCCCGACGTGCCGGCCAGGATGTTTTTGATCGTGTCGAGGAGCTGTTCGCGTTGAAACGGTTTCTTGAGAAACGCCCGCACACCGAGCGAACGCAGTTTGCTTTCATCCAGGCGGTCTGCGGCATCTACCATGGAGACGATCAACGTCTCGGCGAGATTGTCCTGCCGTCCGATTTCTTTGCAGAAGCCTGAGAAGGTGATGTTCTCGAGATGATAGTCGGCGATGACCAGGGCGGGGCTGAGCTCGCGGGCGGCCTCGAGGGCCGACGGGCCATCGTGGAAGCCGATGACCTTATGGCCGTCCGTGGCTAAAAGTTGCTCCACCATGCGATGCACGGCGGGGCTGCTGTCGATCACGAAGATCGTTGCACCCATCTCAATCACCTCGTCTACCCACTCAGGCGAAGCTAACAAAGGGTCTGGAACCTGTCAAAGAAAACGCCGAAATCGGTTGGGTGTGTCGCCCGACGCTGGCGGAATTTTTTGTCATCCTGTTAGAATCCGGTCCCGTTACCGGTTGTTCATTCGGCAATCCTCGCCACCAATCATGAGGAGTGACCCAGCACAATGACCCAGAGTCGCATTCAAGTGGTGTTCTTCGACGCCGCCGATACCCTGTTCCACATTCACGGGTCAGTGGCCGAGATTTATCTCCAGCATGCAGAAAAACATGGCTTCAGGAAGACCCCGGAGTCGTTAACGGCGATCAAATCCGCCTTTGCCCGTTCGTTCCGCGATGCGCCGCCGCCGGTGTTTGCCGCGACCGAGCCTGCTGCGATCAAGCAGTCCGAACGGTTGTGGTGGTTCGACATCGTCCACAACGTGTTCTATCGAGTGGGTATGTTCGAGGCGTTTGACGAATTTTTCGAGGAGGTGTTTGCGCGCTTCGAACAACCGGAATCCTGGCGACTGTTTCCGGAGACCCTGGAGGTGCTCAAGACTCTCAAGGGCCAGGGATTCGAGCTGGGGATCATTTCCAACTTCGATTCGCGGTTGTTTTCCGTCTTGCGTGGCTTGGGGATTGCTGATCTGTTCGATACCGTTACCATTTCAAGTTTGGCCCATGCCGCCAAACCCTCCGCGCGCATCTTTCACCAGGCGCTGGAGAAACATGCGGTCGATCCGGAAGAGGCGCTGCATGTCGGCGACAGCGAACGTGACGATGTGAAGGGGGCGCAGGGCGTCGGACTGACCGGGGTGTTGCTCGCGAGAGGGGAAGGGACGCGTCCCGCGAGCGGACCGACGATCGGCAACCTCAACGAATTGCTGCCGCTGCTGTCACGCCTGCAATAACAACGGAACGATGTCCTTCGCGCGCCCTTGGAGCGCAGCATCGACGAGGCCTGACTGCGCGGTGGCATCGAGATTGATTTCCACCACAAACGCGCCGGCCTGTTTCGCAATCGAACCAAAACCTGCCGCCGGATAGACCAGGCCGGAGGTGCCGATAATGAGACAGAGGTCGCTGGATTGCAGCGCAGCCTCGCTGGCCTCGAGATCCTGCTCAGCTAGTGCCTCGCCAAACCAGACGATGTGCGGGCGGAGCAGTCCTTTGCAGGTATTGCACAGAGGCAGGATCGTGATCGGCACGTCGCGATTTTCAGTCACACGCCGGCATTGCGTGCAGCGCACCATCCAGATGTTGCCGTGAATCTCGGCCAAGCGGCGTGAACCGGCGTCGCGGTGCAGTCCGTCCACATTCTGCGTGATGAGCCAGAATCGCTCAAACTGTTGTTCCATACGCGCCACGGCCTCGTGGGCGGGGTTGGGCCGTTTGGTGGCGATGAGCTCACGCCGCCAGTTGTACCATTCCCACACGAGGCGGGGATCCCGCGCGAAGGCTTCGGGCGTGGCCAGATCCTCCGCGCGAAAATTGCGCCAGAGTCCGTCGGCCCCGCGAAAGGTCGGTACGCCGCTGTCGGCGGAGATGCCTGCGCCGGTCAGTACGGTGACGGATCGAGCCGTGGAGAGTTTGAGTCGAACAAGGTCGAGTGTGGATCCGGTTGCCATGACGGTCAATCGATCGGTTATCGTCACTGTTTCAGGCGCGCGGCTGCATGCTATAGTACGCGTCTTTTGAACGCAACGAGTGAGGAAGCTCATGAAGCAGATCATGGTGGTCGGAGCCGGTTCCGTCGGCGGCTTTTTTGGCGCCCATCTTGCCAAGAATAATCCCAACGTCTCGTTTCTGCTCCGGCCGCGGACATTGGAAGCCGTCAAGCGGAACGGCCTGACAATTAAGAGCGCCAAGGGAAATTTTACTGTTCATCCGCCGGCCGCTTCCGATCCCCGGCAACTGGCCACGCCGGATCTCATCATTCTTGCCGTAAAGGCCTACGATCTTGATGAGGTCATGGCGCAGTTGGAGCCGGTGCTCACCGAACGCACCGTCATTCTTACCCTACAGAACGGCATCGACACCGAAGATCGAATTATTGCCCGCGTTCAACGCGATTGTGTGGTCGGAGGGGTGGCGTTCATCTATTCAAAAATTGTCGAGCCGGGTGTGATCGAGCATTACAAGCGCGGCGGCGTGGCGATCGGCGAGTTGATGGGGCACAAGAGCGAACGGGTGCTGCAGATTGCGGATGTCTTCAAGCAGGCCGGCATCTCCTGCCAACTCAGCGAGGACATCCGGAAGAGTAAATGGGAGAAAATGTGCTGGAACTGTGTGTTTAACCCGCTTACGGTCGTAATTGATGACAAGGTGGCCAAGGCGCTCGACCATCCGGAAATGGCGGGCGTGATCCGGCAGATCGTGGGCGAAGTCGCCGCGGTGTCGGCGGCGGTGAAGGTGCCGCTGGCGTTGGACATGGCGGAAAAGGTGGTCAAGTGGACGCAGGAACTCCGCGACATTCATACCTCCATGTACGATGACTGGAAAGCCAAACGTCCGACGGAGATCGACTACTTGAACGGCTATGTTGTGCGCATGGGGCGTGAATTGGGCATTCCCACGCCGGTGAACGAGGCGCTGACGGCGATGGTGAAGACGATCACTGAGAAAGAACTGTCCGGCCCCGGCATTGTGCGTATTGACGGCGCGGTCGTCCAGCCGGTGTCGCTCAGCCGTGCGGCGTTGGGGCAGCTGCCGCAGGAACAGCGGGTGGAGGATGTCAGTGAACTGATGCCGTCGATGCGAGGCCGCGCCATCCGCGTCAAGGGTCTTCTGGAAATTCCAGCCCTTGCGGTGGATGCCGACCATGTCACCTTTCATTCAGTCGACGGCAAGTATGCGGCGACGCTCACGCTGCAGCAGGCACAAGAGTTCGGACTGTTACTGTATGAGCTCGATGGCCAGCCCCTGCCGGACGGTAAGGGCGGGCCCTATCGACTGGTCACGCCGGGCTTGGGCGACCTCTGCGCGAACGTGAAGGCGGTGGGACGTATCGAAGTGCGGGCCGGCTCAGGGAAGGATACGCGCCCATCTGTCCGACCGCCTGAATGCACGGTCGACGGGCAGGGGTGAGTGCCTCAGGTTGGTGAAGAACGGAGCACCTGGATGCTTCTCCAGCGCTCCGAACGATGTCGCCACAGCATTAGTGCCATGCGCACCGTCCAGTCGGCGATCATGGCCAGCCACACGTAGAACACGCCCATGGACAGCCAGTAGCCTGCCACAATGGCAAGGGGGATTCGTATGCCCCACATGCCGATCATCGTCGCGATCATGACGAACCGGGTATCACCCGCTCCGCGCAGGGAGCCGGCCACCACCATGGTGAGAGCCAGCGGAATCTGGAGGAGGGCCACGATTTTCAAAAAGACCGTGCCGAGATCGATGACCGCCTCGTCGCTGGTGAAGGCGCGGAGCAGCGCATAGGGGAACAGGAAAAAGACCACTCCCATCGCCGACATCATATAGGCGGCCAGGCGGTTCGCTTCCCAGGTTTCGAGCTTTGCCCGAGTATACTTGCCGGCGCCGATGCTCTGTCCCACCATCGTGGCTGCCGCGATCGCGAAGCCGTACCCCGGAAGAAACGACAGCGACTCAATCGACAAGCCGACCTGATGGGCCGCATAGGCGACTGTGCCGTACATCAACACGATCTTGGTGTACAGCAAAATGCCGGCCTGCTGGACGACGCGCTCACCCGAGACCGGTGCCCCCACGTGCCAGATCGTGCGAATCAAATCGAATCGGAGTCGGTGCGAGCGTCGGAGCATGGGCCCGCAGCGTGTGAAGAGGTACAGACATCCGGTCGCTTCTGCGATGCCGACCGCAATGGCCGCGCCATTGATGCCTAAGGCCGGCAGCCCCCAATGGCCATAGATGAGGGGAATTGCGATGGCGATGTGGAGCAGGTTGACCACGATCATGGCGTACATCGGTGTTTTCGTATCGCCTGTGCCCTGGAGGATCGAGGAAAGAACCTGCAGCAGGATCGTGAACGGAATGAGCAGAAAGATCAGGTTCGAGTAGGGAAGTGCGAGGCGGATCACGTCTGCTTGCGCCCCAAGCATATCCATCGCCAGCCGATTGACCAGAAGGCCGAAGCTCAAGAGACCGAGCGCAATGAGGATGGAGAGTCCGAGGAAATGACGCGCGGCCTGGCCTGCATCGTCGTACCGGCGGGCACCCCACAATTGCGCCATGACGACGTTGGATCCCACCGAAAGACCAGAAACTAGAGTCGTGGCGATAAAGGCCAGCAATTGGCCGAGGCCGACGGCGGCGATCGGGACGGCCCCCAATCCTCCAACGAGAAAGACGGCGACGATGCCTTCAGCCCGTTGCAACAGGCTGCTGACGGTGACAGGGAGGGCCAGTGTCAGGACTGAGCGTCTAATTTGTGCGATACCGTTGGCCATGCGGAGGGCATCCTACCAGAAGCAGGGCCGCTTCGTGGAGCATCCGACCCCTGCACGGTACTAGACAAGCTGCGTCTCCCTTCGGTAGCCTGCAACAGCCTATGTTGATATCACCCGAGCCTGCCGCTCGTTCCTCCTATCGGCTGTCCAAATCGCGATACTTGTCAGGCCTGCAGTGCCACAAGCGCCTGTACCTCGAAATTCACGCGCCGGGGTTGGCCACCAAACCGGATGCGGCTACCCAGGCGATTCTCGATATGGGCACGGACCTCGGCGAACTGGCCCGTCGGCGCTTTCCCGGCGGGCGCCTCGTCACGGCCGGGTATCGCCAGTCTCAGGAAGCCCTGGCGCAGACGTCGGAACTCGTTCAGGACCCTACGGTACCGGCGATATTTGAAGGTGCGTTTCAGTTCAATCAAGTCCTGATCCGTGTGGACGTCCTGGAACGTGTCGGGGTGAATGAACTGGGGCAACCGACCTGGCGTCTGGTGGAAGTGAAGTCCTCCACGAAGATGAAGGCGACGCATGTGGAAGATCTGACGATCCAGAGCTATGTGCTGGAAGGAATCGGCCTGGCACTCGTCGATATCTGTTTGATGCATGTGAACACGCAGTATGTGTTCGACGGCCGGCATCTCGACCTCGACCAGCTCTTTGGCCTGCGCTCATTGACTGAGACCGTGCGGCCGCGATTGCCGGATGTGGAGACACGGCTGGCAGCCATGCAGACGATGTTGGAGGGGATGTCGGCACCGGCCATTGCGCCGGATGAACATTGCCAGAGCCCCTATGAATGTCCCTTCTGGGCCCATTGCACGCAGGAGAAGCCGGCCCGGTGGATCTACCATTTGCCGGGAAGCAGCAAGACGGTCGTCCAACTTCGAGAGTTAGGAGTGGAGACGATCGACGACATTCCCGATCATGTCGCGCTGACACCGGTGCAGCGCCGGGTGAAGGAGAATCGGGAATGGGTTGGCGAAGGATTGCGGGCGGCTTTGGAGAAGATCGTCTATCCCGTCCACCATCTGGATTTTGAGACCTTCATGCCGGCCGTGCCGAAATTTGTGGATACGAGACCCTACCAGGTGATTCCCACGCAATGGTCCAATCATATCGAGCAGCTCGACGGCACGCTGCACCATGCTGAATACCTCTCGAGGGACGGGCGGGATCCGCGTGAAGAGTTGGCCATGACGCTGCTGGATTCGTTAGGACAAGAAGGCAGCATCTGCGTCTATTCGAGCTATGAACGCTCGGTGCTCGAGCGCCTGGCCGAGGATTTCCCATCGTTGCGAAAAGCGTTGAAGCGCGTGATTGCGAGACTGTGGGATCTCCATGTGGTCATAAGAGACCACTACTACCATCCGGCCTTCGAAGGGAGTTATTCGATCAAGGCCGTATTGCCGGCCGTGGTGCCGTCGTTGAGTTACGAGGATCTGGCCATTCGCGACGGGGGAGTCGCGGCCTGCGAATATGCGCGCATGGTCTTTGTCGTGAGCGATTGGATCGAGAAGGCTCAGATTGAAGAGGCACTCCTACGATACTGCGAGCGGGATACCTTAGCCATGGTCGAGTTACGGAGAGAACTGAAGAAAAGAGCCGGTTAGCGCCTGCCTCTGGTCCGAATCCATTTCACCATCTGCAGACACGTCGTTCCGAGTTTGTCATCTGCCATCAGCGCAATTCCGCCCAAGGCCAACAGCGTCATCACCAGCGCGGATTCGGTTTGTTCAAACATGCGGCCCTCCTGTGTGAACCAGAGACTAACCTGGTCCGGCGGAGGCGAATAGACCACTAGAGGTGGGGGCTCCCCCTGGCCACGGTAGGTGCTGAGCATCGAATTCAAAAATAATGGGCGGAAAGACTCGAATTTGAGAGGGAAATCCAGCGAAGGGCCGGGGTATCACCCGATCTTGCCCTCAAGCGCCTGGTGCACTCGACGTCAGGGCAAAAAAATGTGGCGGAGAGGGTGGGATTCGAACCCACGGTCCCTTTCAGGACAACGGTTTTCGAGACCGTCCGATTCGGCCGCTCTCGCACCTCTCCGCTGCAGGGCCGGCAAAGACGTGCAGCTTACCGTGGACGGACGCGAGATTCAAATGAAATCATGTGCTTGGATGGTTTTTTCTTGCCCCATTACGGGTATCTCACGATTGAGGAAAAAGTGATTCCGTTTTGTCGTGACGGTATTCCACCGTAGACTCACCTGGTGCCGTGAAACCGGCGGTCGCTGAAGAAACTCGAGATTTCCGAGCTTTGTTCCGAAAAGGTCTACAAGGCAAGGCTTTGTCCGCTTCTTGGTCCCACTGGGGTTGAGCATTCTGTGGTCAGACATCTACCCGTACCCATTCCACCGGGCGACACCCTTCTCGATGTGCTGCGATGGCGGGCCGAGCACCAGCCTGACCAGACTGCCTACGTGTTCCTGCGGGATAGGGTCACAGATGATGCCGTCCTCACGTATGGAGAACTGGACCGCAGGGCTCGCTCGATTGCCGGAATCTTGCAAGGCCGATTTTCGTCCGGGGAACGTCTGCTCCTGGTCTATCCACCCGGTCTTGAATTCGTACAAGCATTTTGGGGAGCGTTATATGCCGGTTTGGTTGCGGTGCCGGTTCCGCCTCCGGATGCATTTCGTCTCAAATCCAGTGCCGCCCGTTTGCAGCGTATTGCTGAGGACGCCTGTGCTGCGGGTGCGTTAAGCACGACCTCAATCCTTGAGACCCTGCGTTCACAGGGGAGCCCGATTCCGCTGGAGCGCTGGCTCTCCTGTGATGAAAACGCCTTGGCCTCCGCCTCGCTATGGACCGAGACGCATCCGCTCTCTTCACAGGTCGCGTATCTGCAATATACCTCCGGCTCGACCTCCGCACCCAAGGGGGTCATGGTCAGCCATGGCAACATGACGGCGCAGAGCCGGTGCATTACCGAGGCCGGCTGTTACGATGCCACATCAGTCACCCTGGCCTGGATGCCGCATTTCCACGACTATGGATTGGTGAAGGGCATTGTCCAGCCCGCGTGGATCGGCCGCCCGGCCTACCTCATGTCGCCGCTCGCGTTCTTGAAACGTCCCTTGCGATGGCTTGAGGCGATTCAACGGTATCAGGTCACCCATAGCGGCGCGCCTAATTTTGCCTACCGACGCTGTGCGGAAACCATCGCGCCTGAAGATCGCGCAAGGCTGGATCTTTCCCGTTGGCAGGTGGCGAGTTGTGGTGCAGAGCCTATCGCGCCGGACACAATCGAGCGCTTTGCAGAAGCCTTCGGGCCGTCGGGGTTCCGGCAGGAGGCCTTCTTTCCAGCTTACGGAATGGCGGAATACACGCTCCTCATTTCATTGAAACGAGAGGGTGTCGCTCCCACGGTGATGTCGCTCGATCCGGCATCATTGGAACAGGGATTGGTGCGGGATGCGAGCACGAACGCCGTTTCGGCTCGACGGGTCGTCGGATGTGGCGTGCCCGTCGGTGATACACGGGTGGTGATTGCCCATCCTGAGACTCTTTCCCGCTGTGCGGCGCAACAGGTTGGAGAAATCTGGCTGGCAGGCGCCAGCTGCACACAAGGCTACTGGAACAATCCGGAGGAAACCGCGCGAACGTTCGGCGCCAGGCTTCAGGATACGGGCGAAGGCCCGTTCTTACGAACCGGCGATCTTGGATTTGTGCGAGACGGCGAGGTGTTCGTAACCGGCCGCTTGAAGGATCTGCTCATTGTGCGTGGCAGAAACCATTACCCCCAGGATATCGAGCGCACTGTCGAGGCCTCTCATCCGCTCTTCCGTGCCGCAGGCGCAGCAGCTTTTTCCGTTGAAGAAGCCGGTGAGGAAGCGGTGGTGATCGTGCAGGAATTGGAACGCCAGGCGACGCCTCTTTCCACTGACGAGTTGGCCGCCGCCATGCGGGTCGCCGTGTCCGAGCAGCATGACCTCCATGTTTCGACCATCATCTTCATTAAAGCAGGGAGCCTTCCGAAAACCTCGAGCGGAAAGGTGCAACGGCGAGCCTGTCGTGAGCAGTTTCTTGCAGGTCGGTTGTCGATCATCGCAAAAAGTGTGGCGGCGTTGCCCGGTGCGCAATTCTCCGTCACCGGCACCAAGGTGGAGGAACTCCGTGGGCTTTCGCCGGACAGCCGTCGGCGACGGATTGAGCAGGCCGTGCTGGAGTTTCTGGCTGATCGGCTTGGTCGCAATCGGGATGCCATCCCCGTAGATCAGCCGATACACCTGTTGGGACTCGATTCATTGATGGCCGCGGAAGTCTTGCATCGCGTCGAGGAATCGTTTCATCTCTCGCTCCCGTTACATGCGCTTCTGGGAGGCGCAACGCCGGGCGATCTGGCGACTACGATCGAACGCGAGCTTCTCCGGGAACGCAGTGAATCGGCACCTGCCCCTCGTCCCGCTATCACGGACAACAATGTGTGTGCGCTCTCCGACAATCAGGCGGCCCTCTGGTTCCTGAGTCAGCTCGCTCCGGATAGCGCGGCGGCGAATGTGTCCGTGCTGCTCCCTTTGCCGTCCGGAGTGGATGAGAACCGGTTGCAACGAGCGCTTGAACAACTCGGCGCACGACATGCCGCGCTCCGCACGACCTTTGAAACCCAACAGGATGTGCCGGTTCAACGAGTCCATGACCGGCTGCCGCTGGTCTGGACGAGCGTCAGTAGCACTGAGTGGGACTGGACGCGCTTCCGGCGGGAAACACTGGAAGTTGCAGCGGTTCCGTTCAATCTCCTACAGGGTCCTCTCTGGCGAGCAGCCCTGTTTCATGGGAGACAGCAGACATGGTTGCTGTTGGTCGCGCACCACATCGTGGTGGACGGCTGGTCGATGGTTCAGTTGGTGGATGAACTGAAACGCCTCTATGCATCGGCCGACGCAGCGCAGCCGGATCGTTCAAGCGCACTCGACGAGCCCCCGGTGTCATACGGCGAATTCGTCGGCTGGCATCAGACCCTGCTGGAAGGGGAAGAGGGCGATCGCCTGTCGAAATATTGGAAGGGGCGGCTGGCGGGGGAGTTGCCAAGTTACGAGATGCTCTATGACCGGCCTCAGACAACGGTCGAGCCGGGTCGCTATGGATGGCATGCATTTCAGATCGAAACGGACCTGGCCCATCGGCTCAAAGAGTTTGCCCGGATAGAAGGTACGACGTTGTATGCCGTCTGTCTGGCCGCCCTCCAAGTCCTGCTCTATCGGTACACCAATCAAGAGGACACGACGGTGGTGACACCGGTGTTCGGCCGCAGCCGGGCTCGGTTTGCACAGACGGTCGGCGATTTCGTGAACATGCTCGTATTGCGGGAAAGCCTCCAGCCTGACTGGACCGGCCGTGCGCTCCTGGCGCAGACGAAAGATCATCTCTTGGAAGCCCTTGCCCATCAAGACTATCCCTATGGGCGCCTGGTGTCGGACTTGCGACCGGCTCGCCAGGGGCAGCGCCCTCCCTTGGCGCAGGTGCTGTTCGTGCTGCAACAATTCAAGTTGTTGGCGGAACTCGACGGGCGGATGAGTGCCGCGGCGTCGGCCTTCCCGGAAACCCGCCTCCCTGAGTGGGAGGCCTATGTGATTCCGCAGCAGAGCGGTCAATTCGATCTCTGCGTCGAACTGGCAGAATCGACACAGGGATTGAGCGGCTATTTCGAATATAAAGAGGCGTTGTTCGGTGCGGATCGCATCGCACGAATGCAGGAGCATTTCGTACGTCTGTTGAGAGGGTTGGTTGATGATCCTACCGCGAAGATCGGCTGGTTGCCCCTTCTCTCCGAGACAGAGCAACGTCAGACGGTCCTCGCCTGGGGGCAGTCTTCCGCCCTGGAGGAACCGGAACGGGCGCTTCATCGCATGGTGGAGGCGCAGGTCTTACGAACTCCTGAGGCGATTGCGGTGGAGCAGGACGGGCAGTCGCTCACGTACCGCGAGCTGAATGCGCGCGCGAATCGCGTGGCCCATTATCTCCGTCGTCGCGGCGTCGCACCCGGTGTGGTCGTGGGGCTTTGTCTCGAACGCTCGCTCAACTTGATCGTGGGCATGCTCGGCATTTTGAAGTCGGGTGGGGCCTATCTGCCGTTGGATGCCGATTATCCGACCGAGCGGTTGGAATATATGCTGCGGGACAGTCAGGTGCGGGTGTTGGTCACCCAGCAAGATCAACTGGTCCGGTTACCCGCCACGAATCCTCATACGATCTGCCTCGATTCAGAATGGGACCAGATTGCACGGTTTCCGGACAGTCTGATCGAAGGCACCGATGTCACGGACAATCTGGCCTATGTGATCTACACCTCGGGGTCAACAGGTCACCCCAAGGGCGTGATGATCGAACATCGATCAATTGCCAACTATGTGCGAGCCATCACGCAGACTGTCGATCTGACGGCGCAGGATCGGGTGCTCCAATTTGCGTCGTTGAGTTTCGATACCGCTGCCGAAGAAATTTTCCCTTGCCTGGCCGCCGGGGCGACCTTGGTGTTGCGCACCGCAGTGATGGTGGATGCTGTATCGGGGTTTCTTGGTCGATGCCGTGACTGGAAACTGACCGTGCTGGATTTGCCGACGGCCTACTGGCATGAAGTGGTGACCCGGATGGAGTTGGAGCAGCTCGTCTTTCCGGAGTCGGTGAAAACCGTCATCATCGGGGGCGAGCGTGTCCTCCCGCAGATTGTGCAGCGATGGGGACAACTGATCGGCACGAAGGTGCGATTGATCAACACGTATGGGCCGACAGAAACGACCGTCGCAGTCACCTGGTCTGATCTGACGGGCATCGGCGTGAACGAGGATGTGGTCGGGGATCTTCCGATCGGGCGCCCTATTCCGCATGCGTCCGTCTATGTGTTGGACCAGCACCGGCAGCCGGTTCCGGTAGGCGTGGCCGGTGAGCTCTATATCGGCGGCCTGGGGGTTGCGCGAGGATACCGGGGACGGCCCAATTTGACCGAGTCGAAATTCATTCCCGACTGGTTCTCGAATCGGCCAGGGGCGCGATTGTACCGCACCGGTGATGTGGTGCGATGGCGGCAGGATGGACAGTTGGAGTATCGCGGCCGCGCTGACCGCCAAGTGAAAATCCGCGGGTACCGGATTGAGCTCGAGGAAATCGAGGCCGTTCTGAATCGGCATCCGGATCTGGAACGGGCCGTGGTGGAGGTACGGGAGGATCAGCCTGGGGACAAACGAATCGTGGCCTTTATGGTCGCGCGCCCGAATACCCGCCTTGGACTGGTGCAATTGCGCGAGCAGCTTCGCAGTCACTTGCCCGCGCATATGATTCCCTCGACGTTCATCGAGCTGGAATCCCTTCCCCTGAACGCCAACGGGAAAGTCGATCGACGCGCACTGCAGGTTGCGGCGGACAGTCGCGCCAGCAAGGTTGAATTGACCTCCGAGTTCATCGCTCCCCGTACTCCCACCGAGCAAGTCCTGGCTGATATCTGGGGAGAAATCCTCCAGCTGAAGGACGTCGGCGTCCATGACAACTTCTTCGAACTGGGCGGGCATTCACTGCTGGCCACTCAATTGGTGTCGCGGGTGCAGTCACTATTCCGCATCACCCTGCCGCTACGGCAAGTCTTCGAACGTCCGACCATTGCCACCTTGGCCGAGGTGATCAAGCAGGCCCAGGATCATGCGGAGGGAATCCAGGAGCGGACCGGGTACGCAATCACGCGAGCTGCCAAGGGCGTGCCGCTTCCATTGTCGTTCGCGCAGGAACGGATGTGGTTCCTCTATCAGCTGTCGCCCGGCGCCGCTGCCTACAACATTCCGGCCAGTGTTCGGCTGCACGGCCCGCTCAATAGGGCTGCGCTGCGATGGAGTATTGATGAATTGGTGCGGCGTCATGATGCGTTGCGCACCACCTTTGCTCAGGTCGATGGTCAGCCACGTCAGATCATTCACGACTCGTTGCATCCGCTCTGGGAAGAGGAAGATCTGCGCAGACTCCCGGCTGAGCTGCGCGAGCCACGAGCCTTGGAACTCGCAACAGCGGAGGCGCGCCGCCCCTTTGATCTTGAGCAGGGTCCGCTGCTGCGTATTCTGTTGATTCAGGTTGGTGATGAAGACCATGTGTTGGTGGTGAGCACCCACCACATCATTTCTGATCAATGGTCCTATGGCGTCATCGCGCGTGAACTCGTCAAATGCTACAACTCGTTTTGTGCCGGAAAACCCTTTGCACTTGTGCCCGACCTTGCCATCCAATATGCAGACTTCGCGCAGTGGCAGCGCGAATGGCTGAAGGGATCGGTATTGGAGGAGCAGCTCACGCATTGGAAGTCCAAACTAACCGATTTGCCGGTGGTGGCCCTGCCTTCCGATCGGCCGCGTCTGCCGGTGCATTCCTTCAAAGGCGATCATGTCTCGCTCGATCTCTCCTGGTCGCTGGTGAATCGCCTGAAGCAGCTCAGTGTGCGTGAAGGAGTGACGCTCTACATGGTGTTCCTGGCCGGATTTTTCGGCCTGCTTCACCGCCTCACGCAACAGCGGGATCTAGTGATCGGCACACCCATCGCCAACCGTAACCGGCTGGAGATTGAGGACCTGATCGGCACGTTCGTGAACACGCTGGTGCTGCGAACGGATGTCTCCGGCGATCTGACGTTTCGGGAGTTGCTGCGGAATGTGCGGGACCTGTCGCTCGACGCCTACGCGCATCAGGACATTCCCTTTGAAAAACTCGTGGAAGAATTGCGCCCGGACCGCAGTCAGGGCGGATTGCCGCTGGTACAGGTGTTGTTCAATTTTGCCAACACGCCGTTTGCGCGCACGGAGTTTCAGCATCTCTCCTGGACGCCGTACGAAGTGAGCCGCGGCGCGGCCCAACTGGACCTCGGACTTTCTATCGATCCGCTTGCTTCCCGGAAAGCCTATTTGGAATTCAACACGGACCTGTTCGATCGTGTGTCTGCTGAGCGTTGGTTGGCGGAATACCGCCAATTCATGGAGGTCATCGCGGAGCAGCCTGAAGAGAAGGTCGGGCGCGTGGCAATTCTCACTGAGCAGGAACAACATCGAATGCTGCGCGAGTGGAATGCCACTGAACAGCCGGTGGATCGGGAACTGTGTTTTCCGCAACTGTTTGAGCGGCAGGTCAATCGGACGCCGGATGCGATCGCCCTGGTGTTCGAGGGAGCCGAATGGTCGTATGCGGACGTGAATCGTCGGGCCAACCGGCTGGCGCACTATTTGCGGGACTGTGGCGTCGGACCGGATGTGGTGGTGCCGGTTTTCCTGGAACGCTCGCCGGATCTGCTGATTAGTCTGTTGGCAATCATGAAAGCCGGTGGCGCCTACTTGCCGCTGGTTCCCGGATTGCCGATTCGAAGGCTGGCGGCGATGATCGAGGCGAGCCATGCGGCGGTACTCGTGACAGACTCGACGCTTCTTGGCGGACTCCCGCAACATCAGCTTTGTGTCGTGTGTGTCGATCGGGAGGCAGAAACAATTGCGCGGTATCCGGAGACGAATCCGACCCCGCTGTCCGACCCCGGGCACCTCGTCTATGTACTGTTCACTTCGGGATCGACCGGCCAACCAAAGGGTGTCGAAATCGAGCATCGGGCGTTGGTGAACTTCCTTCGCTCCATGCAACAGGAACCGGGGATGAGCGAGCGCGACGTGTTGGTGGCTCTCACACCGCTCTCCTTCGACATCGCCGGTCTGGAGCTCTATCTTCCGCTCCTGGTTGGTGCGCGTATTGTGCTGGCGAATCGTCAACAGGCTATGGACGGCGGGTGGTTGCAGCGCGAGCTCGACCAGGGCAGGGTGACGGTGATGCAGGCGACTCCCGCCACCTGGCGGATGGTGTTGCAGTTCGGCTGGCAGGGTGGGCGAGGCGTCAAAGTGTTGTGCGGTGGGGAAGCATTGCCTCGCGAGTTGGCGCAGGAACTGCTGAGCAGGGCTGGATCGGTGTGGAACGTGTATGGGCCGACAGAAACCACGATCTGGTCGACGTTAGAACGGGTGCGCAGCGCCGAACGGACGATCTCCCTCGGGCGCCCGATTGCGAATACGCAGGTGTACGTGCTGGATCTCAATCGAGAGCCGGTGCCGGTCGGGATACCGGGCGAGTTGTATCTAGGCGGAATGGGGCTTGCCAGAGGGTATAGGGGGCAGCCTCAATTGACGGCGGAGCGGTTCGTGTCCAATCCGTTCCGGGAGGGCGAACGGCTCTATCGTACCGGCGATCAGGTGAAATGGCTGCCTGATGGGCGGTTGGACTACGTCGGTCGCATCGACTATCAAGTGAAGTTGCGCGGGTTCCGCATCGAACTCGGAGAAATCGAAACCCTGTTGGCGGATGATCCAACCGTCAAGCAGGCGGTCGTCATTGTGCGTGAAGATACTCCCGGGGACAAGCGTCTGGTGGCCTATGTGGTGGCGCGTAACGGAGCAACCTGTGATCCACAAGCCCTTCGCCGGGCGTTGCGTGACATGGTTCCCGACTACATGGTGCCCGCCGCCATCGTCCCGCTCCAGGAATTTCCGTTGACCCCCAACGGCAAGGTGGATCGCGCCTCCCTGCCGGTCCCATCCGCAGAGCCGGTGCATGATGCCGCTCAAGCCGTCGAGCCGAGGAATCGGATCGAATTGCAACTGGTGGCGATTTGGGAGCAGGTGTTGGGGATCACCCCTATCGGTGTGCGCGACAACTTTTTTGCGCTGGGTGGATACTCTTTGCTGGCGCTCCGGATGTTCAGCGCCATCGAGCAGACCTTCGGCAAGCGCCTGCCGATGGCCGTGTTATTCCAGGCTCCGACAATCGAACAACTGGCGGATGTCCTGGCCGATGAAGGCTGCACCGTGCGCTGGCGATCCCTGGTTGCGATTCAGCCGGAGGGGAAGAAATCGCCGTTCTTTGCCGTACCGGGGGTCGGAGGGAATGTGCTGGTGTTTGCCCGCCTTGCCAAGTTGCTGGGGGATGACCAACCGTTTTATGGGCTGCAGGCACGCGGGCTGGATGGAAGAGAAAAGCCCTTCATGCGGGTCGAAGAGATGGCCGCCCATTACATCGACGAGATCCGTTCGGTTCAACCACGGGGGCCCTATCTCATCGGCGGCACCTGCACCGGGGGACTGGCCGCCTATGAGATTGCGCAGCAGTTGACGGCGCAGGGAGAGGCCGTCATTCTGGCCGTGATGGAATCATGGCATCCGCGATCCTATCTAAATCACTGGAGTCGTCCGCCATACCTGCTCTGGCCGATCTTGTTTGTGGGGATGAAAGTCACGACCTATCTTCGGCTCATGCGCCGGTTGCCTAGCCGTGACTGGGCGGCGTTCTGGAAGGGCAAATTGAAACGTATCTGGAATCTCATGCACCATACCGAGGCCGCCGAGCATCAGGACGAGTTCTTGTACAAGGATCAGGTGACGTACGCCACGTTCCATGCCGTGGCTAGGTACGATCTGAAACCATTCAGGGGGCAGGTCTTGAATGTGATTGCCTCCAAACACCCGCTCACGAACTCAAGCGACGATACGCGGCTGGTCTTCGGCGAGTGGGCGATGGGGATGAGCCGTACCGTGTATTTACCTGCGGAGGATTCCGGCCGTTTGTTCGTCGCGCCGCATGTGCAGGAGTTGGCACACCATCTCAAGGCGTTCTGGCAGGAAGCAGGCATAACAGTGGAGCGAAAGCCCGGTGGGCGGGGCGATGGACCCTCATCAAAAGCCGCCTAGCAGCATGTCGTTAGTGGCCATCGGTTTTCTCTGCCTGTGTGAATTGTCTGCTGGTATCAGCGAGCTGAAAGCACCCGCATCATGATGAAAATGTATCGCTTCCTCCTGTTCCTGCTCCGTGGCGCCAGAACCATGATGGTACTGATGGTGCTGACCGGGCTGCTGGCCGGCCTTTCCAGCGTGGGGCTGCTGGCGGTCATCAACAAACTGATCAACGGGGCCGGATCGACCTCGGACCTGTTTGCTGTGGCGTTCATCGGGCTGGCGGTGCTGAAAGTCGGATCGAATTACCTCTCCCAACTTCTGCTGGTCACCTTCGCGCAGAAAACGATCTTAAATCTGGGCATGGATCTCTGCTGGAAGGTCGTGCGTGCTCCCTATCGCACGTTGGAGCGGCGTGGCGCTCACGAGATTCTCGCCACCTTGACGGATGACACCAACGCCATGGCCTGGGCCGTGAACGGATTACCGGGACTGGCCATCAATGTCGCGATTCTGGCCGGTTGCTCGCTGTACCTTGCCTGGCTCTCCTGGCAGGCATTTCTCGGAGTGGTCATCCTCGCCGTGCTGGGTCTCCTGGGATATCGTCAGCTGTATAACCGGGTGCTGCAATCGTCGCTGGCGGTGCGTGATGCGAAGGGAGTCCTCTTCGAACACTTTCGTAGTTTGACGGAGGGAATGAAGGAATTGATGTTGCATCGCGGACGTCGTGAGACGTTCGTCGATACGGATATCCGGCAGTCTGCCGAGACCCTGCGACACCATAATTTGGTGACCACGAAACAATACCTCACGACCGACTCCTGGACCCAGGTGCTCTTCTACGGCCTCATCGGGGTCATTCTCCTGTTGTTTCCACGCCTGCTGTCCTTGTCCGGCGAATCCCTCACCGGTTATGCGTTTGCGATGTTGTACATGATCGGCCCGATGTGGGGATTGCTCGGCATGGTGCCGACCTTAAGTCGCGGGCAAGTGGCGCTGGAGAAGATCGAATCGCTCGGGTTGGCGCTCGATGAGGGAAGTCGGGAAGGAGGGGCCGAGCGACCGGTAGCCCAGGGGACGTATTGCCTGGAATTTTCTCAAGCGACCTTCTCTTATGAAGCCAAAGGCGAGGACGAGCGCTCGTTCAGCTTGGGGCCGTTGGATTTGACTATCCGGTCCGGCGAACTGGTGTTCATTATCGGCGGCAACGGCAGCGGTAAATCGACCTTCGTCAAGGTGCTTACCGGCCTGTACCTCCCGCAGCAAGGACGGGTCTCGCTCAACGGGGAAGCGATCTCGTCCACCACCCAGGATTGGTACCGGCAGCATTTCGCGGCGGTCTTCTCGGATTTTTATCTCTTCAAGAAACTCTTGGGGTTGGATCCCTCCCTGGTCGCCAGTCAAGCGGATGGGTGGCTGAAGACGCTTCGCATCCAACACAAGGTCACCATTCAGAACGGCGAGTACTCCACGATCAATTTGTCGCAGGGGCAACGCAAACGCCTGGCGCTTGTGACGGCGATGCTGGAAGATCGCCCCTTCTATGTGTTTGACGAATGGGCGGCCGATCAGGACCCGCAATACAAGGACGTCTTCTATGGTGAGTTGCTCCCGGAGTTACGCGCCCGCGGAAAAGGCGTGATCGTGGTGACGCACGATGACCGCTATTTCCATGTGGGCGACCGCGTGTTAAAACTGGATGAAGGCAAAATTGTAGAAACCTCGAGCGGTAGTGCGTATGGCGCCGCCCACCGCACGACTCCACTCCTCAAGCCGGTGGCCCGCTCGTCGGGATAACGCCGGTCCTGTTGAGCCCGCAGATCGCACATGTCCCTGTTGTTAAATCTCTCCACAGCTTCTTCAGCGTTCCCTCTCCTCGGTCGGCAGGATGTGCACGTCTGGTGCTGCGATCTCCTCCGGTATGCCGGCGCGGGCGACATGCTTGCGACGTTGTTGTCGAGTGATGAGCAGGCCCGTGCCGCCCGATTTGTGTTTGAGCGGGATCGTCAACGGTTCATTCTCTCGCACGGCCTGCTGCGACTGATTCTGGCCCGCTATCTAGATCTAGAGCCGAGGCAGGTCCAATTTGTCACGGGCGTTCATGGCAAGCCGGCGGTGGGTGGTTCAGCCGGCTTATTGCCATCCCTTGAGTTCAGTCTCAGCCATTCCGGGGACTATGCCCTCATGGCGCTGACGAATGGACGTGCCGTCGGGGTGGATGTAGAAGTACGCAAGCCGGACGTGGAGGCGTTGAAGTTGGCGCAACGGTTTTTTGCCCCGGGGGAATCGCAAGCGCTCGCGACCCTGCAGGGCGATGCGCAACAACGGCTGTTTTATCGCTATTGGACGGCGAAAGAAGCCTATCTCAAAGGGCGGGGCGTGGGACTCTCGCTTGGACTGGATCGATTCGAGATTCTGTTCGAAGGACAGTCGCCGTCTGCTCGGGTGCGGTTAGCCGAATCGGGAACGTTCGACCCGGGTTGGCTGGTTCAGGCGCTCCCGTTGTTGGATGGCCTGGCCGGGGCGCTGGCAGTGGAAGGCGAGGGCTGGACCCTGCAGACCTTCGATGCCACGGCATTTTTTACGCGCTAGGGCGTCTCCCGCTGCGCGGATTCTCTTCTCAGTCGTCGAAAAAAATCCTGCAACAACGCCTGACTTTCTTCCGCGCACACCCCTTCGACGACCTCCACTCGATGATTCAACCGCGGCTCGGGTGGAATGTTCATGATGGATCCACAGGCGCCGGCCTTCGGGTCGGTCGCGCCGAACACCAGACGTGGAATGCGAGCGAGCACAATGGCGCCGATGCACATCGTGCAGGGTTCCAGCGTGACATAGAGGGTGGTATCGATGAGCCGCCAGCTGTTGGTCTGCCGGGCTCCTTCCCGAATGGCGATGACTTCCGCGTGGGCGGTGGGGTCCTGTTTGGTTTCACGGAGGTTGTGGGCTTCGGCGATCACGATGCCGTCGCGGACCAGCAGGGCGGCAATCGGCACTTCGCCGATCGATGCGGCTGAGCGGGCTAGGGTCAAAGCCTGCTGCATGAAGTGCGTATCAAGATCGCGGAGTGAAGTCATGCCGTCGTGGTCGATTCGGTTATGCGGATGGGGTACTCAGGAATCTGCGCGGGATGTTAGCACGTTTGCGGCGTCGAACGGCAGCGGGGAGAGGAGGGACCGAACGCCGGGACTGGTTAAATCTGGCCGATCAAATAAATGGCGCCCGTCGGCTCGGGGCGTCCGCCGTCTGGCTCCACGGTTACGGCGAATTTCTTCATCCGTGGGAACTCCGCCATATTCTTGATCAACATGCGGGCCTTCTGCCCAGAGTCGAGGCCGAAGATGCCCGCACTCACCGGTTTATCGTCTATGGCCCAGAGTTGATAGACTTTTCCGCTCGGCAGAGTCGGTAAGTTGAAGGCATACAACCATGCCTTCTTGCTCGCGGGATCGACCAGGAGAAATGCGCCGGCCGCTTTCGCCATGTCGGAGCCGGATAGTAAGACAACTTTCGACGCGGGATTTTTGAACAGCGCGACAAATGTTTCGCTTTGCTGGGCAAGCCGCTGCAATGAACTGTCATGCAGAGTGAGTTGCTGATGCGCATCATCCAGCTCGGCTTCCCGTTGAAGCAATTGATCCCGTAATTCGGCGACCTCGGTGGTGCGTTGCTCCAATTCAGATTTCATCGAGCCAAGAGTGAGCTCGCGTTGGTGTAACTCCGATTGCAAGGCCGTCGCGCGCGAGGTTTCCTGTTGCACCGCCGTCTGGAGTTGCTGGATTTCACCCGAACGTTGCGTGGTCTGGATGTAATTCTGCCATGCGAGATAGCCGCCTCCACCCACAAGAGCGACAGCGGCACATGCCATGGCCAGGCGGAAAGGCAACGAGCGGGCCGGGGCAATCGGAGGAAACAGGTGGTTCATCCATTCGCCCGGTTCAAGACTCGATCGGGGGCCGGGCGGCTCCACCTCCATGGCCCCTGGGACCGGCGCCGGAGCCATCATGATTTTGGCTTTCAGCGTATTAGGCGGTGTGGCGGGCGTCAGTCCGAAGGGCAGCAGGGAGGCCACGGTTTGATAATCCTTGAGCGCGGCATGGCAGGCGGCGCACCCCGACAGGAGATGCGCTTCGATCGCCTGCCGCTCCGAGCGTTCGAGGGCGCCGATCGCGTAGAGGGGAACCGCTTCTTCGAGCTCCTCGTGTGTCATAGCTGCTGACCTTGCGGTAACGATTCCTGCAGTGAGGCGCGGAGTTTGGTCATCGCCAGTTTAATTCTGGTTTTCACCGTTCCCAACGGCTGATTCAGTTTGGCAGCGATTTCCGTATGCGTCAGCCCCTGATAAAACGCCATTTCAATAGCCTGTTGTTGCGGCAGCGGGAGATCGAGAATCGCCTTGGCCATCAGTTGCCGCATCTCCGTATCTTCCCTGGCTTCGTACGGATTCGGGCTGACGTCGGGCGTGACGGAAACCAGCGGGTGTTCAAACGAGTCAGCGACGACATGTTGTCCGCGAGAGGCGCGTGAGCGCAGCCGGTCGATGGCGCGGCTGCGCGTGAGCGTCACCAGCCAGGCGATGGGACTGCCACGGCCGACATCATATTTCGCGATTTTTCGCCAGACTTCGAGATAGACATCCTGAAGTAGTTCCGCCGCCTCGTCGCGGTCATTGAGAATGCGATAGGCCAGGGTAAAGAGCAGGGTGCTGGATTGATCGTAGAGCTGGCCGAATGCCTGTTGATCGCCCTTGGCCACGCGGGCCAGGAGTTTCGGTTCGATCGTCGATGCGGCTTGTCGGGAGGCAGCTTCCATGCAGTCGGCCTAGGCGCGGGCGGCAATCCTCAGAATCAGAATAGGGCACACTATAACACTGTACGCGAAAAACGACTAATCGGATGTAAGTTTGTGCGGGCGTGGAAGAAACGCCGTCTTGTGTTTAGAAATACGTATACAGAATGTCTGCGGCGTCCTGGGCACCGGACAGCGGCGGCGGGGGCGAGGCGGGTGTGTGTGTCAGTGCCTGTCGGATGGCCGGCATCCATTGTCCCCGATAAAAATCATCGACTGTGAGTTCCGCCCCTCGCCCATACCGGTGCAGGTAGTCTACGAGCGATTGCTCGTCGGCGAAATTGTATCGTCGTACGTAGACGACCGGTATGCCGAGCGCGACAGCTTCGACGATGGTGCCATATCCCGGCTTGGTCAGGACCAAGTCCATCGAGGCCAGCACCTCTTTGAAGGGAAGTCCCACCGCAGAGAGAGATGTGACTCTGCTCAGCCCACTGGGGAGAGGGCCATCGAAGAGAAAGCGGTGGTCGTGCATCGCCTCCATCTGCTCAAACGGAGGGTTTTGCAGAGGGATTCCGCCGAACCCTACCAGGACGACTCGATCCGTTATGTCAGCCTTGATGGCCTTACGGAGCCTGTCGTTCTGAGGTTCGGCTGGTTCGGCGATGGGACCAACCTCGAGCCTGTTGCGAAAGGCGGTGATCTCAAGGCCTGGGGCTACGCGCAGAAAGCAGTCGGCTTTCGCATAGGCCTCGCGAATCCGGTGAATGATGGCGGCATGCTCCGGCGTGGCTGGATTGACGAAGGGGGACAAAACGAGATCCCAGGACAGGGAACAGAGTCCGATGGTCGGGATTCCGGCGGCCGAGCCGGCGGCAATGCCGAGATGGGAGATATCGGAGAGGACACAGGCGGGGCCGGCATCACGGATGAGCGCAGCCTCCGCTTGGATTTTCTTCTCCCAATCGGTGTGCAGGGATTGGTGGGCGGCCCACGTGCCGGGGACATCGATCGTCAACGGCCCATTCTGAATGCAACCCACATCCTGCTGGGAGGCGCTGAGCCGCCAAGGGATGTCGAGGCGCGGTTCGAAGAAGCCGGCGGGGACGGTTGTCCGGAGGAGGGCCTGGAGGTTCGGCACCAGCCGGCCCAACGCATTGAGTACCGGCACCACTTGTGCCGCGTGCCCGTAGCCGTGGCCGGAGATGGAACACCAGATCAGCGGCATGGCAGGGTGCTGAACAGCGTCATCCGGGCTCAGCTATTCGAGTAGTCGGATTCCATTGGGGCGATGTTGTACATGAGTTCGAGGTCGAATTCGTCGATCAATTCATTCACCGCCTCGCGACCCATGTCGGACCGGACCTCGTTAATCACCAGTTCGATCGCCATGGCTGCATGCTGGCCATATTGTGTGATGGCGGATTCAATCCGCTGTCTGGCTGCGTCGAGATTCATAGGGCCTCCATCCTATTCTAGCCGAGCGTCCGCAACAGCTGCTGCAGTTCAGGAACGAGATCCACGCCGCCGTTGGATCGGCCCGAGACGGCGGCATCGATGCCCGCTTTCAACACGGGTTTGGCTTCTTCCTTTTTGCCGAGTGAGACCAGCGCCCGTCCGAGGGCGAGGTGCGATGCGACATGCGTCGGATCCAATTGGGTGGCGACAGTGAGGTGCTCGGCGGCCTCTTCGACGCTGCCGCCCTCCTGCAAAATTTTATTGCCAAGGCCGTAGCGGCCCAGAAATCCCTTCGGGTTCTTTTCAACCATTTGGCGAAATGCGCTGATATCCATGAGGCTCCTTGTGAAGCACGGTTGATCGGTTCAATGAGGGCGGATTCTACCATCACCCTCCTTCGTTCAGCTACGGGCGGCACGGAGCCGTGCCAGGCGATCTCGATCCGCAGAGGAGGGGGCGCGGCCTGTGCCCAGCGCCAGGTGCTGGAGTCGCTCCACGCAGCGGATGGCCGCAACAGTATCCTGTCGCGTTTCATACAGGTCGGCGAGCTCCCTCAGCACAGCGGCCTCGCCCGCCGGGTTCCCGAGCTTGATGAAATGTTCGGAGGCGTTGTTGAAGCAACGTTCCGCCTCGACCGTGCGGCCGCTGTCGAGGAACGTCTTCCCCATCTGGCTGTAGGTGCCGGCAAGCCCTTCTTCGTTGCCGACGACACGATGGGAATCCAGCGCTTGCGTGAACAATCGGACGGATTCATCCCAATGCTGCTGCCGGGCTTCTTCCATCGCGAGGTTGTGGTACAGGATGCCCAGCGCGCGATGGTCATTGAGCGGCTTCAGGAGGTCCAGCGCTTCGAGATAGTAGGGGCGGGCCTTTTCCGGCTTGTCGGCGCCGATGTAGAGGTTGCCGAGATTGACGAGTGTATGGGCGATGGCGTGTGGATCCTGTTCATTGCGTTGGATCGCCAGCACTTCTTTGTAACAGGTGTCGGCCTTTTCCAAGTCTCCGGCCAGGGCATAGGTGTTGCCGAGGTTGCCGAGGCTGTTCGAGAGTTCACGTTGAGTTCCGGTCAGCCGGTCGTCTTTGACGGCCGCTTCCCAGGCGGCGCGTGCCTGGACGAGGTCGCCACGATGGAGAAAAATGCGTGCGCGGTGTTTGTCGTTTTCAGCCATGTCTTAGAACCGTAATTCGTCTGCCGTCGCTCATCTCTCGTTTGTGAAACGCGTCATATGACGACTGACGTTTCAGGCCTCGGGTCAGTCGCCGCCCTTCGGCGTGTCCTTGCGAAACTCCACCACGATGTCGTCTTCTTCGTCCAGTCCGAGGCCGGCGCGAAATGACTCAAGCAGCTCGGCCACATAGGCTAGGTGCCGCGGATCCTTCCCCTCCGGTGAGGCAAGATAGGCCTGGGAGAGCGTCATGCCTGTTTCAAAATGACGGGCGATGGTCTCTTCCGTCACCTGTTGCCAAGTGATGTAGATACAGAAGGCCTGGAAACGATGTGCCTTGGGGTGGCGACCGGCCAACGCGAGCAATTGTTCATAGGCGTCGCGGGCTGTGGATCCGGCATTGGAGGAGAAGGTTTGTTCGAGCTCAATGGCCTGGTCCCAATCGGCACCAAGTTCGGCTTCTGATTCCTGTAGGGTATCCTGCGCGGCCAGCGCGGCATCGAATTGCATGGAGTCCTCACTGGGTCAGTAAATGATGTCCGGCGTTCATTGGCAGAATACTGGGGGCAGGGAAGAGAGGTCAATGCTGTCGACGCTTGAATCATCAGTCACGCAATTGTAGGGTGGACACCTCGTGGTGTGTGCCTATCCCTCAGGAGGTCATGATGGCGGTCGAATCGGCTATGCTCCCGCTCGGAACCAATGCCCCTGATTTCTCATTGCGTGATGTGGTGAATAGTCAGATCTACCGCTTGGAATCGTTCAATGAGAAGGCGGCGTTCCTGGTGATGTTCATCTGCCGCCATTGTCCCTATGTGGTGCATGTGGAGCAGGAGATCGCCAGGATCGGGCGAGACTATGCAGATGCCGGACTGGGGCTTATCGCAATCAGCAGCAACGATACGAAGTCGTATCCGGACGACGCACCTCCGCGCTTGAAAGAAATGGCCGAGCGGCTGGCCTTCTCCTTCCCGTTCTGCTGCGATGACACGCAGGAGGTCGCGAAAGCCTACCGGGCCGTCTGCACGCCGGACTTTTTCCTGTTCGACCGGCAGCGTCGACTGGTGTATCGAGGCCAATTGGACGACTCACGTCCCGGCAACAACAGGCCGGTCACCGGCCGAGATCTCCGCGCCGCGATCGATGCCGTCCTGAGCGGAAAGCCGTTGAATTCCGATCAAAAAGCCAGTGTCGGTTGTAGCATCAAGTGGAAGCCGGGTAACGCACCGGCCTAGGGCTGAACGGCTGCGGAGAGAAGTTGAGAGCTATTGAGCCGTTCTTGTGTTCCGTTGGTTATTTTCTAGCGGTACCGCTACTTATCGGTCTGAACCGTAAACTAGACGCAGGCGATATCGAACACTATGGGCATGTGATCACTGAATGCGAGCCACTCATCGGCCCGGCCGACTGAAATTTTTGAAGCTTGAAGAAGATCTGCGGAAGCAAATGCATAGTCGATGTGATAGGGACGAGCAAGCTTACGGTGCATAAAAAACGTGGGCTGTGATTCCTTTCCCTGCTGCTCGCCGGTCTGGTGGTGATACACGCTCTC